>CATLCE010000082.1:0-1620 GCA_949888035.1 Lactobacillus johnsonii | reverse complement strand
ACTGGTTCAAATCAATTGGTATCTGAATTCACGGCCACTTAAATGTCTTAATTGGCATACACCAATCGAGATCTTCTTGCTTAATCTACGTCACTAAATTCGTTCAAGTTATTTCTTGCAATCTGCCTCCAAGAATATCATAACTATAAAAGCTAAACTATGACTCTTAATTTACACGAATCATAATCTAGCTTCTTATCTTCATTAAAACAAATTCAGCATCACCATATAAAAGCCAGTTCCGATTAATATCATAAGTACGATGTTGAAACCATTTTTGGGAATTTGAAGGCTTATTTGGTTTTTACGAGATTCACAGTACGTGGTCTTAAGAAAGCCAAAAGGAAAAGAGCCATTCGAAAATTTTGCAATTTTCAAACGGCTCTTCTTAATTAAGAAACTTATGTCACAGCCTCTTGCTATATCAATATTCTTTAGGGAGTATTTTTATAGAAATGGACCCTTAAGATAGTTAAAAGTTATTTTTCTTCTACCCAAAAAAGAGAATTCAAATCTGTATTTAAAGACATCGCTAAATTAATACAGAGCTCTAACGAAGGATTATATTTATTATTTTCAATCAAACTAATAGTTTGTCGAACTACTCCAACTTGTTGAGCTAAATACGCTTGTGTAATTCCTTGTTTTTTACGAAAATATTTAAGATGATTCATAGTAGAACTCTTCAATATTATATATTGCTTCAGTGAGATCATTATATTAGCTTTTGAGAAAATATATAATATTTAGAGTACCGTGAGAGTTAGTGAAAATATTTTAGTAGCCATGTACCACCAACAGAAACAATAAAACCTAAGTTACTCATGTTCAATTTATTACCACGAAATTTTGCGGCTTGGCATAAAATATATTGTGAAAACAAGTTGCGCAAAAGAAAAACCTCCTAAATAAAGTTTCATAAAAAGGATAGGTTCTTACCTATCCCAAAATGTAATACCTAATTTAGAGTTTTAAGTCATTGCACCTGCAACTGCGGCTCCAGCAGCCATAGTTGAAACACCGGCACCAAATCCTACCCAGAAATCATGTGCGTTAATATGCCCGTTTAATTCTGGAACAGTAACTTCCGAGGCCGGGAATTAACTATTAATTTTTGGTTCTCAAACAGCAAAATCCGAACTACGATTTTTGCACCGATCAAAAATCGTAGTTCGGATTTTAAATTATTTATGAAATTAGTCTCCAATCGACTAATTGATTGGCTAAATTTCGTTAGATTTAATGCCATCAGGGCTAGCCCCATGTCATTTTCCACAGCCCATTGGCCACGGAGATGGGTTCGGCGTATGCCAAAATTCCTCTTCATGTGACCAAAGACTGGCTCAACGTCGAACTTCCGTCGACGATAAATTGCCTTGCCTTCGTCACTTGAGAGGGCATCTTTAACTTTAGCTTTATAATAATTCCAGGTTGGGTTAACCTGCATATAGCGTTGCCGACCACCTGGTGTTTTTGCTAACTCATCTAATTTGACTGATAGTTGATGTTTATCAGCACGATAGATTTTAAAGTCGCGCTTAAAGCCATACTTATCAGTGGATTTACTGTAGCGATAAAAACTAAAACGAACTCCTTGATGATCAATGTAGTAGTCGTCAT
>CATLCE010000081.1:0-1625 GCA_949888035.1 Lactobacillus johnsonii | reverse complement strand
GGAATATTATGGCGTGGCAAAGAATAAGAATGTATTGGTAATCCACTTAGAGAGTTTCCAGCAATTTTTAATTGATTATAAGTGGCATGGAAAAGAAGTTACCCCTAACTTGAATAAGTTATATCATGCTAACGATACTATTAGTTTTGATAATTTCTTTAATCAAGTAGGACAGGGTAAGACTTCCGATGCTGAAATGATGCTAGAAAACTCTATTTTTGGTTTACAATCAGGATCTGCTATGTCAAGTTATGGAACATCTAACACTTTTGAAAGTGCTCCAGCTATACTAGGTCAAAAGGCTGGCTACACTAGTGCAGTTATGCATGGTGGGGCAGGTTCATTCTGGAATCGTGATAATGCTTATAAGTCTTTTGGCTACGATTATTTCATGCCTTTATCTTATTATCAAAATAAAAAAGGATATTACTTAGGATATGGAATTAAAGATAAGCTTTTCTTTGATCAGTCGATTAAATATATGGAGCACTTACCACAGCCATTTTATTTAAAGATGATTACGGTAACGAACCACTATCCATATGATTTAGATAAAAAAAATCAATCCATTGATAAAACTGATACGGGTGATAAAACAGTAGATGGATATGTTCAAACTGCTCATTATCTTGATCAAGCAATTGGAGAATTGATGAGCTATCTGAAGAAATCTGGTTTAGAGAAGAATACTCTAATTATGCTTTATGGAGATCACTACGGAATTTCTGGAAATCACCATAAGGCGTCTGCCCAATTATTGGATAAAGATAGCTTTAATAATTTTGATAATCTCCAATTCCAACGGGTACCATTAATGTTCCACATGCCTGGACTTAAGGGTGGTATTAATCATACCTATGGTGGCGAGATTGACGTTAGACCAACCTTATTTAATTTATTAGGAATTAATGACCAAAATATGATTCAGTTTGGACATAGTCTTTTGGCTAAAAATGCTCCACAGATTGTTGCCCAGCGAAATGGTGACTTTATTACTCCAAAATATAGTAAAGTAGAAGGAAGTTATTACTACACGCAATCAGGAAAGCGAATAACTCATCCAAGCAAGAAAGTAAAGGCCCAATTAGCATCCATTTCTAATACAGTAACGACCGAGCTCTCCTTATCAGACCGAGTAATTACAGGAAATCTTTTGCGCTTCTATAAGCCAGATGGATTTGAATATGTGAAGAGAAAAAATTATTCATATAAGAAATCTGATTCATTAAAACGATTGAAAAAGGCTGAGAAGAAGAGTAAGAATAGTGTCTGGTATCAGAATGGCAAAAAGACAACTCAAAGTGATTTCAAGACAGATGCCCCAGAATTGAAAAAATAATTAAAAATTGTGTTAAGTGATTATACTTAACACAATTTTTTTATATCCGAATTTTAAGACTTAAATCTCAATTAAAATAAGAATGAAAAATGATAAATCTGAACAATTAAATTATTAATTAAATGAATATTCGCAATATATATTTTTATTCAAAACCATGTTGACGAAAAGTGAAAAAGCCTGTAAAGTAATACATGCTGTTTGAGGCAAGCGAAAAGAGCGAATAAAAAAGTTCAAAAAAAGCTTGCCAAAGCGAGCAAAAGATGATAATATTATAAAGCTGTCA
>CATLCE010000080.1:0-1667 GCA_949888035.1 Lactobacillus johnsonii | reverse complement strand
GAGAGTTAATTCGCGTGTGGTAAGATGTTTATAGGTCATTTGTGATTGCCTTTCTTTTGATTAGGGATACTCAAAAGTCTATCACAAATGGCTTTTTATTTTTTCTAACTTAATTTTACAAACGGCGAAAGTTAAAAATAAGCATTAAATAAATTCTTTTGAGAAAGCTAAAAATTAATATTCTGGGGGGAATTTTAAATCCGGTCGCATTAAAACTATAATTTTAATGACAGGTTAATTTTAAAATAAATTGTTCCCTCTTTACGTATTTACTAGCAACTTCACTTATTTTATGGTTAGATTAAATTAATATATATTTATAAGGAGCGATCATCTATGGAAATTCAATACTGGGCTGATATTGCGTGCCCATATTGCTATATGGGAATTACGCAATTACAACGGGCGCTTAAAGAATTAAAGATTGCCGATCAGACACCATTAAAATTTATGTCATTTCAACTAGATCCAACGTTGTCAACAACAACTGATCTATCAATGACAGAATATTATGCAAAAACTCATCAACTAACTAAGCAAGAAGCTGCTACACAAATACAAAAAATTGATCAACTTGCTGCCGATATTGATTTACCAATTAAGATGGAAAATGCGATTCCTGTTAATACATTAGCTGCTCATCGCTTAATAAAATACATTGAGAGTTTAAACGACCAAGCATTACTTAATAAGGCTGTTAAACGCCTTTATCAACTTTATTTTAATGATAATGAATCAATCACGGACTATGAAGCTCTAACTGTTGCAATGAATGAAATTGGACTACCTGTTGCTGATGTTAAAAAAGTTCTTGAATCTAATCAATATGAAGATGAGGTTCGAAAAAACGAACGGCGCGCATTTATGATTGGAATGCCAAGTGCACCGTTATTTGTGATTAATAATAAGTATTCAATCACTGGTGCGCAACCTTACGAAGTATTTTTAGAAGCCTTGAAAAAAGTAAAAAATACAACTAAATAGGATTCAAGCAAGTCAGAAGATAATTTCTGGTTTGCTTTTTTATTCCCCCTGCTCTATTTGTAAATAGAAAAACTGTAATTCTTTATAAATTCTAATCATCCGGGTAGAATAAGACTTGAGGAGGTCTTTAGAATGAAGATAACAAAACTTATTGTAGGAATTATTATGATTGTGTTAGCCATTATTATATTTGTTCAATCGATTGTAAAAGGTTTTGGGAATCCTAATCCTGCAATTCATATTTATGCCGGAACAGCTGAATTAATTGTTTCGCTATTATATCTGGCATCAGGAATTGTCTATATCGCTACTTGTGGTATTGATGGTTTAGGTGGCGATATTGCTGGATTATCGATGATGCTAATCAGTTGGGTTTTAGGTTTGTTAACGTGTACTATCTATCTTCCATTGCAACTATGGGCATGGTTGGCTTTAATTATCGGAGTCGGCTTCTTTGTCTGGCATATTATGTTACGACGTGAATAAATTATGCTAGTTATTGGGCAATCCAATGATGTTCGCTTTTAGCCTACGTTATTAGATTGCCTATTTTTTTAATCATAACCACCCGTCAAACGGGTGGTTTGCACATCGGCTATAAGCCGATAATAAAAGCCGGCGTCTCAAGGCGCTGGCTTTCGCTTTGCTCAAGCCAAAATGCTCTGACTACTTTGCCACCGCTT
>CATLCE010000079.1:0-1736 GCA_949888035.1 Lactobacillus johnsonii | reverse complement strand
ATCAGATGAGTGTGTACAACACCACTTCAACTGACGGAGCTAATGTTAATGCAGGTCATAGTGGCAATAACTTTGCAGTTGTATATGGGTATCAGGATTTTTACAATTCACAGTGGATGGCTAAGCCTTCTTTCTCTTTTATCCGAAAAAAAACTCTAAAAGGTCTGTGGTTTTGTAACTCTTCCTATACATATGGAGTGATAATGAAAGGCAATCAATTTGGCGCTTCTGGTGTAGCTACACCTTTATCAAAGCAAGTTGATGGTAATGGAAATTATATTGGCTATTTTCAAGTTGAATTAGAATGTTATAATGAAAATGGTGAACTGTTGGCCACCTATGTTCAAACTTTGGCAGACTACAGAAACGGGAAAAAACAAGATCCTGTTACCACTTGGACGTACTGGCCAATTAATCAGGCAAATGTAAAAACCGTAAAACTGAACTTCTCTGGTTCGGATACGGGGGACTACGGTCTGAACACTCCAGCCTATATTTGCCTTGATGATATTACTATTGAATAATCTAACTATGGTAAGCAACTTTGGTTAATCCTATTGTTGCTTACCATATTTGTATTTTAAAGAAACAATGCGAATCCCAAGTGTAACCTTATGTGTTTTACTTTGCACCTTTATAAGCTCTTGCAATAAAGATGATATAATTGTTGATAATGGAACTTTAAAACCTATTATCATCCTTGATAATGTGAGTGGAGTTTATAATGTTAAGGTGGGTAAGGAATTAAGCATTAGTCCTACATATAGGAATGCGGATGATGCTTTATTCTCTTGGACTATTGACGGAAAACTTGTATCGAATCAAAAAGCTTTTTCTCATACATGGGAAGAAGCGGGTGATGTATTTATCACATTGCGAGTTGATAATGAAAATGGATATGCCGCAGAAGAACTTAAGGTGGAAGTAAAAGATTTACTTCCACCTGCCATTAATTTATTCATTCCCTCAAAAGGACTTAAAGTTCAAAAAGGTCATGACCTGCTTCTCGCACCGGAGATCGCCAATCAAGATATAGGAGATTTCAAGATTGAATGGTTAAGAAATGGAATTGTTGTGTCGGATAAACTAACCTATATATTTAATGAAGAAAATTTAGGTTCATATCCGATAACTATTAGAGCTTCAAATGAAGATGGGCTTACTGAAGAAGAGCTGGAGATTGAAGTAGTAGAAAATATGCCATATTCGGTTTCTTTTCAAAAACCGTATTATAATGCAAAAGAAACTACCAAATTTACTTTTGCAGGTCGCTCTGTTTTCTTAAAGCCTCAATTGGAATACTTTGACAATCCCGCTTTTCAGTGGGCCGTCAATGGCAAAGCTGTAGAAGGAGCTACTGAACCATTATTAATATTTACTCCTGAAAAGGACGGTGAGTATCTTATTTCAGTTGTAGTAACAGAAGAGGAGAATGGAATTTCTGTTGAATCAAAAATTAGAGTTGTATGTGAGCCTGGAGCACAGTCATCAAGATATCGAGCAGCAAATACCTCCAGCTCAGCTTATTCAACGAATGTCTTTGAATTTTTACCTGCACCCGGGCAATTTGTGAATGAAACGAATTCCGGCGGGTTCAAAGGTGATGAAATAACTTTTAATGCTGCAAATCAATATGCTGCAGAGCGACTGGCAAATAAAAAGTACGTTTCCCTTGGTTCTTTTGGAGGATACGTTATTGTCGGATTTGATCATAGTATTCCCAATAAAGGCGGATA
>CATLCE010000078.1:0-1822 GCA_949888035.1 Lactobacillus johnsonii | reverse complement strand
ATCTTATCGTTTTGCTCATTATCTTCGAATTGTTCAAATAAGTTTTCAACGTTCATTCCGGGAACACGGCGAGAAACAAACTGCCAGTAAGTCATTTGAACCATATTCTGTTCTCCCATTTCCGGAAGAACATTTTTAACATAATCATTAAATAATTGATTTGGGCTGAACATAATAACATCGCTAGAAGTCAAATTACCACGGTAGCGATATAGTAAGTAGGCCACACGCTGCATAATGGCAGATGTCTTACCCGAACCAGCAGCTCCTTGAACAAATAAAAGATCAGCACTAGTATTTCTAATAATTTTATTTTGCTCACGTTGAATGGTAGTCACAATTGACTTCATCTGTGTAGATGATTTTTCATTCAAGACATTTAAGAGCATTTGATCCCCAATGGATTCATTGGTATCAAACATATTAGTAATCTTGCCATCTTTAATTAAAAATTGACGCTTCTTAGTCATATCAACAGTTTGCACACCATCTGGTGCATTATATGATACTTTTCCTAATTTTCCATCATAGTAAATAGAAGATATTGGTGCACGCCAATCATAGATTAAAAAATGATCTTCTTTATCTGCAAAAGAACCTAATCCAATATAAATAGTTTCTGGTTCTTCATTAGGTTCTTGAAAATCAACTCTTGCAAAATATGGCTTCTTTTCTAAACGCTGCAAGGTTGATAATTGCTTAGCTGAATGTTGCCAGGCATTTTGTCTTTCCGCTAACATCTGTTGTTGCTGGTGAATAGACAAAGCAGTATCCATTGAAGTGGAGTAGCCATCATAATCTAATTTCACATCATCAAAAAAGTGTGAATTGATATTTTGAGCTTCATTTTGTGCATGTTCGATTGAATGATCAAGCTCTTTTTCTTTCTTCTTAATTAAGCCAAGAACATCATCTAGATGCTTTTGCTCTTTTTGTTGTTCAGTTTCTTTTACCAAAATTACGTCACCTATTTCTAGCATTAGTAAAAACGTTGCATATTATTTTATCATATGTATACGCTTTCTAAAAGAATTTATAATTTTCAGAAAGTCTCAACTGTTATTTAGTCTTTTCTTAAATAATTAGTTTTATAATTAAATAAAATTACATTGCGAGATGAGAAAGTGAAACGATTTTTTAAAACAATTCTAGTTCTAGCCCTCCTTTTTGTGGGGCTTGAGTTCGCCTATCAAAAAGCTGCTCCAGAAATTGAAAAAACATTTGGAACTAGAAATCCCCTCCCATATCTAACTGCAAAAGTACAACAATTTATTTCACCTGAAAAAATCCAAAATGATGATAAGGATGGAGATAATTCTAAAGGACATACTTTTGACTCTAATACAGCCACTGTCTACATCGATCTTTCTGATCCAACGCTAAAACAAGCTGCGCTTGATGGAATTAACGTTTGGAATAACACAGGTGCCTTTAATTTTAAAATCACAAATGATAGAAATAACGCCAAAATTATTATTAAGTCAATGAATGACGGTGAAACAAATGCAGCCGGACTAACCGATACTCAATACAACTCATTAACTGGACATTTACTTAAGGCAACAGTTCGCTTAAATTCATATTATCTTTTAAACCCAAGCTACGGCTACAATAACGGACGGATTGTGAATACAGTTGAACATGAATTAGGTCATGCAATAGGATTAGGTCATAAAGACGGGATTTCAGTTATGTATCCCCAAGGATCTTTTTATACAATTCAACCAAGTGACGTCCAAGATGTTAAAAAATTATACCAAGAGCAATAAGAGCGACTCTCAACACAGAGTCGCTCTTATTTCATGTTTTTCTTTTTTAATTG
>CATLCE010000077.1:0-1930 GCA_949888035.1 Lactobacillus johnsonii | reverse complement strand
GAAATTTGGTACCATGGCTTAGATATCAATAAAAACAATATTAACGTTTACCAGTTAAGAAAAAATATTGGAATGGTTTTCCAAAAGCCTAATCCATTTCCAAAATCAATTAGAGAAAATATTACTTATGCTCTAAAAGCAAATGGTGAAAATGATAAGCAAAAATTAGATCAAATTGTAGAAGAAAGTTTAAGAGCAGCTGCTTTATGGGATGAGGTGAAGGACAAGTTAGATAAGAGTGCATTGGCAATGTCTGGTGGTCAACAGCAGCGCTTATGTATTGCGCGAGCTCTTGCATTGAAGCCTGAAATTTTGCTGCTTGATGAGCCTGCTAGTGCTCTTGATCCTGTTTCTACTTCTAAACTTGAGGATACACTTAAGCAATTAAGAACTGATTATACAATGATCATGGTAACGCACAATATGCAACAAGCTAGTCGTATTAGTGATTACACAGCTTTCTTTCATTTAGGTCATGTTTTAGAGTATGACACTACAGAAAATATTTTTACTAATCCTAAGGGTGAAATTACGGAAGACTACATTCGCGGAAGTTTTGGATAAGGGGTTTACTGTGGAAAATATTATTACAAGTAAAGATGTTCACCTAAGCTATGGAAATGTTGAAGCTTTACACGGCATTAGCTTAGACTTTGAAGAAAAAGAACTTACTGCCTTAATCGGTCCTTCAGGATGCGGAAAATCAACCTTTCTTCGTTGTTTGAACAGAATGAATGACGACATACCTAATATTCATATTAGTGGTGAGATTAAATTTGAAAATAAGAATATTTATGGTCCTAAAATGGATTTGGTAGAATTGCGTAAAGATGTTGGAATGGTGTTCCAGCAGCCAAGTCCTTTTCCATTTTCTGTTTATGACAATATTGCTTACGGTCTTAGAATTGCTGGGATTAAAGATAAAGAATTGATCGACCAGCGAGTTGAAGAAAGTTTAAAGCAAGCTGCAATTTGGAAAGAGACTAAAGATAATTTAGATCGAAACGCTCAAGCATTTTCTGGAGGACAACAACAGAGAATTTGTATTGCTCGTGCTTTAGCGGTTCGTCCAAAAGTAGTTTTGCTTGATGAGCCTACAAGTGCTCTGGATCCAATTTCAAGTAGTGAGATTGAAGAGACTCTTCTTGAATTAAAGCATGATTTTACTTTTATCATGGTAACGCACAACTTACAACAAGCCTCTCGAATTAGCGACTATACTGCTTTCTTAATGAGTGGGGACTTAATTGAGTATGGTAAGACCTCAGATATGTTTATGAATCCGAAAAAGCAGATTACTAGTGATTATCTGAATGGACGTTTTGGTTAATAAAGGAGTTTTTAAGATGCATGAAGTTTTTTTAGATGAATTACGTAAGTTGAATACTCGTTTCATGGGAATGGGTATTGATGTTAGTGAAGCGATTGAAGAAGCAACACAAGCTTTTGTTGAACATGATAAAAAACTAGCTCAAAGCTTAGTTAAAGATGATCAAAAAGTGTCACGTGCTGCTACAAAAGTTGAAAAAAGAACCTTAAAATTGATGGCTCTTCAACAACCAGTTGCTAGTGACTTTAGAAATGTTATTAGTATCTTAAAAGCTACTAATGATTTAGAACGAATTGGTGAAAATGCTAATTCAATTGCTTGGGAAACAATTCGAGTAAAGGGAAATCCCCGTATTCCAGAAGTTGAAGCAATTATTAAATCAATGGCTAAGAAAGTTAACTTTATGTTAGACCAAGTTTTAAAGGCCTATGTACAAGGTGATGAAAAATTGGCTCGTGAAGTTGCTAAAAAAGATGATGAAGTAGATGAGGATTATGTAAAGGCTCGTAAGTTAATTATTTCTGGAATTAAGCAAGATCCAGAAGCAGCGGTTGCTTCTTCAAGCTACTTTATGGTAATTCGTTTACTTGAACGTATTGG
>CATLCE010000076.1:0-2031 GCA_949888035.1 Lactobacillus johnsonii | reverse complement strand
GCTAAAGAAAAGAATAAAAAGTTTCTAAATAGAATTAGGATTAAAAAACTACTCGCAATAACTATTGAAGATAAAGCTAGAACCTTTAACCTTCCAATTCTATCTGCTAAATATCCAGCTGGTAGCAACCCTAGCATGATACCAATATTTTGAAATGATTTTATTGAACTAATATTAGCATTCGGGATGCCATTTTTAGCATAGAATAATGAAAATATTCCTGACATTGATGATCGGAATAGTGTAAACACTGCCGTAAAAGTTAAAAATAAAACTGCAATTTTAAAGCTTACACTTTTTGATTTCATAACCATCAACCCCTTTATTTTTATGCTAGGTCAGTAACTTATTTGTACAATGAAACATTATCTGTTTATAACCACCATTCTGGGGTCAATTCACTTAATTTCATTATTTTATCTGATTCATAATCCACCATTATTTCAATATTACGATAATCTTTCTCCATTAGCTGAACAATAAATTCACGACATGCACCACATGGAGCACCGGTTTTACCATTTGGCATTATTGCTAAAACTCTAGTAATTTCATTTTCTCCATTTGTGATCATATTAAAAATGGCGTTTCGCTCTGCACAAATTCCTAACGTACAAGCTGTATCAATACAGACGCCCACGTAAATTTTTCCCGTAGTTGATAAGACTGCTGCAGCTACTCCTCCCGCTTCCATATGTGCAGAAATTTGGCGATAATTTTGTGCACTTTGCGCTAATTGATACATCTTTTTCCATGTTTTATCCATAGTAATGACTGCCCCCTTTTCATAATTATCAATCTTTCAGTTTTTCTATTCTAATTCGGCAACATCCTTCACTATCCTTGCAATCTCTCGCGGGTATTCAAAATGAATATAGTGATATGTCCCTAGTGAAACAACTTTAGAATTTTTTGAAGCATATTCAGAACGTTTATATTCTTTTTGACGATAATTCTCAGTAATTAATACACTTAAAATATCATTGTCTAACTTTGTATCGTCTTTCCAATAAGGATCATTTTCAAGAGCAGCTTGTGCATTCTGATTATCTTTTTCATCGAACTTCTGCACATTTTGCTCTGTAGTATTCCAGAAATTCTTATTTTCTTCTGGAGTAAGTATTTTTGATAGATCAGCTCTAATTTGCTCTTCCAATTTATCCATGTTCTTACTTTTTTCAATATATGCTGATTCTTTAGGCGGATTCAAAATTATTTCTCTAGTAGTTGGTTCAATCCCAACAAAAGCCTTCAAATTATTTATTTTATCTTTCATCTGCATGGCATAAACTCCGCCAATGCTATGAGCCAAAATAATAACTCTTTTTGCTTTAAAGCTATTAATAATACTTGCTAATTTATTAGCTTCATCGGCGATAGTATAGCTTTTTAAAGATTTACTGCTGAAACCACTATTCAAATAATCTGCAGCAAATATGCCATAGCTTTCGGGTAAAGAATCTATTATCTTAAAAAAAGATTGTGCCGTATCAAAACTACCAAAACCATTTAAACAGACAAGCAATGGTTCTCCTTCTTGATATGCAAAATTAATTTTACCTATTTCAGTTTCAACATCTTTTCTTTGCATAAAATTATCCCTTTCTACTCAAACTCCGCTTCCCAATATGGATCCTGATATGCCTTAAAACACATCTCTACCTGCTCACGTGATCCCTTGTCTTCACTCAACTCGGGTAAATCATCTAACGCAAAATAATCACTTGCAATTGTTTCATCATTTTCTTTAAAAGTTCCACCAGTTGGCTTACATAAGAAAAATACTGTACTAATTCCATAAGGATACATTCCTTTATAGTGCTTATTACTATCATGAATCGCAATTAGCTTTTCAACTGTAATATCAATGCCAGCTTCTTCTTTGATTTCCTTAATTACGTTCTCTTTAACTGATAGATTTACCTCACACCAGCCACCAGGGATCGACCATAAGCCATCACTTTCTTGGACCAGCAACATTTTATTATCTTTAAAAATAGCTGCCCGAGTTCCGATCTTAGGAGTTTGATA
>CATLCE010000075.1:0-2101 GCA_949888035.1 Lactobacillus johnsonii | reverse complement strand
AGCCGCTGAAGAAGCAGCTCAAAAAGCCAAGGATGAGGCTACAAAGAAAGCCGCTGAAGAAGCAGCTCAAAAAGCCAAGGACGAAGCTGCAAAGAAGGCCGCCGAAGAAGCAGCTCAAAAAGCCAAGGACGAAGCTGCAAAGAAGGCCGCCGAAGAAGCAGCTCAAAAAGCCAAGGATGAGGCTGCAAAGAAAGCTACTGAAAAAGCAGCTCAAAAAGACCAATCAGAAACTGCAGCAACAGTTTCTCAACAAGAACATCACTCTTCTGATGTGGTAAGTAAGGTTCAATCTGAAAATGTAACCACTACTAATAAGCAAGTAGTAAGTGATGGCAGTGAAGAACAATTAGTAGTAACAAATGCTCCTAAGACTGTTCCAGATCAAAGTGTTCATGATGAACAAACAGCTATTACTAAAAAAGTAACTGTTAATAACAATACAGATGAAGCTGTAAATACTGCAAATGTTACTGTAAACAATAATTTGCAATCAACTGAAACGAATGGCGCTACATTACCACAAACTGGGAATGAATCATCAATAGCTGCTACTGCTCTAGGGGTTATCTTAGCAATGTTTGGATTGGGATTAGCTCGTAATAAGAAGCGCGAATACTAAATCATTTAAAATTACAAGATAAATAAAGGAGACTGGGGAACTAGCCTCCTTATTATTTTAAATTGAAAGGGAGATTTTTAATTGGAAAGCATAAAAAAAAACAAGAATCGCCAAAGTAATATTGAACTATTGAGAATAGTTTTAATATTAATGATCATCGTGCTGCATTATAATAATGGTGCGATGGGAGGAGCATTAGCGAATATTCATAATGGAACATTCTCATATTATTTTGTCCATTTCACAGAATCCTTAAGCTCTGTAGCCGTTAATGTCTTTATTCTTATTACCGGATATTTTTCCTATAATAAGAATAAAATATTCATTTCTAAAATTGCTCGGTTAGTTCTATTAATGATATTTTGGGGATTAAGTTTATCTCTTTTTACTATGTTGGTTCTTAATCCGGCGTTATTTACTGTCCATAATTGTTTGAAAATGGTAAAAATAGCAATAAGCCAATGGTTTGTTATTATTTATAGCATTCTGTATCTTTTGATTCCGTATATAAATACTGTTATAAGGGTAATAAGTAAGAAAAATTATCAAAAATTACTAATAATTGCTATCTTTTTCTTTTATATCTGGCCAACATTTTATACGTCTACTACTTCAAACGATGCCGGATATGGAATAGTTAATTTTGTGTGCTTATACTTAATTGGGGCCTATATTAGGAAGTTTCAAACAGCAAAAATTGCAAAGTGGAAATCATTTTGTGTTTATGTGGTACTGTCAGGAATTACGATGGTTTTTAGTTTATATTTTGAAAATGCATGGAACTATAACTCAATTTTTGTGTTAGGTGGAGCAGTTGCTTTATTTGAATTCTTTACCTCACTAAATATTAAGTACAACCCACTAATTAATACATTAGCTTCATTTACTTTTTCAGTATATTTAATTAATGTAAATGGATTGTTTAATAAGTATTTATGTCAAGTAATTTTTCATAGCAATGAATACTGGCAAAGTCCAATGATTGCCTTTAATGGTATTATTGCAATGATAGGAATATACGTTATAGGCATCTGCTTAGAATTTTTACGCAGTATTCTGCTTGATAAGAAGATATTTAAGCCGTTAATTAAAATAGTTAAGGGTACTATTGAAGTTCAATGATAAAATTTATTTGTAAATAATAAATAATAGGAGAAATTATGAATTATTTGCATACATGATACTAATTTGATAAATATTTTTTTATTCATAAAAAGACAAACGTTTAGCAATTTTGGAAACGCTTTAACGATTAACAATTTGTAGTATACTACTGATTGTTAATTTTTTTATTAGGAGGATCTTCATAGAACTCAAAAAACATTTTAAGTTGTATAAAAGTGGTAAGCAATAGGCCGTACAATACCCTTTAGGGTTGACACTTTAAATAATAAAAGTGCCAATTCTAGGGGGTGTTTTTCGTTTCTAGTTATTCCACAACAGAAAAATTAAGATTACTAAGTAATTATCAGGATTCAGATT
>CATLCE010000074.1:0-2192 GCA_949888035.1 Lactobacillus johnsonii | reverse complement strand
TTGTTCTTTTGTGAACAGTTCTTTAGCCGACTTACCATTAACTGAGACAGTTGACCAAGCAGTAAATTGGGATGCTCCATGTTCACCTAAAACAAATCCTGCTACATTTCTTGGATCTTCATTAAGTGCTTCCCCAACAATTCTTTGCATTCTAGCAGTATCTAGGAAAGTTCCAGTTCCGAAAACTTGTTTTTTAGATAAACCAGTAGTTTCTTGCAAGATCGTTGAAATAGCGTCACATGGGTTTGAAATATTAATTAGGATGCCCTTGAAGCCAGATTCTTTAATTTTAGCTCCTACTTCCTTAGCATTCTTAGAATTAATTTCAAATTCACCAAATCTATCTCCAGTTTTAACTGTCGCAGCAATATTACCAAAGGAAGTTACAATAATATCAACATCCTTTAAATCGCTATAGTCACCTAGAAACACATTAACATGATAATCATTCCTAGCTAAAGTATCACGCAAATCATTATATTCCGCCTCTGCTTTAGCTTGGTTTTTATCTAATAAGTATAAATTATCAACAATTCCATGAGTAAATAAAGTAAAAGCAACTGTCGCACCAACATGTCCCATACCAATTACGGCTACATTTCTCATTGTAATTCCTACTTTCTATAAAACTTTCTATAAAAATTCTTACACCTTAAGGATAATCCATTTGCCCTAAGTTTTAAATTCATTTTATATCTTTTGACTAGAAACTATTTTTTCATGCTGCTTAATCTTTTCAATTCGCTTCTCATCTCTTTTAATAAGTAACAAAAACAAGGCTTCAATAATTGTAAAAGCTGCTACACGAGAGAAGTAATATTGATTTTGTAAAACTGTTTGTCTTACCCCGGTCCTTAAATGATAATCACTATTTAAGGCAATCGGAGAATCTGGATTATTAGTAATACCGATAATTTTAATTTTATTCTTTTTAGCCAACTCAATTTCTTTTATTAGAGCTGCCGATTCTGGGGAATGAAATATCCATTTGATGAAAAACAATTTTTTGTAAATTAAAAGACTAGAGATGGTGCATTTTTTGTATCATCTCTAGTCTTTTCTATTAGTTAACAAAAATTGTATTTTTTGCCTTCCAATCGCGAATTTTTATTCCTACCCAAAAGCCATAAATGCCGACTGTAATAATAGTTAAAAGTAGCCACTTAATCCAATTCCCAAATAATCCAAAGGCACTTCCAGTAAATTTCATCCTGTGTCCTTCAATTACAGTATGGTTAATTTCCCAACCATAAATCATGCACACAGCCCAAGGATAGCAAATCCCTAATGTACAAACAGTAATAAGTGTTCCTAAGATATGCCAACCAATAAAAGAAATTAAGCCCCCATCAAAAAAAGAATTACGTCCATGCCTTGTTTCCATTATGATCTCTTCCAATCCAAATTTATGTACAAAAAAAGCCAGGTTTTACCTGGCAAATCTATTGGGTTAGCTGGATTCGAACCAGCGCATGATGGTACCAAAAACCATTGCCTTACCACTTGGCTATAACCCATCCTTCAAGCCTTTTACTTGTTGGTTCTATTTGAATGAACTTAATCACTCAACGATTAATATCATATTATAAATACGAACCTCTGTCAACAAAATCCTCTAAAAAATATTTATTATTTTTAAAATTAATTAGGAGCATAAAAAAGATCGCCTTTTGGCGATCTTTTTAAGCATAATTCAGTTGATATTTTAGTACCAGCCGTTAGTTTGCCAGAACTTTTGAGCACCAGTCCATGAACCGTAACGTGATTTTACGTAGTTATCTGCTACACGTTCTTGGTTTGCTGCTGAGTAGTCTCCACCAAGGTATGATGCTGATAATTGGTACTTACCAATGTATTGACCATTTCTTGCTGAGTATGAACCACCTGATTCACGGCCTGCAATCCAAGCTTTAGCTGCTGCTTCAGAACCAGATACGTTTGAAGTGTAGCTAGTTGTTGCTTGAGTTTGAGCAGGTTGTGCTACTTGAGTAGTTTGCTTTTGTGCTGGAGCATAGCTGTAAGTTCTTTGTTGTACTGGAGCTTGTACTTGAGTAGTTTGTTGTGTAGAAGCTACAGGTGCTTGCTTAGTTTGAGCTTGTGCAGGTTGTGCAGAAGCTTGTTGTGAAGCTGCAGGAGTAGCTGGTTTTGCTTGTTGTACTTGAGTAGTTTGTTGCTTTTGTACTGGAGCTTGT
>CATLCE010000073.1:0-2232 GCA_949888035.1 Lactobacillus johnsonii | reverse complement strand
GCCAGAAACCCATAATTAAGAAATCTACAAAATATGCTAATTGCGATAATCTGATTCTATTTTTCACCAATTTATGCTTCATTGCAAAGAATGTAAAACGCATAAAGATAAAATCACGGAACCAGAAAGATAGAGTCATGTGCCATCTATTCCAAAAATCTTTAATATTTTGAGAAATAAATGGTTTATTAAAGTTCATAGGAGTTCTAATTCCCATAAAATATGACGTACCTACCGCAAACAAGGAGTATCCTGCAAAGTCAAAGAATAAATACATACTGTAGCAGTACATATAACCAAGCAGAGCCCAAGATAAGCGTAATCCCCCATTAGCTTGCCCATAAAAAATTGCATCTTTAGCTAATTGAGGAAGCCATAAGGTACCAAATACATATCCAATAATAAATTTATATAAGAATCCTTGAAAAATATATCTTGTACCAAACTTTAAATTTTCAATATACTTATCTCTTTCAGGGGCTTTATCGTAATCTTCTTTAAATCTTCGATAGCGGTCAATAGGACCTGATGAAATAGTTGGGAAGAAAAGTAAAAACCTTGCATAAGTAATTGGATCAACTTTCTTAATTGTTTTATCACGAAGTTCCATAATAACTTGTACTGTTTTGAAAGTTAAATATGAAATTCCGAAAAATCCAATCAAATCAGCAGTTTTATTTGGTACTAATGGTGCAATCTTTACTGCCGCTAGTGGCAAAATTGCTAGGATAACTGCTAAACAAAAGACAGAGGTTTTATTCCTTCCAGAATTAACATATTTTTGATAAGCAAAAGTAACTATAAATTGGAAAATGATGTATCCAATTAATTGAACTCCCTGTAGCCAGTCTTTACCATTAAACATTAAAAACAAGAATAGTAAGGAAACGAAAGCTTCGTATGTTTTAAAACGCCGTCCATGATATAAACCAATAATTAATGGCAAAAGCGCAATAAAAAGAATAACAAAGTAACGCGGATTACTATAGGGTTGAATATTGATCACGCGTTATTTACCTCCTTAATTACTTGTTTAATATCTACTTTACCGTTTTGAGAGATTGGCATTTCATCACGGTAGATAAAGCGTTGAGGAAGCATATATGGCATAATATCTTGACTTAATGATTCGCGTAATTTCTTAGTTAGTTCAGCATCAGTATACTTCTCACGTACACCGTCTGCTAATTCTACTACAGCAACTAGTTGTTGAACTTTATGATCCTTATTGTATTTTGGAGCAACAACGCCATAACGCACTAATGGATTCTTAGCAAGATAGAAGTTAATTTCTTCAAGTTCAATTCGATAACCATTAAACTTAACCTGAAAATCAATTCTTCCACGGTAGAAAAGCATGTCGCCATCTAAAAATCCTAAGTCACCAGTACGATAACTTCCATGTTCACTTTCTTTAAAGAAAGCAGCCTCAGTCTTTTCTGGATTATTTAAGTATCCCTTAGAGACACTTGGACCTTCAATAACAACTTCGCCTTGGTTATCTTCTTCACCCTTGGAAGTATCAATTGAAATCTTTGTGTCATCTTTAGAAACACCAATTGGCAAGCGATCATACTTATTTAAAATTTCATCAGTAATTTCTACCTGAGTAACAGCAACAGTTGTTTCAGTAGGGCCATAGGTATTAAAGATATGGCTATCTGGAAATTTCATCTTAAGCATTTTAGCTGTCTTATGACTTAATTCTTCACCACAGAATAAGAAGTGAGTTAATTCAGGATGATGCTTAGCATCAAAAGTAGGATCTAAGAAACTCATTTCTACAAATGATGGAGTTGAAACCCAAATATTGAATTTTAATTGAGGTAAAGTTTTGAAAAGCTGCCCGATATTTTCAGTTACATCATGCGGTAAAACTACTAACTTACCACCGGCAGTTAAAGCAGGATATAAACTCATTACAGATAAGTCAAAAGAATATGGTGCTTGAGCTAAGAAGCTAGGATGTTCTGGAAGTGAAAAGTCATTTAACTCCCAATTTACAAAACTAAGCAGATTATCATGACTAATTTGTACACCCTTAGGCTTACCTGTTGTTCCTGAGGTAAAGATAATGTAAAAATTGTCATCCCCACTTACAAACTTACTTTGATCAATTTCTGGATGATTATCAGAAACTTCTTCAGGAGTTAAAACTTTGATATTATCCATTTCAATAGGAAGTTTATCAATTGCAATTACCAAAGGAGCTTCAGAAACTTCTTGAATCAT
>CATLCE010000072.1:0-2239 GCA_949888035.1 Lactobacillus johnsonii | reverse complement strand
CAATTCTTTGCCAAGAAAGATACTGGCCTATCATACACCAGATGAAATCTTTGAAAGAGAATTAGATCTAATCTATCAAGCAGCTTAACTAAAAGTGTTCAATTTATTATTGCAATTTGCGAAAGTTATTCTTAGTTTATTTTTTCGTCTTAAAAACTATGATATAATTTCTACGTAATAAAATGCGAACGTATGTGCGAAAAAATAGAAAGAAAGGGGATAAATATGCTAACAATTTATGATTTAAAGAATAATGTAATGCTTAAACAACCAGATTTCTTTAAGTTGGTCGAAGGATATGACTCTTTTAAGGGAGTTAGTTTTGTTGGAAGTTTTAAAATAATAGAGAAAGAGCTTTTGCCACGCTTTAAACAGATTGATCTAATTTTAGGGATGGAAGATCAGAAAACTGGTAAGAATTTAGATCAATTATTAAATGTCTCTAATAAAGTAAAGCAGCTATTGTCTTTAAGTCGGGATTCAAACTTTTTAGATCGAATTGAAAATCAAACTTTAAATTTAAGATTCACTAAGGATAAACTTTTTCATAGTAAATATTTCATTATTGAAAATAATACTGATTTCATTATTTTCAATGGTTCAATGAATCTTACTAAGAAAGCTTTAAAACAGAATCATGAAATGCTTTGGATGTATGAAGGTAAGAAAAATGATTTACAGGATTTAAAAATCTATGAAGAGCATCAAAAGCTTTTTAAGAAAAATTTCGAAGAAGATAGTGTTGATTACTTAGATAGAAAAATTATCAATAATCTATATGGTAAAACTAAAAAGCAAATTACTGCAATTATTGCAGATGAAGTAGTAGATAAAGTTCAACAAAATATTGTTGAAGTAAATCCGGATGACATTGTAAAGATTACTAAAGATGCTGATAGAAGAGAAGAAACTTATGAGCTCCATCCTGAGACTGTTCAAAAAGTAGCTAAGCAACTCTTTACGGAAAAGGGCAATAAACGAAGAAATGAAGAAAAGGTCCGTGAAGAAGTTAAGAAAATTGTCTATCAAGACTTTAGTGATCCATCTCAAAACCGTGTAATAAAAGCTAGCACTCTATATCCTAAACCAGTTTGGGCTTATCAAGATAATAATATTATTGTTGAAGATACCAACACTAATTTATTTCATTCGCTTGAAGTTAATTCGGACATAGTTAGTGAGGATGATGTTCGTACTTTTGTTAGAATTATTGAAAGCTTTAAATTGAATAAGGTAAAAGATGAAAGTCACCAGGCACTTTCTGCATTTATTTATCTGATGACTGCTCCAATGATTTGGAAAATTCGTGAAATTTATCGTAAATCTAATTTTTCAAAAAGTGCTGATCAGATTCCTCTTTCGATGGTGTTAATTGGCCGAGGAACTACGGGGAAAACTTTATTGGTACGAGACTATTTTAAAAAGTTTACTGGAGACAAGTCTCATAGTTTGCAATACACTGAAATTAATGACGGTAATGGTGCTAGAACAGATAAAGCAGTTAGATTTTTAGACAATTATTTGCATTCTCAACGTTTTATTTCTCCGATGATTGTCGATGAATTGAATAGTAATTTTCTTCACAGTAAAGTAGCTCTTAATGCAATTAAACAATGGTCTAATACGATTAAAGGGATTCATAATGTTAATATCTTTGCGATGAACCATAATGCCGGTAGTAAAGAAATTAATAATCTTGAAGAAATTACCAAGCGTGTATATTACTTATCCTTTGAGGCCCCATGGCTTCCATCAAATCAACAAGAAATTAACTATAATATGTTAATTAATGATAATAATGACCATATTTATCGCTATGTAGTTTCTGAACTCAATAAGCGTTTAGTACATCTTACAGGTGAAGAAGAGGCAAATCTAATCGAAGATTATTTGAGCTTAACGAAAGAAATCTTAGGAAATCTGTTGAAGAAATATGGCTATTATGATCGTCTAAAGAATATTTTAGGAGCTAACTACGATTATAAAATTGATCGCAATCGTATTACGTGGAAAATGTTAATTCTTGATGATCATTATGAACATATTGCGTTTACTGATGGGGATGATAAGTATTTCCATGTTTCAAAAGCAATTTTTAATGATTTTAAAGCCAATGGATATGAGAATATTAATCAAACTCTAGATAATTACTTTAATATGTTCCCACGAGAAGGCGGTATTGCAATTGAGCAATACGGTAATGGAATGCGTCTTGATATTGATAAGTTTGATAAGTTCA
>CATLCE010000071.1:0-2260 GCA_949888035.1 Lactobacillus johnsonii | reverse complement strand
CTCCTCCACCAACGAAAAGCAATAATGCTACAAAAGTAGCCACAAATAGTTTTTTATTTTTCATAGCTCACTTTTCCTATCTAGAAATATTTACACAAATAATAAATTTATTTTTATCATTTGTTGTTTATAATTATCACAGCTTTTTTCAGTTTTTATTCATTATGTTGTGCTATACACAACTAAATTTGCCAATATTCCATACATTCTTGATATCCACATTTCATCAGCAATTTTTTTATTTGAACTGCTTCTTCTGTATTTCCACTAAATAAATTAAAATACAACTCATGACAAATTCGATAAAGCAAAAAATGAGTAGTCGTTTCTAAGCTCACTAAATAATCTAATGCAGCTTCAATATTATCTCCGTCTAATTTTTGCTTATAGCAATAACAAAGATAATTATTACAAATAATTGCTACTCTTTCCCTCATACTCTCAGAACAAGAATTCTTTTGATAATGTTTTAATAATTGACCAAGAAAATAGTCTACTTGCTCTAAAGAAAATATCTTCATACAATCAGAAAATAATTGTAATGCACCGATATTTTCCACCCAATTTTCATGTTCTGAAAATCTAGTAACTATTTTATTTTTAAAGGCTAAACTTAAGTCAGATAAGCTATTTTCTAAAGAAGCAATAGCAATTATTGTTCGATATTTAAAAAGTTGATGCTCTTTTAAATCCAGGATTTCATTTAAATAAATTCCTACTTTTTCCCTTTGATTGTTATTAAAAGCATGCAACATCTTTTGCTTCAATTCTTCAGCTTTTTTATCTTCAGACGTATAGTAATCATACTTAACTTTATTAAAAAAATCACTGATATCAATATGGTGTTTCAAAATAATTCTAAATAAAGTATCAATTGAGATATTTTCTAATCCACGCTCTATTTTTGAATAATGACCCTTGTTAATAATGCCCTTTATCATCTGTTCCTGAGTTAAGCCTAATTTTTGACGTTCTTCTTTTAATGCCTGTCCAATTTTCATAATCTCATCTCCTTATTTGCTTTTATTTATTTTTTGTTAATTTTATAACAAAAAAAGAATTCAGAAAACTGAATTCTTTACCTAGATGATTAATTTGACTCATGTTAATTAGTTACTTTTGGTTGTTAATGCCTCCATCTCTCTGGTTTAAAAACAATCCTAAGTTTCTGTCTAATTTTTCAAAACTTGTGTTTCCTTCTATCCCTCACGACTCACCAAATAATCATTAGCCGTAGCCAAAATTGCTGACAAGTCTTCAGATCTAAATTCCTTAAAGTTTTGCTTACTAATTCTTTCTTGAGCAGCTTGATAATTTAACCATTCAGTCGCCCTAATTTCACTTTCTTGACGCTTTATTTTTTGATCAGCTTTATATTTTGCTAAAAATAAAGTCACAGTCTTTTCAATTTCGCTAGTGACCTTGTATGAATAACTCTCCTGAAAATCAAAATCAAATTTAGGCTTTAATCCTACTTCTTCAAAGACTTCCCTCCTTGCAGCATCCCGTTCTGTCTCACCTGCTTCAAAAGAACCATATTGTCCAAAGCCTGAAATTGAAGCAAAAATCAATTTAGGATACTTTTTGACCATTTCTTCAGGATCAAAACCTAAACGAGTCATTACGCCAGGACGGAAATTCTCAACTACTACATCAGCTTTAGCAATCATCTTTTCTGCCAAAGCATGATCTTGGGCGTTCTTTAAATCTAAGGCAATCGATTCTTTACCAGTATTGCAAATTCTAAAGTATTCACTAGAACCGTCAGCAAGATAAGGTCCCATGGCCAGTTTTTCTTTCAACATGGATAACGCGAGCTCCAGCATCGGCGAGCATTCTACTACAAGTTGGACCGGATAAGACATGGGTAAAATCTATTACCAAGATTCCAGCTAACGGATAAGGCTTATTTTTATCTAGATGTGGATAATTTGGTTCTGACATTTTTACTTACACTTTCTGTAATATCTGTCTTCAAATTTATTTTAGTTAAAAATAGCAAAAATAAAAAGGCATCCTATCCAAATAGTAATATCATTAACTTAAGACATTAAATATGGAATTTGACCCTTTTTATTTTTATCTTGTCGCACACCCCTAAATTATTAATCAGCCATCAAATATTCTTTAATTTTTCTTTTTGCACTAAATGCAAATTGAATTTCTTCACCAGTAGGAAAGAGAATCAATCTCTTCTTCAAATTTATACTTGTAATATTTTTCATATTAACTAAATAAGATTGAGAAACTTTAATAAAAC
>CATLCE010000070.1:0-2382 GCA_949888035.1 Lactobacillus johnsonii | reverse complement strand
TCACGCTTCAGCAACGAAAATTGAAACTATTAAAACTGATGAAAAATATAGTTTCATATAACTTAGTGGTTTCGCATAAATTAGCTTCAAATAATGAGATTAAATGGAAAGCAGTATATCTAAAAGATATAGCTCGAATTTATCAACCAACTACAATAACAAAGAAAGATTTATTACCAAAAGGTATTCCAGTTTTTGGTGCTAATGATTATATCGGTTTTTACAATAAATATAATCATGAAACCGATCAAGTTACAATTTGTGCTCGAGGTGCTAGTGCAGGACATCCTAACTACGTTAAGGGACCAGTTTGGATAACAGGAAATTCTATGGTAATAAATGTAGATGAAACATATATCAATAAAAAATTTTTATATACTTTACTCACTTTTACTGATCTAAAACGTTTTGTAACTGGTGGAGCACAGCCACAAATAACTAGAGAAAATTTAAATAGTTTAAAAATATTACTTCCCTCTATTAAAGCTCAAAATAATTTATCAGCAATAATAGAAAACTTAAGCATAAATATTAGAAAAGTACAATTATCTATTAATTCTGCGAAAAGGTTAAAACAATTCCTTCTCCAAAATATGTTTATCTAAAAACTCTTGCAAAAATAGAACCTCCTTAAACAATTAAGTACGTGACTTAATATTTTAAGGAGGTTTTTCTATGTCACAAAAGAAATATAGCACCAAGTTATTCTATAAGTATTATCTGGATTGGATTCATATTTACAAAGACAATGCTGTTCGACAAATCACTCTTGATAAGTATTATTTAGTTCAAAAGCGCTTGAAAGAACTTGCACCAGATCTACATATGAATGAGCTTAATCGTCGTAACTATCAACAAATTCTAAACTTGTACGCGCGTAATCATGAAAAGACTACAACTTTAGATTTTCATCATCATTTAAAGGCAAGTTTATTTGATGCACTCGATGATGGCTTGTTAAAGAATGATCCTACAAGGCGTGCAATTATTAAAGGATGTAGTCCTAGTGAAAAGAAAATAAAATATTTAAACTTGTTTGATTTACAAAAATTACTTAGATCATTAGATTTAAATTCTGAGCTTAATTGGGACTGGTTCTTTTTATTGATTGCAAAAACTGGTTTACGCTTCGCTGAAGCGTTAGCTTTAACTAAAGAAGACTTTGATTTCGAAAAGCAGAGAATAATTATTAATAAATCATGGAATTACAAAGAAAAAATAGGTCATTTTCAACCTACTAAGAATGAATCATCCAATCGTACTGTTATGGTAGATTGGCAGCTAATGCAACAATTTCAATCCTTAATTCGTTCTAAAGAAGACGACCAATTGATATTCTTTGATAAGAATCAGCGAGTGTATAATTCTACGTTAAATCAGAAGTTAGCGACGTATTGTGAAAAGCTAGATATTCCGATCATCTCAATTCATGGATTGCGTCATACGCATGCTTCGTTGCTTTTGTATGAAGGAGTCTCTATAGCCAGCGTAGCTAAAAGATTGGGACATAGTAATACAACTACAACACAGGAAACATATATTCACATTATTCGTGAACTTGAAAATAAAGATAATGATAAAATTTTGCATCATTTATCACAATTAGGTTAAGCAAAAAGGACATCTATTAGTGATGTCCTTTTGTAGTTAGATAAACATGTTTTGGAGGAGGAATTGTTTAAATTTATTTATTTTTTGTATTCTATATTTATATTGCGTAATCAATACATCCATATTTTTTATTAAAACTCCTATGTTATGTTCCTCATCTAATTCTGGTAATTTAAGTGCTAATTTCATCATGGTTTCAGCATTTAATTTACTTCTACCTCCACCTACTAAATATTTTTTCATGTTAAGAAACTTTAATGCATACATTAAAAACAAAATATCTATTTTTTTGTTTTTGGCTTGAAGAACATGTGCATGATTGTTAACCCAAATTTTACCTTTTGCGCAAATAACTGGATAATCATTTATATTGTTAGCACCATCTTCAGCTACTAATAGAAATTCTCCATCATGTGTATATCCTTTTACATAATCTTGAATGCCATTAGCACCATAATAAGGAGTTGAGCCAGCTATTCTTTTAGAAGCAGTAACAGGAACTCTTGCGTTGTCTAATCTATCCGTAATATCTTGTAATTTATGTAACTTCCAATCTTTAGAGAAATCTCTAAATCTTAAAGTAGGAGATTTTTTTGCAGTAAACATTCTTTTAAGTAAGGCATTTTTCAGTAACTTTAATTGCCTCAATTTTCGTTGCTGAAGCGTGAGTAAATTATCTAGTTTAGAAATAAGTGATCCAATCTTATTTTGCTCACTTACATTAGTAAGATATATTTGTGATTCTCTCATTTTATCAATGAAAAAATATTG
>CATLCE010000069.1:0-2528 GCA_949888035.1 Lactobacillus johnsonii | reverse complement strand
TATTTTATAAATTATATCAAATCATTCCTTAATTCTCAATACTTTGACAAAATGTTATATTTATTTACAAAATTCGACAAATCAAACTAATATTACATTTCATCTAGGATTTTTATGTCTCATATATATTATTTTATGAATTTTAGTGTAATCTTTAAAACCCGCATAAAATAGCTAAAAAAGGCTGGTAATTTTCTTAAAAATAATATATAACACCATAAAATACAATCACATACTCTTCCCACCCATAGGCATACTTGAAAGGAGGTGAATTAAGTAATGGCTGGGAGTATAGAAAAAAGAGGAAAAAATAGTTACAGGCTTACAGTAGCTGAGGGATTCGACTTAAACGGAAAACCTGTGATACACAGAAAAACAGTCCATGGAACTAAAAAAGATGCAGAAGTTGAACTTGCAAAGTTTGTTACTGAAGTACAGAATGGTTTAGTTGTTGATGGTAAATCTCTTAGATTTTCTGAATTTATAGAAATATGGAAAAGAGATTATGGTTCAAAAGAACTTGCTCCTACTACATACAAGCGTTATTGCAGAATGTTAGAAACAAGAATCTTACCATACTTTGGACATTTTTACATTAATAAAATTAGACCAACTGATATTATGAAATTTTATGATTTACTTGAAAAAGATACTCAGTTAGTTAGGAAAAAAGGTAACAATGGTTCAAAGACTAAAAAGCCCTTATCTGGTAAAACGATTTTAGAACATCACAGATTATTAAGAGCAATGCTTCATAAGGCTGTTTATTGGCAATTAATAGTTGCAAACCCTGCTGAGCGTGTTCAAGCACCTAAAGCTAAAAAACCTAAAAGAAGATCTTATGATGATGAGCAAACTAAAATACTATTAGAAAATCTAGAATTACTTTCTGTAGAAGATACTAAGTATAAAGTTGCTATTATTCTAACAATATTTACTGGTGTTCGTTTAGGCGAGTTAATGGGACTAGAGTGGCAAGATGTTGATTTTAAAAATGGAATCATTTGTATTAATCGTTCTAGTCGGTATCTATCTGATATGGGAGTTTTTACAAAAACTCCCAAAACAGAAAGTTCCATTAGAGAAATTGCAATACCCGAATTTATCATTTCTTTACTTGAGGAATATAAGTTATGGTATGAAGAGCAAAAATCGATTTATGGCGAATTATGGACTAATTCTGATAGGTTATTTGTACAAGCCGATGGCAAACCTATGCATCCTTCTTCAATTAGTAAATGGTTTGTTAGATATGTAAGCACAATTGGATTACCTGTAATTAATTTTCACGGATTAAGACATACAAATGCAAGTTTATTAGTAGCGCAAAATATTGATATAGCAGTCGTTTCTGCAAGACTTGGTCATGCACAAATTAGCACAACATTAGATTTTTATGTACATCCGCTACTTTCTCATAATAGAAAAGCTGGATATGCACTAGAAAACTTGTTATTACCAACAAGGTCTTAATTTTAGCTTTTTTCTAATTTTCACAAACGGAAATAAAGCCGTTACAATTTTCACAATATAAAAATAGAAGGCAACTAAATATGAAAATTTAGATTTCCCATTGCCTTTTATTTTATAAAAAAGTATAAAATTTTAATGATTTTTTATTAGAATTTAAGGGGGTTGAGGTTAAAATATTACCCAACTTTTACCCAGTTTGACATAATGGTGTTTAAAAATAGCATTATTGTAAACAGGATAATTTACAGATTTTAGCACTAAACACCCGAAAAAAGTTGTTAGCGAAGCGATACTTTTTTCGGAAAAGGAGCAGTAGTGTCAAGGCTTTGGCTGCTTTTTGAAATAAAAAAACAGCTAGCCTTTTAGCTAACTGCGACGTGCTTGCGGGGGTAAGACTCGAACTTACGGCCTTCGGGTTATGAGCTCACCAACCCTATAAATAACTTCTATCCACCTTCACTCAATCCTCATCCTCAATATACTCTATCACTCAGCCCTTTACCAAAGGCCCATACACATCACCATACAACTCCAGAGACCTATCAACCTCAATCGAATAAAACCTCACCACATCCTCATCATACAACTCCACACTCTTCTCCGCTTCAAGCACAGCACCCAAACTCTCCATAGTTTTCCACGACGCAGGATTTCCTTTATCAGCATCAAGCAAAACCCTTTTAATACCGCACTCCTTGCACACCTTTAAAGCCAAATACAAATTTACCTTATTATATCCCTTACCTCTTTCCGTCGGCCTAATGCAGTAACCTATATTTCCACCAAAATTCATTAATTTCTGATTTAACTTAGTTCTTATATTTGCCATTCCAATTATCTTATTGTCATCAACCCTTATAAGAAAATACGTTCTCGAAGGCACTTTATCTTCAGTAACCTCTCTTGTATAATCTTCATCAAGCTTTTTTAGCCATCCCTCATAATCCTCTAAATATCTAGTCAATCCACCAACACCATTAATTTTAGAACCATATTCATAAAATTCATTAATAAAATCTATCGCTTCCTTTTTTCTATTAATACTCGGTTTTTCA
>CATLCE010000068.1:0-2610 GCA_949888035.1 Lactobacillus johnsonii | reverse complement strand
CTTTAACTGATAGATTTACCTCACACCAGCCACCAGGGATCGACCATAAGCCATCACTTTCTTGGACCAGCAACATTTTATTATCTTTAAAAATAGCTGCCCGAGTTCCGATCTTAGGAGTTTGATAGCCTATTTCATTACAAAATAGATTTTTTACCTTCTCAATTGGTAAACCTGACTTCTCAGCCATCATTTCAGCTGAAATATCGCGGATTTCTTGATATCTCTCAAGATCAAAACTATCTTTTCCATATGTTAATCCAGCTTGTGCTAAGCTTTGAAGCCGTATAGCCCAATCAACAACTTTATCTGTCATTATTTTCACCACCTAAATCGAGTACTAACACAATTTCTTCCCCATCTTTTTCTCCATTCGGAACAAACCCAGCTTCTTTGTATAATTTTTCTGCCCAGTCGTTTCCAGGTACATAGGACAAATATATTTTTTCACCCTCACCTAGAGGATTTGTTCTTATATAATCAATAAGTTTATTTAGTGCTTTTTTGCCTAATCCTTTTTCTTAGTATCGTTGGTCAATCATAAATCGCCAGATACAATAATTATTACGAGCTACTCTTGGTGCGCCGTCCCAATTGAATACATTAAAGTTAATCATGATAAAACCAACTAATACATCTTTTTCATACACAGCAAAAGTTTCAACTCGTTCATTTTCATTCTGGGTAGCATAAGCTTCTAATAAACTAACTGTATTAGTCGCAATATATTTCTTTTGATTTGCCTTAACTTGAAGATTGGCAACATCCCATAGATTTTTGTTCGTTATCTTCTTAAATTCCATACCTGCTCCTCCTGATGTGACTCGTTCTTCAATACAAAGACTTTATGATCATTTTCATCATCTTTCATATACTGAAATCCTGCACGCTGGGCCACATGTTGACTAGCTAAATTATCTTGAGCCGTTCGTAAAATTAAAAATTCTAAATTTAGCTGTTTAAATGCATACTCAACTAAAAACTCAACAGATTTAGTCATAATTCCTAAATGCTGCACATCCCCAGAAAGCCAATAACCTACTTCACCTGATCTTTGATTCAATTCGTGCAAATCAATCATTCCACTAGGGACACCATCAACTAAGATAACTAAATTAAATGCCTTACCAGCAATCATCTTTTCTTGAAACATTTTAATTGATACAGCTTCATCTTTAGCAGACTTAATTTTTTCAGCCCACTCTAAATATTTAGAAAATTCAACAAAATTCTTTTGAAGTTGATCAAACAGAGAAGCGGCTTGCCAGACTTCTGGTAAAACTAATTCAATTTTCTTATTTCCAGTTGAAAAATTATGTAAAACAAATGCGATACGCTTCATATACGCAGCTCCTCTTTTCTTAATGGTTGAATTACATTAAATTTTACTTAAACGCATTTAATATTTCAAGAGCAAAATCATAATAATTATTCATAAAAAAATAAGCAGTAATTAGTTAAATAATTACTGCTTATCGTAATAATATACTTTTATTTTATTAAAAACTCACTAACTAGTTTTAATACTTCAGGTCTGTTTTTTCCGTTAAACATGTGTCCCTCATCTGGAATTAAATGGAGCTCACTTTTAGGCAAAAGTGTATGGAATTTTCTTGAAGCATCAGGTGATACGACTTTATCTGCTAAGCCATGAATCAACAACACTTCTCGATTATAATGTTCCGCTGTTTGATAAATCGGTAATAATTGGGCCGTTCTAAAGTAAGCTCCGCCCACTTCAAAGCCACTAACATTGACAGTTTCAGGGATATGCGTTGGATCATAAGTACTACCCTGACAAACTCCATCTAAAGCATCAGACTTAAGAGTTGCTGCAGGAGCAAGTAAAGCCAATTTTTCAATAACATCTCGATAATATCCAGCCAGCATTGACGCTACTACTCCACCTTGCGAGTGTCCCACTAAATAGATATGTTTTGCCTTAACAGTATTACGAACATAATCCAATATTTTTATTCCATCTAGGATTTCGCTGTAAACAGTCATATCTTCAAATTTACCATCACTTTTTCCGCACCCATCAAAGTCAAAACGAATTGTTGGGAGGCCTTGATCATTTAAGTAGTGAGAGAGAGCATACAAAATCTTGCTGTCATCATAACCCAAATCACCTTTAAAACCATGCATTAAAATAGCAATCGCATCATTTTCAATCTTGTCGGTTCCCTCAAGTAAACCATGTAAGTTTAGGCCATCACGTTTAATTGTAATCTCCATTTTCTTCACCTCAAGTTAATTATAGTTTATAACTTAGGTTCAGCGTAATTACTAACGATTAAATAGACGAGAAATAAAACCTTTTTTCTTATTTTCTTGCTCTTTTTGCTCAGTTAACTTTTCAACTGCTTCTTGCATCATCTTGTTCTGTTCAACTTGAGCTTTAAGTAAAGCAGTCACATTATCTTGCTGCTTTTCATCTTTATGCATTCGTTCATAATGCTTTCTAATTAATGGCTCACCAATGAACTTATCAAACTTATCAATATCAAGACGCATTCCATTACCGTATTGCTCAATTGCAATACCGCCTTCTCGTGGGAACATATTAAAGTAATTATCTAGAGTTTGATTAATATTCTCATATCCATT
>CATLCE010000067.1:0-2655 GCA_949888035.1 Lactobacillus johnsonii | reverse complement strand
AATATAAAGGTAAGTGGTAAACATATGAATTATAGTAATCAACAGAATTACAATAATTTAATTAATTGGTTAATGAATTATTGTTTCGATCACGATATCGGTGCTTGTCTAACCAATGAACTACCTGATGAGGTTGGTGGTAAAAGCTATGTTATTCCTGCTGATTTAGTAGTAATTAATAATAGATGGCACAATGAGTTAGAAATACCATTTATCTTTGCTCATGAAATTGGTCATATAAAAACTGGTATACCATGTTCTTATCATGCTTCGATCAGCAACATAGATAAAGGTGAAGCAGATGCAAATAAATTCGCAATCAATTTATTTATTGAATATTGTAAGGAAAATGATTTTAATTTTTCTACCTGTTTCAATTTTGCAGAAAGTTTCTACATACCACTTAAGTTTTATTATTTATTGCCTGATTGTACAGAAAACTGGATAATATCTTAAGTTATTTGTCCGTAATGACGTAAAACTAAAAAAATATATGAGTATGTGGAGGAAGTAATGGATACGTATGTAGTAATTGCTACAATTTTATCTTTAGTTGGTTTATTAAGTACTATAGGTTTTTTAATCTTTTTAGTAATTGTATTTATTAAAAAGAAAGATAAATTAAAGAAGATTTCTGTTATAGGAACAGTAATATCTTTTGTAGCATTTTTAGGCTTCGGAGGTTCAGTTGTTGGAATAGCACTTACCCACCCAGATGATGAGCAGGTGTCACATCCTCTTCAACGAAAAAAGAAACTTTTTAAAGATTCAAATAGTGTACAAGCACAAGGCTTTGATGCCTATCAAAAATGTGTCGTTGCAGTACAATCTATTATGGATGATGTTGGTGATTCAGATGATCTTTCAAGCTCACAAGCTAGCGATTTAACAAAAATGTTTGATGCTATGATCGATGTTGCTGAAAACGTAGCAGACGATCAACACGAATCTGTTAGTGATCTAGCTGATGATTTAGGAGGATCAGCTGGTGAGTCATTAGATGAAGACAATGACGAAGACAGTTCAAAAGATGATGATAAGTTAGACGAAATGAAAGATGATTGTGACAAAGTAAAAGCTATAATTGATTCTGCTGAATCTGATAGTTTTTCTGAAGATCAAAAGACACTGTTAAATAATTATTTAGATGAAATGGCCTCGGATTTTTCCGACATGCTTAATATTGATGATACCAAAGAGGCTTATAATCAATTGATGAATAATTAAACAAAAAAGACCCGCAAAGCGCTGGTAACACTTCACGGGTCGGTCATTACTCTGACCAATCTTATATGTAACATATATATGCTAGATGAAAAGTTGAACTGGTAATTCAACGCTTTTCGTCTACCCTATTTTAGCAAAATGGAGGTAAAAAGAAAATGGTTAAATATTATTCCCCACAAGTTGAACCACTAGAAAATGGCAAGTTTAAATATTCAATTAGATATACTGATCCTTCTTTTGTAGGTGTAAAAAAGAGTTCTACCACAATGACTAAAGATACCACTCACTCTAGAAAATTAGCCGATGAAGTGGTTAAAAAGAAAATAAAGAATAAGTTAAATAAAATTGATATAAAAAGAATCACAGTTGAAGATCTATTAAAAAAACTCAAAGCTAATTTAAGTGAACAAGGCTTAGCTCCAAAAACTTTAAACACCTATTTTTCTTTTTTTAATAGATTTTCTCGTCAATTTTCCACAAGAGTAGTTGATTCAATTTCTTCTACAGAATTAAATATTTATTTTAACGATCTACTATATAAAGAAAAATTATCTAATGGTACTGTAAGTAAATACCGTATATTAGTATCAAAGATATTTGATTATGCTATACAATTTGGATATACAAAATCTGATCCTACCACTAATGTGAAAATTAATTACAAGAATGAAAGAGCAAAAAAGCAAGATCGAATTGAAAACTGGTATTTAACAGATGATGAATTAAATCTATTTTTAAATGATTGTCTAGCAAGAAATAGAAAAGACTTTTATTACTTCTTTAAAATGATGTATTTGACTGGAATGCGTTTTGGAGAATGTAGTGCTTTACTTGTAAAAAACTTTTTTCAAGATCCTGATACTTATATATGGTATGTAACCATATCTGGAACTTTAATAAAGGTCCCTGGTCACGAACCAGAAAGACAAGAATTTACAAAGACTGCATCAAGCTATAGAACTATCGCTTTACCTAAAGAAGCTGTAGAAATTTACAAGAAATTATCTGAAAACCAAAACAGTGATGATTTTTTGTTTCATAATCAACGAAATAGTCAAAACGCTCCTATAAGCATTTATTCTGTTAGCAGATGTTTAAGAAGATTTATTAAAAAAAACAAATGGAAAAAACATATTAGTTCTCACATTTTTAGGCATACACATATTTCTAAGTTGGCTGAAGAAGGATATCCATTAGATTTAATCGCTGCCAGAGTCGGACATCGTGATTCAGAAATCACTAGGCAAATTTACTTGCATATTACCGAAAAAAGACACCGTGAATTTGACCAAGCAATACAGAATTTTAAATAATTTTGTCCCTTTTCTGTTCCTTTTTTAATATTTCAATCTAATTAATTAAGCCTTAAAGCCTTGTGGCTCTAGGGGTTTTATTTTATATTTTATAAACTCACTACTTTACTATGTA
>CATLCE010000066.1:0-2846 GCA_949888035.1 Lactobacillus johnsonii | reverse complement strand
GCTGCTAAATATATGAAGACAGAAAAGAAAAGTAATACTTTTGCCAAGTACATTCCATATTTCTTTAAGGGTATTTGGTACACAATCGTAATTACTATTTTTTCAGTAATTATTGGTATTGTTTTAGGTATCATTTTAGCTTTGATGCGTTTATCAAAGAATCCAATTTTACACTGGCTTGCTGTTTGCTACATTGAATTTATCCGTGGTACGCCGCAAATGGTACAAATTTTATTTGTTTACTTCGGAATTGGATATTTGATTTCTAATCTTTCCGCTTTAGTTGCAGGTATTATTGCGATTGGACTTAATTCTGGAGCCTATGTGGCTGAAGATATTAGGTCAGGAATTGATTCTTTACCAAAAGGCCAGATGGAAGCAGCTCGCTCACTTGGTTTAAGCCGTCAAAAAGCCTTTAGATATGTCATTATTCCGCAGGCAATTAAGAACATTTGGCCAGCTTTAGGCAATGAATTTATTACTTTATTAAAGGATAGTTCGTTAGTTTCAGTAATTGGAGTTGCAGAACTAATGTATCAAACACAATTAGTTCAAACTTCAACTTATAAGGGTGTTCTACCATTATTTATTGCCATGATTATTTACTTTATTATGACTTTCTCATTAACGAGATTATTGAATCACTTTGAAAAGAGGATGAAGCGTAATGACAATGATTAAGGTTGAACATTTAAAGAAGAGTTTTGGAAAAAAAGAAGTCCTCAAAGATATTTCTGCAAATGTTGAGAAGGGAAAAGTTATTAGTATCATTGGTCCATCAGGTTCAGGTAAGAGTACATTTTTACGCTGTCTTAATGTACTTGAGACACCAACAAGCGGCAAGATAATTTTTGATGGGCAAGATTTAACACATATTAGTGAAAAGGAATTAGATATTTTAAGAGAAAAAATGGGAATGGTTTTCCAAAGCTTTAATCTTTTTCCAAATATGAATGTAGTTGAAAACGTTAAATTAGCTCCGATGAAAGTTAAAGGCGTAAGTGAAGAAGAAGCTGAAAAGCAGGCTTTAGAATTGCTTGATAAAGTGGGTTTGAAAGATCGGGCTAAGCAATATCCTTCTAGTTTGTCTGGTGGGCAGCAGCAACGTGTTGCGATTGCTAGAGCTTTAGCAATGGACCCCGAAGTAATGCTATTTGATGAACCAACAAGTGCCTTAGACCCAGAAATGGTTGGCGAAGTTTTAAAGACAATGCAAGACTTGGCAGATTCAGGTATGACAATGGTTATTGTTACTCATGAAATGGGATTTGCCCGTGAAGTTTCTGATGAAGTGTGGTTTATGGCAGATGGATATTTGCAGGAACAAGGAAGTCCAGAACAAATTTTTGAAAATCCGCAAACTCCTCGTGCAAAAGATTTTCTTTCTAAAGTACTTTAAATATTAATATTTTTTTAAATAAGCACTTTCTTTTTACAAGGAGAGTGCTTTTTTTTATAATAGTTGCGTTAGAAAAGTTAAAGGGGATGAGTTTAATGAAGATTAGACAAGCTACAATGGATGATTATGATCAAATTATGACAATTTTAAAGGATGGTGCTAACCAACTAGCAGAACGTGGAGTTGACCAATGGCAAGGAGACTATCCTTCACCAGATCAAATTAAAGAAGATATTGAAAAAGGTTTTGCCTATTTAGCTGTTTCAGCTGATGGGGAAACAGTAGGTGCTATTTCTATAGTTGAAGCACCAGATCATTCTTATGATGATTTGAAAGGTGAGTGGCTTCTAGATACTGATAAATATGTTGTAATTCACCGCGTTGCCATTCATTCAAAGCACGCAGGTCATGGTTATGCTACTAAGCTTTTGACTGAAGTAATTGATTATATTCGTGATCACCGTAAAGATATTGATAGCATTCGAATTGATACACATGAAAACAATAGCGCAATGCAACATCTAATTGATAAGATGAATTTCACTAAAGTGGGAGAATTGCATGGAGTTTATCGTCCAGATGAAATTTCATACGTTTATGAGAATGTTAGAGAATAAATAAATTTTAGCTAGGTTGAAAAACCTAGCTTTTTTGTTGAGTTTAAGCATTCTGTTGACAGGTACTAATATGATAGAATATTCTTGTTGAATACTGTAAATTACATGGAGAAATCGATGAGAAAAAATTTTAAATTTAAAATAGCCGCTGTTTGTGGACTGCTAGCTATTTTAATTGGACTTACAGGCTGTGCTAACAATAATAGCAATAAGATTACTGTTGTTGGATCTAGTGCCATGCAACTTTTAGCTGAGCAAGCTGGAAATGACTATCGTCTGTCTCATCCTGACAGTAATATTGTTGTTCAAGGAGGAGGTTCGGGAACTGGTCTTAGCCAAGTACAGGCAGGAGCAGTTGAAATTGGAACTTCCGATGTTTTTGCTGAAACTCAAAAGGGAATAGATGCTAAGAAATTACAAAATCATCTTGTTGCCGTTGTAGGTATTGTTCCTATTGTCAATAAGAGTGCCGGTGTAAGCAATTTGAGTAAGCAGCAATTGAGTGATATTTTTACAGGTAAAATTACTAACTGGAAACAAGTTGGTGGTAAGAACCAAACTATCACTGTAATTAACCGTTCTAAGGGTAGTGGTACTCGTGGAACTTTTGAGGGTTTAGTTCTAAATGGAAAAAAGCCAATTCAGGCTCAAGAACAAGATTCTAACGGTACTGTACGTAAAATTGTCAGTTCTACACCAGGGACAATTTCTTATATCTCATTCCCGTATGCTAATGATGAAAATATTCAAAAATTAAGTATTGATGGGATAAAGCCTACGAATAAGAATGTCGAGACAAATCGCTGGCACCTTTGGTCTTATGAACATAT
>CATLCE010000065.1:0-3060 GCA_949888035.1 Lactobacillus johnsonii | reverse complement strand
TAACCAGCTCCGCCGATAACTAATACTCGCATTAACGTTACTCCTTTTTAAATAAATAATAACCGAATCAAGTTAATTTTATCATAATAGCTTAGTTTGAAAATTCTGATTTGAAAATTTGTGCATTATTGCTACCGTGAATATCGATAACTGCAAAATCTACTTCTTTTATTGAAGAGGGATGAGAAAAAACATCATGCCACATTTTAGCAACTTCTTTTGAAGAAAAACCAAATGCTCCTGCTCCCCATGCACCTAAAACTAAATAATCTATTTGTTGATCTTTAGCTATGTTTTTAACAAAATACATTCGATTTTTTAAAGTCATGCAAGCCTCTTCATAAGAAATGTTATATAGTTGGGCTTCCCTATAATAGGGGGCTGCGCAGGTAATTACATTGATTGTATTTATCAATTACCATCAAGATTAGTAAAGACGACATTGGGACTATAGATAGCACGATTACGATAAAGATGATAATTTATATGCTGATTATTCCATTCATAGTATTTATTAAAATTACTTATTATTTGATATAGGTTAGATTGATGACATAATATTTCCTCTTGAGCAGTTGCTCCTTGTAAATACCTGCCACCAGGTGAAAGATAATCAGCAAAGTTTAAGAGGGCAATTTTACAAGCAAAATATTTTTCTTTTAAATCAACGGCCGCATGGGCTGAACTTAAATTTACAAATTTAAGTTTAGAATAATGATGATTAGTGTATAAAAAAGCATCTTGACCATCATAAATCTTACTTTGTTGAATACTCAACGTAGTGTCATCAGAGTATTTCTCTTTCATTAGTATATTATGTTGATTAGCCATAACTGTATAATTGTGAAACAACTTTGTATCCTCATTTTTTCGTATATGTAGATATTTATATAAAAATTTATAAGCATAAAAGATGCAAATTAATATTTTATGTATAAAATAATAGTTAAAAGAATAAACTTGTAAAAAGTAAGAGGAAAATGATATGGAGACAATTAAAAACATAATTATCGGCTTTGGAAAAGGTGGGAAAACCTTAGCTAAGTTTCTAGCACAAAAGGGAGAAGAAGTATTAGTAATTGAAAAATCTAATAAGATGTATGGAGGTACTTGTATTAACATTGCCTGCCTACCTTCAAAAAGATTAATTATTGAAGCAGCTAACGGCGTTTCTTATGTGGATGCGGTAAACGGTAAAAATGAAATGACTGCACAATTGCGGGAGAAAAACTATCATATGCTTGCAGACGAAAAGACTGTAACTGTATTAGATGGAGAAGCGCATTTTATTGCTGATCATGAAATTGAAGTAAAACTTTCTAATGGTAAAAAGGTTCAGTATAAAGGAGACCGTATTTTCATTAATACTGGTGCAGTTCCAGTGATGTTACCAATCCCGGGCTTAAAAGAAAGCAAGTATATCCTTGATTCAACTCAAGCCATGGATGAAAAGAAGATGCCAAAGAATTTAACAATTATTGGAGCGGGATATATTGGATTGGAATTTGCTAGCATGTTTGCAAAATATGGTAGTAAAGTTACAGTGCTTGATCATAATAAGGAATTTTTAGCTCGTGAAGATGAGGATATTAGTAATGCAGTAAGAAAAGATATGGAAGATGCTGGTATTAAGTTTGAACTTGGTGCTGATATTGAAAAAATTACTGATGAAACAAGTAATGCAAAAATTACCTATCAAATAAATGAAGAAAGAAAGACGATTAGTGCAGACCGAATTTTGGCAGCAACTGGTCGTAAACCAAATACTGAAAACTTAGGTTTAGAAAATACCGCGATTGAAACAACTGATCGTGGCGCTATAAAAGTAGATGATTTTCTAAGAACTACTGTGGACAATGTGTGGGCAATCGGGGATGTTAAAGGCGGTCTTCAATTTACCTATATTTCTTTAGATGATTTTAGAATTATTAAAGATCAACTGTTTGGTACGGGTGCTCGCATGGTTAGTGACCGAAAGGTAGTTCCTTATAGTGTATTTATTTCACCCGCCTTGTCTCAAGTTGGTTTAAATGAGAAGCAAGCAAATAAATTAGGAAAAGAATACAAGTTATTTAAATTGCCCGTTACAGCAATTCCTAAAGCAAAAGTTGCAAAAGATAATAGAGGTTTATTTAAGGCACTCGTTGACCCAGAAACTGAAAAAATTCTAGGGGCTACACTTTATGGAATTGAGTCATATGAATTGATTAATATGATTTCTTTAGCGATGAAGGCCCATTTATCCTATACGGTTTTAAGAGATCAGATTTATACTCATCCGACAATGTCTGAAGCTTTTAATGACTTATTTAAATAAATTCATTGTGAAAAGCTAAATTTCATGAAAAAAGCATAAATTACTTTTATAATGTAAGTAATTAAAGAAATGAGGAAAAACATGAAATTTAATTCAGTTGAAGATACATATAGATTGAATAATGGTGTCAAAATTCCGATTATTGGTTTTGGTACTTGGCAAACTCCAGACGGGGATGTGGCAAAACACGTAGTTGAAGCAGCATTGAATAGTGGATATAGACATATTGATACTGCTGCAGCTTATGGAAATGAAGAAAGTGTAGGAGAAGGAATTAAGAATAGTGGCATTAACCGCCATGACTTATTTATTACTACTAAACTTTGGAATGCAGATCATGGTTATAAAGAGGCAAAAGCTGCAATTGATAAAAGTTTGCAAAATTTAGGGACAGATTATTTAGATTTATATTTAATTCACTGGCCTAATCCATTGGCTCTTCGAGATCACTGGGCTGAAGCAAATGCAGAAAGCTGGAGAGCCATGGAAGAAGCAGTTAAGGCGGGTAAGATTAGAGCTATTGGAGTTTCTAATTTTAGAAAGCATCACCTAGAGGAATTGCTTAAAACTGCAGAAATAAAACCAGCCGTTAACCAAATTATGCTTAATCCAAGTGATTTACAATCAGATGTAGTGAAAGTAAATGAAGAGTTAGGATTATTAAGTGAAGCATACAGTCCCTTAGGCACTGGTGGTTTGTTAGGAAATGAAGTTGTTAACGAAATAGCTAATGAAGTTGGAAA
>CATLCE010000064.1:0-3137 GCA_949888035.1 Lactobacillus johnsonii | reverse complement strand
TCAATACTATTTCCAACTCCTAGAAATAGTCCTGTTCCAATTGTTCCCCCTAATGCAATTAGTTGAATATGGGCATTTGTCAAACTCCGTTTCATAGTTTTAACCTCAGATGATTCTGAGCTATTTTTTGACATTAAAATATAAAACTCCTTTCATAGTTTATTAAAATTTTAACATAAAAATCTATGATAACTGATAAAACGTATAGTTTTTAAGATTTTTTATAAGATTATGAATAAAAAAATTACTTGATAATTTTGTGAAATATTTTTCAATATTATAAAAAATGTAACCGATAACATTATTGAAAACAGTTATTTCTTACTTTTTATCATATTGTGAATTTGTAAAAAGATGCACAAAGTCATTTACAAGTGTTGGATATAAGGACTATACTGTCATTGTTCAAAAAAATATGCCTAGATTTCCGAGTAGGAGGCCCAATTAAATGGTGCAAGATAAAAAGGCGACAAAAGAAGAAAAAGCAATTGATGTAAATAAAATGATTGATGGCTATGTAGAAAAAGCCCATGTTGCTTTAGATGAGATGGCCAATTTTGATCAAGAACAAGTTGATAAAATTTGTGAAGCTATCGCAAGTGCAGGGGAACAGAATAGTTATTTACTTGCAAAAATGGCTGTTGAAGAAACTGGTCGTGGAGTAGTAGAAGATAAGACTATTAAAAATATGTTTGCCAGTGAAAATATTTGGAATAGTCTTCGTCATGAAAAAACTGTTGGCGTTATTGAAGAAGATAAAGAAAAACAATTAGTTAAAATTGCGGAACCTAAAGGCGTAATTGCTGGAGTAACTCCCGTTACTAACCCAACCTCAACTGTAATTTTTAAAGCTATGCTTGCTTTAAAAACTAGAAATGCTATTATTTTTGGCTTCCACCCACAAGCACAAAAGAGTTGTGTAAAAACTGGTGAAATTATTCGAGAAGCAGCAATTAAAGCTGGTGCTCCTAAAGATGCTATTCAATGGATCGAATATCCAAGTCTTGAAGCAACAAGTACTTTAATGAATCATCCAAATGTTCAAACTATTTTAGCTACTGGTGGTCCTGGAATGGTTAAGGCAGCTTATTCATCTGGTAAACCTGCAATCGGTGTTGGTCCAGGTAATGGTCCTTCATATATTGAAAAGACCGCCAATATTCCAGAATCCGTCTATGATATTGTCCTCTCTAAGACTTTTGATAATGGTATGATTTGTTCCTCCGAAAATTCTGTAGTAGTTGATGAGGATATCTATAACGACGTAAAAGATGAATTTAAGTCTTGGAATTGTTATTTCTTAAAACCAGATGAAATTAAGAAATTCGAAGAAAAATTCATTGATCCTAAGAGAGGAACTGTTGCTGGTCCAGTTGCTGGTCGTTCGGCTTATCAAATTGCAAAATTATGTGGAGTAGATGTACCAGAAGATACTAAGGTAATTATTGCCGAATACAAGGGTGTGGGTAAAAAGTATCCTTTATCTGCTGAAAAGCTTTCTCCTGTATTTACCATGTATAAAGCTAAGGATCATGAAGATGCCTATAAGATTTGTACCGACCTTCTAAATTATGGTGGGCGCGGCCATACTGCAGGGGTTCATTCTCAAGATGAAAAAGTAATTGATGAGTTTTCAATGAAAATGGATGCATGTCGTATTTTGGTTAACTCTCCAGCTTCAGTTGGTGGCGTTGGTGACTTGTACAACAATATGCTTCCTTCCCTTACTTTGGGGACCGGTTCATATGGTGCTAATACTTTTTCACATAATATTGGTGCTAGAGACTTGCTTAACATTAAGACAGTTGCAAAACGTCGTGATAACATGCAATGGATCAAGGTTCCAAAGAAGACATATTTTGAACATAATGCAGCAAATTATTTGAAGCACATGCCTGATGTTGAAAGATTCTTCATTGTGACTGATGAAGGTGTAGCCAGCAAATACATTAATGAAATTACTGATATTATTAGTCAACGTCGTGGTAAAAAGAGCTATGAAGTCTTTCAAGCAGTAACTAAGGATCCGGATACTGATATAATTGCTGATGGCGTTCACCGAATGAATATCTTTAAGCCGGATGTTGTGATTGCTATTGGTGGTGGCTCTGTGATGGACGCTGCTAAGGCAATGCGCTTGTTCTATGAAAATCCAGATATGAGTTTTGAAGATGCTTACTCAAAATTTTTAGATATTAGAAAAAGAACGGTAAGATTTCCAAAATATAATGCTATCCAATTAGTATGTATTCCAACTACTTCAGGAACTGGTTCAGAAGTATCACCATTTTCAATTATTAAAGATGCAAAGACCGGAATTAAACACACTCTTTGTGATTATTCTTTAAATCCTGATGTTGCCATTGTTGACGATCAATTTGTAGAAACTATGCCAAAGGAATTGATTGCTCGCTCTGGTTTTGAAGCATTAGCTCATGCAGTAGAAAGTTATGTTTCGACTATGGCTACTGATTTTACTCGTGGCTGGTCGATGGAAGCTATCAAGTTGATTTTTGAAAACTTAGAAAAATCATATAATGGTGATCAAAATGCTAGAAGCAGAATGCATAATGCAGCTACTTTAGCTGGTATGGCATATGCAAATGCATTCTTAGGTGTAGGACATGCAATTGCTCATACAGAATCATCTGAGTTTGGTATTCCAAGTGGCTTAAGTGATGCTATTGCAATGCCATATGTGATTAGATTCAATTCTAAAAAGCCTAGAAAGCTTGCAATGCGCCCACATTATTCAACTTTTAGAGCTGATAAAGATTATGCAGAAATTGCACGTAGTCTGGGACTAAAAGGAAATAGCGACCAAGAACTAATTGATGCTTTAATCAAGAAAGTTGTTGAATTAGGACATGCTGTTGGGATGAAGTTAAGCCTTAAAGCTAATGGAATTAGTGAAGCTGATTTTAATAATAAGGTAGAAAACATGGCTGTTGAAGCCTATGGCGACCAAAACGTTGTAACAAATCCTTCTGCGTTATTGATTAGTGAAATTAAGAATCTAATGAAAGAAACATACACTGGAAAGGGTATTGAAGCTTAATTTTTTCGTATCTCTCTTGAAATATTAATATGAATTCGCACGTAAAAGGGGAAGCAATATATTGCTTCCCCTTTTTTAT
>CATLCE010000063.1:0-3283 GCA_949888035.1 Lactobacillus johnsonii | reverse complement strand
CCAGCGCCAACGTATTGGTTATAAACAAAACGCTGTGCGTCATAATTCTGCTTAATCATTTTCTTTTGATTATTGCTAGGATAGAATCTTACTTTTACGCCAAAGTGATATTCTAAACTGCTCATTCTTTTCATTTTTTCACCCCCTTTTATTGATATGATTTGATTATAGACTATGTAAATAATACAATCAATAGTAACTACTTATAAACAAAGAGGAGAACAGTATTTCCTATGATAAAAAAGAAAGACAAAATAAAAGACGCAGGCTATGAAAAGCACTACGTCTACAATACTCATTATCATTTGATTTGGTGTACCAAATACCGCAATCAGATTTTTACAAATACCAATTTAGCCGAAGAAATGCGAAAGCTTTTATTGCAGATTGCCGAGGATAATCAAATTAAGATAGAAAAAATGGAGATCAGGCCCGAGTATGTTCACTTATTGGTTAGCTTTAAGCCTTCTAAATCTGGTTCTAGTGTAATCAAGGCTCTAAAAGGCAGAAGTGGCAGGTTGTTTTTGCAGGCACATCCCGAAATTAGGCAAAACAAGATGTGGGGCGGACATCTATGGTCGCCAAGCTATTATTTTGGCAGTGTAGGCAATATGTCAAAAGAAGTGGTAGAGAAATACATCAACGATCAAGTCTATAACGCAATCAAAGACGGTAAGTCCTATCCATCCGCGCATTAAAATACGGGGATTTACGGGCGGATTTCATTAAATAGCCGCCTAATAAGATCACATTGGGCAAGTTATCCATCATTAGGGCACTCGCATTATCAATCGAATTTGTCATAACGGTTGCATTTAGGTCCTTAAGACAGGGACACAACTGTGAAATAGTAGTTGACGCATTTAAGTAAATTAACTTATCGGCTGTTAAATATTTTGCTGTCATCTTAGCTATTTTATTCTTAATGGGCGACAAAACATGGACGCGAGAATTATAATCTGGCACTGTCCCCTGTTTAATTTTCATCAAGCCGCCATGGATTCGAATCGCTTGACCCGTACTGGTTAATTTAATTACATCCCTTCTAGCCGTATCAAAAGAGATTAGAAAAATCTATTACAAAGCACGATGAAATTATCACAGTATTAAAAGATTTATATACTAGTTTCAATAAAGTTCAAATTAAAGCATATCTTCCGCTTGAGCAGACAATTTTAAAAGTCATAGCCAAAGCTGAAAACCACGATGACGCAGCTGCTTGGAGCAATAAGTTAGTTATGTATTTGCAATCTCAAATAGTACTTAAGCAAATTCCGATTACTAAGGAACAAGATACTTTAATTAATTTCCTCAGTGAGCAATGTAAAAATACTAACTTAAACTATGTATATCTGTCCCCGGTTGACGATAGTTTGCAATTTGATTAAGCTACTCGTCCCATACAAAAAGCCATTGTTTCTCTCATTCCCCGAGAAAAACAATGGCTTATTTTTATTCTTGACTTAAGTTAACAAAAGTATTGTACTTCATATATTTATAATGAATTCTCATATTTGAAACTTCAAATGGAGTTCCATCATCTAAAAAGAAAATACCTTCCATTACACCTACAGGTTCATTAGGTGCCAGCATCAATTTAGACTGATCTTCTAAAGTTGATGGCTCAACTGTAATTGTTAAGAATGAACGGGTTACAGTTTTATTTTGTGTATCTTCTAAGTAGTTAAAGAGGGATCCTTTAAGAATATCCGGATTTAATTCTGGAGTAATCTTAATAGGAATAAATCCTGTTTCAATTAAAAATGGTTGATCATCTAACAAACGAAGCCGTTTTATTTGATAAACAAAATCTGAATCTTTTAAAAACAAGTCCTGTCTCAAATCTTCGTCAGCCTTAATTACCTGATAGTCTAACAGCTCAATACTTTGCTTTTTACCGGGAACACTAAAGGAATCAGTAATACCTAAATTTGATCCCTCATACTTAAAAAGTGCCTGATTTTTCAAATAGAGCGGATTAATAAATGTTCCGCTACCTCTTTTTTTAAAAACTATCCCTTGCTGAGCAAGCAAACCCAAAGCGCGCTTCATCGATGAACGACTTACATGATAATAGTCGCTTAGGCTTCGCTCATCAGGCAAACGCATATCTTCATATTCATTATTAAGTATTTTTTGTTTAATATCGCGCATTACTGAGCGATAGACTAAATCAGTCATTATTTTCTCCCATTATTAGCAGTCTTGATACTATCAATGAACCAAGCTGCAAACTTCTCTGTATCGACGTCCGTTGCAATTTGTGCATTATGTTCTTCACTTAAGAAATCCATCACACTAGCACCATATGTATAGCGTCCAGCTAATTCAATTTCAACATTAGCTGGCTTTAAAGTAAAGAATTCAGGATGAAGCATAATTCCAACCGCTGTCGGATCATAAATCTTAATTCGAGTATCTCCATCAGGTTCATGAATATTAGAAAACATCGAATAAAGCATTTTACCAACTTCGCCGCATTCTTTAATCTTGTCCATCTGATCTTGAGTTAAATGAGCTTTATCTCCAATTTCAAGTGGAGCTACATAAACTGGCAAGCCGGAATGGAAAACTATCTGTGCTGCTTCTGGATCACCTGCAATATTATATTCCGCAAATGGACTATGGTTTCCATGCCCAATATTTCCACCCATAATATAAACTTCAGCAACATTTTCTACCACATCAGGGTACTGCTTAAATAAAAGGGCAAAGTCAGTTAAAGGACCAACTCCTAATAAAGTAACTTTTTCAGGACTGTTTTTAATTGCTTCATACATCTTAGTAGCAGCAAGTCCCGGCTCTAATAAATCATCATTAGCTTTTTCAAATTTAAAGCCAGCAATTCCTGTTTCACCATGAACAGAAGCTGCACTAATTGCTGGACGTACTAACGGCTGATTAGCGCCCTTGACTACAGGAACTTTTGTGTGTAAAAAGTTCTCTAAATCAAGAGTGTTTTGTAAAGTGTGAGCTAAAGAAACATTTCCCCAGGTTGGAACAATCATTTTAACATCAAGTTCATCTGCAAAAAGACTGATTGTCATTGCAGCAATATCGTCAATACCTGGATCTGTACTAATAATTAAGGGCTTTTTTGACATAAAGGTCCTTCTTTCTAAATTTACGTATCATATTTATTATGAACTAAGATTTGTTACAAAAAAAGACTTGAACTGATCAAGTCTTTTAAAAATTATATTAGTTTTTGAAAAAATAATTATTTTCTCTTCTTATCTTCAATTGTACCATCACTATGTGCAATGATGACTTCATCACACAT
>CATLCE010000062.1:0-3292 GCA_949888035.1 Lactobacillus johnsonii | reverse complement strand
ATTAAATATTGATTCAAATAATACATCTTTCACTTTAACTGATCTATAACATTTTCTACTTAGAGTTACAACCAGTTGCATGGAAACCTAAGCCTGGTACTTCTTGGAATAACTATAGTTTGTTAAGATACATTGGATTTAGAATTGAATAAATAAAATGACTCAAGAAATCAAACTTTCTTGAGTCATTTTTACTATCTATCTTTCTAAATCATTATTAAATGAAGAATTAATAGCTTTATTAGAATAAAAATTTTTTATTCTTTTTGTTTTAAGATCTAAAGGATTTTCTTTTTCTTCTTTAGTCAATGGTAAGTGTAAATTAACTTCTTTCTCTGAGGGAAGAGTGGTCATGATTTTATCTAAAGCTTTTTCCTCATCAACATCAGTTTCGGCAACATAAAAACGCATTAAATTAACCATAAATTCAGCATGATCAATATTGTTAAAAGGTAAAACTAAATAATTCTGTTTATCCCAGGTATTCATAGCAGCGTTAGCAGCAATTAATGCTGTTCTCTTATTTCCATCCTGGAAAGGTTGTAATTTAGAGATTTTTGCAAAAACTTTCCAACCGTCACGTCTAGTTTTTTTAGATTTATTAAATTCGATAACAATGTTATCGAGATCTTTCTTTTTGACAACATCAGGAGCCGAATAAGCACCTCTAGATGTACCATTAGGATCCGTAACTATCATTATTGCATCATCTGGATTATAGAAAGCGTTTCTTAGATGTCCTGGTAGTTGAGGATCCTCATTTTCAGAATAAGTAAAAGCTTTATTTACCGCTATTATTCCATCGCTATTAAAGCCCTTATCTTCAATTGCTGAAATACCATCTAGTGCATCATATAAAATAGCTGTATCATTTTTTGGTAATTTTGCTCCTACTTCATTATCTAGAACCCGTTTAGTTTGAAGGACAGAACTTTTATAGTTGTTCATACTTCCAAATGAAGTAATAAATCGTGCTAAAGCCAGGTTTTTATTGTTGTTATTCATATTAATTTTCCTTATTTAAATGTTTTCTCTTTTTTTTATTCTGTAAACTTGTTGACGCGATATTCCTACTTTTTTTGCAATTGAAGCAATGGGAACATTTTCTTTTTTTAGATCCTCTACTACAGTTTGCCAAACCCATCGGTTTCTAGGATCTTTAGCATTTTTACCATATTTAATTTTTCTCCCCGTATATACATGAGCGGCCTTAGCAATCTTTATACCTTGAGCTTGCCGTTCTCTAATTTTCTCTCGTTCATTTTGTGCAACAAATCCCATTAGTTGAATCATCATATCCATCATGAATTGATCTACAAGTGGGTTACCAGTATTGGTTTGGGGTAAATCATCTACTATAAGTGTTACGCCAATATCTCTTAAACGTTGAATTAATTTTTTAATATCGTTATAGTCTCGACTAAGTCGATCTAAACTTACTACCTGAAGAATATCATCTTCTCGGAGATAATTCATCATTTCTTTAAAAGCAGGCCGGTTAAAATTTTTTCCACTATACTTTTCCGAAAAAATTTTATCCGCGTGAACTTCTTTTGCTCGAGCAAGTTGTCGATCTAAATTTTGTTCTTCTGAACTGACACGTGCATAAAAAACTAATGACATTTTCGTATTTTTCCTTTTAATTTTGTTACATTATTATGTTACACTATTTTTCCTAATTTTTCAGTAGTTTAAAAGTGTAACAATAGGGGGTACCCTATTGTTACAAAAAAACTAATCTGAAAAGCATATCTGCTTTACATATATACGCAGAGCAGATATAATAAAGATATAAAATTAGAGGAGAAAAAAATGATACTAACTTTTGCTGATAAGGAGACTGAAAAAGTTTATAATCAAAAATTTTCAAAAAAACTGCCCCAAAGTATTCAAAAAATAGCTATTAGAAAATTTATGATGATGGACGCTGCAAATGATATAAATGATTTAAGAATTCCACCAGCAAATCATTTAGAGAAATTAGAAGGAGATAGAAAAGGACAATACAGTATTACGATTAATAATCAATATAGAATTTGTTTTATAGTTAAAACGCCTAATTATTTCTATAATGTAGAGATTGTTGATTATCATTAATGTAAGAAAGGAAATAATATGTTTGATAATACTATTCCAACTCCAAAAATGAGTGAAATTTTAATGAATGAATTCATGCAACCATTAAATTTGTCTGCATATGCTGTCGCTAAGGCAATTGACGTACCAACTTCTAGAATTCTTGATATTCTTCATGATAAGAGAAAGATTACTGTAGATACATCTGTGAGATTAGGTAGATTATTTGGAGTATCTTCAAAATATTTTTTAAATATTCAAAATGATATGGATCTAAGAAATGCTGAATTGGAACATGGTAATGAATATTCAAAAATACGTCAGATTAATTTTGCGTAATATGATGCAATAGGAGATTCGCTAAATAGTGAATCTCTTTTTGAATTTGGTACTTAAAAACACAATAAGAAATATGCATGATTTAGATGTTATAAGAAAAAGTACTAGGCTTAGAAAAAGGGACTAAAGTTTCCTTTGAATTAAAGAATGACGAAATTGTTGTTAAAGAGCTACCTACAGCCTTAGATTGGAAAAACTTAATTTCTGAGCTGCTAGAAGAAAAAGTAGAAATTGATAAAAATGAAAATTATAATCCTAAATGGAAAGTAAAAACACTGATGTATCAACATTTTTCATGATGATTATCAGTGTTTTTTTATTTCAGAGCTCGTCATTCTTTTTCGCATTATTCATAGAATCAGTATGATTAATTTGGAGTGCAGATTTTGGAACTTTTTCGCCTTTAACTGGATCCTTAGAATTATCAAGTAATTCTGCTTTATTGTCAAAAGCAAATATAATATCTGCTAGTGTAGAAGACGAATCTATAATTTTTCCCTTTATAGAATTAAGATTATTAAGTTTTACTAAGTAGTATATTGGTTTGTCTAGTTTGCAATTTTTAATAATAAGGAGATCTTCATGATGCTTCAGAATCAAATATTGGCTATCGGGAGATAAAGTAATAGGATTGCCAATGTGCTTAGTAGGATATTCGACGTAAAAAAGAGAATATACAAGTATACGAATAGAGTATAAGCTATTGAAAATAAACAAAAGTATTTGAATCAAATTGAATGAAGGTAAATCTGTCAACTACCCCAGAATGAATTCTGGGGCTTGGTGGTTCGTTAGCTTACGCTAACTATTTCACCAATTTGCTTAGATACAGGCTTAACTTGTTTGAATTGCGAAAATCCAAACAGCGGTTTTCCCA
>CATLCE010000061.1:0-3323 GCA_949888035.1 Lactobacillus johnsonii | reverse complement strand
AGGGTTAGTTCACGTGTGGTAAGATGTTTATAGGTCATTTGTGATTGCCTTTCTTTTGTTTGTGGTTATTCAAAAGTCTATCACAAATGGCTTTTTTATTTTTCTAACTTAATTTTACAAACGGCGAGTTAAAAATCCCTTGCCGTCATCAATACTAAAAGCAAGGGATCATTTTTTATTTACCAACCATTAATCAACCCCACATTTAACATGCCATTTACGTGATTAACACCTATAGACGTGGCATTGTTAAATAAAAATATTTATGATATTATATACTTACAAAAAATAAGTAAGAGGAAGGAGCAACTAATTATGAATGTCGAATTAGGAATCTCAACATTTGGTGAAACGACCCCACTCGAAAAAACAGGTAAGGCAATTAGCCATGATGAACGGATTAGAAATCTTATTGAAGAAGTAGAATTGGCCGACCAAGTAGGAATTGATGCATATGCTATCGGTGAACACCACCGCAAAGACTTTGCAGTTTCGGCACCTGAAATCATTATAGCGATGGCGGCCGCAAAAACAAAACAAATTCATCTTTCAAGTGCCACTACTAATTTACCAACGATTGATCCAATTCGGGTTTTTGAACAATATGCCACAATTGATGCAATGGCTCCTGGAAGAATTGAAATTATGGCTGGCCGCGGATCATTTACTGAAGCTTTTGACTTATTTGGTTACGATCTTGACAATTATGATGAACTATTTAAAGAAAAATTAGATATGCTAGTTGAAATTAACCGGAACGAAATTCTTGATTGGCCAAAAGGAAAGTTTACGCCAAAAGTTGATCATATTGGAATTTATCCTCGGCCAAAGAAGCCATTGAAAATATCGCTAGCTACTGGTGGCAATCCTAACTCGACCATTAGAGCTGCTGAAATGGGACTACCAATCGTTTATGCAATTATTGGTGGTCAGATGGATGCCTTTAAGCCATTAGTACAGCTCTATCGTGTTGTGGCTGAAAAAACAGGCCACAAATTAAGTGAAATGCCTGTTTCTGCCCACTCGTGGGGATGGTTAAGCGATGACAAAGAAAAGGCAATCAAAGAATATTTCTATCCAACTAAATTGCTTGTTGATACGATTAGTAAAGAGCGGCCTCAATGGACTGGCATGACATATGAACAATACCTTGAAAGCATTGGCGAAAATGGTGTTATTTTTGTTGGGGATGCCGATACGGTTGCTGACAAGATTATTAAAATGATGGAATTACTTGGCTTGAAGCGTTTCTACCTCCACTTGCCAATTGCCTCAATGCCCCATAAAGATGTATTAAAAGCAATTGAAATTTATGGAAAAGAAGTTGTGCCAAAAGTCAAAAAATATTTCAAGGATAAAAGCAAATTGAATGACTTTTCAATTAAATGGAAAGAATAAAAAGATAGACGTGAGTGGAAAAAACACTTTTTTCTCACCCACGTCTTTTTATTACTAGAGCTTAATATTCTCAATTGAAAGTCTGTGCCGTTCAAATGGAACTAGGGATATGTTGAAGGAATATTTCCCAGGAAATAATCATTTAACGGCATCTTTAATTGGAAGATAATTAGGATTAAGATTATTCTCTTCAGACCGATCAGCAAATTTTGCTTCAGTGATTCCATATTCATCTGCTTAAATTCCAATCTTTCCTAAAGGCGACGAGTAATTAAACCTTGCAATCATTATGCCGTTTCTATTTAGTTAAAATGCAAAATTTCATTTACAGGACGACGCTCTGAATGGTAGCTATTAATTGTCGTATCAGCCGAATAACCAAGCGAGATACCAACAATAAACCGTTCATCCTCTGGCACATCTAAAGTTTGGTGAAGAATCGCTGGGAAACGAACGCTGTTATAGGTTGGAATCGTTCCTAAGCCATAAGCAGTTGCAGCTAACATAATATTTTCAGCAAACAAGCCCGCATCAAAAATCGACCAATCTGGTGAAGCTTTAGGAATAGTAATATAGAGAATTACAGGCGAATCATATAAAGTATTACTAGCATTTGTCATCTTTTCATGAGCTTCATCAAAATTAGCAAAATGATGAACAATTCCATGCCGCCATTGCTTCATATTATCTTGGGTTTGCGGTGCCCAATCTTCACGGCTCATCACTGGCAAATCTGAATTCCCTTGGTTACCTGCAATATCTTGATCACGATAAGCATTCTTAATTTCTTGTAATGTATCGCCCATCGCACAATATACTTGCCAAGGTTGAGAGTTTACCCATGATGGAGCACGTTGAGCTAATTCAACAATTTTAGTAATCATTTTCTTTTCAACGGGTTTGTCCGTAAATTGACGAATTGAATGGCGTTGATTAATTGCATCTTGTAATTCCATTAGATGACTCCTCCTAAATCACATATTCTTACTAAAGTTTAGCATATTTAGGTTTACTTTAATAAGATCCTGTATTGGCCACTTTATTTCTTCCGTCGCACTGCTTCTCTAATCTTGGGATAGCGAACCATTAAGCAGGCCCCATAAGTAAAACTAGTTGCGACATTTAACACCCAGATGAACCAGGCGTTGTGACTACGGAAAAAGGCGATTGTGGATAAGTCTTTAAGAACCTCTTCAAACAGTTCATGTGATATTTCCGTAGCATTAATATGCACGCCATAAAATACTTCAACACTGATGCCAATTGCAAATGAAACTATCCAGCCAACAAGATAAGGCCAATTTCTTTTAACCTTCAAAATTGGCCGCTGATGGGAATCTAGTTTATTGGTGTCTTTAATCTGTGTTTTGCTTGCCTGTAGAAAGCCAATTGAAGCTCCTAAGATTAGAAGAATAATTGTAAGTCCAGCTGCCGTTAAAGATCTGACGTTTTCTAAGCTCAAGACCATCATAATTGCGGAATACACGGGGATAATTATTAGCTCAAATCGTGTTACCTTTTCATATTCAAATGTGCCTTTAATGAATTTATAGATTAATAGAATTACAAATATAGTCATTGATAATACCCTAACTTTTAAGTTTGTATTTGTATTGTACTATATGACTAAGATAGTGAAACGGCCAATTTCAGGAATAATAATCTGAGATAGCTAATGTTAGCACCAACATGTCCCGTAACAATAGACCATTTTCGTGAATAGGTTGTCCGTAATTTTTAACCCCGAAATGTCAATTTAAATTAGAAAAAAGTTGAAAGCTGTTCTTCTGTGACATAACTCATGAATACTTCTAGTGGTGTACGATAATTAAGAGACTTTCGTGGGATATTGTTGCGACGGTGCATTAGCTGAGTGACTAGTTCGTTTGGTAAATGGCGAAAATCTAGCTTCTTACTAAGACCAT
>CATLCE010000060.1:0-3670 GCA_949888035.1 Lactobacillus johnsonii | reverse complement strand
ATCTTCGGATCTCCTTTTTCTTTATCTAAATTATAGCATATTTATCAACAAAAGCCCGCAAATTAATTGCGAGCTTTTGTTTATTAATGACCTCGATGTTTTTTTCGACGTTTAATTTGTTTTTGTAGAAAACGCTCTTTTTGCATTTCACGTTTTTTATCTTTATTCATCTTTTTTCTAGTTATTTTCGATTTCTCAAATTGCTTTTTTAAAGCTTGCTGAGCTTTAGTACCAATTCCACGTTCCCGAACTTCTTTATGCGCTAATCTTTGAGCTCTTTTCGGGTTAATATGATGCATTACTTTCTGATCTCGAGTTGATTTGCTAAATCGTAAGTCAGAATAATGCTCATTCACCAAGTCAATTATTTTCGGCATCGTTGGCAATGAAGTTCCCATATTAACTTGAGCTACTTTATATTCAGTACCATCGAATTGCTCAAAAATTGCTTTGTAGAATGGTTCATCAAAAATAATAGTTAATACACCTTTAATCATTATGTACCCTCCTAAAAATAAGAGGAAAGAGGGACATCCTAGGAGGGAAGGTTACTGATATAAATAAATTATACATTCGGACTACCAACCGAATTGTGTTTTTACTTTCCTTAGATCAAATTATATTAAAATTAATTACTATTATAAAGAAGTATCTCTACCACTAGTTACTGGCTTCTTTTCGATCTGTAAACCAACATAAAGGCAACCAAATAATCGTTAATAAACTAGTTAGGATGAACACCTGCGCAAAAGCATTTGCAAGTTCATTATTCTTCGTTGCTTGAATTTTATTTAACGCAGAAATCAATTGTTGTTTTTGAGCCAATAACTTAATAGCTATTCCTATTTTTCTTTGTCCCTTACTTAAAGCATTTATACCTAGCTTTAATTGAGGTACTGGTAATATACCTAATTTTTCGGTTCCATGATTTAGCTTTTGACTTGCTAAATATAATTTTCTATAAGCTGTTCCTTCCTTTGGAATTGGTAAATTAGCCGTATCCTCAGCAGCTTGCATTATTTTAATTTTCATCTGCTTTTGCTTACTATTTATCTTATTATCACTTTTTGAATTTTTAAAAACTAAGCTAATCTGTTGTCGAGCTACCTTTTTAACTTCTGGAGAAAGATTTCTCCTATGAATTTGAGTATATGCAGTTTCTCGAATATTATTTTTAGCACTTGCTACGTTATTATTAAGTACGGTTACTAATAATGCCATTCCTATCGCTTGACCAACATATCTAGCAGCATTAACTATCCCAGATCCAATACCAGTTTTTTCTACTGGTAAATATTTAACTGATGAAGTTAAGGCAATAGCCATAAAGCCAAGTCCTATACCAATGATACTATTACAACTAACAATTATATCCTGGTTAGTATTGATTTTAATCATACCTAGCATTGCTAGACCACCCGCAGTAACAACTAAGCCAATTCCAATTAACATCTTGGCACTAATAGTTCTATACATTTTTGTTGCTAGGGGCATCCCTATTGCGATGGCTAATGATGCTGGAATAATTAAATAAGCAGAATGTAATGCTGAATAGTTTTTAACGTTTTGCAAGAAGTAGTTCAAAATTAAGGATGGTCCTATAATTGCAAAACCAAAAACCATATAGATGATACAAGAAGCTGAAAAAGTCTTCTCTTTAAATAAATTTAAATTAACAATAGGTGATTGAGCCTTCGCTTCTACCATGATAAATAATATTAAGCTAATCAAACTTCCAATAAAACATCCAACAATAATATTTGAATTCCAGCCATATTCTCTACCTTCTAGTAAGCCAAAACATAGTGAACCCATAAATCCGGTTAAAAAAATAACTCCTAGCCAATCAACAGATTTACTAATTGACTCATCATATGATTCATTTGTTCCAAGCAAAATCAGTAAGAAAGCAATAAGTGAAATTGGAATATTAATTCCAAAAATCCAGTGATAATTTTGATAGTTAATGATTAGCCCACCTATTGCAGGTCCACCAGCGGCAGCTAATGCGCTAAATGCTCCCATTAACGCAGTAATTTTACTAGTGTTTGCTTTTCCAAATAACTCAATACCCATTGGTAAAACAATGGGCGTTAAAATTGCTCCTCCTATTCCCTGAAAGAAACGATAAACAATTAACAACTTTAACGAGTCTGCTGTCATACAAGCAAAAGAAAATCCGCCAAAGATAATAACTCCCAACAACATAATCTTTTTACGACCAAAAATATCTGCTAATTTTGATGCAGTAATAATAAATGCTGCCATTGCTAAAACATAGATTGTAGCAACCCAACTAGTATCTGTTAATCCGGTTTTTAAGTCTTTCATAATGTCGGGTAAAGCAATATTAACAATTGTTGCATCTAATGCTCCCATGAACATTGCAAGTATTAAACCAATAAAGCCAATAATTTTTCTTGTTTTTGACATTGTCTATTCCTCCCGTTTTAACTCTGTCATTTACAGTTAAAAATTATTGACACACGTGTGACATTAACTGTAATATCACCATACAAAGAAATTTTTTATTTGGCAATAGATTCAGTGAAAACTTAAATTGTGTCTCACTCTAAATAGAATTGTGTCAAAATTAGGAGTAATAGGCGATGAGAAATAGAATGTCCAAGCAAAATAAAGAAAAAATTTTAAAAAGCTTTTTTAAACTATTAGAGGAAAAACCATATTCTGAAATTACGATTGTGGATATTTCTATTGGTGCAAGTGTGTCGCGAAAGACCTTTTATCGTTTATTTAAAAATAAAGAAAACTTATTAAATACATATATTGATCAGTTACTTAATGATTGGGTTACTTATGCTAACAAAAAGAATCCTCAAAATTATGAAGATCTGATCACTTTACTTTTTGAATTTTGGAAACGATACATTCCACAATTAACTATTTTAGTTAATGCAAATCTATCGTCGGTAATTTTAAACAAATTCAATTCTATTTTTCCCCAGTACTTCATGGATTTTCACAACCAGCATCTCTCTCTTTCTTACCAAGGCAATGAATATGACTCAATCCAAATGAAATATATTGCTCTTTTAAGTGTCGGTAGTTTATGGAATGCATTTTCTATTTGGTTAATCAATCCTACTGAAATTTCACTGTCTAATTTAGCTGCTTTGGCCAAGAATAATTTTTTGTACGCAAAAAGCCCGCGAAATTAATCGCGAGCTTTTTCACTAGTCTATATTCTGTTGCAAACAAATTTTCGCTATAATTATATCTGCAGAAAGTTTTATGAGCGGTGGCTGTTTTTCCTCCCGGAGGTGAGGCCTATGGACCGACATCAATTGGAAAGGGTTCAGCCAGATGAGCGTATACGAGGCCATCTCGTTAATGCTTTTGTTTGGTACTTTTATGTTAGCTTTGCTAACATATATCGATCATCACAACAAAAAATAAACAAAAACGCCGCTCAATTCATAACTTTTGACCGAGTTATTGAGTAGGCGTTTGCCAAAACTATAATTTTGTCACCGCTCTTAAAGCGGGCTGCAAAGGAGATCTTCGGATCTCCTTTTTCTTTACCTAAATTATAGCATATTTCGCTGTCAATTATACTCATCAAATAAAGATAGTCTTCAACTTATCTTTATTGCCAATTAGAAACTGTTACTTTTCCAATCATATGACCACTTTCAACTAATTCATGAGC
>CATLCE010000059.1:0-3869 GCA_949888035.1 Lactobacillus johnsonii | reverse complement strand
TTAATGGAACTTTTGCATATTGAGGATATAATTTATCTTGATTTATTGGTCCAAATTAGCATTATAATTCTTGCAGTTTTTATTATTGAAACATTATATAAGTTTCTTTACTCATATTTAATGAGTGAAAATCACAATGTGTTTATAGGACTATTGATCTATCTATATGTTTCCACTACTTTAACAATGATTTTTTATGCGAAAACTAAGAAGGTTACATCATTAAGTATATTTTTTACAATTTTTGTATTAATTCAAATAGTTTTTGCTATAGCGACTTACGTGGAACTAATAAATATTCAAAAGCATCTTTTGAAAAAGTCCCAACAAGACAAACTAATAAAAGAGCAAAAACAACTTCAAGAATACACGCGATACTTAGAAGAGAGCGAAGATGAACTGCGTGCTTTTCGCCATGATTATCGAAATATGTTTAATTCATTAAAAATCAGTGCACAAGAGGGAGATACGAAGGAACTAATTCAAAAACTAGACGAATATACTAAGACTAATTTAAATGCCAAAGCATTTGAAAAGTATAGAGATGTTAATCACATTAAAGTAAAATCTTTGAAAAGCATTATTATTGCTAAGTTAACAGAAATGTATGGATCAAAAATCCCATATAATTTCGAATGTAGAGATGATATTACTAAAATCCCTAACAATATTAATGAATTGGATTTAGTTAGAATTATTGGCATCAGTTGTGATAATGCAATTGAAGAAAGTAAAGCATTATCGAAGCAGAATAAAAAAGCTCATATTGAAATTATGATTAGTTCAAATGAGGATGGCGAATTTGAATATGAAATTCAGAATAAAAGAAGAGATTCAGAAATTTCACTTAAACAAATCCAGCAACGTGGTTATTCAACGAAGAAAAGTCATTCTGGCATGGGTTTAGCCAATATTAATAGTATTAAGAATAAATATGAAAATATGACGATTTCTTATGAGATACCGAAGGGATACTTTGATTTCTATCTCGTAATTGAACCAGAGGAGCTAATTAACAGTTAATGAAAATATAGAAATTTATAGAAGAAATAGAAAAAAGCTTATTTAGAAAGTTAAACATGGAAAATAAGCTTTAATTTAATATTTACTTGTTTTGCTTTCCTTCCTTAGATAAACTTATGTTTGTATTTAAGGAGGTGAAGAAATGATTAAAACACAAGTAGTTAAGCTAAAAGTTAATAAAACAATGCAAAAGCATCTTGATAATTTGTGCGACTATCGTAGGTATTGCTGGAACAAAGGATTAGAAACTTGGCAATTAATGTATGAAGCTCATACATTAAATAAAAAAGATAATCCTAGCCCTAATGAACGCAGGGTCCGTGATGAATTAGTAGCTAAGAAAGAAGATTGGCAGTATGAATTATCTGCACGTTGTCTTCAATTAGTGGTTAAAGATTTGGCTAATGCTTGGAAGAACTTCTTTGATAAGGCTCAATCTGATTGGGGTAAGCCTAGTTTCAAATCAAAGAAAGCCCCTAGACAAAGCTTTAAAACTGATCGAGCTAAGATTGTTAATGGCAAGCTTCGACTTGATAAACCTAGAAGTGTCTCAAAAGAAGATTGGTTTGATTTGTCTAGTTATGGGGCCTTAAAGATGAGTGAAGTTAAAGTAGTAAGTATCTTCAAAGAAAAAAACGCTTATTATGCGGCTCTTCCCTATGAAGAAAAGATTGAATATAAATCTAAAACTCATCAAAAGACAGCAGTTGATGTCAATGTCGGTCACTTTAATTACACAGATGGACAAATCAATGTTTTGCCTGTTAAACTGCAAAAACTATATAAACGTATCAAGCATTATCAAAGGATGCTAGCCCGTAAAAGAGAAATTAATGGGAAATCAGCTATTAAATCAAATAATTACTCTGCAGTGAGAACCAAACTGCAAAGAGATTATCGCAAGGTAGCTAATATTCAAAATGATCTTTTACAGAAGTTTACTACTAAGCTTGTAGATAATTACGACCAAATCGTAATTGAAGACTTAGCAGTCAAAGACATGATGATGACGCACGTAGCTTCAAAAGGTATGCAGAGGTCTTTATTTAGTAAGTTTAGACAGATATTAACTTATAAGTGTGATTGGTATGGCAAAGAATTAATCTTAGCTGATAAAACATATCCATCAACACAAAGATGCGCTAAATGCGGATACGTCAAAACGGGTGATGAAAAAATTACTTTGCAAGGCAATCAAAAGCATGGCACCAAACATAATGAGTATATCTGTTATAAGTGTGATTACAGTAATGATCGAGATGAAAATGCAGTTTTAAACCTTTTAGCTTTAGCAAGATAAAAAAATAAAAACAAAGGGGCTGGCTAGGCCCTAAAGGTGTGAGAGCTAGTCAATGTGATTACTCCTAAATGGAATATCAGAATACTAATGAAGACAACAGTAAATAAAACAAAGAAAGGGAAAATATATCTTTCTGATATGTAGAAAATACATATTCTTCTACATATTTCCATGTTTTATATAGCAGTGAAAAAATATTGAAATATCCAGTAATTATTTGTGATGATGATAGAACACTAGCAAATAATTTAGCAAACAATGTGAAATACGCAGCTGAGAATTTAGTGGAAGACAATACAGCTTATGAAAATGTGGAGATTAGTGTAGAGCAAGTTGCCACTACCTTTGAGCAAGTCGTAAGTTATGTAGTGGCTAAGGATATTCAAAATGCAATTTACTTCTTAGATATTGAATTAAGTCAAAATTCTGAAGCTAAGAATGGAGTAGATTTAGCAGAATTCATCAAAAAACAAGATCCGAATGCTCAGATTATTTTTGTTACTGCTTATGCTAAATATGCCCCCTTAACTTATCGAAGACGAATTGGTGCAATTGATTATATTAATAAAGCACTAGACCAAAATGATATGATGAAGCGTCTAGAAGAAACAATTACTGGGGCGATTCAAAGTATTAACAATCTTACAAAGTCTGGAAGAAAAGAGCTTGTTTATAAAGTAGGCCGCAGGATAAATAAGGTAGAAGATACTAATATCTATTATCTTGAAAATAGCCCTACACAACATAAAGTTACGTTAATAACTGAAACTGGTTCAGCTGAATTTAGAAGTAATATTTCAAAAATTAGTGATGAAAATGACTTTCTTGTTAAAGTATCTCAATCTTGCGTAGTCAATCCAAATAATATTGATAGCATTGATTTTTCGAAAAAGACAATAACATTTCCTAATGGTGACGAAGTAATATTTGCTCGTAGTTGTAGAAAAAATGTCAAAAATTTACTAAGTAAATATCCAGAAATTAACGTTAAATAAAAGGTAAGACTTATGTTATTCAAATATAAATCTGTTTATGTACCTCAAGTAGATGAGATGGATTGCGGAGTTGCTTGTTTAGCGATGATCTTAAAACAATATCATTCTCGTATATCTTTAGCTCATTTACGTCATGAAGCGCGTACTAATCTTGAAGGAACAACTGCTTTAGGGTTAGTTAAAACAGCCCAGAAATTTAATTTAAAAACAGAAGCCGTAAAGGCAGATATGTCTTTATTTAATGATGACGGTATTCAGTATCCTTTTATTGCTCACGTACTTAAACAGGGAGAATTGCTTCACTATTATGTGGTGCTAAAAAATACTAAAAATTATTTATTAATTGCCGATCCAGATCCTTCAGTTGGTGTGATAAAAATGCCTAAAGATAGGTTCGCTCAAGAATGGACAGGGATTGCACTCTTTATGGTTCCCAATGAAAACTTTGAACCAATTAAAGAAAAGAAGAATAACCTATGGTCTCTCTTTCCATATATGTTTAAACAAAAGCGGCTAATGATTAATATCATTCTAGCCGCTTTATTAATGAC
>CATLCE010000058.1:0-4006 GCA_949888035.1 Lactobacillus johnsonii | reverse complement strand
TTAGTTCAACTCTTTTATGTTGTTAAATATGAGAGACAAGTAGATGACACTAAAAAATAAATCATTAACTTTAAAACCATTTAGCTTACAATAACGAATTGGGGATGATTGAATGAAAAATAGAATAAGGTACATTCTTGCGGCTATTGTTTCAATAATTGGTATTGGATTATTAATATCGGTATCGTATTTACAAATACAAGCTCACAATTCTAGACAAATTATTTGGTACATAATAGAGATTATCATTTTGCTCAGTGTCGCCTTTTATTACTTTAGAAGCGCAATAAAAAATACGAGCGATGATAAACATAATGAAGAAGATTCTAAATTAAAAATAATTGAAACAAATTCGAAAGCAAAATCATTGGACTTTATCAGCAATCTAAGTTTTTGGTGCGGCATGCTATTAATGATCTATGCCTCACATCAATTAAAAGATGACCCTCAATTTTCGTATATACTTTTTGCTATTTCAGGCACTTTAACAATAATTTGGCTAATTACCTTAGTAACTCAACTTTTTTATATTGTTAAATACGGGAGAAAATTAGATGACACAGAAAAATAAATTATTAACTTTATCTTCCTTTAATTCACAGTATTTAAAACATATTTGGCAAGACGGTTTTCAAGATGAAAATCCTGAATGGACTAAATGGAATGCACCCTATTTTAATGATTATCATGCTTATCCTTCTTTTTCTCAGTTTGAACATAGTCCCATTACTGACTATCTACTAAGCGATTCTTGTAAATGCATCTGTTTAGATGGAAAAGGCATCGGGATGGTTTCAAAAAATTGGATAGATGAAGTAACCCGCTGGCTTGAAATTGGCATAGTTATTTATAATCCCACCTATTGGCACGGTGGAATAGGTGGTCGAGTACTAAAAATATGGATATCTGAAATTTTTGACCAATATCCAGAATTAGAGCATATCGGATTAACCACTTGGAGTGGAAACCCACGAATGATCCATCTTGCTCAAAAATTAGGTTTTAAAAAAGAAGCTCAAATTAGGAAAGTGCGTTTTTATAAAGAAAAATACTATGATTGCATGAAATACGGTATTTTGCGTGATGAATGGATTAATTAAAAAAAGGCAGTGATTTTATCTTTGAATTGCTGCCTTTTTCTGATATTAACTTTTTAGCTATTTTATACCTATCTTCTACATTATTAACAACCTAATTTATTCACAAAGGCCTCTTAGATTTATCAAAAATGTTTTATCATGTGTTATAATGTGGTTAAACGTAATACATTTGAGGTGAAAATTATGACAACTACTGTAAGTTTGAGATTACCGGAAGATTTAAAAAAACAAGCAACTGATGTTTTTAACGAATATGGTCTTGATTGGTCATCAGCAATGAGAATGATTTTAACGCAAGTAGTAAGCGAAAACGCTATACCAGTTAATTTATCAAGATATTCAGATATTTCTCCAACAATGAAATCTAACATAGAAAAATCACTCCAAGAATACAAAATAGGAGATTACAAAACTGCAGATTCAGTAGATGAATTATTTGAGGAGCTTGATAAAGATTAATGGCAAAAATCAACTTCACTCCTCAATTTAAGCGAGATTACAAGAAGCTCAAAAGAAAACACTACGATACCAATAAGTTGAAACATGTTATCAATTTATTAGTTGAAGAAAAATTTGAGATTCTTGCTCAAAAATACGATGATCATCAATTAAAAGGTTCATTCAAGTCTATGCGTGCGTTGCATGTTGAACATAATAAAGCTGGAAATTGGGTTTTAGTATATAAAATTCATAAAGGCCAATTAGAATTATTAACTATTGACTTAATTTCTACTGGATCTCACAATCATTCTTATAGAACTTAAAGCATTTTAAAAATACTCTAACTAAAAAAACTGATACATCAACGTTTATCTAACAATGATGTATTAGTTTTTTTGCTTTCTAAAGAATTAACAATTAAAACCTATTTCTACTTATTTCCTTACTAGTTAACTTCTTTATTGGTATATGATCATCTGTTGATTTTATATGTTTACTTCTTCTATTTCCATAGCCCAATTCTACTCCTTATTATTAATTGATATTATAAATAACTCCTACTAAACTAAATAATGCCACTCCCCAAAATAACCCAACAAGCAAACCTAAAAAGAAAGTTACTGGTCCACTTAATCTCTTGATCATTAATTTATAACTAAAAACAATCATCAATGATTCCGAAATAATTACAATTTCATTGACATATGATTTCAATCTAACTAAAGGAAAAATCAAAGCTAAGCTTACTGTAAATATTATCGCACCCACATACCATTTCCATGATATTTTCTTAAACAAGTCTTGAAAGCCCCAAAACAAAAAGGCAAATAAATATGGAATAAAGGTATGCATATCTATCCAAGTATTTCATCTTTTCACCTATTTCTATTAACAAACTTTTTGATCAAGAAAAGAAACTTTTCGATAAAATTATTGATTTAAGTAAATAAAATATAGTAAAAAAGGTACAGCGACTATCATATGGTATCATTGTACCCTTTTTACTATATTTTGATCTATTTTCTAACTACTGTATATCGATTGCTTCTATCTTCTAGTTGTTCTTTATCAGCTGAATAACCAATTGGCACAAGCACAGTAGGTTCATAACCCTCATCCATTCCCAATTCTTTTTGAAGTTCAGGAAACTTATTTAGTGCAAATACTCCACCCATTACATAAACTGATCCTAAACCTAAATCTGCCGCTTCTACCATTACATTCTCAGCTGCTACAGAAGCATCCCTTTCACCAAATTGGCTGGCCTTTTTGGTATTAATCATAAATATTAATGGTGCATTGTAACAAGAATTGTCCGTACTATCTTCTATCTTTTTAAGTAGTTCTGGTTTTGTAATTACACTAAGTTCCATGACATCAGTTTGGTGCATGGCACAAGGTGAAGCTTGAAAAGCATCAATTAGCTTTTGGACTTTTTCTTCCTCTACTTCTTCATTAGTATATTTTCTAACTGCTTCTCTTTCAAAAATTGCGTTCATAATTTTCTCCTTTTAAGGTGAGACTATTTACCATCTATATAAGTTTATTTTACTCTCTCATAGAGAAATTGTAATAAAAGATCATTAAGTGAAGCTTTTGATAGTTATTTTTTCTTCTTCTACCTATCTTTGTTAGAATGACGTTGAAAGCAATATTGTCAACGAAAGGACGATAGTTATGAATATTGAAAAAGAGGTATCTAAACCAATATTTAAAGCTACTTTACTAGCAATATCTCTCTTTATTATGATGCCTTCAGTTATTTCTCCTGCTCTTCCCTTAATGGAAAAAGCCTTTCCTAATATTCCGCGTGTTACAGTGGAATTACTGACTACCATTCCTAACTTTGGAGAAATATTTGGTCTTTTAATAAATCCTTTTCTAGTTAAAAAAATTGGTAGAAAAAAAGTAATTTTAATTGGATTAGCTCTTGTTGGAATTTGTGGAACATTACCAGTAATTATTAATAGTTTTTGGCTAATATTTATTCTCCGCATCTTACTTGGTTTAGGGATTGGAATTTATAACTCCTTAGCCGTAAGCTTAATTATGATGATTTATGAAAATAATAAAACTGAACTCAACCGTCTATTAGGGTTTCAAAACATTATGAACGATGTTGGCTACATCGCTTCTGCCTTTATTATTTGTTATCTAGTAACATTATCTTGGCACGCAGTTTTCTGGGTATACATTCTTGCCATTACCGTATTTTTTATGTTTGAACACTTTATTAAAGTTCCTAAGAAAACTAAACATTCTTCTGGAAAACATTTTTCTCTTTCTAATATAAAGCAAGCTTTTAATTCAAACATTATTTATCTCAGCATCCTTACACTTTTAATTTATATTTTCTACATGGCTCTTGCTTATAAACTTCCTAGTTTTATCGTAGATTTTCATTTAGGAAATGAAAGTATGGCTTCGTTAATGCTAGCAGTAATTGCCATTACCGGTATTCCATG
>CATLCE010000057.1:0-4058 GCA_949888035.1 Lactobacillus johnsonii | reverse complement strand
TAGTAAAGTGCGTCAGTTTTAGCATGATCTAAATTTAAAGCTAGTAGACCGCGCAGATAATAATAGTGAAGAATATCTTCTTGGCGGACTAATTCATCCTTATTAACACTGCTTAAAATTTGAGCAACTTTTGGAAAATCAAGCTGAATAACAGCAAAGTCGGCCTCAAATAATTTATGGGATATTTTTTTATTAGAGTCAACATCCATGATATCAGCCACATTAATATTCATTCGGTCGCACAGACTATTTAAAATTTTTAGAGAAGGAATGCGGCCATTATTTTCAAATTTACTTAATGTAGATTGAGTACAAATTCCATTGCATAGCTCAGTTTGAGACAAACCTAATTTTTTACGAATGGAAACAAATTTGTTAATGTTGATCATTCTTCTTCTCCTTGATTGTCTGATACAAAAAATCTAAAGATTCATCAATATAATCCATGGCGTAATCCATTGCATGCCGATGACCTTTAATAATTAATAATTCAACCTCATGATCATTGTTAGCTAAAAAGTCGATAAATTTTAAAACACCATTTAGTGGAACTAATTCATGGGCAGAATTGATCATTTTTAGCCGGCCCAAATGGCTAAGATCATAATTTTCGACATCCATTTTTTTCAAAATAGCATGATCATTTTTCCCAGCATAGGTTTTTACAAAAAATTTGTAGAATGATTCAAAAATATCATATAAATTTGTTAGTTTTAACTCATTGGCACCATATCTTGATGGAATAACATCTTGATGACTTTTCATCCAGTTCGAGAAGTCTACCGATGCTGACCACGTAACCGTAGGAAAACCGTAAATTCCAGCAATATACAAAGCTAGTGTACCGCCGACACTTGCACCAATTTGTACAATATTTTGTTGATCATCATCATCGGTATAATCAGAATCTAAAAGCCATTCAACAAATTTCTTACTATCTTGATGAGCAGCTGGATAAGTAAAAGCGGGTGCTAAACGATAATCAGGAATTAAGGTCATAAAGCCAGCGTTTGCGAATTTTATTCCTAGGTCTTTAACATCGTTTTTAGAACCAGCAAACCATCCTCCGCCATGCCAAAAGATTAAGAGTTTTGTTTGTGAAGTAGTATCATTTGGAAAATAGATATCAGTCTTCAAATTGTTATTTTCATCGTAAATTATATCTTTTTTTATAACAACCATAGTCATGCCTCTTAGTTATTTTATAACACACTAATATTATAGAATAAATTTTAATGATGAGTCATATCTTATTTTCATTATAATTAAGTTTAATTCCTAGGTTAGTGCGCCTATTTTACCTTGTTTTTGTTATCATTAATTTAACATACCAAGGAGGGCAGAAAAATGTCTACTAAAACGAGTCGTAAATTAATTAATATTTTGACCATTGTTACTACAATTATTCTAATTTTGCTAAGTATTTATTGGTATAGGTTAGGAATTTTTACAAGCCAAGAAAAAATGAAGGCCTATCTAGCAGACAAGCAAATTATCGGTCCTTTGATTTTTACATTAATTCAGATAATACAAGTTGTAATTCCGATTATCCCTGGTGGAGTTTCGCTGCTTGGAGGAGTAATATTTTTTGGTCCAATATGGGGCTTTATTTATAATTATGTCGGGATATGTTTAGGATCTATTATTTTATTCTTCTTGGCCAGACATTATGGTAGACCCTTTATCTTACATTTAGTTTCTGAAAAGACGTATGAAAAATACATGAAGTGGACAGCCAATCAGAAAAAATTTAATTGGTTTTTTGGTCTGTGTATTATTGCGCCAATGGCGCCAGATGACATTTTATGTATGATTGCTGGATTAACTGAAATGAAGTTCTCAACATATTTATGGATAATTTTATTAGGAAAACCTTGGACCATTGCAGCCTATAGTTTAGGGTTAGTTTATGGTGCAAAATGGTTAGTAAAGTTAGTAGGCAAGTAATGCTAGAAACTGAGAGAATTATTTTAAGAAAAATTGAACCTAAAGATGCTCCTACGCTTCTTAAGTGGGGACAGGATAATATTTATCACAAAAGTGCAGGTTACCAATATTTACAAGATTTAGATGCGGCCAAAAAAAGTGCCCTTCAATATCAAGTACGTCCCTATAGTTACGGTATAGTACTAAAAGAAAATAATCGTCTAATCGGCTTAGTTGAATTATATGAACGTGGATTAGATGAATACAATGGTCTTTTACTAACAAAAGATTTAGGTTTTTTGTTAGATAAAGAATATTGGCACAGAGGTTTAATGACCGAAGCCTTACAACTAATTATTGATTTTGCTTTTAAAGAATTAGAGCAAAATCAAATTTGGGCGGGTACATTTGTTTCTAATACAAATTCACAAAAATTGTTAAAAAAATTAGGGTTTAGATATGTCTATACCACTGATTATTCAATGGTTTCTTCACTTTTTAATTATCAAGAAAAATATTATTTGTTAACACCACAGGATTGGCATGATATAATGCAAATAAACATGAAATCCTAAGACTAGTTTCAGAGAGCTCATGGTTGGTGTGAATGAGTAAAAAAGTCGTTTCCAGATTTCGAATGTGGGTAGGTAATTCTACACGGTTAGCACCGTTATCGCTTTTTGAGTGTGGTATTTTTTAACCAAATGTGGGTGGTACCGCGAACCGTGTAAGTCGATTCGTCCCCGTGTAGGGATGAGTCGGCTTTTTGTTTTATTTTTAAGGAGGAAATATGTTAGACATTAAAGTAATTCGAGAGAATTTAGACTGGTCAAAGAAAAAATTAGCTACACGAGGAATTAAACCAGAAGAATTAGATAAATTAGTAGCTATTGATAAAGAAAGACGTGAAGCTTTAACTAAGAGTGAACAATTAAAGCAAAAGCGTAATGAAGTATCTGATCAAATTGCTCAAGCTAAACGCAATAAAGAAGATGCAAGTGATGCCATTAAAGCAATGCGTGAAGTAGGTAAAGAAATTAAAGATTTAGATAAAGAAGTAGAAGATTTAACTCAAAAACAAAACTACATCTTACTTCGTTTACCTAACTTCCCGGCAGACTCAGATCCTATCGGACCTGATGAAAGTTACAATGAAGAAGTTCGTAAGTGGCATGAGCCTACTAAACTTGATTTTGAACCAAAACCTCACTGGGAAATTGGAACAGAATTGAATATTTTAGACTGGGATACTGCTGCTAAAGTTTCAGGTGCCCGCTTTGTTTATTACAAAGGCGCAGGAGCATTACTTGAACGTGCAGTTTCAAACTTTTTCTTAGATGAAAATACTAAAGATGGATATACTGAAGTAATTCCACCATACTTAGTTAACGATGCTTCTATGCAAGGAACTGGTCAATTCCCTAAGTTTACTGAGGATGTTTACACAATTGTAGATAATGACGATCCTGATAAGCCACGTGATTTAACTTTAATTCCAACTGCTGAAGTACCATTAGTTAATTACTTTCGCGGCAAGATTTTAGATGGAGAGCAATTACCAATTAATGTGACTGCATTCTCTCCAGCATTTAGAAGTGAAGCGGGATCAGCTGGACGTGACACTCGTGGATTAATCAGAATGCACGAATTTAGAAAAGTTGAAATGGTAAAAATTGTTGACGAAGAAAGTTCATGGGATGAATTGGAAAAATTAACCCATAATGCTGAACATTTACTTCAAAAACTTGGTTTACCATATCATGTTGTTGCTCTTTCAACTGGGGATGCAAGTTTTACTAGTGCAAAAACTTATGATCTAGAAGTTTGGATGCCAGCACAAGATAAGTATCGTGAAATTTCAAGTTGTTCAAACTGTACTGACTTCCAAGCACGTCGTAGTTTGATTCGTTACAGAGACGAAAATGGTAAACTTCATTTAGCACATACTTTAAATGGCTCTGGTCTAGCTGTAGGTAGAACAGTAGCTGCTATTTTGGAAAATTACCAAAATGAAGACGGAACTGTAAATGTTCCAGAAGCTTTACAACCATATATGCATGGAATGAAAGTCATTACTAAAGAGCCAAAATTTGGTGAATAAAATTTAATAAAGTAAGAATGGTATTCAATTG
>CATLCE010000056.1:0-4092 GCA_949888035.1 Lactobacillus johnsonii | reverse complement strand
GTTACAAAAAAAGACTTGAACTGATCAAGTCTTTTAAAAATTATATTAGTTTTTGAAAAAATAATTATTTTCTCTTCTTATCTTCAATTGTACCATCACTATGTGCAATGATGACTTCATCACACATATCTAAAAACAAGCCATGCTCAACTACACCAACTGTGTGGTCTAGATAATCAGCTAAACCGTGTGGTACTGGAGTTGGATCAGCAGCTAAATCAATGATGTAATTACCGTAATGCGTTACATAACGCTTACCCTCATCATCTAAACGCCATTGAGGCTTCAACCCTTCTGCTTCAAAACGCTTAAAGTTTTGTTCAGCAGACACTGGTAATACTTCAACTGGAAGCGGAAAGCCGCTGAGATGGTGAACAAGTTTTGATTCATCAACAATCCAAATAATCTTCTTTGAGTTGATAGCGACATTTTTTTCTAAAGTTAAGGCACCACCGCCGCCTTTAATTCCATCTAAATTATCGTCTACTCGATCAGCGCCATCTACTGTTAAATCGGCTTGATCAATATCTGCTAATTCATCAACCTTAAAGCCCAGTCCTTCAAGTTGCTTCTTACTACGGTTAGAAGTAGTAACAATATGCTTTAAACTAAACCCTTCTTTTTCTTTGCGTTCACCTAATGCATCGATGAAAAATGCAACTGTCGAGCCTGTTCCAACTCCTAAAACAGAATTAGGCTCTACCATCTTAGCTGCTTTAGTAGCCGCTTCTTTTTTTAATTGATCTTGCTCTGTCTTATTCATTAGTTTTTCTCCTTCAAAGCTTCTTCAACTACTTCTCTAGTTGGAATAGATGGAAATGCACCTAATTTTTGAACTGTAAATGAGGATGATTTGGACGCATAAATTACACTATCTCTTAAGTTACTTAAATCAGGCTTCAATTCGCTAGATAAAGCACCTAAGAATGTGTCACCAGCTGCCGTTGTATCAACTGCCTTTACTTTGAAAGCTGGAACAATCTCTTCAATGTCTTCATAAGAAACATAAGATCCACGTTCACCAATTGTGATAATTACACCCTTAATTCCCATTTGATGAAAAATTTCGCTACTCTTCTTCATTGACTCTTCACTGTCAACTTTAATTCCTGTAATACTCTCAGCTTCAGTTTCATTAGGAGTAATCAAGTCGGTTAACTCTAATAATTCTTCTGGAATATCAGTACGGGCAGGCGCAGGATTTAAAATAGTAATTTTACCAGCTTCTCTAGCAATTTTAAAAGCTTCAATAGTTGCTTCAATTGGTGTTTCAAATTGAGCAATCACAAAATCACTATCTTCAATTTGGCTTTTCGCATTTCTAACATCGTCTGCTGTTACGTCAAAATTTGCACCATGTTGAATAATAATTGAATTTTGTCCTGTCTCTTGAAGCAAAATATAGGCTTGTCCAGTTTGTTGGTTTGGAGTTATAGCTACATGGTCGACATTAATTCCATTTTCTTTAAATTGTTCAAGCATAAAGCGACCATTGTCATCATCCCCAACACGTCCAACAAAAATTGTTTCATTTTTTGCTCGACTACTTGCTACGGCTTGATTTGCTCCCTTACCACCAGCAGCTTTTGAAAATTCAGACATTGCTATTGTTTCTCCTGGTTGAGGAAGTTTCTTAATATGCATAATATTATCAACGTTAATTGACCCAACAATTGTAACTTTATTCATGGTATTTCCTTCCCTGTATGGCAATATTTACTTTAATTATAGCAAAAAAGCATTCCATACACGGAATGCTTTGCATAAATATATTTTTCCTATTCACCTTCACCTGGACGTTGACCAAGTTCAGCTGACATCATCCAAATTCTTTTTTCGATCGCGGTATGATAGGAAATCAATAGGTCATTAGTTGAGTCGTCTCCTTCTCCTTCACTAATCTTGATCCCTCTTTCATAATCATCTCGCAATTGTTTGTATGCATTTATAATTAATTGGAATCTTTCTTCAATTGACAAATCCCAACTACCGATTTGATCTGGAACGTTAGTTTCTTCCAATACTTCTTCGTAGGTGGAAATCGGATTACCATTAATGGCGATCAATCTTTCAGCAACCCCATCTTGCTGCTCAGCTAATTCTTCCATTACACCATCTAAATATGGGTGCAATTTCAAAAATCCTCTTCCAAGCATGTACCAATGGTGTTGGTGAACAACCATGTGAGTTTGAGTTAAATCAGCAACAATTTCATTCATAATTTTTTTAGTTTTTGGATAAGCCATAAAAATGCCTCCTTAAAATATTAAACAATATCTTTAGCTTCATAATAACTATAAAAAATACTAAAATCTACTTATTTGCCTAGTTAGTAAACAACTAAACCAATTGCTAAAAAGGCTAAGCAAATCCCAAATTCAATAACTAACAGTTTCCAACAAAACTTAAACCATTTATTGAACCCAATATTTACCATCATTAAGCTCATTAAAATTAATCCAGTTGGTGCAATTAAACTAATAAATCCTTGACCCCAATTATAGGCATCAATAATGCTTGCGCGATCAATTCCAACCACGTTAGCTAGCGGTGCCATAATAGGCATTGAAAGAACGGCTAAGCCAGAAGATGACTGAATAAAGAAACCAAGAACAATGTAGACTAAAAACATAAACCAAATAAACAATAATGGTGGCATTCCAGAAACTTGCTGACTAAAGAAATTCATAATTGTATCACTTGTATGACTTTCTTCCATCACAATTGAAACAGCACGTGCTAGGCCAATTGTTAAAGCTACACCCAATAAATCTGCCGCACCATTTACAAAGCTCTCAACAAATTTATGCTCACTTAAGCCTGAAATAAAGGCGAAAATATAGCCCGTTGCTAGGAAGACAACGGCAATTTCAGTAAAGTACCATCCCTTTTGTTGAACACCCCAAATCATTACGATAAAGGCAATCGCAAAGACAAGTAAAGTTAACTTTTGACGCCAAGTAAATTTACTTTCTTGCATACTTTGATTCTGATTCATATATTCTTGATCTTCTTTAGCGAAGTCATTATAAACATATGAAGCTTTAGGATTCTTTTGTACTTTTTTAGCATAAAGAATCACATAAATCATCCCTACAATCACACAAGTTGCCCACATACAAATTCTAAGTGGCAATGCATCTGTAAAATTGACCCCCGCCGTATTAGAGGCAATTACAGTCGAGAATGGGTTAATAGTTGATGCCATCGTCCCAATACTTGTACCTAAAAAGATCGTCGCAACAACTGTCATCCTATCAAAGCCTGCTAATAAGAAGACTGGAATTAAGATAGGATAAAAAGCCATTGTTTCTTCAGCTAAACCAAAGGTTGTTCCACCAATGGCGATCAATCCCATTACTAAAACAATCAATAAAACTTGCTTACCCTTAATCTTTTTAGAAAGTGCCTGCATTCCGGCATCAATTGCACCATTTGCATGAACAACTCCAATACAACCACCTAGAATCAAAACAAAGGCAATAATATCAATACTTTGAGCAATCCCGTTTACCTGAGAAGAAAGAAATTGATAAATCGCTCCACCGAGTCCTGGCTTTTTCTGATTAATTTTTTCATAGGAATCAGGAATAGCTACGGGTTTATAGATCGTTCCACTAGTAAACTTTTTAACATCGATCTTAACTTTATATTTGTCTAAAGTTTTTTGGGTTGCTGCTTCTTTATGCTTGCTACCATTTGGTTTCGTAATTACAAACTCTTTACTTGGTTGATCATATTCAAGCGTTGCATAATTACCCGACGGTATAAAAAACGTTAAAATCTGTACCAATAATAGAACAATAATGATAACTGTATATGCTGTTGGAAATTGATGTTTCTTCTTTTTTTGTACTATATCGCGCATAACTTCCCCCTACTTAGTATTACAGCTTAATTTATAGTTTTATTATAGATTTCTTTTTTACTTTTTGCACGCGCTTACAACTGAAGGATATAAAGTTAAATAGAGTAGAGGAAACTTTTCTAGTTTGCCCCTCTCATTGCACCGTACGTACGGAACCGTATACGGCGCTACATTTGTAATTTATTAACGAGTTAAATAATATTCTAGCGGATCGATCAAGCCTG
>CATLCE010000055.1:0-4140 GCA_949888035.1 Lactobacillus johnsonii | reverse complement strand
AAACGATTAATTAGGTTCATAATCGTAGTTTTTCCTGAACCTGTTGGTCCAACTACAGCAACTGACTTGCCTTTATCGACATCAATTGAAACGCCGTGCAAGATCTCTTTATCAGCGTTATAGCCAAAATGAACGTTTTCTAATTTAACGCCCTTTTTGATTCCTTTAAGAACTTTTCCATCAGGTACCGTATTCTCCTCATCTTGTTCTTCCACTGTTGCCAATCTTCTAGCACCAGTTAAAGCAAGTTGTGTCATTGAATAAATAGAGGTGAGTTGTGTTAAGGGTTGGAAATACGTTTGTGAATATTCAACAAAGGCAACAATTAACCCTAAACCAATTGCTTGACTGACTTGACCACTAACAATCAGCCATGCGCCACCACCAATTACAATGGCTAAATTTAGTAAAGAAATTCCTTGTAGTAAGGGGAAGAGCATCCCAGAATAAAATTGACCTTTGAACATAGCGCTACGAACATCGTTATTGTATTTTTTGAAGTTTTGAACAGATTCTTCTTGCAAGCCGTTAGTAATAATTACTTTTTCACCATTGATCTGTTCATTTACATAACCATTAAGATCACTAATTTTATCTTGTTGCTTATCTAAATAAACTCTCGCCTTCTTCATAATAACTACACTAATAATCAAAATGAATGGCGTTGTTGCTACCGTAAACAGAGCCATAGTTGGATTTACGATAAACATCATAATGATAGTTCCGATTAATAATGCACCTTGAGAAATAATTTCAAAAATTGCATTATTCAAGGCATTAAAAATATTATCTAAGTCTGAATTAAATAGAGATAATAGTTTTCCATCTTGATGAGTATCAAAGTAGCGAATTAACATTCTTTGAAACTTAGCAAATAAGTTTTCTCTCATATCGTTAGTAGCATTTGCAGTGAATTTTGACATTACCATCCATGCAATAAAGGAGGCAATAATTCCTGCTGCATATACACCCACCATTGATCCTAAAGCCTGATAAAAGCTACTTAAATCATGAGTATGGCTAGCTACTTTATTAACCGCCTTAGTCAATTCTTGAACAGCATTTCCTAGGAAAAGAGGACCAAGCACTTGACTCAAAGTCGAAATCAAAGATAAGACGATAACAATTGTAACGCCTTTCCAATAATTCTTTAAATACTTGGCAAAGTATTTTAATGCTTTTTTAGTATTACTCATCAATTTCACCTCTCTTTTCTTTAGCTTTTTGTGTGCGATAAATATCTTGATAAATTGGGGAAGTCTTCAGTAATTCTTCATGAGTTCCTTCAGCAACCAATTTTCCATCATCTAAAACTAAAATCTTGTCTGCATTCATCACTGATACTATCTTTTCAGCAATAATTACTGTTGTTGTATCTTTTAAATCATGCTCTAAAGCTTCTTGAACTAATTTTTCAGACTTAGCATCTAAGGCCGAAGTAGAGTCATCTAAAATCAAAATCGGTGGTTGACCAATAACACCACGAGCAATTGATAAACGTTGCTTTTGACCACCAGAGAAGTTAGCTGATCTTTCTTCTACTTCATGGTCAAATCGATCCGGGTATTGACCGACAAATTCCTGTGCTTGTGCAATTTCTGAAGCACGTTTTAATTCATAATCGGTCGCATCTTCTTTTCCTTGACGCAAGTTAGAGGCAATTGTTCCAGAGAATAAAATTGCTTTTTGTAAAACCATTGAAACAGTATTACGAAGTGATTTTTCACCAATTGTCTTTAAGTCTTTGCCACCAATTTTTATTGTTCCTTTAGTCGGATCATAAAGACGCGGAATAAGTTGTGCAAGCGTACTTTTACCAGATCCTGTTGCTCCAACAATACCAACCATTTCACCTGGCTTCACCTTAAATGAGATATTTTTTAAGGTTGGCTTATCTCCACCGGGATAAGTAAAAGAAACATCGTCAAATTCAATACTTCCCTTTTCTGGTGCAGTTGGTGCATTAGGATCAAACTTAACATCTGGTTCAGTATCAAGTACTTCTTTAATTCTTCTTAGAGAAACCATCCCACGAGTGAAGTTCATAATCACAAAACCACCAATTAAAATTGCAAAGAGCAAAGTTAAAATATAGGAAACATATGGTGATACAACTGCAACATCAGTTGGAGTTAAATTAGCACTGCGTCCTACTAAAAAGACAACTAATGCAATTACTAAATAAGCAATTAACATGAAAGCTGGCATAATAGTAGAAATCCAGTAACCAATCTTAATATTTAATTCGTTTAAATCATCAGAAGTTTCGTTAAATCTCTCAATCTCATTTTCTCCTTGATTAAAAGATTTTACTACACGTACACCCTGTAAATTTTCTTTAACGCGAGTAGAAATTTTATCCATGTAGTGTTGGAATTTAGCAAAAAGTTTATTCATATTTTGAATAACAATGTATCCAACCCCCATCATTAAAGCTAGCATCAATACAGGAGCCCACCAATATTGAGGAATGGTAATAATACTCAATACAAATGATCCAATTAAAATAATTGGCATTCTGAGTAATTGCATGAATAAGATCATCATCATATTCATAACTTGGTTCATATCATTAATTAAACGAACAACTAATGACCCACTAGAGAATTTTTCAATATTTCCAAAAGAAAAACTTTGAATCTTAGCATAAGTTTCTTCACGTAAATCTGAAGTTATTCCCTGGGCAATTTTTGCAGCATAATATACGTTAAAAATACCAGCAATAATTGCTAATAAACCAAGTACAACTAATCCAATTCCATCTCTTAAGACAACACTCTGGTTATCCGCTAAAATTGCTTTTTGGATATTTTCTAATAATCTTGGCTGCCATAAAGTTGCAAAAGCAGAAATCAGAATTGTAATAATCGCTAAAATTATTTCCTTACGATAATTTTTGAAGTATGGCTTCAAAATTTGCATCTATTATTCTCCCTTCTTTCTTAAAAGCTCCCAAAAGGTATCACTCCACTCTTCATTTAGAGCTACTAACTGTTCCATCTTTTGTGCGCCCATTTTTTGTACAATTTGCTTTTCAATTTCAAATAAAGGAGCCATTTTCCTTTTAGCGTATTTTTTCCCTGAAGCAGTTAGCTGGCAATACTTAACCCGATTATCTTCTGGATCAATTGTCAGTTCTAGATAATCTTGTTCTAGTAAGCGGTGAATTCCTTTATTAATAGATTGCTTTGGTAAGTCACTTAAGTTGACCAGATCTTTTTGCGTTAATCTTTGGCGCATTAATAGTTCATACAAAATAATGGTTAGATAACTTGGCATGCCATGTTGTCTATCCCACTCTGCATAAGCTTTTCCACCTCGGATAATTGCAAAATTCAACTTTTCGGTAGCAGTTAATTCCATACTTCACCTCACAAAAATAGTCTCTGTAGATACTAATTAATTAACTATATTAGTATCCACAGAGACTATTGTCAATAACTTTTTATTATTCTTTCCATAAAAAATCAATTAAAAGTTTATCAACTTCTTTATTTTCGTGTAATTTGCTATGTTGTGCATTCTTACCCTTAATTTCTACTTCACGGTATGATTTGGCACGGCCATTAATTAAATATTTATAACTTTGTGCCGATGCTACAGAAACTGATCCGTCAGAATTTGAACCATCCTCTTTATTACCATAGATATTTAAGACCTCAATTTGTCTCGGATAGTGTTTCCGTAAAGGTAATAATTGCTTAAAGCCATCACTATAAATATCCGGTTCACCTGTTTTCTTATTTTGGATCTTAGCCTTTTGGCCAGCTTCTTCACCAAGATAGCCATCGTAATGCCCTGCAATTGAAACTACTTTATTAATCTTAGGCAATTTTTTATTGTCATAGTTTTCATTAATGTAGTTAGCAATTTGTAGATTTCCCATTGAATGACCAACTAAATTAATCTTTGCATAATGATATTTATTAGAGATTGCAGTTATTACATCTTTTACATATGATGTTTTTCCACTCTGATTATCTTCTAGATTAACTTTGATAATTGGATTTTTTGCATTTTTTGGGATCGTGCCTTTAAGTTTAACAGTGCCATTTTTACTTACATCTGCTTGAATAATTGTATTACTTACACCAGCCTTTTTTGCGGCATTCGCCATTTGGGTCTCCGCATTCGCACTTG
>CATLCE010000054.1:0-4347 GCA_949888035.1 Lactobacillus johnsonii | reverse complement strand
GATCATTAGCTAAGAAAAGACCACCAGATGAAATCATCATTGTAATAATTCCGATCATTACTAGCGTAAAAGTTCTAATTTTTTCTTGAATTGTAGCAACTGTTTGGGATGCAATAATTTCAACGATTGAATTAGGAATTAACGTCATTCCACCCATTAAAGCAGACATTCCTAAAAGTGCTTGAGCCCACATTGGTAAATAGGTGTTTACAGCAATAAAAGCTCCCCACGTAGTCGCAAATAAAATCAAATCACCATTTAGATCATGATTGGTAAAGATAGATAAAGGAATAATTGGATTTTCTGCCCTAGCTTCATGCAAAAAGAAGAAGATCAGTAAAACTACGCTAAATAGGATCAACCCTACTACAATCCAAGTTGCAGTTAATCCCCAGAGTTGGATTCCCATTAAAAACATAATTAAACCACTAACTAGCAAAAATGCCCCTTGTAAATCAAAAACTGGGGCAGTTTTTGGTGTAACGGGCTTGTAATAGATCAAGGAAATTAACAAAGCAACTAAACCAATTGGAATATTAATATAAAATACCCAGTGCCATGATAAAGCATCAATTAGCCAACCTCCCACTAAAGGTCCTAAAATTGCTGCTCCATTGAAACTAGCTGTCAAATATCCCAAAACTTGGGTTCTTTTCTTAATATTTGGAAAGACGTATCCTGCAATAATATAAGGCAAGGACCCCATTCCTCCACCACCAATTCCCATAATCATTCGGGCAACTAAGAAAAAGTAGATATTAGGTGCTAGTCCTTCCAGCGTTGAACCTAAAACAAACAGCACTAGTGCAATCTCAAAAGCTAATTTATTAGTAATTTTTTCTCCAATTTTTGTCCAAATTGGTATTGAAACAGACATTCCTAAGAGGTAGACCGCCACAATCCACCCCATAAATTGGATTCCACGTAACGCTGAAACGATAGCAGGAATAGCCGTATTAGTAATAGTTCCATCTAACCCTGCCATAACGTTCCCTAGCATCAACGCTACCGTCACCATCGTAATCTGTTTTTTATTCATTAAAGCACTTCCCTCAATAACAAAAAGAGCCCTTATTACATTTGGTAATTAGAGCTTGGACATTTATCTTCTTATTATGCAAACTTTTTGCTTAAAATTGCAAGATTCTTTAAAAAATATCTATGCTTTTTTTACAAACTTAGGTATAATCAATACTTGTGTTTATTTTTCACCTATTTTTTTCAAGAGAGGAAAAAGTATCTTATGGAACATAGTTGGATGCTCAAGTATTTTGCCGAATTTTTCGGTACGCTAATCATGGTTATGTTTGGTAACGGTGCCGTTGCCAACTCATTTTTAAAGGGAACTACTGGTAATGCTCATGATGGTAAAGCCAATGGTGGTTGGATTTTAATCGCCTTCAGTTTTGGTTTTGGTGTTATGCTTCCAGCAATGCTTTTTGGATCAATTTCTGGTAATCACCTTAATCCAGCCGTTACACTTGCTCAAGCTACTGCTGGTGTCTTCCCCTGGGCACAAGTAACACCTTACATTATTTCACAAGTTCTTGGTGCAATTTGTGGTCAACTTCTTATTATCACTATTTACTGGCCATATATTAAAAAATCTACCGACTCTAATATTGTTTTTGCATGTTTTGCTACTAGCGACTGCGTTAACAGTAAATGGAATGGTTTCATTTCTGAACTTGTCGGTACTGGTGTCTTAATGTTTGTTGCAATCGGTTTATACAAGGGTATGTTCTTCAAACAAGCAGTTGACATTGCCAATATCGGTGTAGGATTCTTAATCACTGCTTTGGTTATGGCACTTGGTGGTCCAACTGGTCCAGCCCTTAACCCGGCACGTGACTTCGGGCCAAGACTTGTTTACTCAATCTTACCAATTCCTAATAAAAAGGATGCTCACTGGAGCTATGGCTGGGTTCCTGTAGTTGCTCCTATCTTAGGTGCAATCATCGGAATTTTCCTTTACAAGATTCCATTTGGACTTTAATTATTCTGATAAAAAAGCAGATCAAGTGATCTGCTTTTTTTAATTTTCAACTTTATTAACTCTTTTATTAAAAGCATAAATACAAATTATCGAAACAATTATCACAATTCCAAAAATAATTAATATCGGACCCCATGATGAAGCCTCAGCATTCATATTTGCAATATTTGGTTGTAAATCTAATAAAAAATGCATTAGAATACATGGCCAGATTCGATTAGTAAAAATATGCAGATAGGAGAAGGCTAACCCGATAGCAGGTGCATAATAAACTTGTTGGAAAGTTGCATCTAACTGTGCCCCATGTCCTAAGTTAATCAAATGGAATAATCCAAATAAAACTGAAGAAAAAATGCTCGACCAAAGTAAAACGTACTGTTTATTTTCAAAAATCTTGGTAAATAAATTAAACAAAGTTACACGACAAAGAAATTCCTCTCCAATTCCAGCGGCTAAAGCAACACAAATAGAAGACCACATCATTTCAGGCATTAAATTAAAGACTTGTGCCCAGCTTGCAATCAAATTCATTAAAAAGTATAAAGCCATTAACATAATACAAAAGATAATGGTTAAGATCTTGACTTTACCCTCTTTAGGTAACTTAATAAAAACACGATCTGTTTTATAAAATATTTTTGCTCCCAATGCTAAAAAGCAAACAATCACTAAATACAATATTGGGGCCCAAAGTTCAGAAAATGCCGTTACTATATCACCAGCTTCAGTATAGATTAACAGATAGACTAGTGAGGCTATTGTGAGCCACTTAATTGATACACTAGTTTTATTGATTGCTAAATAATTATTCTTCTTTTCTTTCATTTTTCCATTTTTCCTCTATATTCCCATTAAATTAGCCAAACTAATTATGACTGGAAGAGTAATAATTGCTACTAGAGTAGATAAGCACATTAATTTAGTAGGAAATTTTACTTCAAAATTGCTGATTAAACTAAAAAGCACTACTACCCCTGCTACTGGACAAGCTGCCATAATTAAAGTTGTCATTTTCGCAATTGATGGAAGTGGTAAAACTAGTAAAAAGCCTAAGATTATTAAGGGGAAAAACAAGTTTCTAACTAATACTCCACTCCAAACTAACTTATCATGCCAGTCTTCTTTTAAATTAATAGCTCCAAGATTTGTACCAATAACAATCATACTTAGAGGAGTATTCAAATTAGCAATATAGTTCATAGGATCAGAAACTATATCAGGTAATTTGATTTGAATTATAAACAATATCATTCCTACAATCGCTGCAATAATATTAGGATTAACGATAGCTTGACGAACACTCTCTTTAAATGACTGCTTCTTCCTAGTAAACATTCTAATGCCATGCGTCCACATAAAGATGTTATAAATAATCAAATATGGTACTGCGAAAAATACACCATTATTTCCTAAAAGCGCCTGTACTAAGGGAATTCCCATAAAACCTGCATTAGTGTAAGTTCCAGCATATCGTAGAATTGTTCTTTTTTGCTCGTCTTTAATTGTTCTTTTGTTAAAGAGAATCGAGCTTACAATAATTTTGAACACAAATAAAACAAGTACCAGCAAAAAAATTAAGCTAAATTGTATTAATCTAGTAACTGAAAAAGATTGTCGAAAAGAATTAATAATTAAGCATGGTGATACTACATAAAGAAGTATCTTAGTTAAATCTTTTACTGTTTGTTCATGGAGAAATTTTACCTGGTAGCAAATCCAGCCAACAAACATCAAGATAAACATAATCACTACTTGTTTTGTCGGTAGTAACAAAGGCATTACAGTTCTCCATTCTTAAAACTACAATCTTCTAGGTGATCATTTATTAATCCAACTGCCTGCAAAAATGAATATATTGTTACTGGCCCTACAAATTTAAAGCCTCTTTTTTTCATTTCTTTTGAAATTTGTTTAGACAAGTCATTTGAAGCAGGAACATCCTCCATTTTTTTAGGATGATGATTTATTGGCCTAGGAATAAACTTAGTTAAAATTTGTTTGAAAGTTTGATTGTTGTTTTCTAGTTTAACTAAAACTTTTGCATTATTAATTGCAGCATTAATCTTTAGTCGATTACGGACAATCCCTTTATCTTGCATTAATCTTTCAAAATCATCTTCATTAAATTTAGCTACTTCATGATAGTCGAAATTTGCAAATACTTTTCGAAAATTTTCCCGTTTATTTAAGATTGTTTCCCAAGATAATCCCGATTGAAAACTTTCTAATACAAGCATCTCATATAGGTAAGTTGAATCTAGATTCAACTTACCCCACTCATTATCATGATATTCTTGATAGAGTGGATTCTTACTATTTCCCCAACTACAACGCATTTTTTCCATTTTTCA
>CATLCE010000053.1:0-4569 GCA_949888035.1 Lactobacillus johnsonii | reverse complement strand
TCTTTAATCATTTAATGCGACCCTTTCAGTTCTAGAAATCTTTATAAATAAATTTTGCAGCCCCAATGCCACTATATGAGTACAAGTAAACTAGCACTACAAGCACTGCAAAGTAAAAGAGAGTTTTAGCAATAAACAAGCCTACCTCTTTTTTCTTTGTATCGCTTTGTTTATCTTTATTTTCTGCCATGCTTACACCTCGTAATCTTTTTTCTAAATTTTACAACATTGTTATAAAATAGGTTAATATTTTTACTATTTCTTAGAAAAATAGCATGAACAGAAGTAATTATACCAAAAATAGCCCTAGTTATGGATAGTTCACTAGTGTTGGTTACGTTTTCTTTCGATAAAATAACCTATCCCTAAGAAAATTGTCGGTAGAATTGAAACAAATACCAACACTATTAAAATAACTCGTAAAAGCCAATCAGTATTTGTCCACCTTTTATCATTAGCAGTAGCAAGAGCATATGCTGAAAATAAGATAATTGTAATTAAATTTATTAAGAACATAATATTGTGTGTATATTGATACAAGACCAACACACTACTACCGGATATCAAACCACTCCAACCTGCTAATCGTACCCAAAAAGATATTTTCTTAATCATTTTTAACCCCCTAATAAGGCATTTATATTCGCCGATAGAATTCGGTCAACAATCATTATTTGATCACGCGCATATGCTTTTGATCCTGATTCAAATAACATCAGTAGCTGCCCATTTTGAACATAAATTTGTTCTAGATATGGCGGCATAATAACAACTTTTTCCGCATTTCCTTCATCTAAGTTATTCAAAGCTGAAATTGGGAAAAAATACAACTTAGAATCTTTGCTTCCATAGGATTGACTTAAAATAATCCAATTCTGATAAAATGCAATTCCTTGAATCTGTCGGTCCATTGAAGCACTTCCTGAACCTAAGGCCCAAGATACTTGGCCTGTTACTGCTTTAATTTGATCGCTAGTAATTGTTCCCTTAAAGTCTCCTGAACGAGCAATCGGATAGCTAGCAATTTGTCCTTGACCGTCAGTATTAAAAAAGCCAACAAATAATTGATTATCGTAATAAGTAACACAAGATGCTCTTTCAATCGTTGGTAAAGAAATCACATTATCATACTTGATAGGTTGCTTTTTCTTATTATAGCTATATTTTTCTAATTGCTTTAACGAAAAAGACATTAGTGCAGATGAATCATCTTGACTACCTGTTACCCAAATATTTTTAGCAACCGGATCATAAGCGATTCCTCCTAAATGAGGTGCTCCTGGAACTTGAATAGTCTTTAGATATTTTCCTGTTTTTTTATCTAAACAATAAATGACTGAGCGATGCTTATGAGTTGAATCGTAAGCCGAAATTAATAAATATTTGCCCGCTACAGTTAGTCCTTGCGGAGTCATTGAGTCTGCATCAGTAATCTTCTTTTTATTAAAATCATAACTTGGCGTTACAACTTGACCTGGTATTACGACGCTACTTCCAATCTTACTTGCACGTGGCGTTTCATAAGCTGCACTATAAACATCAGGATATTTTTCATTTAATTGTCGTTTGAAATAAGCCAAATTATGGTGACCAGGACTAATACTTGTTCCATCTTTTGCTTTTTCTACATCAGGTCTAGAAGTAAAAGTAGCTTTTGCCTGCTCCCGTTTTTGGTATTGTTGATAACCATAATATCCTCCGTATGCCGCTCCTGCAGCAATTCCGAGAATCAAAACCAACTTAAATAGAATCTTTAAAAATTTCTTCATTAGCTTTCCCTACCTAATAAATAATTTTCTCAATTCGATATTATACCTGAATCGTCTTCCAACTACTGAAAATTAAAAATAAGCAGCTATCTTATATTTCTTTCGATTTTGTACTATAATATATAAATTGTAGTAGTGGATTACTTATGATCCATTGCTATTAGCATTAACATCCAACTTTTTATTTTCATTCTTACTCCTCCAAGTAGATTGAATAATAACAAGATCAGCTTAAAGCTGATTATCTATCTTTGAAGAGACCTATGCACTTCCCAGCATAGGTCTTTTCTTTTGCAGTAAAACAAAAACTTCCCAGAAATATTGGGATTTCTAAGCACATTGAGTAGAATAAACTCCTTTCTCTAAACGAGCTAGGAAATAATCTTTGGGGTGCAAGTTTATAATTCATTTCCAACTTCTTAATCAAATTTAACTTTTTTAATAAAAAACGTCACAATTTGTTCACATTTTCATTCTAATATATAAACCATAGCAACGGGGAAGACAAAACCCCATCGCTATTAGCATTAACATCCAACTTTTTATTTTCATTCTTACTCCTCCAAGTAGATTGAATACATTTATCAGTCTTTGACTGATCCTATACTTATATATTTTGAAATCTGCGTCTTTCCCAGCGCGGATTTTTTTGTGGGTTTATTTTCGAGACTTTCATATAATAGTAAGAGAAATATAAAATAATAAATTTAATTACCTAGGAAGGATTATTATGTTTTCACCCGCGATTCAGTCTTTGATTGCAGAAAAAGCAGGTTCCTTCATTATCCCTGCCTCTAGAATTGCATTTGTGGAAGACGAAAACCCACTCTACCATGCTTTTTTAGTTCTTACTAAAATGAAATATTCAAAAATTCCAGTTTTAGATAAAGAGCAAAAAGTAGTTGGTTTAATCAGCTTATCGATGATTACAGACACGATGCTGACTCCTGATAATATTGTGATTGAACCTCTATCAGACTTAAAAGTTAAAGATGTAATGCAGACAAAATTTGAAACAATTAACTTTGCCCGCACTAATCTTGAAACGCAACTCCATCTTCTAGTTGATAATCCTTTTATTCCAGTTGTAAATGATAATAATGTTTTTCAGGGATTACTGACTAGACGAGAATGGATTAAGGCCTTTAATTATGTAACTCATTCAATTGAAGAAAAATACGACATTACTAAGAAAACCTTACAGAAAGAAAACCCAATAACTTAAATTCAATAAGTTAAGTTGTATAATGGTAGTGTTTTAGTATTATTGATTAAATTAGTTGGAGGGAAAGCTAATGAAAAATCAATGGAAATTTTTCACAATTCTTGGGATTGGTGTTGTTGCAGCAATCCTAGACTTCCTATGTGGAGCACCTAAGATTAGTGGGTGGCCAATTTCCGGTATCTTAATTGATATCTTCGGAATTTTTATGGCTATTACTATGCTTCGCGAAATGATTGAGACACTTGAATCTGGTCGTTGGGGCGTAGATATCTTGGCAATCATCGCTGTTGTTTCAACAATGATTGTCGGCGATTACTGGGCTGCTTGGATGATTTTAATCATGTTGACCGGTGGTGAATCACTTGAAGATTACGCTACAAGTCAAGCTGATAAAGAATTACGCTCTTTACTAAAAAATTCTCCAAGGATTGCTGATAAATTAGTCAACGGTAAGATTGAAGAAGTTAAAGTTGATGAATTAAAAATTGGCGATATCGTTTTAATTAAACCTGGTAGTCAAGTACCGGTCGATGGAAAAATTATTAAAGGAAACTCTAGTTTTGATCAATCTTCTTTAACAGGTGAATCAGTTCCTGTTGATAAAAAAGTTGGCGACGATCTAATGTCAGGATCAATTAATGGGAATGCAGCTGTAGAAATGAAAGTTACTAAAGTTGCTAAAGATTCTGAATATCAGTCAATTGTTGCCTTAGTTAAATCTTCTGAAGCAAAACCAGCTAAGTTTGTTAAAATGGCTGATCGTTATGCTGTACCATTCACTATTATTTCCTTAATCATTGGTATTGCTGCTATGATCACGTCTGCGGTAACTAATCCAGCTCTTGGCTGGCAAGCACACTTTTTACGTTTTGCTCAAGTTATGGTTGTTGCCTCTCCTTGTCCATTGTTAATTGCAGCACCAGTAGCAATGGTTTCAGGAATGAGCTCAATGTCAAGAAGCCACATTATTGTTAAATCTGGTACCACTCTTGAAAAATTGTCCCGCACCTTAACTTTTGCTTTTGATAAAACTGGAACCTTAACTGAAAATCAACTAGTTATTGATCAAGTTGTTTTACCAGAAAATAGTTCTATTTCAAAAGAAGAACTACAAAGCTTGGCAGCTAGTGTTGAACAACAATCGAGTCACGTTATTGCTACTTCATTAGTTAAAAGTACCAATAAGAATTTGATTAAGCCAGTTACAAACTTAAAAGAAGCTACTGCTAAAGGAGTTAGCGGTGAAGTAGATGGCAAATTAGTTAAAGTTGGTAAACTTTCCTATGTCGATCCTGATCACGAAAAGATCACCGTTCAATCAACTGCTGTCTTTGTTTCAATTGATAATAAATTTGCTGGATACATTACTTTCCAAGATCAAATTAGAAAGAATACACCAGAAACGATTGCTCGTTTGCGTCGTCAAGGCGTAAAGCAAATTATGATGCTAACTGGGGACCGTAGATCTGTCGCTGATAAAGTTGCCAAAGAAGCTGGAATTAAAGAAAGCGAAGTTCATGCAGACTTACTTCCAGCTCAAAAGATTCAAGCCATTAGAGATGTTAAACCTGACTT
>CATLCE010000052.1:0-4702 GCA_949888035.1 Lactobacillus johnsonii | reverse complement strand
TTGATGTTTATCAGCACGATAGATTTTAAAGTCGCGCTTAAAGCCATACTTATCAGTGGATTTACTGTAGCGATAAAAACTAAAACGAACTCCTTGATGATCAATGTAGTAGTCGTCATTAGCGTTATATTCCCAATTCTGTGACCTAGTTGGATCGTTTTTAAATTTTCGTTTCTGTTCCTTTTGATAGGTGGTGTATGGGATAACCGGCTGCTTTTCAAACCGATCAAGAATCATTGTGTAATTGTACTCACTACCATAGCCTGCATCGGCGACGATATGTTCAACTTAAATTTTACAATCTACCTTTTAAATAAATAAAAATCTGATATTTGTATAGAAAGTAATATTTCTATATCAACACCAGATGTTGTAGAGCCAAAAAATTCATCATCCGGTTTTTATTTTGGACTAGGAGTTTTTCCCAGCCTCTTTATCTACATATTAACGTGCTTTTGGTGCTGAGAACCATAAGTAAGTTGCACCTGCGGCTGCTCCGATAAGCCAAGGCATATAAATCTCTCCTAATCATCTTGAAGTTATTATTAATTTATCATAAGATTAATAAATGATAAATATAAAATTAGAAAAAATGATATTTTAATAAAAAATCATATAGTAATATGAAAGGAATAATATGTTAAAAATAAACAATATATCAAAGAGATTTTCTAACGTTTTAGCAGTAAAAAACTTGAGCTTTGAGGTTAAACAAGGCGAAGTAGTAGGGGTAGTCGGGCAAAATGGAGCTGGTAAGTCCACAACATTCAAAATGATTTTAAATTTTATTTCTCCAGATACTGGGGAGATAACTATAAATTCTCAAAAATTAAAAAGTAAATTTTTGGATAATATTGGATATTTACCAGAAGAACGAGGCCTATATTTAGATATGACAATTAAGCAGCAAGTATTATATTTTGCTCAATTACATAATTACAGTAAGGCAAAAGCTAGTAGGGAACTACCTAATTGGTTAGAACAGTTGGCAGTAAAAGGAACTGAACGCACATTAATAAAGAATTTATCAAAGGGTAATCAGCAGAAAGTTCAATTGATTACAACATTGATTCATAAACCTAAGATAGTAATTCTTGATGAGCCTTTTTCTGGTCTTGATCCGGTAAATATTAGCTTACTAATTAAAGTTGTAAAACAATTAAAAGAAGCGGGAACAGCAGTTATCTTTTCTTCTCATAATATGAATAATGTAACAGAAGTTTCAGATAAAGTTCTTATGTTAGTAGATGGAGAACAGAAAATATATGGGCCAATAAATCAAATTAGATCGAAATTTGAAAAAAATAAGATTTATTTAGAAGGTATCTTTAATACATTAAGCCCTTCAGACTTTCCAGGGGTGCTTAATCAAAAAGATGATTTTCCGGGTAAAGTATTAACATTTGACTCAGAAGAAAATGCAAGAAAAGCTATTAAAATAGCTAAGGCAGAACCCTCATTAACCGGTTATCGTTTATTAGAACCGACTCTTGATGATATTTTTAGAAAAATTATTAAAGAGGGGAAAATGAAAAATGCATAAAATATTAGTAGTAGCAAAGATGGTTTTTAATAAGAGAGTTTTATCACCAACGTATTACTGGATGATATTAGCACCTATCCTTTTAATAGTCATTGGAATTGGATTCACTAAATATATTGACGATCAAAATTCAGATCATAAAGCAATAATTGCTGTTGTAGCAGATAAAAATATACAAGAGGCATTAAAAAAACAAAAAGCTTCAACATATAAAGTTAACTCTAAAATTAATACCCATAATAAGAATAAGTTAAAAATTGATTTAACTGATGGGGTAGTTGATGGAATTCTATATATTAATAACGATTTTTCCGAGGTAGATTATAAATATAATGCAAGTACTAATTCCAGTGATCCAACTAATGAGTTAAAGAAAAACATAACATTGCTTAAATCACAATATATGGCAAGTGAGGCAGGCCTCAGTGAATATCAATGGCAAAACATTATAAAAGATGTAAAAGTACAGAAGGAAAATGTTAATTATGATGGTAATACAGTTAAATTAAATAACTCAGAATCTGCACAATACTTTAGTGAATTTGCAGTTATTATTGCCTTCTTCTTTTTAACTAGTTACATAAGTATAACTGGTGCTGAGATAGGAAATGAGAAGGGAAATCATTTAATCGAAGGACTAACGGCAGCAATCCCAGCGGATAGGCATTATGCTGGTAAAATGCTAGGTATTTTTTATTTAATAGGATTTCAGATAATCATTTATTGTGGACTTGGCGGATTGGAATATGTAATAGTAAAAAATTTACATAAGAAATTTATAGATCTAAATAAATATTTGAGTGGTATAAGTACACAATATATTATTATTGTTGTAATGCTAACGATTGTATCTTTAGTATTATATGTCTTTTTAGCTGCTATTTTTGCTTCGTTTGTTTCAAGAGTTGAAGATATTTCACAAGCTACAAGTAGCGTGGCAAGTATAATGTTAATTCCCTACTTTTTAAGTTTCTTAACTCAAAGTAATCCTAATTTAGCAATCTCAAAAGTATTATCTTACTTTCCATATATGAGTCAGGGGTTAATGCCCGTTCGAATTGCGAGAGGAGCAGCGACATATAGTGATGGATATATATCATTATTAATATCTGTTATATTTGCGGTAATAATGTACCTATTTTCTGCAAAAGTATATAAAAATAATGTTTTTGCTTATAGTAGTGAAACGCCTATAAAAGCAGTATTAAAACGATTGAATCTGTTTAATAAAACTTCTCAATAGTATATGTATATGGCAAGTACTTCTCGGTGAAGTGCTTGTTTTTTTGTCCCATCATATATATATTTGACAAGGAAACTAGTTTAGGATAAATAAACGGAGAATTTTAATGAAAACAAACTATTACACTATCAAACAAATAGCTGACGAGATCGGAGTAACAAAACCAGCAATCACAAAGTATATGTCGAAAAGTTTTCGTTCGAAGTATACAAAAAAACAAGGTAATCGAATATGTCAAGGGCGGTTTTAAATTGTCATTTTATAGCGGTTTAAAAATGTATGATTTGGGCGGTTTAAGAATTGACCAATGCCAAGCGATATGACTTTCCTTTGATCTTAATTAAGTGTGAGTGATATACAAGCCGATCTAAAATTGCCTCTGCGGTTGCCGTGCTATGGAGGACGGCTCCCCAACTTGATAATGGTACATTGGTCGTTATGATAGTTGATTTACGTTCATAGCGACCATTTATTAGTTGAAATAATAGTTTTGCTTCTTCCGCCGATATTTGTAAATAGCCTAATTCATCAATGATTAACAGGTCATACCTTTCGTATCGACGCATTACGCGCTCTAAGTGTTGCTTTCTCTGCGCTGCTTTCAATCTAAGAATTAGTTCATGGCAATTAATAAATAGTGTTCGTACGTCTTGTCGGCACGCTTCGATGCCAAGGCCAATTGATAAATGTGTTTTACCCACGCCAGGGCTGCCAATAAAAACGATGTTCTCTTGATTATCCAGAAATGACATCGTCGCAAACTCAGCTATTTGTTGTTGATTAATTGAAGGTTGGAACTGATAATCAAAATCACTGAGCTGCTTAATAATTGGAAATCTTGCACGTTTGATTCTTCTCTTTAAACTTTTTTGCTGCTGATAGGCAATCTCCTTATCGGTTAGTTCCAACAGGGCTTCACTAAAGCTGATCTGGTTATCGTTAACTTGTTGACGATAATCCGCAATTGATGCAGCCATATTATCTAAATTTAACTTCGTTAAATTATCGACTAATTTTTGATATTGATTCATTCTATTCTCCAATCTGATCGTAAATACTGAGATTATTAAGCATATACTGGTTAATTTCTTCATCCGTTTTATCTGCCATCAAATCACTTTTAAGAATGGCGTGTTTATCATGCAGATCGTAATTAAACTGCTTATTGGTTAAATCATGCTTCTGAATTTCAACACCTTGATAGAAAATATGAATAGTTTTACCATCAGGAGTTAGTTTAATTTCAACTTCTTTTCCGATATAATTAGGGGAAACAGAGTATTGATGGTTTTGAAATCTAATCATTGAATCTCGAGATACTTTTCTAGTTTGGTCGCTGTGGAAATATCTTACGAGATCATGGTTAAGAGACCAGAAATGCTCTTTTTCTTTTGTCCATAATTCAACTGGCTTCTGATTATTACTTTGCGATTTCTCATGATTAAGCCGTTTGGCTAGTCGATCAACGATATCATTCAAATCATTGATGGTGCTAAATTCTCCATCATATGGTTTTAATCGTCCCATTGTTCTTGCCAAAGCTTCAACACAACCTTTAGTTTGCGGCCTAAATGGTCGGCAAGCGATTGGATGAAATCCGGCGTCATGACTAAATGATAGGAATCGTTCATTAAATCGATGATGGTGAAAGTCACTTAATTTATGGTCAACGACAGTTGACATATTATCAAACCAGATTTCTTTAGGAATTCCACCAGTAGCCTTAAAGGTCTCAAATAAACATTTGAATAAAGTATCTTGCTTCTGATCCAGGGTTAATTTTAAGAACCGTCGTTTGTAAAATTAAGTTAGAAAAAATAAAAAGCCATTTGTGATAGACTTTTGAATATCCCTAATCAAAAGAAAGGCAATCACAAATGACCTATAAACATCTTACCACACGTGAATTAACTCTC
>CATLCE010000051.1:0-5563 GCA_949888035.1 Lactobacillus johnsonii | reverse complement strand
CATTTCTCTTTTTGACTAAGTAGATTAATTCATCTCCTCTTTTGTAACTTAGCAAAGTACCACATAATAGTTAGAAAATAATCTAACTATTATGTGGTACTTCTTTTACTTTAATAATTTTCTAGTTTCCACATATAGCGACGCTTTGATAATGGATGTTTTCGAGCTTTTCCCAGATACTCTGCAAACTTTCTCATTACCGAGGTAAGCACCAGTGGATCAAAGTAATCAACAACTGAAGCATCCATTTTACTATCGAGCCAATAGTCTTTAGCATCAATAACCGTATACTTAGTGCCAAAACGTTGCAAGAATTCTAGTGCTCGAGAGTCTAGATGACGTGTTCTTCCATCTGACATAAATAGTAGGAATGGTGCTTCTTCCACTGCTAATTCAAAAGGCCCATGAAATAGTTCTGCACTATCAAGATTAACTCCTGTAATCCATTGCATTTCCATAAAGATAAAGTTAGCAGTTGAATACCCTACTCCTCTATTAGAACCTGATGATAATGTAAATACCTTGTCTTCGTCCTTATATCTTTCTGCAAATTTTTGTGCATCATTATCCACACTAGCAGCTGCATCATTGGCAACCTCATCAACTACTGATAATCCTTGTACCATTTCATTATAATTATTACTTTCACCTAATGCATGCAATAATTCAACCGCAAAGGTTAGAGCTACCTTCTGTTTAGAAGACTTTGTGGCATAACTTTCAAAAAACTTATGCTGTAAAACATAGTCGGACTCTTTAGTTAGTGGTGAATCAGGAGCAAAAGTCAATGCTAGAACTGTTGCGCCTTTTTCCTTAGCATTATGTACTGCTTTTAAAGTTTCTTTAGTTGTACCACTTAGGGACGCTATGACAGCTACTGTATTTTCTCCAAAATAATTAGGAACATCATAATTAAATTCGTTTGCTTCAAGCAAATAACTACCAAGTTCCTTTGAGTTTTGTAATGCATAATAATATGCGCCAAATAATTCTGAATAAGATGCTCCACATCCCATAAACACTAAAGACTTAACATCCTTAGTATCAACAATTTTTTTTACTAATTCTTGTACTTCTTGACGAGTTGTTTCTTTTTCCATAATTACCTCTCCTTACATAATTCTTTTAGTTGCAAATCAGGGATATTAAAACTTACTCCTAGTGATCCATCTATTTTTAATTGCTTAGCACTAAATAAACTAGCTGATTTCAAAATATTAGGAATAGAGCTTATATCCCAATTTTCTCTTAGCAAGCCTGTACTAAAGTAAGTAATAAAAGAATCTCCAGCACCCATGGTGTCTTTGATATGATTAGTCAGTTGAGCCGGCTGGTAATAGCAATGGTTTCTTGCAAAAACCATTGCCCCTTGTTTTCCCATAGTAAATAGTAGAATAGTATGATAATTCCCCATTCTTTGAAGCTGCCTTGCTCGCTCAACTACCCTATCTTTACTTACATTCCCCACTGAGAAACAGGCAAGATCTACATTATCAATAGTCAAAGTTATTTCATTCTCATTAGAGAAATCGGAATAGTCATAGACAATTTTAGGTTTACTAATGTAATTAATTATTTCTTTTCCATTACCATTAACACTTAAATGAATTAAATCCATTGCATTAATATAGTCCTTGTCATCTGAAATCTTAATTCCTTGATTCAGAACGCCGCCTCTATTGCTAGCTAGAAATTTTCTATCGCCATTAACAACTTTAACCAGCGAATATCCGGATTCACCTTTCAAATTTCTACAATGATCAATGTTGACATTAAATGTTTTTAATGTACTTTTCATTAATTCAGCCAAATTATCATTGCCAAAATTACCAAGATACCCACTAGTAATTTCTGGTATTCGAGTAGCCATAACACTGAAGTTAATCGCATTGCCACCAGGAAACATTCTCTTACTATCGAGATAAATGTCCATTACATTATCGCCAATGGCTAAGACCCTCATAGAATCATTCCTTTCTTTGATTTCCAGATGTAATGGCAAAGTTGGTAGTAGATGCGTCGTAATAGTTAAAAGTCACATAAATAACTTCCTTATCCATTACTTGACGACGTAATTTGAATAGAGGTTCTCCCGGAACCTTATTCATATATTGAGCTAACTCACTAGTAGCTGGTACATAGCTCAATAGCTGATTACTACCCTGTTCCTTATATCCATATTGAGTATATAATAGGTTAGCCATCGAAATATCTGGGGTGATTTTTTCTCTTAATTTTGGGAATTTATTTGAAGAATAGTAAGCACTTTCTAAGCCACTTACTCCCTTATTAAACTTAACTAGTCGCTTCAAATTTATAACTGGTTCTCCAGGGAAAATATTTAGTAATTCTGCTATTTTATCTGTACTTGCTATTTCTTGTAGCTTAACTATTTGTACAGAAGGATGCTTACTACTGTTTTTCATAAAATTTGAATAGCTTCCTAGATGTAATAAATTACGTTCAACCATATTTGCTTGGACAAAAGTTCCTTTTCCCTGTTTTTTAACCAGATAACCCTGATCAACCAAATCACTAACAGCCCGTCTAATAGTGATTCGACTAGCTACAAACTCTCTGCCAAGTTCTGATTCAGAAGCAATTAAAGCACCTTGTTTATATTTACCATCATTGATTAAGCGTTTTAATTCAATCTCAATTTGCTCATATAATGGTGTCTTAATATTTTTTTCTAACATAATTAGATACACTCTCTATTCTAGGTATATAGAATTTTAGAAATAAAGTTCTTTGTTCGTTCGTGCTTTGCATGATGAAAAATCTCATCTGGTGTGCCTTGTTCCAAAATGTGACCTCTATCTACAAAAACTACGCGACTGCCAACTTCCTGTGCAAATCCCATTTCGTGTGTAACAACAACCATGGTCATGCCACTCTTAGCTAGCTTTTTCATTGATTTCAGAACTTCTTCTACCATTTCAGGATCTAAAGCAGATGTCGGTTCATCAAAAAGCATTACTTTAGGGTTCATTGCTAAAGATCGAATAATTGCAATTCTTTGCTGTTGTCCACCACTAAGTTGATCAGGATAGGCATCAGCCTTATTTTCCAGATCCATTTCCTTTAGTAATTCCGTGGATTGTCGATCAGTCTGAGATTTTGATAAATGCTTTACCACTCTTGGAGCATACGAAATATTTTGTCTAACAGTAAAATGAGGAAATAAGTCAAAATGTTGAAAGACCATTCCAATATTTTCGTGGACCCTTTGTTGGGCTTTTTTAGAAATACTCCCTGAAATAATTTTATCCTGGAAAAGTACTTTACCGCTAGTTGGCTGTTCCAAGAGATTCATATGTCTAATCAACGTACTTTTCCCTGATCCAGAAGGACCAATGATCACTACAACCTCTCCATTATGGACTTTAAGATTAATGTCATGTAAGACAGTGTTATTTCCAAACTTTTTTGTGACGTGACGTAATTCAAGCATCGTGACGCATCCTCCTTTCAAACAAAGCAAGAATCTGATTCAGAATCAGACAAATTACCAGGTAAAGAGCAGAAGCAATAATCATGGGTTCCAATCCTAAGGCTGTTGAACCACGAACTGTTTGAGCGGCAAACATAACATCGATGATACCTAATACTGATACCAATGATGAATCTTTAACATTACCGATAAGTTGATTTCCTAGTGCTGGAAGAATATTTTTGAATGCTTGTGGTAAGATGATATTCAATAAAATACGATATGATGGAATACCAAGGCTTTCTGCTGCCTCTGTTTGCCCTACCGGTAAAGATTGGATACCAGATCGAATAATTTCCGCAATATAAGCACCTGAATACAAGGTTAGCGCCACTATACCTGTTACAAAGTCATTTACGGAGAATCCCAGTAATTGTGGAAGGCCAATATAAACGATATATATTTGAACCAATAAAGGAGTATTACGAATGAAGCTAATGTACGTTTTTGCTATTAAGCTTAGTAAGTTTGCCTTTGACATTTTCATCACAGCCAAGGCAATACCTAATAGTAGACCCAAGACAATTGAGATAACTGCAAGTTCAATTGTCGTTACAAGACCATGTATAAATAATGGCCAATATTCTGTAATAAATGAGTAATTTGAAAACATAAAATCACTCCTTCTAATCCTTGTTAGTTGGTTCCTTTCTGTGCATATTGATCAACCCACTTGCTATATTGTGCCTTGTTTTGGTGAATTACTTCATTCAAGCGATTTACAAGGTCATCCGAAGTCCCCTTGGGAAGAGCAATAGCACCACCTTTTGATCCATCGTTGTGTCGCCATGAAGTCATAGTTAATTCTGGATTCTTCTTCAGAAGGATAGTTGCAGTCGGTTTGTCAATACAGAAGGCATCAGCTTTTCCATTATTTGCTGCTAAAGCTAAATCGGTAACCTTTGATAGATCCTTAGTGGTAGCTTTAGGGAATACCTTATGAATCATTGGTTGTTGAGATGAATTGTTAACTACAGCAATGGTAGCATGCTTGAAATTATTGGCATTTTTGTATTGAGCTAGATTAGCTTTTGGAACAACCAAGACATTAGTACTCTTGTAATACGTGTCAGTAAACTTAGCCGCTTTTTGTCTTTCTGGCGTTGGAGCCATTGATGTAACTAACATATCAACTTTCTTAGCTTGTAAAGCAGGCAAAAGTCCATCTAAATCCATTGTCTTTAATTCGTATTTAACACCTAAGTTCTTGGCAATTTTCTTTACTAGTAGAACATCAGCGCCCTGCATTTGCGTTTTGCCATTTTTTTGAACCTGTGATTCGTATGGTGGATTAGCAGAGATCATTCCCACTCTAAGAGTACCCCGCTCTTTAATTTGTTGAAGTGATGATTTATTTGACTTTCCACATCCGGTTAAAAGAAGCAAAAGTGTTCCTAGAAGAGTTAATACATAAAATAGACGGTGTGCTTTAAGCTTTTTCATAAGTAAGTCCTCCAATTTTTATTAAATAAGACGTTATATAACGTCATAAATTAAACAATGAATTAAATATTAATCAAAAAAGGACACACCTTTCTATGATTAATAGAGTTTCTTAGTATACTTTCTTTCTTTAATATTAATAATGTCGCTATCTGACATTTACACCACCACCTTTAAATTTTAAATAAAAAAAAGCCTTATCAACCCCAAAGCTGAGATTGAAAAGGACGTTTTCACGTGGTACCACCTTTTTTCGTAGTGAAATAACTACCTTCACCAACAGTTGCAAAGCAACAATTAGCTGGCACAATAATGGGCGCCTACCAGTACATTCTACTTAAGTTTCGATATACGACTCACAAGTGATAGATTTTTATAATACTGTCCACCAATTTACACCAAACATTGGCTCTCTTAAGTAAGTATTACTAATCTTTCTTGATCAACATCTTTTTGTTAAATTGATTATCAAAAGATTAACACCCTACAATTAGAAAGTCAACATTTTTCTTTAATTTAATTTTAATTAACGATAAATTAACAATACTTTTACAATAGAAATAGTTTTCCATAATAATATTCAGAAAAGTACTTTAAAATAAGCTATCTAAATTTTCTCCTTTTAGT
>CATLCE010000050.1:0-6403 GCA_949888035.1 Lactobacillus johnsonii | reverse complement strand
AAAGAAATTAAGTCCTTCAATTACTGCCCAGATGGTGACACCAACTAAAGCGATCAAATTAATCAAGAGCAATTTAGTTGAAAGTTTGTCTAAAAAACTACTAACTTTATAGTAATTGCTAAATCTATGTTTGTTACCTACATGTGTTACAAATACAACAAGTATTAGAAAGATACAAAAAAAGATAATCTCTTCTTTAAGATGATGTATAGCACTCATAAAGATCCAGTTAAGTATTAAATCCATCTTTTTCCATTTCTTTTTAATTCACATAATAATGCCGTATGGGATTTTTAGAAGAGATAACAACTTTTTTAAGAGCCAATAAGTGTCTAGGATTATATTTTCTGCGACATACAACATTGCCACGAAAATTAAAGCCCTTCATTGCTTTTTGGGCTATCTCATCTGCTAGTTTCTCCTCTTCCGGATTTGCCGCATTACAGAATATACCGGTTTTGTCTTTATTAACCCAATGAGATCCATCGTTTAGCCATGCTAAATAAACCTCTTCAATAACATCATTGACTGTCATCAATCCCGTTTCTATATATCTACATCTTCCTTTATTAGCTCTACTCATTTAGCAATCACCCATACTTTTGCATCGTCTCGGTCTAAGGTGTTCTCCACCGTACAAAAAGACTATATCAGATAATTACCAGTTATTTATAAAATGTCGCAAATTAGGCGCAAAGCTGATAATATAGCTTTTTACTTAGTATTTTATTCTTTTTGATATTCATATATTTGTTATTTAATAGTGCAAAATAAAAAAGCTGTCCTTAGAACAGCTTTTTACTTATTTAAAATATTCTAATTGATATGACATACATTTAAAACCACTTCAATTTTAAGTTAAAAAGTATACGAGTTCATAACCTAATTGATATGACATACATTTAAAACCCTGTAGTTGATCTAAAAGCCATCTTAATGGTTCATAACCTAATTGATATGACATACATTTAAAACAGCTTTTCAGCATGCAGAAGCTCAAGCGATGTTCATAACCTAATTGATATGACATACATTTAAAACATCATTGATCCAAAATGTGACGTACCAGCAGTTCATAACCTAATTGATATGACATACATTCAAAACTAATGCAGAAGGATTATCAGCAAGCAATATGTTCATAACTTAATTGATATGACATACATTTAAAACATCAGCGGATATTTAAAATAGCTAATGCTAGTTCATAACCTAATTGATATGACATACATTTAAAACTAGTTTGATTAACTTTTAGCTCGTTTTGGAGTTCATAACCTAATTGATATGACATACATTTAAAACACTATATGGGCTGTATATGGCAATTAATAGGTTCATAACCTAATTGATATGACATACATTTAAAACGCCAATCCGATTCAGAAGATCCGACTAAAAGTTCATAACCTAATTGATATGACATACATTTAAAACTCCCAAGCTCTTCTTTCTCTTTTTTCCGTTGTTCATAACCTAATTGATATGACATACATTTAAAACCGTCATTTTTTAATTTTTATTTCATAGTATATACGGTATTGTGTAAAAAAAGCTCGAGATAGCTCGAGCAATAAATACATATGAAAATTTATTTTAACGTTTGCTTATCAATGTAAGCAATATGTATATCATATCAATTAGGTTAATTTCTCAAAGTTATAATTAATTCTAGGAGCTACCTATATTAACTATAACTTTTTTGTATAAGAATAGCTAATTCTCATACGAGAAAATTTTAACATATTTAAGCTAAATATCAAAGAAAAAAACCAAAGGCTTTATAAATGGAAATTAGATAATCTATGCCTTTGGTTTTAATTATTAAAATAAATCTGATATTTTCTTTTCAGTCTCATGTATTCCACTTGGCGATTGATAAACAAATTTAGCACTGTCACTAAGCGTTACAACTGTATTTACTAATGTATTATTAACGTTAATTTGTTTTAAGTACCCTGCAGAAGCATTTGCATGACAAGCTACGAGCAAATTCTTAATAACTAAAATTTTATCTTGAATATTTAAATCATAGAATTTGTGGCTGCCATTGTTAATTTTTTCTTTGACTTTAGCTTTGTTGAATAAAGTAAAGAAAGAATTGATCTGATCTAGAATTGCGTTAAATACTACATCTAATTTTTCAGATACATTTTTAGTACTATCATTAGGGCTTTCATCGTGTTGTCTGAAGTATGGATCTTCAACATAGTCCGCAATTATCTGTCTTACTTCTTGTGATAAATATAGCTGCTTGAAATTATACATATATTTGGCTGAACCTAGAGAGTATTTAATCCCTTCATCTTCAATGACTTGTCGATAAGGAATTTTCTCTTTTAGAATTTTAAAATCAACTATATTCTTTACTTTTTTGCCAGCCTCACTAGTCATTACAATTGGTTCCAAAATTTCGTAAAGTTTTTTCTGATACTCTTTAATATCATTAATTTTATTGAGATCCTTAGCCTTAATTTGTGGTACACCAACAATTTTATTAACGAAAGAGCCATTTTTCTTCTCAATACGAACCAATGAGAAATACATATTTTTTTGAGAAGAATATCCACCATATAAATCTACTGGCTTATCATTTTTAGTTTTAATCAATTTAGTTCGCTTCTTTAAATCATGGGCAGGCGTTGGATAAATTGTTTGATCAAATAATGCACCATGTTTGATAAAAGTCTCTTGTGATACATTCTGATATTTAAATTTATATGCTCTGTTTAACTGATTAATTATGTTACTACGGCTAAATACGGGTGTATTTGTACCAGAAGTACAAATTTCATCACTCTTACCATTTAAAAGCTTCCAGAGAAAGTTGAAAGATTTTAAATTAAAACTTGATGGTTTATAATTATTTGATTCTTTTTCATTATTTTTAAAAGAAAAATATTCGCCATAAATGAAAAATGGTCTTAATTTTGGATAAATGTTGTAGAAATAATTACCCACAACAGCACTAATATACGCGTCTAACCCAATATCATAATCGTTAACTGCAGGGAGGTTGAGTAAATTTAAAGATCTTCGTATTTGAGAAATATTATTATTTCGTACCGTAATGATTTTTGTATTAGGGTACTTAGTCTGTAAGATTGTAGCTAGTAGCTTAATAACCTTATTGTTTTCGGTTAACTGATGAGTAATTAGCTTGGTTTGACTAACTTTATTGACTGCATCTGGATCAGTAATTAAAGCATAAAATTTGGAGTTTGATATTAATCTTAGGTCAACAAGCTTATCCCAAAAGTTTCTAACCATTAAGCCTAAATTTGAAATTTGATTTTGAGCAAAAATATTAGCAAATTTATTTCCCTTTTTGGTGGCATTTATTTGCTTAGTTAAAGCTAAGTTGTTAAGAGAATTATCAGATATATAGCTGTTAGGTAAGATGTGAGAAAGATTATAAGTGTTTACTTTCTCAAAGTCTAAAGGCATTCCATCAAATAAATCTCGTCCCAGTTGCTTAAAATATAGATACTCTTTGTCACTCAAAATACGTTTATGAGTGGCTTTTTTCAAATTCTTCTTTAATTCAGAACTAACAACTTCATCTTTTATTTGACTGTATTGCCTAATTAGTTGTCTTTGTCGGGTTAAATTAAATCCATCATCATTTCGATACTCTCGATTAAATTTTAAAGAAATTATTTTAGGAGCAGCGCCAGTTGTTTTTGCCACATCTTCAATAACTTTAATAGCTTGACGTAAGGCCTTTTTATTGGCTGGTGAAGCATATGAGTCATTTATCAAGTCTTCATCACTCATAGTTTTAGATACTTTTATATTTTCTCCGTCTATTGCAGCTTTAAAGGCTTCTTTGCTAATTATCTGAATAAAAGTTTTCTTTGTGTTCCATAGCTGGTCAAGCAAACTTTCAGAATTAATTGGTGTCATATTAACTAGTAATTTTTTTGAAAGATTGCCCCATCCAGTAAATCTATGAGCTATTAGCTTTTTCCGTTCTAAATCTGTAAGCCATTGAATTTCACTTAATTTAATTTCAAAGATTGATCTATCTTCAAAAATTGTTGACCACTCAATAATTTTTTCAAGATCATCTACATATTCTGGATTATCAACTTTGCTACCCAAGATGTTTTTTAAAACGTGATAGCTGTTTAAAGAAGAGTTAAATGTACTTGGATCTGCTAATCCTCTAACTTGCACAGTTTTAAAATTATGATTCTTGATTAGATAATCTTTTAATTTTTTAACTGTAACTTTTTTGTACTTCTTAAAAACATTAGTATAGATCGCTTGTTTTAATGGTACTGGTAATTTGTTGCCATTAATTTTAATGGAATTTAATTCATTTAAAACGGAATATTTATCATAATATAAAGAGCTTTTTGGCAGCACAGGTTCATTAATGAGATAGGTGTCAGTTCCAATAGACCTTTTGATAAAGTTGTTAGCACTTTTAACCTGATCGATTTTTTCATAGAAATTCCATGGTGTTACTGGTCCGTCTGCTTTTCTTACTACCCATGCAAATCGAGCGTGTGGGTTCTTTTCATCTTGAAACATCGGTCCAATGTAGTAAGGAACTTTAAATGTTAGTAATTGCGTAATCTTGTAGGGTGCATTTTTTTGATCTAGCTTGTTTTTACTTGGATTAGGCTTAATCAAGAAAGGATAATATTTTCCTTGATTTTTCAATATCTTATTAAGCTCTAAAGCATTTAATTGATATGGAATAGCTGAGTTACGCTTATCTGTAATTTTTGGCAAAAATGTACCTAGCTCTATTTCGGCCAAAATTTGCTTACCTAAATCATTTTCTGGTTGTTTCTTTATGATCTTACTTAATTTGTCGTAAAAGTCCTCACGACCCAAAGATTTAGCTCCTATAGCCTTTTTAACGTCTTTATTGTTTCTACGGCCGTTGGCATAGCTCAAATACAGATTTTTAATTGCTTTTGCTGCGTCATCATTAATAGTTAAGCGGTACTTATTAAGCAATTTTAAATCTTGGCCATGTTGCTCATAAGTGTTAACCATAGCTTCAGCAATTGTAGAAGAACCATTAAGAATATGATGTAATTCAAGGTAATTATGCCAGTCAACTAAAACATTTAGAAAAGTAGCTTGTTCATCTGAAAGAGTCTGTTTAATATAACTTAACTTTTCATCTACATCTTCATCAGATAAAGTGAATTTCCAATTTGGATCATCATCTATTTCTTGATTGAGCAAAATATCGAACCGTGTTTGTGAATTTAACAAAGCGTTCAGCAGTTGTCGAGTAACTTTTTTACTCTGAGTATCTTCAGATTTGTTTTTTGTCTTTTTAATTATTAAGTCTTGAAATTTATTAATTTTATCTACCTTAAACAACGATTCGTTTAAAAGAATGTCATTTCCACTGTCAGCATATTGAGTATTTAATTCTACAAAAGGATAATCTATCTTTTTTAGAAGTTTATTGAGTTCATCAAACGCTTTTGTAACATCAAATTTTGTTGCCTCATAGCTATTTACTGGGGTACTTGATAGAAAGTTGCCTCTTTTTTTAATTAATGCATGAACAGCTAAATAAATGTATTCTAAATCAAATTTCTTCTCTGGATGATTAATTAAATCAAGCTGTAAATGATAAATAGTTGGATATTTTTTATAGAAGGCTGCCTCACTTACAACGTTAGAAAACAAATTTTGTCTACGATTTCTTCTATCATCTGATCGAGAGAGCCAAGTATCTTTTAATCTTTCTAAAAAAGCAGGATCAATTTTATCCAATTCAGGCTTAAACTCCTGATTTAAATATTTTAATCGCCATTGACGTCGTCTTTTTGTTCTTCTTGCACTTCTTAAAAGTCTAGTTGGTTCGGCGGTTTCAGCAGGAATAAATAGTCTTGTACCAATACCGGCTTTAGCTCCATTAGGCTTTAATAAGTTATTTCGGTTATCCATAATTGCATAACCAATTTTATCTGGGGTGATGTTTAATCCTAATTGATAATTAGTCATAAATATTATTTCTCACACTTTCCATTCTTTAAATTCAACGCTTATTGTCACTTCTCATTAGTTCCATCAAAATCTTCTCTTCTAAATGAAATCTTTTAATTTTACACAAAATGAGTACTACAAAGACAGAATAAGTTAATAGAATTAGCCATCTAATAACAGCTATTGTAGGAATTACATTAAATGAAGATAATTCTATTATTTTTTCTATACAGTCTCTTAATACACATCCTATATACATAAGGAGCGAATATTTTATTGATAAAATCAGCATAGCTAAAGAGTTTAAAAAATCCCATAGCTTTTTCCATGTTTTCATTTACTCTTCTCCATATTTAAATACTTTTGGTTGAGGCTTAGCCTTCTTATGATAGATATAGATATACGCCTTATTTTTATTTACCTTTATACCTTTCATTGT
>CATLCE010000049.1:0-7120 GCA_949888035.1 Lactobacillus johnsonii | reverse complement strand
GCTTCTCGGACAGCATCGGAAACAATATTTTCTGATGCAATTAATTCAATTGTATCTTCTTGTCTTTTCTCTTCACTTTTAATTGCATCCCAAAGTGCAGGTGATTTTTCTCCATAATTCATCTATATGATTCCTCCCATGCTTGCAGAATTTTTTCATTAATCAAATTATACCTTATATTGTCTATAAACTTAGTTTCTAGATCTGCTTCAAAAAAAGAATTAGGCAATTTCTACCTAATTCTTCTTCAAAAATATTTATAGTTTGTATTAAAAAGCCATCTCTCGCCCATTCACTAACACTTTATAAGCTAAGGTTTCTAAGTTTGCACGTAATTCTGCTTTTCGTGTTTTGTCCTGATTCAAACGGATAATATGAATTTCATTTTCAGTAGGAGTAGTAACTTCAATACTTCCATTCAAATCAAATGCCGCTTCATTATTTCTAAATCTTAATAAGTTAATTAAAGAACTAACAACAGGACGTTGAACTTCTTCATGAATTTCTTCACGACTATAATAATGACGATTAATATTTCGACCTTCTTTTGTCTTTTCAAGAAGTTCAATATCATTTTTACCAGCAAGCATTCCAACATAATAGACTTGGGGAATTCCAGGTGCAAATACTTGTAAAAGTCGAGCCATAAAGTATTTTTTATCATCATCACCAAGTGCAGAGTAGAAAGTAGAGTTTATTTGATAAATATCGAGGTTATGATATTCCGCACTTGAGTATTTCTTTTTAACATTAGCGCCGACCTTATACAATTCATTGCTTGTGTATCCTATCTCATTCGGAGTTAAGATATCACGAGCATCTACTACACCAATTCCATCATGAGTATCTAATGTCGTAAACTGCTTCATTGGACTCTTTTTTTAGCCATGAAGCAAGACGCTGACTCTTACCGCTATATAGTGAATAAAGCACCACCATTGGTAAGGCAAAATCATAAATAAAGTAACCATGTTTTGCAATCTTAAATGGCATTGAATAGTGTTCATGAATTTCAGGCAAAATTAGCGCGCCTTTAGCTAAAATATCATCTTGAACTTCTTTCAATAGATCCCAAATTTCTGGTTCTACGAAAAAGTCATTAGTATCTAGCTTCTTAACAGCATAAGCAAACGCATCTAGTCGAATGATGTCACTGCCATGATCAATTAAATTATTTAAAGTCTGCTTAATAAACTGTTTAGTTACATCTTTGCGAACATCAAGATCAATTTGCTCTTCACCGAAAGTATTCCAGAGTTTTTCCTTACTGCCATCAGCAAAAGTAATTTCCTGATATGGAGCACGATCTTTTCTCTTGTAAATAAGGTCAATATCTTTTTGCGTTGGTCGATTCTTAGGCCAGAACTTATCCCAACTGAGGAAAAGGTCAGCATAAGGACTTTGATCTTTATTCTTTTGAAAATCCTTATAGTACTTAGACTGACGAGAAATATGATTGATCATAAAATCAAACATAAGGTAGTAGTCTTCGCCTAACTTTTCGACATCAGACCAATCTCCAAATTGAGGATCAACCATTGAATAATCTGTTGGAGCAAATCCGCGGTCACCAGTTGAGGGAAAGAATGGTAACAAATGAACTCCTCCAACAGCACCTTTTAAGTCTGTGTGCAGTACGTCATCTAAATCTTTAATATTTTTACCTAAACTATCTGGATAGGTTATGAGCATTACTTTATTTGAAATTGTCATTACTACTAATCCTAATCTATTGCCTTAAAGTGATGAATATAAGCCTTGAAATCACCGTGTTCAACTGAATCATAAATTCCTAAGTTCATCAGTTCATCTCCACCATATATTTCATGGGTCTTTTGATCTTCATAGTGCTTTTCTGGATCAAGTCCAACCATTTTAGTCTTAGTTAAATACGGTTGAGCACTTGCCATTACCTTAACTACTGACAAAACAGCTTCATTTTTATCTTTTGAGACCGTTTCCCAAGCACATTGATTACTAGTTTGAGCAGACTTTAAGCGGTAAAAAGTCCCATATTGGGTAACTTCTCTAATCTTTTTATATTTTTCTACCTGATCTTTAACTGCTTGACGATTTTCTTTGCTCATCTTAGTTAAATCGAGTTCATAACCTAAATCACCCCACATTGCCACAATTCCACGTGTATTGAATGGTGTAATTCGTCCATTTTGCTCATTTGGACTAACTGAAACATGAGAAGTCATCATTGATTGTGGATAAGCTAAACTAGTGCCATATTGAATACTTAATCTATCAATTGCATCACTATCATCGCTAGCCCAAATCTGTGGATTGTAATATGCCATACCAGCATCGAAGCGCCCACCACCACCAGAACAGCCTTCAATTAATAGGTTTGGATAAGTATCAACTAGCCTTTCAAGCAGATCATAAAGTCCTAAGACATAACGATGGTAAGTTTCTCCCTGTCTTGCAGCTGGCAAATCTGCTTCATAAATATCTGACAAGTGACGATTCATATCCCATTTAATGTAATCAATCTTACCTGATTCAAGAATCTTATTCATTTGCTCAAATATGTTGTCACGAACTTCTTTTCTACCTAAATCCAGAACATATTGATTACGAGATGGACTTGGAGTTCTTCCTGGAACATGCATTAAATAGTCAGGATGCTCTCTATATAAGTTTGAATCCATTGAGATCATTTCTGGCTCAAACCAAAGGCCAAATTTTAATCCTTGGTCATGGACATAATTAGCAAAATGATCTAATCCATGCGGGAATTTCTTTTCAAAAACACTCCAATCTCCTAGTGAAGAATTATCATCATCACGATGACCAAACCAACCATCATCAAGGACAAACATTTCAATACCCATTTCTTTGGCATCATCTACAATTGGTTTTAATTTTTCTTCATCAAAGTCGAAGTAAGTTGCTTCCCAATTATTTACTAAAATTGGCCGAACTTGATCTTTGTACTTACTACGAATAATCCGATCATGAATCAAGCTATGAAATGCTTGGCTCATCTTATTTAGACCTTGATTAGAATAAGTCATTAAGACTTCTGGCGTTTGGAAGCTATCTTTTGGCTTCAACTCCCAATTAAAGTTAAAATTATTAATGCCAATATTGACGTGAGTTTGAGCAAATTGGTCTTTTTCCACTTCAAACTTGTGATTACCAGAGTAAACGAATACAAATCCGTAAGCATCCCCAGCAAATTCGGTTGTATCAGGATCAACTAATGCCATAAATGGATTCATTTGATGACTAGAAGTGCCGCGATGGCTTGAATAAACATGAATACCTTGATTGATTTTGCTACGTTCTACTCGTCTTTCATGTGCATGCGCACCAGGTAAAGTAATTGATTCAAAGTCACGATCAACAAAATCAATTTGCATTGAAGCAACTTTTTCAATATTAACTGTATCTTCACCATTATTAACAACTTTTACTGAACGGGTAATTACTGGATAATCACGATAAATTGTATAAGCTAATTCAAATTTAATTTTGCTCTTTTCATCGGTTAAATTGACTATTAAAGTTTCTGCCTCATCAATATTTTCAACAAAAGAATGAGGTAATCCTACTAAATCGGGCTTTCCGGCCACAATTTTATAACCATGGTAAGTTAAAAATAAGGCGTTAGATCCATCCTTTTGGCGAACTACTGCTGCTGGAGTATGGTAATCCATTTCACCAGCTGTACTGTATTCTTTTGGTAAAGAATCACGTGAAAAAGTTCTATCTAGTGAGCCCGGCAAATTACCAGAAAAGCCTCGGTCTACTCGCGGATAGCGTAATTGCCCATGATATTGTTTAATTGTTTTACCAAAATACACGTGAGCAAGTGTATTTCCATCTTCAACTGCTAATAAGTATGAAATTTGATTATTATGTAAATGAAAAACTTTATTTTTTTTATCAAAATTAATTAGTTGGTTCAACTTCTCCGCCTCCTAATACTGGCTCTTCCTTCTTTACTTTTAATTCTAAAATATTATCTTCTGCTTGTACGGCTTGACCAGTTTTCGCCATTAAGTCAATATCTGAAAACTTACCAGAATTTGTTACTATTACAATAACCGTGTCATCTAGACCAGCCTTTTTAATAGTGGGGTCCCAGAATTCAATTAATTCTTGGCCCTTCTTTACCCTTTGACCTTGTTCAACATATGATACAAATCCAGTTCCGTTTAGTTCTACCGTTCCAAGTCCAATATGAATTAATAGAACTACCCCGTTATCACCAACTAGCCCAACTGCATGTCTTGTAGTAAAGACCTGTCTAACTGTCGCATCAAATGGAGCCAGGACCTTTCCATCACTTGGCTTAATTGCAAAGCCTTGCCCAACTGACCCAGATGAGAATGTTTTGTCATTAACCTGATTTAAATTTATCAATTCACCAGAAATTGGAGTGGCAATGAGGACATCACTATCAACATCATTATCACTATCCTTATCAAATTTCTTGCCCCAGGTCTTTTCAAGCTCAGCTACGATTTCTGCATGTTTCTTTTCACTTAAAATAACTTTACTTGCAAAAATTAAAATTGCAATTACAAGCATAACAGCAGGTACAGCGAACATCATTATTTTAAAATTAAGCTTACCAGCTGCTGTAATTGAAGAAGCAGTAGCACCAGTAGTCATCCCAGCCATAATCGCAATTTGACCAACAACACCATTTGAAACGGCACCGCCAAACTTATCAATTAATGGACGAACAGACAACGCAAGTGATTCGTCACGATGCCCAAGTTTTAACTGACCATATTCAACTGAGTCAGTAATAACCATTAAAACGATTAAGAATACCATTGGTTGCGGAAAGCCAAAAATTGAGGCAGCAAGCAAAACCAGTGGTAAATTACTTCCAGCTACTGCAAATAATCCCATTCCACAAAGCATTACAGCTAAACAAGAAGTAAAGAGTGCCTTACGACTCATTTTTTTAGATAAAAGTGGAAATAATGATGTCGCAATAATTCCTAAGAATACATTAATCGTTGAAAAAATAGAAAATGCTTTTGGCATTCCCATAATATATGTAAAATAGTAAACTTCAAGAGATCCAGTAATATTAATTGCAACCCCATAGAATAAGTATGCAAGTGCAACCCACATTAATTGATCATTACCTGATAAAGCTTTAAAAATACCAATAATTCCCTTAGTATCTTTCTTATTTTTACGAATATCGCTGTTAACTTCTCTAGTAAATAAACCAACACACCATGCAGAAACAAATGCAATTGAGCAAATAATTGCTGCAAAAATGAACCAACCACGATCATCCCCCGTAGAAGTTGGACGGGCTGAGAAGTAGATAACAGCTGGCATAACTAGAATTCCAACTAACCCACCACCAATAGTAGATCCTACACGAGCATAAGTAGCAGTTTTTTCTCGTTCTCTAGAATTAGTTGTTAAAGATGGAAGCATTGACCAAAAGCCAACATCTTTAAATGAATAAAAGATATCCATTGTGATGTATAGAACTGCAAAAACAATCATGTATAAGATTGCATTCTTTTGGTAAAGTCCGCCTAAGTTAGTGAACAATATCAATAAAATCACAGCTGAAATGCTACCACCAACTACAACCCATGGTCTAAAATGGCCCCACCGGGTCTTAGTTCTGTCAATTGCATTTCCAATAAATGGATCAATAAATAATTCGACAATTCTTAACACCATGATAATCAATGTAACCATACTGATCATTCTGGCATCTTCAGCCGCATTACCTGTATTAAATAAATGCGAGGTAATAAACATAATTAAATATCCTGATAGTAATCCATAAAATGAATCATTACCAAATGCACCAAAACTGTATGCTAGTCTAGCACCCAGTGACATTTTTCCCTGATCTTTATCTTTCATAATCTTCCCTCTTTTATTTTTTGTATTCGCTTTCAACAATATTTATTATGTAGAATGTATGCGCTTTATAAAATAGCTAGATTAAGTCAGATTATGTCAATTTGTTTTTAATCATAATGATATGTTTTACCGTAAAAATGGTATCATTATAAGTACTAAATATATTTTTGAAAACATATATCCATCATTAACATGGGAATTTGATAAGAGGATAAGAGCAATGAATGGTGAATATCATACATTAAACAATCACAGTATTGAGACTAAAGTTTTATTTTTTGGACAAGAAAATTGTCCTCCAAACTACTTTTTCAAGGGTAATAATGTCCGTAACAACTATGTCATTCACTATATTCAATCAGGTAAAGGAACCTTTTCGGTAGCTAATCAACATGCTGTGAACTTAAATGCTGGCGATATTTTCCTTCTTCCAAAGGATATACCTTGTTTTTATCAAGCTGACGGCACTGAACCCTGGTCATACTTCTGGATTGGTTTTTCAGGTGTAAAAATCAAGGGATTACTAGACAATTCTAAGTTGACTAAAAAATATTATTTACGTCAGCTTCAAACAAGTGAAACTTACGAAAGCCTAAAACAACTTTTCGATTCACTTCACTACCGTAGTTCCCTTGCTAGCGATGTATTAATTGAGTCATTAATCTATACATTCTTTTACCACTTAATCACCGAATATCCTGCTGAATTAAATTCTAAAGCTAAAAACTCTAATGAAGAATTGCGTCTAGCGGTTAATTATTTAGAACAAAATTCTGCTAATTCTACTTGTACAATTAGTGCTCTATGTAATGATCTCGACCTATCTCGAAGCTACTTATACAGCATTTTTAAGAAAAATCTGAACCTTTCTCCACAAGCATTTCTTACCCAATTACGGATGGAAAAAGCGAAAGAAAAGCTATTAAACAGTAATTACGCTATTCAGCAAATTGCAAATATTACCGGGTATACGGATGCCTTTACTTTTTCAAAAGCTTTTAAACGCTATACTGGCCTTAGTCCCAAATACTATCGAGAAAAGCATTAACTAGTGCCAGATTATTTCCTAAGACCTTACATTTTCGCGTACAATAGTAAGTAAAGAATTCAGAAAGGATTTTATTTATGAAACCAACCGAATGTACTACTATCTTAGTCGGAAAAGATGCAACTATTGATGGTTCAACAATGATAGCCCGTAGTGAAGATGGCGGCCGTACTATTATTCCTGAGCGATTTGATGTAGTAATGC
>CATLCE010000048.1:0-7277 GCA_949888035.1 Lactobacillus johnsonii | reverse complement strand
GGCATACTGAGAGGAATTCATTACGAGGTTCAAATCCTTGTCTACCCTTATATAAGAAAGGAAAAATAATGACGCTATCGATTGTCTTAACTATAGCTCTAATTGCCTATCTATTAATGGTTATTGTTGACTACAGTAGAACGACCTACACAATTAAAAAATTAGTTCAAGATGATACTTTATCTAAGAAAATCGAGGAATATAATACAGAAATTTATGTAATTCATACACAAATTGAAGGTATTGAACTTGAAATAAAAGATCTTCAAAAAGACGGAAAATCTCACACTCACAAAATTAAAAAGTTACAGAAAAAGATTGAGAAACTTAATGAAAAGTCATCTCAAATTAAGGGAGCGAAAGATAGTCTTAACGATTTAGCTAAAGATATGAAAAAGAATACTAAATTTAGTGTTAATAGATTGAGGCAAATTCGTCACGATTTAAAGAAATATCTGTATAATTCACAACGATAAATTACAAGTCAGTCGTATGAATGATTGGCATTCCTACCTGGTTCGAATCCAGATACGACTATAAACTTCTTAGAAATAAGAAGTGTGGTTCTTTTAAAACTCAATATTACGGACATCTAATATAGGCAATATAGGGCCATATTAGGCTAAGCCAGTGGTATGCACTCTGCGGGTAAGCTGAAGATAAATGAAGTAAGCTTGTTCCAAAAGTGGGAGACTCGCTGGTGGGTCGCTGTCTAAGAGCATGTAATCGCTATGATCCTATACTCTCCCGGGCTCGGTAGTGATACCGTTTCCTTAACCCCCGCGATGGGCATCGATAAACCAATCCCGTGCGCTATGGTGAGATTGAAAGAATATCTCCGAGCAAAATTCGGTAAGGGTGTTGTGGGAGCTGGTGTTCGATCCTCTTTGAAGGGTCTTCATTGGCTTGAGAATGTCGATAATTGCAAGTCACGTACTGATGTGATCTTCCATCAATGTTGTGGGTCAACGCTGGAACAGTCTAATTTGAAAACATCTGTTCTACTTCGCAAACCCTCCTCGTTTGTGGTCGGTTCGAAAACCACCGGCACAGCCACTACTTAATAACTAGTCGGCCGAGTGCAAGCGGCTCATAAGTTTGAGTCTTTCCGTTGGGGGAGAAATAAATACAACTTCTAAGAGTGTTAGAGGAACTATATAAGGTTTTAAGAAAGGAAATTCAAATTCTGATGAATAAAGATTTGAAAAGAAAAAAAGAAGCATATAAATTATGTTCTGATTTTTATAAGTGGATTCTAGAAACTGGAAGAACTAGCGCAACGGTTTCTTCATATCAAGAAAAGCGTGAACTTCTTCATCAAGCAGATAAGGATAAATATCCTAGCTTGACAAATAGGGAAGCTTTCATAATTAGAAGCACCATAAATAGTGGAGCATTTAATAAACTTAAAATGAATGGCTATATACGAAAATCGAATGGAAAAATAGAAACTGTATATAGTTTTGTTTAAGAAAGGAGGTAGCCAAATGGCAAGCCGACAAAAGCATGATCCAGCTATACTTAAGATCTTAAGAAATAAAGGGCTATCTTATGATGATTGGGCAAGTGAAGAAATTTGGAAATTTTTTCGTTCTGCTCTAGATGATAAGAACTCTGAATCAAGATCTATGGTACTAAAATATGCTGAAGATAAGCTTAAAGCGGAAGCTATTGAAAGCTATTTCAACCAAAATTAACCACTTTTTCTTTCAAAAAATAGATGTTGGCAAAATGGCACGATTTTTAAATAAAAAGCGCCAAAATATGTTGACATTCTATTTTTAAGTGCTACTATAAAGTTGTTCAAAGAAATAACTTAAAAGTAAGAATAATTTTGAAGTTAAGAAACAGAGGAATTAAAAATGAAAGAAAAAGTTGTAAAGAAATTAGCCACTGCAACATTAGTATCAGGAGCAATGCTTTTAGCTGCTAATAAGCAAAGCACTGTTCAAGCTGCTGATCTTAACGTAAAAGATAACAGTAATGAAGCTCAATCTGAAGAACAAAAGGCACAACAACCTGAAGTTACTAAAGATCAAGCTCAAGCTGACGTTAATAAAGCTCAAAGTGAAAGAGACGAAGCAAAGTCTCAAGTAAATGAAGCACAAAAGAATGCAGACAATGCTAATAAAGAAGTTGCAAATGCTCAATCACAAGTTGAACAAGCAACTAAAGCTAATGATGCAGCACAAGAGTTACAAAAACAAGCAACTCCTGAACACATTAATGATGTAAAGGCTAATATTACTTCTCAAAACGAAGTAATTGCTAACCACACTGATGCAGTAAAGCAAGCACAAAATGATGTAAATCAAAAACAAGATGCTCGCTCTAATGCACAACAACAACTTGACAGTGCTAAAGAAGCAGAAGCTAAGCGTCAAGCAGAAGCTGATCAAGCTAAAAAAGCGCTTGATGAAGCTCAAGCTAATGCAAATGCAACTCAAGCTGAAATCAATAAAGCAGCACAAAATGTAACTGATGCTGAAAACAAAGTTACAGATACACAAAAAGCAATTCAAAACGAAACTGCTAATAAGAATAAATTAGCTACTGACGTTAAGAATGCTGAAACTGCAATTGACCGAGCAAGTAAAGATGCAGATGCAAAAGATGCAGCTTTAACTCAAGCACGTCAAAAATCAAATGCTGCTAAAACTGAACTTGATGAAGCTCAAGGTAAAGTTAATGACTTGCAAGCAAAAGTTGACTCTATTAATACCATTATTATGCCTAAAGGTTATCTAAAGGCTAATAAGTGGGGAGCTTTGGCTTACATTAATACGGATGTTACTAATGAAGGTTTAAAGCTAAATCATTATAAGAATGATTCAGCAGCCGAAAAAGAAGAGGTTAAAAATATTCCTAACCCCCATGGCGTAGGTACTATTCCACAATTAAGTGATTTACAAACAAAAGAATTAACTCTTTGGGTAGCTGGAATATTAAATGATATTCGTTCACAATTAGGATTTAAAACCCACATTGTAGTAACAAATACTTCTTTAGCCTATTCAAAATATATTGCTGATCATTCTACTATTTCAACATTTGATCACGATGATGCAGCTATTGCCGCAGCAGATAGTGTTGTAAATACCAGTATAATGAATGAATCTCTCACAAGTAATTTTCCTGCTTATAATATGGACGATGTGAAGCAAGCTGTATACTCCCATATTTTAGGAATGCTTTTTGCAGATGCAGATAGTAATTGGGGACATGCATTGCATTTATGTGGATTAAGCTTTGAAGAAACATATCCCGTTGAATACTTTGGTGTATCAATGCGACCAGATACAGGTTATGTATTATTGGATTCATTCTATCCATTAGATGCTAAGGCAAAAGCTAAAGCAGATGAAGGTGGCTATATTGAAATTCCAAATTCAAATAGCTTAAGAAGTGAATTAGCTACTGCTAAGACGGAACTTGCGTCTAAGCAATCTGCATATGATACTGCAAATGCAGCAACTCAATCAGCTGCACAGGTATATAATGTTGCGGCACGTAAATTATCAGATGCAAATCAAGCTTATACCTCAGCTAAGGACGCATATGATAGTGCGGAAATTAACTTAGTCAAGCTAAATCAAAGTTTATCTAACTTAAATTCTACTCTTGAAAATGCTAAAAATACTTATGCTAACTTAACTGCTTCTACAAGTGAAAAGCAAAAGAAAGTATCTGAAGCTACTAATAATTACAATAGTGCACAAACTAAAGTAAATGAAGCTAAGAAGAATACTGCTAAAGCTCAACAACTTGTAGACAAGGCTCAGTCTGAATTAGATCATGCTAAAGCACAATTAAGTCAAGCACAAGCTAACTTAGAGCAATCTCAAGATAAATTAAGTTCATTAGAAAAAGAATTAACTGATCTCCAAAATGCAGATTCTAATGCTACTAAGACTTCTCAAAAATTAGTAGCAGCAACTACTAAACTTAATGATGCAAGAGAATTAAGTGAAAACATGAATGAAAAGCTTGCTGAAGCCAAGAGTACTTTAGCTGAGAGAGAAACTGCTTTAACTAATGCTAAAACTGTTCTAGCAAAAATTGAGAAAGAAGAAGCAGCAAAAGCTGCTGTTAAGAAAGCTCAAGAAGAAGCAGCTAAAACAACTAAAGAAAAAGCTGAGAATACTAATTTCTATAAAGCTGGAGATAAGCTGATTAATGATAAAGGACAAATTGTTCCATCAGGTTACACAGTGTTAAGTGGCAAAGTTTATGATGAAAATGGTAGCTTTATTGGTGTAGTTACTGATAAAGTTCAAAGTAGGGTCGTAGCGCATGCTATTAGTAGAATTGAAGCTAAAGAAGCTTCAATTTCTAAGACAGTATATGTACCAAAACATGCTAAAGTTAAATCAAGCAGCGTTTTGCCAACAACAGGCTCATCATCAGACAGCATTATCGGAGCACTTGGATTAGCAATTGCAAGTGTGGGAAGTATATTGGGTTTGGCTTCTTCAAAGAAAAAGGAAGAACGCTAAAAATTAATATAAATAATTAGTTGTTTAAATGCACCTAGGTTAAATCATATCAAGGAATTGATAGAATGATTTAATTTAGGTGCTTTTTTTGTTTATCAAATAAAAATTAAAAACGACTGATGTTAATATGCCCAGGTTATTAGGATTATATCAAAATAATATTGATATAAAAGCTAATAATCTGGGCTTTTTTGTTTTTAAAGAAAGGAAAGATTAATGAGAGTTAGAAAAAGAAACAGACTGGTACTTCTAACTGCTGTAGGACTAACTCTTGGTGGATTAGCTTTTTCCGGGGGAAATACAGGCATAGCATATGCAGATGATAATGGCCCTCAAACTATTCGAACAAATAATGCGGGAAAAACTTTCGTCACGGCCTCTTCTGGTAAACTTTATGCACAATATGAGGGACAGTGGAAAGAAGGCTATGGTTATCATAGAGTTAACATTATTAAAGAAAAAGGTAAAAGCGGACGCGATTCTTATATTTTCTGTATTAATTGGAGCAAAGAGTCACCAAGTAATAAGCAATTGACAAGACAGTATCAAGCTAATCCTGAAGTTCAATGGTTAGTTACAGATTTTGCAAAAGGGCATGATAAAGCCTTTGAAAGTTTAGATAACGCTGGAGCAGATTATGATTTAGCTGATTATTGGCTTTATCAAACCGCTATCCACCTTGTCGCATGTCCAAATGAGGTGTCACCAGTTGATGGTAAAAAACCAGGAGATACGCTGGATAAATTTGCACCTCAAGTTCGTGACAAAGTGTTGCGTTTAGTAGCCGAAGCCAAAAAGCATAAAAAGGAATCAGATTCTGAAATTGTTCTAAATCATGCAACTCTTAATTTTGATCCTTCGACATTAAACATTGGATCAGGTGATATGCATGATAATAAATATGAGAAGAGCTTTCAGGTTAAGTCTTCTGAGATGCACGATGTTCAAGTTCACGCAGCTGACTCTAAGAATGAAAAGTATTTGAGTGGTACACGAAAGAACGGCAGTAAAGTCGATTTTAATAATGTGAACGCTGATGATAATCTGAAAATTTCTGTACCATACAGTGATATGACCAATACTTCAGATTTATCCTTTAAAGTTAAAGCAACTGGTCACTGGAATAAGCGAGCAAAAGTAGCATGGATCTATGGAAATAACGATCCTAATACACAACATGTTGCTAAATGGGCGGTTAAGGCCACCACTATTCCAATGGAAGGTGATACCGAAATGACGGTTCACGTTAAGCCAGCTTTTGGAAAGATTTCTTTCATCAAGAGAGGATCTGGTAATAATAATCAAGATAAGTTGCCTGGTACGCAATTTCTTTTAACATCAGAAGGATTTTCTGAAATTAAAACCGTAGATAGCAATGATCGCGTAGAGTTTGATAATTTACCGCTTGGGAAGAAATATCATTTAAAAGAAATTAAGCAGCCTAACCATGATTATAATGGGACTTTTGATAGAGATATTGATGCATTGGACGGAAATAACCCTCAACGTGATGTTGATTTAGGAACAATTATTAATAGTAAAACACGGCAGCATTTTAAAATTACTAAAACCAATATAAATGGTACTGGTATTAAAGGAACCCAGTTTGTATTAGTAAAAAAAGAATGGCACAAGCCTTTTAGTAGTACAACAGTTGAACAGGCTAAACAACAAGCTTTACGGCAAGTTAATGGAGATTTAGTAACTGGCCACGGTGATCAACAACCATATGTTGCTACTACTGATGATAATGGTGTGGCTAAATTTGATAATGTTTTGGTAAATCCAGGAGAAAAAGCAGATTATTATGCTGTTGAAGTTAAGTCGCCAAATGGATATGCATTAAGTCCAATGCCTATTAAATTTGAAGGAGTTAGCTCAACATCACCTGATACTGTTTCGGGCACAATGAAGGATACTACTCAACCAATTCCAACCACTGGTAGCAAAGAACTACTAATGCAATCAGTAACTGGAGCAGTCGTAGTATTGACCATTGGAAGTTATGCTTACTATGAAAGTAAGAAAGAAAAATAAGCATGAAAGCTTTTTTAAAGTCTAAAAACGGGAAAAGAGCAACAATTATTACCTTACTTGTTCTAATAATTGCTGCTTTTGCTTTGTATATGCACAATGCAGATGAAAATCTACTTAATCATAAAGTAGATAGTGCAGTAACTATGAATTCTACTAAGAATACTTTAAAAGAAGATGACATTAGACCTTTTACAAGATCTGATTTACTAAGAAATCGAAAAAAGGCTTTGCAATTGGGAGTAGATAAGTATCCAAATGGATATTTGATTATTCCAGCAATTGGAATTAAGCTTCCAATCTATAATAGAGCCAATAATTACACTCTATCCTTAGGGGTTGGAAAATCGTATTACTTGGACAGTCAATTTGGAAAAGGTAATTTTGTCGTTGCCGGACATGACATGGAAATACCAGGGGTACTTTTAAGTGACCTACATAATGTTCGATTGGGTGAACAAGTAATTTTAACTGGCTATAATGGCCAGCAATATAAATATCGCGTTACAAGCAAGAAAGTTGTACCGCCAACAGTAAAAATTGTTGATGGAAAACCAATTGCAGGTAGCGCTTTTTATATGCCCCAAAACAATGAAAAGCCAATAGTTACTGTTTACACATGTGCAAATGGAGGAATTAACCGCCTAGTAGTTCAAGGCGAGTTAGAAAATTAGTAAATAGAAATGGAGAATAAAATGAAAAGATCTATCAAACGATCTCTTGCAGTTGGTGGAGTTGCTTTAAGTC
>CATLCE010000047.1:0-7478 GCA_949888035.1 Lactobacillus johnsonii | reverse complement strand
TTACGTTGCTCCCAAACAAGAATATATAAATTTGAAATAATAATCTTTGATATACTTGTTTTTATAATTAAAGATTAAAATGTAGAGATTATAGTAATTTATAGTACATAGAAAGTCGAGATGACGAGGTTGAGTGATAATTTAAGTGCCGATGCTAATAGGAAATATGACTTACTTTTAAAGAAAAATATGTTGGATGATTTTTCAATTGATGCTGGTTGGATGCCTATAAAATCTTATACTAATTTGTTAACAGATAAAGATAAGTTTAAATATGGTACTTTGAATTATAAAAATGGATCGATGACATTAGATCTTTTCCAAGGATGGCCATTAAAACATGGAGCTATTACTTTTGGGACAAAATTAAGACGAATTGACAATATTTTTGGATGTATCGCTGATAGTAATATGTATTACGTATTTATTCCTAATATTGCCAAAAGTGATATGCTCGATCTTCATTTAGCTATAACAAAACAATCATGGAATTTAATACAGTTTTCCATAACAGATTATCTTCCAGATGAAAAAGTCACATTGAATAATTTGATTTTAGATTACAATATGTTAGATAAATGGATTGCTCCGGCACAGAAATTTGTGTTTAAAGATGATATGTCTTTATCAATAGTTAGTTCTGATAATATATTTCTGTCTAATTTTACTTTTAAAGGACAGGTATTTAATGTGTTTTTAGTGGGAGATATTTCTCAAAAAAGTAAAAATAAAAACCGAAATGTTATCTATACTAATAAATCGTATTTATTAATAGAAGGCGAAGATAACATTTCAACTTCTGATGCAATATACTTCGCCACTGAATTTAGAAAGATATTGTCAGTAATCCTTGCTTGTCCAGTTAATACAACGCAATTATCAAAACGTGGGATAAAAGGGGATAAAGCTACTCAGGTTTCTGAAGATGTATATTTTTTAGAAACGAGATCGCAGAAAGAAATGCCTGAATTAAGTGCATTTTATACGTTTCAATTTAATACAGATATTAATTTCAGTAAAATGGTGTCAAATTGGTTTAATGCTAGTTCAGAATTAAAGTTGCTAATACAAGATTATTTATTAACAGTAAACTATACAATGAGTATGCAAAATATGCTAATAAATTTAACACAAGGAATCGAAGCATTTTATAGAAAAGAAAAAGTTATATCTCGTAAAAAGGTAAAAAAGTATCAACGAAATTTATATCTACTTGAAAAAATAGAAAAGATGTTAAGTACTTTTTCTAATAAATTCATAAATACGATTGAAAAAGATATAGGTTTGAATATAAACAAGTGGGCAAAGTTAATAAAGAATACTCGAGTTTTTATTGTTCATGGAAATAAAAAAGGAAAAATTATTGAAAATACAACAGATTTATGGCATTCAGTACAACTACTTCAATATTTAGTACAAGTATTTATTCTACAAGAATTAGGAATGATAAATTTAAGTGAACAGAAAGAATTTAATCAAATAGATAAAATATTTAGCTCTGAAATAATTTGATGTTTTATGGCCCTTTTGTTTTATGGGCTTCCTCAACTGGTCTGTAATTATATTAGACATATTTTAAATTAAGAATTGCTTTAATATAACATGATATTTGATCGGAAAAATAGGAGTAGAAAGATCCTACTAAATCTTAGTATTACATGGACCATGGACTTTGATTTAATAGGATTTTTATTTATACAAAAGTTTTAAAGTATCTAAAATAAACTTTCTTTGCTCGAAAAAATATGCGTGCTCCCAAACAAGAATAGTGTAAATCTATGGTAATAATTTTGATATACTAGTTTTGAAATTTAATACTAGAAGATGGAAAACAACAATGACTAATTTCACAGATATGAATCGGCAAGATCAACAAGCTTATTTAATGAAACCAATAATTGATGAATTGAAACAAGTTGGCGGTCAGTCGACTACTAAAGACCTAAAAAGAGCAGTAGTTGAAAATGATAAAAATATTCCAGAAAATATACTAACGATGTATAAAACATCAAGAAAGGGAAGAAAATACTTACCATTTAATTTTGCTTTTAACTTTGCTATTTCTAATTTAATTATGGCGAGAATGCTTGAAAGACCCAAACAAGGGATAGTAACTTTGACTGAAAAGGGGCGCCAGTACAACGGAACTAGTGAAGAATTAAGTAATTCAGTTTACAAAATTTCACTTCCTCAATGGCAGGAAAAAATTAATAAGAATAAAAAAGTAAAAAATTCTCAAAAAGACATTAAGGAAGATGAAGCAATAACTGATGAGGAAGATTGGAAGAGTAAACTTCTTGATGCGCTGCTCAGTTTAAGTCCTGCAAAGTTTGAACTATTTTGTCGTGGTTTAGTAACAAAAATGAATGTAGATATTGATGAAAATATTGGTACTAAACTTACGGGTGATGGCGGACTTGATGGTTATGGCTATATTAGAACTGATGATTTTAGGACGGCACGTGTAGCGATCCAAGCTAAAAGATGGGATCCTAGTAATTCAGTATCATCACCAGAAATTGATAAGTTTCGTGGAGCAATGGATAAGTTTAGAGCTGAATATGGTATTTTCATCACTACTTCAACTTTTACAAGAGATGCTATCAAAACATCCCGTGCTGGTACACGAGTAATTACTTTAATTGATGGCGATCATTTGTTAGATTTAGTCGCCAAATATGAGTTATACGTAACTAAGAAAGTTGTTACAACCTACGAATTAAATGATTTTTTTGAGGATAAGGATTGAATGATATCTAGAAAACAGATTAGTAGTTCGACCAAAAAAACTAATCTGTTTTTATTTTTTTGCAAAATTAACCTAAATGGTTTATAATTTTAACTATAATGACAAACAAAAAAGAACCAGATGTTGCAGCAAATGGTTCTTAGAGAAGATATATTAAACTTCATACGCACTTTTAGTTTAACATATCTCCTCGTATTTTTTAATTTGTAAATTGAGAGGAGAGAAAAATGTCTATATTACAGACTAATTTTACTAAGGGAGATGAATACCCCATTTTAAAAGTCCAATCAAAAGATCTATCTATTCCGTTTCAAATCATTAGATTTTCTGATAGAAAAGATGCGTCCTTACATGATGCAATTAGCTTTTACGAATGGGATAATAAATTTGAAAATAAACTAAAAGAAAAAAATCTTCCTAAAGTAATACCTGATTTATTTAAGGCTGGTTCTATTATTCAGCCAGACTATAGTTTATTTGCTGATGCACCATTAATCCTACAGAAAATGGCAGTTTTTAAGAAGAATAAAGTAGCTGTTGAATTACAAGAACATGGATTAGAAGTCATTCCAAATTTACGATGGGGTGATGAGAGATCTTTTGAGTTTGCTTTTGCAGGAATACCTAAACATCAAATTTGTGCAATAGGAACTTATGGGCAAATTCAAGATAAAGAAAAAAGATATCTCTTTGAATCTGGTTTGGAAGAGGCTTTAAGCAAAGTTGAACCTAAATCGGTATTAATTTATGGATCAATGCCAGATAGTATATTTGCGTCTTATAAAAAATATATTAGTTTCTATCAATATCCAAGTTGGCAAGCAATTTATGCTAGGGAGGCCTGCTAATGGGATCAGGATACAGAGGTTATTACAATACTATCGGTGCTATAAATCGGCTTAAGCCACAAAAATTATTTATTGAGCTAAAAGAGAGTGGACATAAATATAACCAAGATAAAGTTGTAATGATAACTAAAAACTATTTTGGTAAATTGATGTGGCTCGAAGAGGGAAATAATAAGAGTGGTTTGAAGCATATTCTATTACGTCATGGTAACAGTTTTGATAGTAAGACTAATATTCCATTATTAATTAAGAAAATATTGCAAACTAAACCTATAAAGCGAATAAGCCGACAAGAAGGTAAGCAATTAGCTGATGTTTTTTTATACGAACGTGACGGAAAGCTATATTTAATTGCATACGGAGATAATGGCTATATAGTCAGTTTTTATCAAGTTGGAAAGGTGGCACAGTAATGTTTAAATTGATTAAAATAATGAATTATGAAGTTACTCGTGATCTCGTTTTTGAAAGCATTGAAACAAAAAAGAAATATCAAGTATTTGATGATTCAGATATTCTAGGAAAAAATCAATTTGATTTTTTAAAAGTAAACCAGACCTATAATTGTAAATTTAGTATATTTGGTTCTGTAGATAATACTGGTCAAGAGTTTAATGTTATTGGATTAAAAAAAATAGGATACATGGATTTTGCTAAAATTCAAAATATGGTAGGTGATATATTTTATTTTCCAAATAGTTCTAAATTTAAAGAAAATGGCATAGTTCATATAAAAGTTGATAGGTATGATTTAATTGAGGTGAATGGTATAATTCACGATCGAAGTCTAACAAATTTAATGAAATAAAGGAGATAATTAGCATGGCTGCTACGGCACTAGGTAAATTTCTTAGAAAAATAAGGGTAGATAATGATGAAAGATTATATGATATGGCTAAAAGAGTAGAAGTTAGCTCAGCATTTTTATCTGGTGTTGAAAATGGAAGAAAGAAGGCATCGTCAAGTCTCATTGAGAAGATAATAAGTGAATATAAATTAAATCTTCAGGAACAAAAACAATTACAAGATGCAATCAGCATTAGTGAAGAAAAAATAGATATTTCACAGTTCTCGCCTAAAAAACAGGAGGCAACTTTAATGTTTGCTAGAAAATTCGATGATTTAAGTGATAAACAGTTAGAACAGATTAAAAGTATTCTAAAGGGTGATAAAAATAATGATTAGTTATGATTCTATTTATGAAGCAACCCCTGAATCACGAGAAGATCTACGAGATTTGGCAAATAGGCTTCGAAAAGCTTTAAAAATTCCTTCAGATCAGATTTATATTGATGTAACAAAAATGCTAGAAGAATTATATGACCTAGATGATGATTTTTCGTTTGATGTTGTTTCTGACAATGAATTGGAATATGGGGTACAAGCGCAAACTGATATTATTCATAATCAAATTATTATTAAAGAATCAGTTTATGAAGGTGCAATAAATAACAATGGTCGGGATAGGATGACTATAACACATGAAGTACCGCATTTAATTTTACATCAACCCAATACGCTTACCTTATATAGACGTACTGATAAGATTCCTTTGTATAAAAATCCTGAATGGCAAGCTGAATGTTTTGCCGGTGAATTTTTAATGCCATATAACCTAATAAAAAACATGAGCCAGGCTGAAGTAATGGATAAATGCAAGGTAACCGCTAGTGCAGCTCATTATCAATTAACGCATATTTGATATATAGATCGTTTTAATTACTCTAACTAATTAAAACGATTTTTTATTTCAAATTAAATAACATAACCATAACTCAGCACTGCCAATTATTATACAAAGCCTTATTCAACACTTATAATACTTCTTGTAAGCGATAACAAAAGGCGAGGAATATAATTATGGAACAAGAAACAAAGGCTCCAGTTATTGACTGGAAAGCAAATTATGATGTTATTGTTTTAGGCTTTGGTGGAGCAGGTGCTACGGCTGCTAGATTTGCAGCTGATAATGGTGCTAAAGTAGTAATTGTTGATGTTGCTCCTTATGGTCATGAAGGCGGCAACACTAGATATTCTGCCCAGCTTCTTGGCATCGGGACTGATTATGATAAGTTAAAGGAATACTATCATGGCTTAACGCATCCGATGGACTTGCCAGAAGATATGGTTGAAACCTATGTACGCGGAATGTGTAATATGCGGGAATATGTAAAAAATATTTGGGTGTTAAATCAGTTAGTTTTATCAATGATTTTAGTAAGATACCAAAGGAATATCGGGCTGAAGTTGCTCAAGAATACCCTGAACTAAAGGAACATGAAGCACACGACTATACTTTGGTTCACAATGGCTGGTTTGATGCAGCTCTTTGGAAACTTTTAAGACAAAAAGTTCTAGACCGCAAAGACAAGATTGATGTCTGGTATGAGGCACGTGCTAGTCATTTGATTCAAGATCCTGTTTCTAAAGTGATCAAGGGTGTTCAGATTGAAAAATTAGGTCAAAAGATCAATGTCTTGGCAAGACGAGGCGTTATTTTGACAACGGGTGGTTTTGAAAATAACAAGGAAATGATACAAAACTACTTGGCTGCTCCTAAACTTGCTCCATTAGGTACTATTTACAACAAGGGTGATGGTATTTCGATGGCGCAAGAAGTCGGTGCTAAGATGTGGCATATGTATAATTACGAGTCGCTTGGCTTACTGCATGGATTATCATTTGATACACCAGAAGGCGAGAGATCTAAGCTAGTTCTCGGTTGGCCAGAGCTTAACCACGGTAGCGTCTTTATGGTAGTGGGTGATGGTAAGCGTTACTTTAACGAATCTGGTCCAAACCGTCACGGACACATTTTTGATCATGGTATTTGGCGCGTTCCACGCAGTCATGAGAAGCCATATATTATTTTTGATCAAAAACAATATGAAACTATTGAAGCAGGGCAGATTCCATACGATAAGTTCAATGAAAAATTGATTAAAGCTGATACGCTTGAAGAGCTGGCTAAAAAGACAGGCGTTGATGCAAACGGCTTAAAGGAACAAGTCGAGATGTTTAACCGTTTCGTAGAAAATGGTCATGATGATCAATTTGGTCGAGATATTAAGTCAATGGCTAAATTTGCGGAAGATGGTCCATTTTACGCAATTAAGATGGCCTACAATGTTTTAAATACGCAGGGAGGACCAGAAAGAAATACTAAAGCTGAAATTCTGGATGTTAATAACAATCCAATTCCGCACTTGTATGGTGCTGGTGAATTAGGTGGTATTAACGCAAATCAGTATCAAGGCGGTGGTAATTTAGCTGAGTGTTTGATTTTTGGTAAGATTGCTGGTGAACAAGCAGCTAATGTCACGGACGAAGTCACAGATGAAGCTTCTGACAAGTATAACGGAATTAACGAATTAGCTGACGGTGACAAGGTTAAGGATATTAAGCTTGATAAAGATCAGTATCTTGGCGAGTCTAATGCGGGTATTGGTGGAAAGCTTGTTGTGCGCGTTACTTACGACAACGGAATTAAAAATGTCGAGATTGTACAAAATCACGAAAGTGAAGATGTCGGCAAGCGAGCACTAAAGGTCATTCCAGAGCGGATTGTTAAAGAAAACACTCCAGATGTTGATGCAGTTTCTGGTGCCTCTGCTACAAGTCGTGCAATCAGCGAAGCCGTCCGCAAGGCTTTGAAGAATATGAAGGAATAAAATAGCTTACAATCACAATGCGGTTGTAAAAACGGTCGAAAAGTTTTTCGACCGTTTTTTGGTATAATTTAAATTAAAAATTACGCAAATTGCAATAATAAATTGAACACTTTTAGTTAAGCTGCTTGATAGATTAGATCTAATTCTCTTTCAAAGATTTCATCTGGTGTATGATAGGCCAGTATCTTTCTTGGCAAAGAATTGCACCAG
>CATLCE010000046.1:0-7956 GCA_949888035.1 Lactobacillus johnsonii | reverse complement strand
AGGCTTGATCGATCCGCTAGAATATTATTTAACTCGTTAATAAATTACAAATGTAGCGCCGTATACGGTTCCGTACGTACGGTGCAATGAGAGGGGCAAACTAGAAAAGTTTCCTCTACTCTATTTTGAAAAAAAACAAAAAGAATGATAATTCTTTACCAAAGAGGGTAAGGAATATATCATTCTTTTCCTGTATGTATGTAAATTAAACTATAAAACTATTACTATAAATTAGACTAATTTAATTTGCCGGCTTTCTTCAAGATGTCTTGAGCCTTTTCAAGATAGTGGTGTTCAGTTCTGAAAGCATCAATATCTCCACCGTTGAAGTCATTTAACTTAGCAAGTTTGTCATCTAATTCTGCGAAGTCCTTCTTCAAATCGTTGATAACAGGTTCTTCTTCTTCTTCATAGACGTAGTGGTTTTCTGTTGAATCCTTAGGACCTTCGCCTTTGAATTCTTCGATCTTGTCTTCGTCTTTGTCGACTTTTCTTGCGTGCTTAAGAATTGACTTAATATCCTTAATTGTTTCATGTTGAGCGGTGCGATGTTTCTTATCATCAATACTATCTTCAATCTTTGTTAAGTGACCTTCTGCATCTGAAATCTTCTTAGCAATTCTGTCTAATGCTTTCATTTCTCTTTTTGCATAATCTGTCATAACAATATACCTCCTAAAATCATTCTATTAACTTAATCATCTTTACTATAGAATCTAATAGTCATAGATTCAAGAAAAAGATGTTATTTTATAAAATAAGCGTATAGGTTTGAAATAACTAATACTTTCATAAATATATGTGTGTATACTTTAAAAATTAATAACATAAGTTGCGATAATGTTATTTATGAATCTATGCTTTAATAGCATGTTTCTACATGCATATAAAGTAGTTTTAAATAGAAATTTTAGCTTTTATAATAAGTTATAAGAAAGAAGAGTGAAGTAATGCTTAGAGAAGATGCAAAAAATATCCATGAAAAAGTTTTAAAAGTAAATGATCCTGAAGCTTGGGAAAGAATTAGTCATTTTGCTTTTGAGGAAGTCCAAGATGACGTAGACCTACCAAATAAAACAAAATTATTATCTAACTTAGCTTATTTGTTAGGGGTGCAAGGTTTAGAAGAATATCGTTTAATACTTCCGGTTGCTCTAGATAATGGAGTAAGTCCAGTTGAAGCGAAAGAAGTAGTTTATCAAGCGGTTGATTATTTAGGATTAGGACGTGTAATGCCATTTTTTGAAGCAACAAATCATGTCTTGCTCGATCGTGGTGTTAAATTGCCATTACCTAGTCAAGCTACCACTACTATGAAAAATCGTCTTGAAAAAGGTGAAGAAACTCAAATTAGATTATTTGGACCACAAATGAAAGATTTTGCTAAAAAGGGTATTATCAATAAGTGGTTAGTAGATAATTGTTTTGGGGATTATTACACAAGAAAAGGTCTAGACGATAAAGAGAGAGAAATGATAACTTTCTGTTATTTGGCTGCTCAAGGAGGGTGTGAACCACAATTGTTGGCCCACGCCAAGGCTAATGTAGGTCTAGGAAATGATCAACAATTTTTAACTAAGGTTGTTTTAGCTAATGTTCTCTTTATTGGCTATCCTCGTAGCTTAAACGCAATTAATGTGATTAATCAAGTAAAATAGTGAGGCTATTTAATAGCGCTGAGATCATTATGGTTTCAGTGCTTTTTTATTGCACCTTCATGGCTAGACAAATAAAAATATAGTAGAATATATGTTCGAAAGGAGCTAGACCCATGAATACCGATGAATTATTAAGTTATGCTATAAGACATTTTGGAAAAAATAGTATTAGTGAAGTTAATGACAATCCTAATTTGGTAGCTTTTAGTTCACCGATTACTAAAAATTGGTTTGCTCTTTTAAATTTAGATCCTAAAAATAAAAGTTTAAACATTAATTGTGGAGATTTTGCAGCAACAATTAAAGACTTACCCGGCTTTTCAGCTTCATCCCTAATAAAAAAAGCTAAGTGGGTTGAAGTTAGCTTAGGGTTAAGTAATCAAAAAATAAAAAAAGCATTGGAATATGCTTTTAAAATCGCTCTCATGTCCAAGAAACGACCTAATCCTGAAAAATTAATTTATATTCCTGATACTATTCAAAATGATGAGGAAAGTGTCTATCATGAGCAAAAATTAAACTTTAAAAATTGGAAAAGGTCATCTAATATACTTCGAAAAGAAGAAAAACCTACAGAAGAAGAAATTAATCTAAATTTTGAAGATACCCAGCTTGTTCCTAAAGAAATAAAAAAGATGATTGAGTCCTATCAATATTCTTTATCAGGATCGGTTCGTAGAGAACAGAATTTTTATTTACAGGGTAAATTAGTGGCTTCATACGAAGATCACTATGAAGGAAAACAATCTTTCTTACGATATTATCCAACTTACCATGACTTAACAGTGGTACAGGCAAGGACGTATTTCACTTGGCGTACGAAAATTAGACAAAATATCTATGAAAAAATTTCAGATTCATATGCTTACATTTATTTGTATGAATTACTAAATGGAATTGGAATTAAGGATCCAGAAGAAGGATTAGATAAGTTAATTACTTTTAATAAAAATTATGCGCAAAGATTTTCACCGGAAATGGGTGCTTATCTTGAAAGATGGATTCGCGATTATATTGTTTTTTACAATATAAATAAAGCAAATGATACGTTTTTTGTTAAAGAAAAAGATAATGATAAAAAGTATGAACGGCTGTTATCACCAGATCAATTTTCTAACCACGAAGTTGCAGAGAGCTTAATCAAGTTATCTAATTATAAGATTCGCAATTGCCCCTTGTATAAAAAGAGTATAGAAAAATTTGAATATCTTTTAGTTCTAATTTGGCACAAAATTTTAGATTTACGTAATGATGGATTTGATTTTTTTACTAGTTATATTGCCTATAAGAATCAGATGACAATTCAACTGTTTTCAGCTGCTGTGTTTAATCATCAGCTAGAGCCACAGACAACTAGCTATGAAATTGATCAAATTAGAAAATATTTTTATGATGAAGAAAAGAATACATGGTATTGTGAGTCTTACTGGGGATTGACTGGTCAAAAAAGTATTATGGGTAATTTTTTGCATGAAGTAGATCGTGAAATAAGATTACGTTTTAATTTGGGACGAAATTTAAAACCTAGAAAAATAGAAAAGCATTATCTTGAGGCTATTAGGGATGGGATTAAAGAATATCAAATAGAGGAACAAAAATTAAAACAGCCTAAAATTAAATTTAACCTGTCCCAGTTATCAACAATTCGAGCGGATGCAGCGGGGACTCGAGACAGTTTATTAACTGAAGAAGAACTTCAAGCTGAGCAAGAAGAAAATAAGCAAATTGAAGAAGCTGTTGTAGATGATGAGCAAGAAAACTACGGGTTAAGCTCAGAAGAGACGACCACCATAACTTTGCTTTTAAAAGGAAAAGATCTAAACAAATATCTTAAAGGACAGCATTTAATGGCTGCCGTTATAATTGATAATATAAATGAAAAACTTTTTGATGAATTTGGTGATAATGTCATTGAGTTTATAAATGATATACCTACAGTAATTGAAGATTACCAAGAAGATCTAGAGGATATGTTTTTGAAAGGAACAAACTAAAGTATGGCTATTAATAAAAATAGAAAAGTGCCTAAAAGAATAGCTCAAACTATTTTAAATTCTTTAAAAGGTGGGGTAGTACCTAGAATCGGATTACCATACATTACTGTTGGAAGAAAAGCCGAAGTTGAAGCTTTGTTACATGATGTAGAGCTAATCAAAGACGGAGGAGCTTCTTTTAGATTTATAGTAGGTCGGTATGGCTCGGGAAAGAGTTTCTTACTTCAAACTATTAGAAATTATGTAATGGATAAAAATTTTGTTGTGGTTGATGCTGATTTATCGCCGGAAAGACGGCTACAGGGTGGAAAAGGGCAAGGATTAGCAACTTATCGAGAACTAATTCAAAACCTTTCCACCAAAACTAGACCTGAAGGTGGAGCACTAACCTTAATTTTGGATCGCTGGATTAATTCGGTTCAAATGCAAGTTAGATCAGATACAGGATTAAATGATGATACTCCTGCCTTTGAAGACGCAGTCAATAAGAAAATTTATGCAGTAATTTCTAATCTTTCTGAATTAGTGCACGGGTTTGACTTTGCAAAGTTACTTGAAATGTATTATCAAGCCTATATCAAGGATGATGAGAAAACAAAAGCAAAAGTTGTTAAGTGGTTTAGAGGTGAATATGCCAATAAAACACAGGCTAAGAAAGAATTAGGAGTCGATATTGTAATATCTGATGATGATTGGTATGAGTACTTAAAATTATTCGCATCATTTTTTAGACAAGCTGGATATGCGGGCTTGATGATTATGATTGATGAATTGGTCAACATCTATAAAATCCCAAATAGTATTAGCCGCCAATATAACTATGAAAAGATATTAACAATGTACAACGATGCCTTACAAGGAAAGTCGAAGTATCTTGGAATTATTATGGGTGGAACTCCGCAGGCAATTGAAGATAAGAGACGCGGAGTATATTCATATGAAGCATTGCGCTCACGTCTTGCTAGTGGAAAATTTTCTGAAGCCGGGAATCGAGATATGTATGCACCTGTTATTAAGCTTGATCCCCTTACTCCAGAAGAAATGCTTGTTTTAACTGAAAAACTTGCAGAGATGCATGCTAATTTGTATGGATATGAAAAAACAATTACAGAGGATGATTTACAAAAGTTCATAAAAATTGAATATTCACGTGTGGGAGCATCAACAAATATTACGCCACGTGAGATTATTCGTGATTTTATTGAATTATTAGACATTGTTTGGCAAAATCCAGAGACTGATGTTGAAAAATTACTTAATTCGGATAAGTTTTCTTATGCCGAATCAGAGGCAGTTTCTAATGAAAAGTCTGATGATTTTGCTGAGTTTAGAATTTAAGTGAAAAATGGATATTTTTACACGTTTTGCTCCCTTTATTCAAGATTATATTTATGAACATGGATGGAAAAATCTCCGTTCAATTCAAGTTGGAGCAGCAGAAACTATTTTTAATAGTCGAGATAATATCTTGCTAGCTGCGTCGACTGCTTCTGGTAAGACGGAAGCTGCATTTTTTCCAATTTTAACTGATCTCTATGAAAATCCTCCTCAATCAGTGGGTGTATTATATATTTCCCCACTAAAAGCATTAATTAATGATCAATATGAACGTTTAAACGAACTTTGTCAGGATGTTGATATTCCTGTATGGCGTTGGCATGGCGAAGTGACCCAGACACAAAAGAGAAAATTACTTAAACATCCCTCTGGTATTTTACAAATCACACCGGAATCTTTAGAGTCATTGATGATTAATAAACACATGGATATCCCCAATTTGTTTCATGATCTGAGATATATAGTAATTGATGAATTGCATTCTTTTTTAAGATCTGACCGTGGAGGCCAAACCTTTTGTTTAATCGAGAGATTATCTAAAATAGCCGGTGTTGATCCTCGTCGTATTGGACTTTCTGCAACAATTGGTGATACAAAATCTGCGGCTGAATTTTTAGGGGCTGGTTCTAAACGTAAAACTACTGTTCCTAAAGTAGAAGGAAGTGGACAAGTTTGGCGGCTATCAATGGAACACTTTTACGATAATGGCCCACAGGCTGATAGTAATGATTTTGATCCTGCTCAACCAGTTTTAGATGAGAAAAGTGATCAAGCTCCAAACACAGCTGATCCATCAATGGCTTATATTTTTGAACATACACGCGGCAAAAAATGTTTAGTCTTTACTAATAGCCGTGAAGAATGTGAAGCAGTTTGTCAGATATTAAGACAATACTGTGAAGTAAAACATGAACCAGATCGTTTTTTAATTCATCATGGTAATCTATCGGCTGCTTATCGGCAAACAGCTGAGGCAGAAATGAAAGATGAGGATTCTTTGATGACTACTTGTGCTACCGCCACACTTGAATTAGGTATCGATATTGGAAAACTAGAGCGTGCTTTTCAAATTGATGCGCCATTTACTGTATCTGGATTTTTACAAAGGATGGGGAGGACAGGGCGTAGAGGCAATCCTTCTGAAATGTGGTTTGTAATGCGCGAATCGCATCCTGAATCCCGTGCTATGCTTCCTGAAATTATTCCTTGGTCTTTATTACAAGGGATTGCTTTAGTTCAACTATATTTAGAAGAAAGATGGGTAGAACCTCCTGAACTAAATCGTTTACCGTATCGTTTGCTCTACCATCAGACCATGTCTACTTTAGCTTCGAATGGTGAAATGACGCCTGCAGAGCTAGCGTCGCGAGTATTGACACTGCATTATTTTCGGAATGTTAGTCAAGATGATTATCGAGTATTACTTAGACATCTAATTAAAGAAGATCATATTCAGCAAACTGAAAATGGTGGTTTAATTGTAGGTCTAAGTGGTGAACGCATAGTTAATAATTTTAAGTTTTATGCTGTTTTTCAAGAAAATGAAGAATATTCTGTTAAGTCAGAATCAGAAGAGCTGGGAACTATTGTTAAACCGCCGCCCGTTGGGGATAAAATAGCGATAGCGGGCCGTGTTTGGGTAGTAGAGGATGTAGATCGTAAACGACATCAAGTCTATTGCCATCCTGTTAAAGGACGTATTCCGGCATATTTTGGGGATGTTGCAGGCGATATTCAGCCTGAGATTTTATAAAGAATGAATAAAATTTTAACCGAGCAAAAGCAATACCCCTATCTAATGAAGCATGCTATTGCGCGTCTTAAAGAAGTGCGTGATACTGCTAAAACTTCGGGTATGCTAGAAAGTAACTTAATTAACTTAGGTGGAAAAATGTGGTGTCTCTTTCCGTGGACAGGGACATATGCATTCTTAGCTTTAGAAAGATTAATCAAAATTAAGTGTGCTAAGCGAATTGGCTTGCGCGGCTTTAATTCTAGTCGTCCGTATTTTATGCAATTTGCAATGGATGTAAGTAAGGAAGAATTTTTAGAAATTTTAGTAGAAGAAGCTAATAAAGATTTTGACCCATTAGAGCTAGTGTATCCAAATGAAGTACCGGTATTTGATAAATATGATGAATATCTGCCCGATGAATTAGTGAGAAAAGAATTTGCTCATAGTATTTTAGATATTGAAGAAATGAGAAAATGCGTTAATCAATTGCAATAAAAAAATCCATTCAGTCGTGATGATTGAATGGATTTTTTTATTTATTTATCTTCGTAACCCTTTGGGTGACTCTTGTGCCAGTTCCAAGCAGTAGCAATTACGTCATCAACATCTTCATGTTTTGGCTTCCAGCCTAAAACTTTACGAGCTTTGCTTGAATCAGCAACTAAGGAGTCAGGGTCTCCGCCTCTTCTTGCACCAATAGTGTAAGGAATGTCGATACCAGTAACTTTCTTAGCAGCTTCAAGAATTTCTAAGTTAGAGTATCCTTGGGCAGTACCTAAGTTAAAGACATCAGATTTATTAGTGTCCATCACGTGCTTAAGAGCTAAGATATGAGCATCAATTAGGTCCTCAACTTGAACATAGTCACGGACGTTAGTACCATCTTTAGTGTTATAGTCATCCCCAAAAATAGTGAAGTTACCATCGCCTGCAATAGCACTCTTTAAAATGTTAGGAATCAAGTGAGTTTCAGGTCCGTGATCTTCACCGATTGAACCATCACTTGAAGCACCAGCTACATTGAAGTAACGAAGGGCGATTGACTTAATACCATTAGCCTTGTCAGCCCAGTGCATAATCTTTTCCATCATCATCTTAGTTTCACCATATGGGTTAATTGGATTTAATGGAGTGTCTTCAGTAATTGGTAATTTTTCAGGAATACCATAAGTAGCAGCACTAGAAGAGAAGACTAAATATTTAACTTTAGCATCTTCCATAGCTTGAAGTA
>CATLCE010000045.1:0-8268 GCA_949888035.1 Lactobacillus johnsonii | reverse complement strand
GTCAAGCGTCTAAAGGCCGTGTGACATATAGTTTTACTACTATTTCTATTCTACAAAAGAACAAAAATAGTGAATCAATTATCCCGTCAGATAACTAATTCACTATTTAGCTTAGAATGTTTTATATGCTAGAACCTGACAAAACCTGACTTTTTTTCTTAAAAACATCCCTTAAATGATATAATTGGTATATACCACAAAAGGAAGTTTTAAAATGCAAAGAGCCGTATTTTTACATATTGAACAGCTATTAAAAGACTATTCAGGCATTAATAACTTTATTGCAGAAATCGAAAAAAGCCCCTATTTTGGCGTTGATGACCAAAGACGCATAATGACACTCAAGCAAGAACAAAACGCCGTAAGGAATGCAATTTCAAATACTGATGACGATACTTTAGAAACTATTGATAGTTTATACTTTCATCACGATCCTAACAAAACCGTGGAAGGTGTGGCACTTGATTTAAATATATCTAGGAGTACACTCTTTTACAGAAGAAATAAATTTCTGGAACTAGTCAAAAACAATCTAGGCTGGTAATTAATGGCATGGTTAACACAATCATGCTTTTTTTAATGCCTAAAAAAATTTTCATTTAAGGAATTTTACATGAGGAAAACTGCAGGACGGTTAGTGAAATACTGTAACCATAGCCCCCATAAAAAAGAGGGGTATACCCTTTGAATTACTAAGCAATATTAGGAATGCCAGAAATCAATAGGCGCTCTAGTGGTTTTCTATGTCCTTATATACGTTAACCAATCATGCAATCGTTGAGACGACAGACAAGACAGCAAACACACATACAATTGATAACAATATTATGTATTCAACTATATAATTAATATTTTGATGTAATCTTTCATGTATACATACATCAATACTAAGAATATATAAGTAAGATAGTAATCAATCACTTCACTGCATTAATTCTATTTGATTATGATTGAATCAATACTGAGGGCGCTTGGTTTACATACTATTACATGAACATGCTACTACTCATTTACTACATTACTTATTGAACAATATCATTACATATTTACTATAGTTCATGCACTTAACAATCTAATACATATTAATCAGCATTGAGATAGTTTTAACATTTAAACAACCAATCACATTCTTTTTATGAATGCACAATAAAAGAGCTGATTATTAAACCAACTCTTAACTACTTATATCTTTTCTTTCCCTTATATGGTTTAGACATGTAAATACATATTGGAATACCAACAATTAAGAAACCTACTATAATCCAAGGAACTGCTTTAATCCACAGTGATACACCTAGCAATAGCATAAGGAACACACCTAATATAAAGTCAACCATAGCTAACCACCTATTCAAATAAAAAAGAGCTACTGAATAACATCCCTTTACAATGCTATTTAGCAACTCAAACCGATTATTTAAATATCTACTATCAACCAATCAATACGCTCTTACACTCTATCCAAAATTAGACCAATTTACCTAATTATGTTAACTAGCCTTTAATTTTTGCTGATTTTAAATTCTTGCACCTGATATTGCACCGAAAAATAATATTTTTTGATAATTTTATTTAATCATAGAAAACAAAAAGCCTTTAATATCAACGGTTTAAATTAATTGATATTAAAGACTTTCATAAAGATTGAGATATTCGGGCTCGAACCGAAACATCCAGGAACCAGAATCCTGTGCCTTACCAATTTGGCTATATCTCAGTATATCACCCGTACGAGAATTGAACTCGTAACTCCACCTTGAGAGGGTGGCGTCTTAACCATTTGACCAACGGGCAAATTCAACATATGTAAATATAATTGAATATTGTAAATCTGTCAAGTTACATTGCTATTTTTCTTTGAAAAGTAATTTAAAGTGAAAAAAAGCTGCATCACGTCTTACTCACCATGATGCAGCTTTTCAATTATATCACTTATTTTCACTCTTTATGACATACTTTTTGTAGTTTTCTCAATATCTTCTATTTGATTAATATTCATTTTAGCTAGATTTTCTTTTAACTCCACCCATTGCTTACTCAATTTCTTATTTTTTTGTTCTGCTTGTTTCTCTGCATAAGCAACTAACTTTTCTAAGTTAGCATAATTTTGAAGTAACTGATGGGATTGATTTTGCAATAACTTCTGATCTAAGTCGGTTTTATTTGCATCTTCACTAACTTCTAAAATAGCTCGAACTTGTGGCTGACAAAAATCTTTCAAAATACCAGCAATCTCTTGTAATTCTTCAACACCGCTTCTGTCAAAATGTAATAAATCTTTTTGTTCATCCTTTTCCACTAAATCCGTTGCAGCTTCATTTCTAAAATAAAGCTCTTGAGCAAAATCGTGTATGTTTTTTTCCATAGCTAAAAAATTATTATTCATCTTTAGTTACACTTTCTTCTCTTGTAGGTTTTTCTTTATCTAGTTTAAACATAAACCAATCACACACTAAAATCAAAATTCCAAGACCAAAAGTGAAATAGAATGCGATTCGACTTCCTTGAGCAGTTAAAGTAGCATAACTCTCTGTTTGCTTATTTTGAAACACTGTTATAATTGCAGCCAAAATTGCAGTCCCCATTGAACCAGCTAATTGTTGTGCTGTTTGACAAACAGCTGTTGCATCTGCTTTCAAATTTTTATCGACTATTTTTAAACTTTGCGCCATCGTATTGCTAAAGGACATACGATGTCCTAACATCAAAATTCCATAAAAACAAATAATCATCCATGTGGTTAAGCTTAAGCCCCAATTAGCTAATAAAAAGCTCCCTAGCGCCATTAAAAACGCGCCACCATATAGTGGCACTTTTGCTCCTAGGCGGTCATATAGTCGACCAAAATAAGGATTCAGGAGTCCAGCAACAATACTGCCTGGAAGTAAAACGAGTCCCCCAATTAAAGATGTTTGTTTATTAACGATTTGGATATAGTTAGGTAAGACAAAACTCACTCCAATATTAATAAACTGAAGTAAAAAATAAGCACATGCTCCAAAAATAAATGCCCTATCTTCAAAAACTGATAAGTCAAGTAGCTTACTAGTAGAACGTTTAGAAATTCTGACAAATAGGATGAATAAAATTGCGGCTAATACTAATAAAACCCATAGACGCCAATTTTTCAGTCCCTTACTCAATTGATTTACACCGATTACTAAACTTACCATCCCTGCACTTAAAATTGCGTAAGCCAGCCAATTAAAAGATTTCTTTTTTACTGGATGGTAGCTTCCAATCACAAAAATTCCAGCAATAAAAACTAATAGTGCGAAAATTGTAGCAATTATAAAAATCCAGCGCCAATTAAGGTAATAAGAAATGCTTCCCCCAAAAGCTGGACCGAGAGTCGGAGCCATTGCTACTACTAAACCAGCAATTCCCATATATAGTCCCCATTCATCTCTTGGCATTACTTCTACAATCAAATTAAACATCATTGGTGTACAGAGACCCACACCTAGAGCTGAAATTAAACGCCCTAACAATAAAATATAAAAATTTAATGCAAATGCTGAAATAATACTTCCAACCATAAATGCAATGGCAGCTGTTACAAACAATTGCTTAGCAGTAAAACGCTCATTTTGATAAGAAGAACTAATCATAATTATTGCAATCATCAATAGATATCCAGTTGTAGTCCACTGAATTGTATCTAAAGATACGTTAAATTGTTTCATCATCGCAGGAAAAGTTACATTTAAACTTGTTTCAGTTAAAATTCCAACAAAGGACATGAACGCTGTTGCTAGGACAGCCAATGTATTTTCTGTCTGTTTTTTCATTTTTTCTCCAATAAAAAAGAGTGGAGGCAATTAGCCTCTACCCTTTCTTTAACTATTATCTAGCTATATTCGATCTGCATACTATAAAAATATGCTAAGTAGATTTATTTTAAGCGTTTAGTTAAATCATCATGTAAGTCTTCATAACCAGGTTTGTTTAAAAGACCAAACATGTTTCTCTTGTAACTTTCAACACCTGGTTGGTTAAATGGGTTAATACCATTTAAGTAGCCTGAGATACCTACAGCTAATTCAAACCAGTAGATTAAGTAACCTAAAGTATGAGCTGTTTGATTTTCAATATCAACAGTCATAACTGGTACACCACCATCAGTATGAGCTAGAACTACACCTTCGTAAGCACGATCATTTACGTAATTCATAGTTTTACCTGATAAGAAGTTTAATTGATCTAGGTTTTCCTTATCGTCGGGAATAGTTACATCATGTGTTGGGTGTTCAACACGAATAACTGTTTCCATTAAGTTACGACGACCTTCTTGGATGTATTGACCAAGTGAGTGAAGGTCAGTAGTGAAGTTAGCACTAGATGGGTAAATACCTTTTTGATCTTTACCTTCTGATTCACCCATTAATTGCTTCCACCATTCACCAAACATTCTTAATGATGGTTCATAGTTTTCAAGTAATTCAGTAGTGTAACCTTTACGGTAAAGGATATTACGCATTGCTGCATATTGGTAAGGACTGTCCTTTAAAACATCTGGATCAGTGTAAGCAGCACGTGCATCTGCAGCACCCTTCATCATAGCATCGATGTCACCACCAGCTACGGCAATTGGAAGCAAACCAACAGCTGACAATACTGAGAAACGACCACCAATATCATCTGGAACTACGAATTCTTCGTAACCTTTTGCATCTGCTTCAGTCTTCAAAGCACCCTTAGCACGGTCAGTAGTTGCGTAAATTCTCTTAGCAGCTTCTTCTTTACCGTATTTCTTGATTAACTTATCCTTCAATACACGGAAAGCAATTGAAGGTTCAGTAGTAGTACCAGACTTAGAAATAATATTAATTGAAAAGTCCTTATCTCCTAACCATTCAAGCAAATCGTAAAGGTATGAACCTGAAAGAGAATTACCACAAAATACTACAGTTGGGTACTTTTCTTTTTCTCTACCGTAGAAAGAGCTATTTAAGAACTCAATTGAAGCTTGGGCACCAAGGTATGAACCACCAATACCAATACCAACTAAAACTTCTGAATCATTTTGAATCTTTTTAGCTGCTTTTTTAATACGATCAAATTCGTCTTTATCATAATTAATTGGCAAATCAATCCAACCACGGAAGTCACTACCTGCGCCAGTACCTTCGCGTAATTCTTGATCTGCAGCAGTTACCATTGCTTGCATTTCCTTTAATTCATTTTCATGAACAAAAGGAGTTAATTTACTTGCATCAAAGTGAACAACTTTACTCATTATTTAAACTTCCTTTTTTTGTAACTTTTTCACATACAAACCTTATTTTAGCAGTTACTTCTTCATAAAACTAGAGTTTTTTCTTATAAGAATCTATAAATAATTCGATATAATATAAATCCAATTATAGTCCCGCAAACATTAAAAAATACGTCATCTATATCGCTTACACCAGTTTCTAAAACAAATTGCAAAGATTCAATAATTACGGATAAACATCCCCCGGCCAAAATGGTTCCCACCATACTTTTTTTCTGAATAACTGTAGGAAATAAAAAACCAAACGGGATGAACCATAAAACATTTCCAAGCGAATTATAAAAAAAGTCAAGTAAACTCTGACCATGAGTCAATTTCAGTGTTTCTTTCATAAACACTAAGTTTATATCGCTTAGACTACGATGGAAATTAAATGTCAACTGCCATGGAAAATATGTATCTCTAAATACTGTCAGCATTAAGAGCAAAATTATATAAAAACTAAATATCCATACACAAGCTTCGGACTTCAGGGTTCTTCTATGTCTCACCAATAACAGCCAACATAAACGAATAATTACAAAAATAATAAAGTAAAAAAGTGTCTTATCTAAGCTATACAAAATCAACTTAATTAAGGCAAAGTGATTAATATGCGCTGCATAATGGTGAAAAATATATTCATATAAGGGTTGTAAAAAAAGCATAACCTAACCGACTCCGTAATTTTGGCTTAATTATAACGTAAAGATCTCCATGAAAGATGATTTTTTTCAAAATATTAAAAAATCGCAAACCTTTAACAAAAGTTTGTCGTTTTTTGAAATTACCAGTAAAATATTCCTTATTAAAAGGAGTAGTGAAGCGTGAATAAAACAAAACGTAATTTCTGGCAAACTAGAATTGGTTTCTTAACAATCCTAACACTTTGTTTTTGGGCAAAATATATGTATGCGGCTTACTTTGATTTTAAGCTTGGCTTAAGTGACCCATACCAGCACTTCATCGTCTGGTTAACGCCTTTAGGCACATGCATTATTATTCTTAGTTTAGGGCTCTATTTCTCTAAGCCATTAGTCTCTTATATTGCAATGCTAGTTTTAGACACAATAAATACGATTTTGCTTTTTGCAAATGTCATTTATTATCGTCAATTTTCAGATTTTTTAACTAGTAAAACTATTCAAAATACCGGAAAAGTATCACAAGGACTAGGAAAGAGTACGGTTGCTTTACTGCATCCCAGCGATATTTTTCTTTGGCTGGATCTCATAATTATCATTATCTTATTGATTATTAAAGTTATCAAAATTGATCCACGTAAGTATGGATTTAAACGTCCATTTGCTGTCTCATCATTTGGCGTTTTCATGTTAACTTTAAATATGTTTTTAGCTGAAACCTCACGTCCACGATTATTAAGAAATACATTCGACCGCTCTTACGTGGTTAAATATCTTGGACTTGATACTTATTCAGTATATGACCTCTTAAAAAGTGCACAATCAAACCAAGTTAAGAAAAATGCTAATGCAGAAGATATTAATCAAGTACTCGACTTTACTAAAAAGCATTATGCAAAAGCAAATCCAGAATATTTTGGTAAAGCCAAGGGAAAAAATGTCATTGTCTTACACCTAGAAAGTTTTCAACAATTTCTAATTGGATTAAAAGTTAATGGACAAGAAGTTACTCCATTTCTTAACTCACTCTATCATAATAAAGACACCGTTAGCTTTAGTAACTTTTATCATCAAGTAGGCTTGGGACGAACCAGTGATGCAGAAAATATGCTTGAAACTGGAACATATGGTATTTCAGATGGTTCCCTATTTTCATCATTAGGATCTGAAAATACTTTCCAAGGTGCACCTCAAATTCTTCGTCAAACTGGCTATACTTCGGCTGTTTTTCACGGTAACACAGGAACTTTTTGGAATCGAAATGAAGTATATAAAAATTTAGGATATAACTATTTCTTCGATGCAAATTATTTCTCTCAAAAAAAGAACGACAAAATCGGATATGGCCTAAAAGATAAGCTATTGTTTAGTGAAAGCATTAAGTATCTTGAACAGATTCAGCAACCATTCTATGTTAAGTATTTAACTGTTACTAACCATATTCCATTTCAACTTGATCAAGAAGATAAAGATGATAACTTTACTACTACAAATACTTCAAATACAACCATCAATAATTACTTTGAGACAGCGCATTATCTTGACCAATCAGTTAAAGAGTTCTTTGATTATCTAAAAAAGAGTGGCCTTGATAAAAATACAATGGTTATCCTTTATGGAGACCATTACGGTGTTGGTAGTTCAGATGATGAATTATCTGCTCTGGCACCAGTATTAGGTAAAGATTTTAGTAAATGGACATCTTATGACACAACAGAACTTCAAAAAGTTCCTTTCATGATCCATATGAATGGAATTAAGGGGACAATTGATAACAAGCTCAGCGGTGAAATTGATGTTCTCCCAACGTTACTTCATCTTTTAGGAATTTCAAATAAAAATTATATTCAATTTGGTCAGGATTTATTCTCCAAACAATATCGACAAGTAGTTGTGTTTAGAAACGGTACTATTGTTACTCCGAAATATATAATTATTGGCGGTAAAGGTATTAAAGGGACAATTTACAATCATCAAACTGGGGAAAAGATCACTAAATTTAATAAAAAGCAAAAAGCTGAAATTGCTAAATTAGTTGAATATGGACGCACTTCTCTTCACTATTCCGATTTGTTAAATAATCATAATCTGCTACGGTTCTACACTCCAGCTGGCTTTATTCCAACTAATCCGAACGAATTCGACTACAAAATTAACTATCAAAAAATGTTGCAATTAAGAAAAGAATTAGGTAACAAATCTACTTCTCTTTATTCTCAGCACAAGGGGACAACTACTGAGCTCTATACAACTGATGCTTCAGAAATTGATAAGGATGAAATTAATAATATTCCTGAGAATATTCAATCAGCTACAAGTGAAAAAAATAAAAATAATCAAAACAGTTCTCCAGGAAAAGATAATCTC
>CATLCE010000044.1:0-8610 GCA_949888035.1 Lactobacillus johnsonii | reverse complement strand
TGCCATATGATCATTCATTTCCAATTTATTTGTACTGGCATTTGGTGATTTTAGGAATTATCCTGGGACTATTAGGCCATTTATATAAAAAAGGTTTATTTGGATTAAAAAAAGTCTATTTAAAAATTACCTGGTTACCACGTTGGCTACATGGTTTAATTCCATTAGCAATTTTAATTCCAATTATGTATTATTGGCCATTAATTACTGGACCAGGTAATCGTTTAATTTTATCTTTACAAAAAATGCTCACTCAAAGTGGATGGGCACTAGTTGGAATTTTAGCGTTTTACTATGTAATGCGAATCGCCTTTTCCATTATTTCTTATGATTCCGGGTTACCTAGTGGTATATTTTTACCAATTTTAACTATGGGGGCTCTAATTGGAGCAACCTATGGTACATTAATGGTACAACTTGGCTTAATGCCTGCACACTTAGTTATTAACTTGATAATTTTTTCAATGGCAGGCTATTTTGCCGCTATAATTCGCGCTCCATTTACAGCAATAATTTTGATTACTGAAATGGTGGGGTCTCTTCTTCACTTAATGCCACTGGCTGTTGTGGCATTTATTGCACTTTTAATTGATCAAATTCTTGGTGGAAAGCCAATTTATGATAGTTTAGCAGCTGCTATGATGCCAGAAACACATTTGCAGCCAATCTCCGGTGAAGAAGACGAATTAGATATTCCAGTATATGAAAATAGTAAGTTAGTAGATCAGGAAATCAAGAATATTAAATGGCCAGATAATGTACTTGTTAGAACGATTAGAAGAGGAAGTCGAGAAATAATTCCTCATGGTGATACCGTAATTGTAGCAGGAGATTTATTAATTCTAGGAGTTGATCATAATAAACGATCAGCTGCTTATGATGCAATGAAAGAACTGCAGGGCGTAGAACTTGATGGATAAAAATATCTGAATAAACACAAATAAGCCCTCTAGCTTAAAGTAAGCTGGAGAGCTTATTTTTATAAGTATTTAAATAGTTGTGTTATTACTTTTTCAACTTCTTCCAGGCCTTTTTAGAACCGCGATCTAAATCCTTGTTTAGTTTATATTCTTGCCAATCTTGAACAAATAATAAATCAAGGTTATATCCTGCAGGATAAAGTTCTTCAGCTTTTCGAACTAATTTTGCTCCTTTTAAGGGTACAGTCTCAAAAGTTCTATTAACGAAAACCACAATCCGATTCGCTATATCAGCATTCTCATAAAAGAGTACTTCTTGGTGATATTTTGGTACTTTAATTCGATCACCCTTTTTAAAAGAAGGTAGGGATTTAACTTTTTTCGGCTTATTCTTAAATTTAAGATTAGCTTGTTTTAGAGGAAAGATTCCTGTGTTTAAGAAATCTTTAGCTTCTGACAGTACGTTTTCAGGCATACCACTTTTTTCTGCAATCCAGAGCGCACGACTAGCACCTACTTGATTTAAAAGTAGTTTATAGGTGGGATGTAGAGTTTGTAAGTCAAAATCCATTGCTGCTGTAATAAAAGCAGGATTTTTAGTTGAATAATCTTTTATAGCGCTATAGTGGGTAGTTGCTAAGATTAGGCATCCTTTTAGCTGCAGGGTTTGTAAAATAGCAATGGCAAGAGCTGCACCTTCATTGGGATCCGTTCCACTACCTAATTCATCTAACAAAATCAGACTGCTTGGAGTGGCCTTTTGAACAATCTCTGCCATCTTTTTCATTTCAGCAGAAAATGTTGAGAGGGAGTTATCTAAGTCTTGATGATCACCAATTGAAGTATAAATTTCTGTCATAAGCGGAATGGAACACGGTGCTGCACTAGGTAAGAAGAGACCAAATTCAGTCATTGCAGTGGCTAAGCCAACAGTTTTGAGTGTGACAGTTTTCCCACCTGCATTCGGTCCAGTAATAATTAAGCCATGTTTAGTTGGATCTAACTTAAGAGATAGAGGAACTGGATTACTTAACAAGGGATGCTTCATTCCGTTCAATTGAAGCTCATTTTGTTCATTTAAAATTGGTCGTTTGCCACCAATAGCATGCGAATATTTTGCACGTGCTAAGATACAATCTAGATCAACAATAACAGTAAGATTGGCTTCAAAATGAATTAGCTCATTATAGATTTTTGCCGTTAAATTTCCCAAAATTTGAGATTCAATTAAGTAAATCTGATTTTCGATTGTAGTTTTTTCTTGAGTAAGATGAACTATCTTGGTTGGCTCAATAAAAACGGTGGTGCCATTATTAGATTGATCAATAATATTTCCACCAAAAGTATGCTTAAAACTTGTCTTAACAGGAAGAGTATAGTGATTATCTTTTTGAATAATCTGAAAATCTTGCAACATTGATTGGTACTTTTTTGTCTGCAAGTATTTCTGTAGGGTTTCTTTGATAGTTGTATTTAATTTGCCACATCTTTGGCGTAGTTTAGTCAGCTCTTTATCTGCTCGGTCTGAAACCTGTCCGCGCTCAATATCTTGATAAATTAATTCTTCTAATCCATCTAGAATAGTTAGGCTATCACAATAGCTTGCCATAATCGGAACGTTACTTCTTTGTTTATCAAAAAAGCGTACTAATAAGCGGGTAACCCGTATAAAGTCGGCAACTTGTTCTAGTTCTCGAGGCTTTAAGATATATCCCTTTTTCACTTTATTGATAATTGGGGTAAAAGCATCTGAATTAATAAAAGGGATGTGTAGGCCGTGATCTAAAATCCAGATCATTTCTTCCGTTTCATCTAATAACGCATTTGCTTTGACTAACTTGCTTGCAAGTGGTTGAGCTAAAATTTTCTCCTTAGCTTCTGGTGAAACGGCATAGTGGGCTACAAGTTTACGTACACGTGAAAATTCGATTTCGTCAGTATTATTCAATTTTTATTTTTCTCCTTAAGAAAATAGATTTTAAATTTGGTTTTCTCAAGGGAAGGTAAATTAGTCCCTTGAGACTAAAATACAATTAGCATCATATAGCAATATGTCCTTTTCTAAATTATTGATTCTAATGATATAACATTTTTTCGAAAAAAGCACTGGGGGGAAGAAAAGAATTAAGTGTATATCAATATCTTTGCAGTAGAGTATAAAATAATTTGATGAACGAATAAAAAAGATAAGAAGTCGAGTTGATTCTAATGAGTTTTCGGCAAATAAAAACCACCGACTTTACAATTGCCAGTGGTATAATAAAATTAGGAATAAAGATATTGCGAAACATGAGTTTAGTCATGCAGAGCGTGGGCGGTCTTAGTGACCGTCTTTTTTGGTAAATAAGGTCTTTATGAGTCATCTATTATAGAGGTGATCAAGGTGGACACAAGAGTTGATAATAGAATCTCAGCTGGTATAAAACAAAAGGCTAGCAAAGCATTAGCAGATCATGGTCTCCCAAAATATTGGGACCTTCCTAATGTGGAAACAATGAACTCTATTGAAGAAGCAATAGATGATTTAAAAACTAATAAATTAGAGGGAACAATGTCTTCTCGTGAATTAGAGAAACTGCTAGATGAGTAAAGTTTTCGACTAGTTGACTTAAAAATCGGCATAGGGGTAAATATATTTAACTGGGATGAGTACCCATTCTAATTTATGTAGATAATAAAACTTTATAGGAATAAGTCTTATGTACTTTTTATTTTGGAGTCAAGGTTACGCGACTCCTTTTTTGCTAACTAAAACGATTTAATTAGCACCACGTGTACTTTAATCAATATGTAAAAAAGAGAATCCTGATATTATTAAACGATGTCGTAACTTAATGACATTAATATCAAAGGATTCTCTTTTTGTGTTTGTCGAGACTTTATATGTTTGATGGTAAAAATATTTTTATCATTCATTTACTCTTACATAATCATCGATTTGCTTTAGGTATAGAGCTTTCTGTTCATTACTAATCCATGAAGCTTCAAAAGAGTTCTTAGCTAATTGGACGATTTGATCTTTATTTAAATCAAAGTTTTTAGCAAGGGCATAGTAATTATCAGAAATATAACCACCAAAATAAGCTGGGTCATCAGAGTGAATAGAGACTTTTACACCTTTATTTAATAGTTCAAGTATTTCTTTACCTTTCATTTCAGGAGAAACAAAAGAATTAGAAAGAGGGCAAGCGGTAAAACCAATTTCATTTTTAGCAGCGTATTCAACTAAGTCTGGATCTTCTACAATATTAGTTCCATGATCTATTCTTTCAGTACCGATTATTTCAAGAAGCTCTCTGATATGTTCAATAGAATTTTTTTGGTCAATATCTGCATGTGCTGTAATGTGAAGATTATGAGTAGTAGCATCAGTGAATTGATTAAAAAATTTCATTGGTGGATTATTGTGTTCGTCAGAATCAAGTCCTATTCCAATAAATTTATCCTGATATTTTAGAGATTCTTCTAATGTTTTACGAGCAGATTCACGTGAATAATCACGTAAGAAACACATAATTAAGCGCGCATCAATATTAAGAGCACGTGCATCAACGGTTGCTTTGTATAAACCATTGATTACGGTTTCAAAAGGTATGTTACGACTAGTGTGTGCCTGTGGATCGAAGAATATTTCAACATGACGAACATTATTTTTGGCAGCACGATGTAAATAGTCCATTGCTAAGTCGTAGAAATCCTGTTCTGTTTCTAAGACATTCATTGCAGGATAATAAACTGCTAAAAATGATGCTAAATCAGTAAATTTGTATGAATCCTTAACTTCTTGAATAGTAGATTGACCAATATCAACATGATTTCTTTGAGCAAGTTTTAATTTTAATTCGGGTTCTAAAGTACCCTCAATGTGAACGTGAAGCTCCGCCTTAGGTAAACCTTGTACAAATTCTTTACTAACCTTTACAGACATTTACAATAACCTCCAAAATAAATGTTCTTTTTTTGACGATTTACAAACATAGTATCTATTAAATTTTATTTAGTCAAGCTTAAAACACGAATTATTAAACTTGCATCGCTTAAAAATGTATGTGATAATTCGAATCGAGTTAAGTTTGTTTATTTACTGTTTCGGAGGTAAAAAATTTGGAAGAAAGAGTTAACGCAAATGGTTTGACTGGAGTCCTGGATCGAGTGTTTCATCTTTCAGAGAATAAGACTACAGTTAGGCAGGAAAGCATGGCTGGTTTAACAACGTTTATGGCTATGGCATATATTTTATTTGTTAACCCAAGTATTTTAGGTGCAGCTGGTATGGATAAGGGGGCAGTATTTACAGCAACTGCCTTATCTGCAATTCTGGGATGTTTTTTGATGGGATTTTTAGCTAACTATCCTATTGCAATTGCGCCAGGTTTAGGGGACAATGCTTTTTTCACTTATTCGGTAGTTTTAGCTATGGGTATTCCATGGCAAAAAGCGATGGCAGGTGTTTTTGTAGCTTCAGTTTTGTTTACAATAATCTCATTTCTTAAGATACGTGAGAAAATCATTGATGCAATCCCTCAAGATCTGAAATATGCCATGGCAGCTGGAATTGGGTTATTTATTGCTTTTGTTGGTTTACAAGGAGGTGGATTGGTTGTCGCCAATAAATCTTCTTTAGTAGGAATTGGTTCATTTACTGTTCCTACAACTTGGTTAACTATTTTTGGTCTTTTTTTCACTGGGATTTTAATGGCTAAAAAAATTCCTGGCTCAATTTTTTATGGATTAGTTGCTACGACTGTTCTTGGCTTAGGAACTGGCTTAATTAAAATGCCTAGTCAATTTATTTCTCTTGCGCCAAGTTTAAAACCAACCCTTGGCATAGGAATTATGAATCTTTCAGCAATGACTAGTCCACAGATGTGGGCTGTTGTCCTAATTTTCTTCTTGGTTGCATTTTTTGATACTGCAGGTACATTGATCGGCTTGGCTCAGCAAGCAGGTATTATGAAAAATGGCAAGATGCCTAGAATTGGTCGTGCATTGATGGCTGACTCACTTTCTATGTTAGGTGGTTCAGTTATGGGGACTACTCCGACAGCAGCTTATGTTGAATCTTCTGCTGGGATTGCTATTGGAGGAAAGACAGGTTTAACAGCGGTTGTTACTGGATTGCTTTTCATGTTAAGTATGATCTTTTCGCCATTTTTAACTGTTGTAACTTCAAATGTTACTGCACCTGCTTTAATCATAGTTGGGGTTTTAATGGCTTCTTCTTTAAAAGAAATTCAGTGGGATAAATTGGAAGTGGCTTTACCGTCGTTTCTTGTGATTTTAGGGATGCCATTAACCTACAATATTTGTTACGGTATTGCTTTTGGATTTTTGACCTATCCTTTGTTTATGACAGCCGCTGGCAAGCGTAAGAAAGTTAGTCCTTTAATGTGGTTGATGCTGGTCATTTTTATTATCTTATTATATGTTTTGAATATTTTGCCTAGGAGCTAATGATGCTAACAAAAGAATTACTAAGTGAATATATTGATGCAGGGGCTGCAAAAATTAAAGCAGATATGGTGATAATTGGTGGGACGTTGGTTAACGTAAATACTGAAGAATATTATCCAGCTAATGTAGCCATTTATAAAAAACGTATTATTGCAGTTGATTCTGATATTAAAGACTATATTGGTGAAAATACTCGAATTATTGACGCAACTGATAAATATTTGGTTCCTGGGTTAATTGATTGTCATATTCATGTGGAATGTAGCAAGATGAGTATGACTCGTTTTGCACAAGCTGTGGTACCACATGGAACCACTAGTATTGTTACAGGATTTGATGAATATATTTCTGTTATTGGAGTAGACGGATTAAAGGATATTTTTAAAGAGGTAGATCAATCGCCTTTAAAGGTATTTTGGGGCTTGCCATATCGCACACCTTACACTATTCCTAAGTCTACTATTGCTTACGATGTAACTAGTGAAGATCATGAGAAATATCAGAGAGATCCTAGATGCTGGGGTGTCTGGGAAACTGTTCGCGAAGCTATTCAAACTAAAGACTCAACTACACTAGATGCTTTGACGTTGGCTAGAAATAATCATCAAGCAATATTTGGTTGTTCACCAATGGCTCGTGGGAAAGAATTAAATGAATTCCTAATGAGTGGGGTAAGAGTTGATCATGAGAGTTATGATCATCAAGAATTTTTAGAAAAAGCACGTAAAGGAGTTCATGTAGTAATTCGAGAATCCGCAGTTACTAAATTCTTAAAAGAAAATATTCGTGCGATTACTGAAGGTGCATTTGGAGTAAGGCGTCATACTAGTTTCTGCTCCGATGATGTAAATGCACGTGGAATTTTAGAACATGGGCATATTGATCATATGGTTCGCATTGCAATTAATGCAGGTGTTAGTCCAATGGCTGCGATTCAAATGGCTACTATTAATGCGGCTGAAGCTTATAAGATTGATGATTATGTTGGTTCAATTACTCCTGGCAAAGATGCTGACATTCTATTAATTGATCAACCTGGTACTTTCAATGTTGAAACAGTTATCAGTAAAGGAGAAATTATTACTTTAAATCATAAAAATGAATTTAATTATCAAGTTCCCACTAGAAATGCAGAATTAAGTAAGACAGTTAAACATCCGCTTATGAAAGCTGATGACTTTAAGTATTGTGTTCCTGTGAATGAAGGTACGGCTAAAGTAGAAACAATCAATAGTATTGGACCATTTGTAAGGAAGAGAAAAGATGTTACTCTAGATATTAAAGATGGAGTAATTGAACCTAGTGTTGAAAAAGATGTGGCTGTTGTCTCTGTGATTGAAAGATATGGAATTAATCAAAATCAATCTAAGGGATTTATTTCAGGATGGTCCTTTAAAAAAGGTGCAATTGCTACTACTGCTTCACCAGATGATAACAATATTGTAGTAGCTGGTGTCAACTATGAGGATATGGCATTAGCGGTGAATGCCTTAATTGAAAAACAAGGTGGCCAAGTTGTTGTAGTTGATGGTCAAGTTGTATCATTTTTACCATTACCAGTAGCAGGCATTGTTTCTGATTTAGAACCGGAGAAATTAGCCGAGCAAGAAAGGGAACTAGAAGAAGCTGCTAAAGCAATTGGTAGTGATTTGCCTGATCCAATTTTCTATTTATCATTTTTACCTATTACAGCAATTCCAGATTTGGCTATTACTGATGGAGGAGCAGTTGATTACACCAAATTGGCATACTTTGATCCGATTTTAAAATTAGAAGAAAAATAAACCCACTTTGTAAAAAATATTAAGCTCTAAAAATCAAATATATAAAAGTCTGTATAGCGATTTGCTTTACGTAGAAAAAGCTATTTAATAATATGCGATAGTGTAGTGTCACTCAAAATTAGGCCATGAATTTTTGGGGCGTTATTATGTCTAAATTGATCAAGCAAGATAGGATTCTTGTTTTTAGAGAGTGTTTTAGAAAATAAATGCAGAACTTTTTTGTTTACTACCTAACTTAAAGTAAATAAAAACTCTCAAAATTATATTTGAGAGTAAAAGTTATTTATTAACAATTTTTTTGATCAATAATTCCTTCTTTAGCTCTTTCTGCTAAAAAACTTGCCTTTGCTATTTTTACGGCGCCAGTTAAGATGCCCGAATCATTACGTAAACGTAAGGTAGTATCGTGAATATCAAGAATCAAGTTATCACCGAGAAACGCTAAATCGTAA
>CATLCE010000043.1:0-8624 GCA_949888035.1 Lactobacillus johnsonii | reverse complement strand
TCTCCTCCGTGACAGGGAGGCGAGATAAACCACTGCTCCAATGGACCAAATTGCGGGAGCTGGATTTGAACCAACGACCTTCGGGTTATGAGCCCGACGAGCTACCAGACTGCTCCATCCCGCGATGTTTAAGGAGGATGTGGGATTTGAACCCACGCACGAGCATAAACCCGTCTGACGGTTTTCAAAACCGTTCCCTTAAGCCACTTGGGTAATCCTCCATCGTGAAATTAAAGTACCAATATAATTATTTAGTTGGTAATGACCCGTACGGGATTTGAACCCATGTTACGGCCGTGAAAGGGCCGTGTCTTAACCACTTGACCAACGGGTCATGCTTGTCGCTTATTAACGCAAGGCACTTAACTATATTAACTCAACTTCCAAACTTTGTCAACAACTTTTTTCATTTAATTTGTTGAACTTTTTAAAAGTTCTGTGCCACAAGACGTATTTAATAATACCTAAAATACTCAGAAGATGCAAGTAAAAAATTGATTTTTTTTGAGATTTTTTCTTAATAACGCACTAACCCTTGATAGATCAACGTTTTATCCTCTGCTTTTTAATTCTTTTTCCCATTCTTTATGGCGCAAAAATATTACATAGCCATAAAAAGTGTTAATGATTGAAAGTAAAAATGCTGCCACGAGCAAAGTTCTAATCCCTAAAATTTTTTGAATTAAAGCAGATATTATTGCTCCACTCATGAAGGCCCCTACTAAAATAGAATAATTTTCTGCAGGCGCCTTTTGATCAATATTTTTATCAAAATAAAATTTACTCCATGCTAAGACCGATTTTTTTAAGTTTCCTGAGGTGAATGCATTACTATATCCTAAACCTTCAATTTTACTAAAAGCTCCACTTTGCATCGCTAACCCTACAGCTAATAGTGGAACAATATAATAATTCGGTACTGAATGAGGTAGAAAGCTCACTACCACGCAAATAATAATAATCGGGATCATTTCAAAAATCCGCCAATAATGGCTCTGTGAGTGCTTATGAATAAGGGTAACGATAATTAACCCTAAGATAAAGGATAAAATGGTTGAAAGCCTATTTAGCATTCCTGTCACGTTTCCATTTGCTACAGAGGCACTAAAAAAGATAATATTTCCAGTTTGACCCGCAGCCAAAGTTTGTCCACGTTGAATAAAAGTGTAAGCATCAATAAATCCTCCACAAAACGTTAAAGTCGCTGCCATTTCTTTAGCTTGTTCAATATTCTTTCTGTGAAGCAAATCATTAAAAACCATTATAAAGTTCCTCATAAAATACAAACGATAATTCAACATCATTTTTATAATACGAAGGAATCACCCTCTATTCAAGTCCTCTATCTCCTTTAACACATCATTTGCTTTTTAAGGGCCCTAAAATCACTTTAGAGGGCTTTTTAATTAAGAAATGTCTTCTTCCCCTCCCTGAGCTTTTAAATCATATTATAGACAATAAATTTACTTTACTTAAGTCTCCATACTCTAGGATAAGGGATTCGTATTTATTTTCTAGATAGCAGCCGTTGTTTCTTACGATTTTTAACTACATCCTCTGTTTTTACTCTCTTAAAAACAAAAAAGCTTTGACATCAAATTAAATCAATTTAACATCAAAGCTTTTTCTACATTAATTACGGAGTAGGAGAGTTTCGAACCCTACCCTATTTAAATCCTTAATGCTACAACATCTAAACCTCAACAATAAAAATATGAAGTCGAATATGAAGCCTTTTGCTACTATTTCATAAAATCAGCAAACTTTTTAACTGCCTTTTTCTCATCATTTTTCATGACGTGGGTATAAACATTCATAGTAGTTTTACTGTCGGCATGTCCTAACCTTTTTTGTATTTCTTTTGCATTTAATCCCGCAGAGTAACACAAAGAAGCGTGAGTATGTCTAAAACCATGAATTTTTATGCGTCTTAAACCGAACTTATCACAAATAGATTTATTCCATTGTCTCGGCTTTGATAGGGATGTAATACCATTGTTAATAGTTGGAAAAATATAATTATCTGCGTCTAAAAAGTTAAAGCCTTTTTTAAGCATATCTTTTTGTTGGCAATACCGCCATTCTTTTAGATAGTGCATAGTTTCTGAATCTACTGGTATTCTTCTCACGCTGTTTGCCGTCTTACCATTAGAGATATAGGGACGATTATTAAGCCCCATAGTAACATTTCTAGTAATACTTATAGTATTAGTCTCAAAGTCAATATCAGACCATTTAAGTGCTAATGATTCGCCCTTACGCATCCCTGTATAAGCCAACAATCTGAAATAGATAAAATATCTAAAATTGCATTTCTTAGCACAAGATAGAAATTTATTTAGTTCATCTTTGTCATAAAATTCTTGGTATTGCTGTGGTCTTTCTTTCAACTTAGGCTTAATAACCTTTTCCATAGGATTACTGGTTAACAATTCCATATCAATGCCATATTTAAAAACCTTTGAAGCATAATGTATAAATCTATCAAAAGTGCGAGGCGCTTCTTCAAACCACTCATTTACTGCCTTTTGGCATTCAGCAACTGTAATCTTATCTATATAAATATTACCAAGCGCATTAAGAATATGATTCTTAAAATATCTCATAGTAACAGCGTATGTACTTTCTTTAACAGTTGGCTTATATACCTTATCCCATGATTCAAACAATTGCTTAAAGGTAAGCTTTTTCTTGTTTAAAGGTTCATACTCGCCTTTTACAATTTTCAATTTATAGTTTAAATACGTTTCAAGCGCTTCATCTTTCGATTTAAAGCCCTGTTTCTTAATTTGAATTGTATGACCTGTGGTTTCATCTTTACCAACATAAAGAAGAAAGCCATAACGTGTTTTACCACTAGCAGTAGTATATTTCTTAATATCATTATCCATGTTTAATTACCTCGATTAGTTAAATACGTGCGCAGGTAGACTAATCTTAAATATTTAACATGGTTTCAATTATTAGGGATGAAGTTTTAACAATTATCAGTTAATTAGATTGTGGTTACTTTTTAAATTGTCGTTTTTTGTTTTCTTTGCATAACTAATATAACTATCTACCTCAATTCACTTGAACTGATTAGTAGCATGGTCATGAAGTGAAAGTAAATATCAGGGAGCAGAGGTTAAATGCAATAAATTATAAAGCAAACAGCTAAACTAGACTCATTGAAATACTAAGACGTTAGCAAGGTATGAAACATTATTTTTTATCAATGTACATAAAAATATCCGTTATTATGCCTTCTAGTGCCATTTGAATTTGTTCATTGCTATCATTTTTGAAATCAATATTGTATATTTGCGCTATTACGGATTCATACGGGGTGCCTATTTTCATCGCTAACCTTGTTTCTAAGTCTTCTGGACTGTGAATACTTGCTAACGAATAATAACTAAATACTGATTTAAGTTTTTTGCTTAAAATATTTGAAAAAAATTGTTTATCAGTCAATATTTTATCTAATTCTTCTTGACTATAATTTTTATGAAAAAAATTTTTTAAATCTTGACTTATATCAAAGTTGTAAAAACCTTCTTTGTCATTAATCCAATTCCAGACTAAATCAACAGCTTCTTTTCTAGATATTCCTAAACCTTGAAGATAAGGAATAGGTACTTCAAAGAAATCTGCTAATTTTTGCCACGTTTCTAGCTTGGGTTCTCGTTTGCCTCGTTCGTATTTTCCTAACGCATCAGCAGTTATTTTAAAATTTTGTTTTTCGGCTAATTCCTCGCTCAATTGTACAAGCGTTAATTTTTTATTTTGCCGACATTCTCTAATTCTATTCATTATTTCACCCCTTTTATCACATATTAACACTTTTTAATTAATATTAATACGTTCTGTCTTGACAATGCAGAACGTATTTTTTATTATTAGCAATGAAAAGACGATTTGTATTTTCATAAAAGCGAGGTAACTAATAACATGACTAAACAATTATTATCTTTTAAAGACGCACAGAAATATTTAGGTTTTAAATCACCTGTTTCATTACGCGAATACATTAACCAAGGTTTACCAATTGTAAAAGTTGGTAAGTCTAAGCGTATTGATATAGATGATCTCAAAAGCTTTATTCGAGCCCATAAGATTACAAAGGAGGTGAAACAATGAGAATAAGCTTAGATGATGAACCAATAGCGGAAATTAGAACAATGATTTTTTCTATTGTTCAAGACGCATTAAAAGAGATAAATACCACGAAGCCCTATTTAAATAGAAAAGGCATTGCTAAATATTTTGGCGTGTCTGAATCTACAATTTCAAATTGGGTTTCATTAGGGATGCCCGTTGCAATCATTAACGGGCGTAAACTTTATGGCAAACAAAGTGTAAACCAGTGGTTAAAGTCCCATGAAACGCCATCACAAGGGCAAAATAAAAAGCCCACAGCTATGAAGATAGTTAAGGGCTAAGTTTAAGAGATTTGTGCGCAGGTAGACTAATCTTAAATATTTAACAAAAAGCCCTATGATGTCGCAACCATCACAGGGCAAGTAAAAACTTTTGGTTAGATTTTTACTTTTTTATTATAACAAAAAGAAGGGATTAAATGGCAAAGATCCAAATGACGCTGAATATTAACGGCGTGCTGTTCCCGAACCAACGGGTTAAGCTATCCGAGTTTGAAGCTAAGGTTTACAAACTCATACCAGTAGGCAAAGAGAACGCGGTAAGTCTTGCTTATTTAGCAAAGACTCTAAATGTTGATACACGTACCATAGTGAGCGCAGTTAGAAAAATGCGGTTAAAGAGCCTTGATATTGGTAGCGGTCGAGATGTCGGCTATTACCGCTTTAAAGACCCACAAGAATATTTAGAGTACATGAATCGAGTAGCAAAAGAAAACAGTGAACGCGACCGGATATATCAAGCCATGAAGCGCACACCAATGGCGCAAAAGGTAACTGTTGTCACAAACAATTTAAAGGAGAACAAACATGAAGAAATATCTAATTAACGATGATGATGTTATTTGTATAGGAAGCACTTTTTACAGAATAAGCCCTGTGAGTCCATTTCTTCACAGTGAAAAAGCTTCAAAGGACTATACAACCAAGTTGCTACTAGATGGCACAGAATGCGAAATATTCAGCGGTGGTAACGATAAAAAAGCCACTCCAATTATGCAAGGCGACATTATAGCAAGGAAGCAAGATTCTGAACTAGCTTTCATTCTCATTAGCAATCAATTAATACCGCTTTATGAAGCTAAAAGAGCATTAGACGATTACAGTACGGCTACAAACCGAACTGTAATAAGTTTGCCGACTCCTTCCCCTAGTTCAGAGGTAGAACAAGAATTTGAAAAACGAGATAAACAAATGACTAGTAGCATAAAAGACTTAAAAGCATTAGTTGAAAATGCTGAAAGTGAAGGCATTGAAATTATTGACGGTGTAACTTATAGCTCATCTCATATGTGGGTAGAAATTGCCAAAATGGCATTAGACTTAGCAGAGCAACAAGAATGGTTTGAACGCTATGAAGATAAGTATTGCAGTGATTAAAGAAGCGCTAAATGAAACAATAGCGCAAATTATATAAGGAGGAAGCAATTATGAAGACACCAAAAGTAGAATGTTTCATTAAAAACTTAAATAAAAAAGGCTACATGGTCTTAAACGGGGACGGCACATGCTTTATCTTTATTGATAGTAAATTACCTAAATCAGAACGCACAGGCGTTAAAAAGGATTTTGAAAGTCTATTAGAACCTCCTAGAAAAGTACCTCACACATTAGCATATTAAGAAATCAGCTTATTTAAGAAGACATCCCCCATTTGAGGGATGTTTTTTACTAGTGAAGATAGAAGGTAAGAATGACGATTTCACAAAATTCAATTTTAAAAGCTAACGGCAAATGTAATTACCCCGCTAGCCCTTTACTTTTTACCCCTCCTACTGAAAAACAGACCAACGTTTGTGAAATTTCAATAGACAGAATAGCAGTTACAGGCAAACTAGAAATAGAAGACTGTGAAGACATCTTAAAAAGAGATAAATGGTTAGTTACTGCTAGAAATGCGATTGACGGTAAGCCGTGTGTGTATAACCTCTTTGGGAATGAAAAGACTATCGCCACCCTATCAAAGAACAGTTACTACTCTGATAGTTGGCGTATGGATACATCAGAACACTTTACAGAGGTTGACAAGCCCAAAGTAACTAAAATCACACAGCTCTTCACTAATGCCCATATAACAAGGCTTGATATAGCGATAGACTTTATTAATTTTGATGATTCGGGCATGAATTACCGAATATATAGACCTAACGCGACATCTTCTTATTTTTATGACAGAGCGGGAAAACTTGAAACCGTGTATTCTGGTAAGCGAAAATCACCGCAGGTATACAGATACTACAACAAACTTGCAGAATTAAAACATCAAAGGATTAAAGCACCTAGTTGCATAAAGAACTGGGAACGGCTAGAACTCCAATTACGACACACAAGGGCTAATCAACCTATTGGAGATTGGTATACAAAAGCAATAAAAATGGCAACAAGTTTAATACTGCCTTCTGTAAGTCGAGTAAATGTGCCTAACTTCAATGAAAGAGCCAAAATAAACGAACTTTTAAGAGACCCAGAGGGCTTTCAAGACATAGGTTCATCAAAAACAAGGGCTAAATACAGAAAGAAGATACGAGAACTAAATAAAAAAAGCGTCCCCGCTAGAATTAAACTAGCTTTAAGGACGCTTGAAACTAAAAAGAATAATATTCAAGATGAAATAAATTCATTCTTGTAATTATTATACTAGAATGCCATATCTTTCAAGGAAATAAGTCATTTATTAAGATAGGCGTGCCGTTTGGGCGCGTCTATTTTTATTGGAGACGATTGTTTTGCAATATGTCAATTATTACGAGGTCATTTATAAGTGAACCTGTCTAGTAGCAATGTGAAATTAGTACTTCTAAGATGAAGAAGCACGACCGTACACAATGTACGCTTGTAATAGATGGCTTTATTACCCTTACAAAACCCCGTATTCAGAAAACCTGTTAAAACCTGTTAGAACCTGTTAGAACCTTACAAAACCTGACGTCACCTAAGAGCTACCTCATAAAACCTAAGTTAAATTATTTATAGGCTACTAAATCAATTAAAGGCGTCACATGATTAATCTGCTGGTAATAAATAAATCTTTGAGCAAATTCAACCGCACCATGACTAGAATACCTATCGACAGAGGTTGCACTCAAATTGATACTTAAAGCAACTCGTTCAGAAGTAAGATCATCTAGGTATCTTTTGATTAATATTTGTTTGCATGGTTCTGTCATATTATCTAGTGCCTTTTGAACGCAGTTCAGCACAGAGGCATAATAAAAATATTCTTTTAATGCTGGGTCGTCCTTATTTACATTAGACAGATCGTTAGAAATAGGCTGTTTTAAATCAGCTTTGTGCATACCTGTTAAATTCAAAAGGTTGTTGATCGTACTTTTCAAGAATTTGGAAACATTTTTAAAAGTTGTCCGTTGGTCAATATTCTTCATGACTTCTCCATCCCTATAAAATTATGTATTAATGTTTAAAATAAGTGACTGCTAAAAATTGCGCAGTCGGGTTGTTTCTTCACTCCTATCAATTTTATCTTTTCATAGAAAGCAAATAAATCCCATCTAAGAAGAATAACATTAGTTCAGTATAGTTACACATGAAACTAATTTAAAAGCTAGAAATATAAAATATTGGGCAACTACTAATTCGATTCATTAAGGGATGTATAAAAATAATTTCTTTATCAAAATTACAGAATAAAAAATGTTGATTGCTGAAAAATTAGCAGTAAGCTAGTTAACTAATCCGTACTAGCAAAGAATGACCGTAACCACAGTTACGCACATCGACCGTACCCAAAATTGGGGACATTTCTAACTAAATAAAAAGTTTACTGCTGAAAATCGTGCAATGAGATAGAAAATAAGCTGTTTTTGCGTCAAAGTATTAAATTCAAGCATTAAAAAACCCAGCGTTATAGACTTAACCAAACGCTAGGTACATGAATAATGATATAGATTTATTATAGCTAAATATTTAAGATTAGCCCACCTGTACACAAAAATAATTTACCGTTTATCTTATAAAAAATATGAAGCCGAATATGAAGCCTTTTTTAGTATTTTCAAGTAGATTCAAATAGATTCAGAAAGCAAAAATGCCTTAATACCAAGCTTTTTAGCTACTTAGCATTAAGACATTTTACAACTACGGAGTAGGAGAGATTCGAACCCTCGCGCCGGAAACCCGACCTACACCCTTAGCAGGGGCGCCTCTTCAGCCACTTGAGTACTACTCCAATATGGGCCTAAATGGACTTGAACCATCGACCTCACGCTTATCAGGCGTGCGCTCTAAACCAGCTGAGCTATAGGCCCAAAAAGCGGGTAACGAGAATCGGACTCGCGACTAAAGCTTGGAAGGCTTTCGTTTTACCACTAAACTATACCCGCAAAACTATAAAAAAACGAATGGCGCGGGACGGAATCGAACCGCCGACACAAGGAGCTTCAATCCTTTGCTCTACCAACTGAGCTACCGAGCCATCTTACGGTCCATGTGGGATTTGAACCCACGATCTCCTCCGTGACAGGGAGG
>CATLCE010000042.1:0-8864 GCA_949888035.1 Lactobacillus johnsonii | reverse complement strand
GGATCATTTGTTAAACCAATGATTTTCTTAGGATTAATCTTATAGATCTCATCTGGAATATGGGTTTGAGGTACAAGTGGTAAATTAGCGACCTTAAGATTCTTGTTAGCTAAGAATAAAGAAAGTGGAGTCTTAGAAGTTCTAGAAACACCAAGTAAAACAACGTCAGCTTCTAAGAAACCTTTTGGATCTTTTCCGTCATCATACATAACAGCAAATTCCATTGCAGAAATTCTATCAAAGTAATTTTGACCCATGTGGTGAACAGCACCGATTTCATGTTTAGGTTCTTCACCAGTTAAAGCATGAATGTTGTCAATTACGCCAGAAAGTAAGTCGACGTATTTCATATTATGTTCACGTGCAAATTTAATTACAGCCAATTGTTCATCTTCGTGAATCAAGGTAAAGGCAATTAATACGTTTTCAAATTCTGTGATTTCACTAAAAACTTTTTCTAGCTTTTCTCGATTTGTAATAAAAGGATAGCGGCGGTAGTTAAACTTAACATTTGGATATTGCACCGCACCAGCTTGGACCATATTGAAAGCTGTATCACCAACAGAGTCAGAAATAATAATTAGATTAACAATTTTTTGATTTTCTTTTTTTTCTTCAGTCATATATTTCACCTCATTAATTATCTAAATTATACCAAAATAAGTAAGAAAAATGTTAATCGACTATTGACCGTTTTTTCTCGTTTAGCTATAATTTAACTATATTGTTGTGGCACATATTTGTGTGCCAAGAAATGGAAGGAGGGATCTCACATGGCTAAGACAATCGTTCACGAAAACGAGTCTATTGATGATGCTCTTCGTCGTTTCAAACGTTCCGTTTCTAGAAGTGGTACCTTGCAAGAATACCGCAAGCGTGAATTCTACGAAAAACCAAGCGTTAAGAGAAAGTTAAAATCCGAAGCTGCTCGTAAGCGTAGACATTATTAATATAGAAAAAGCTCCTGGTAGAAAATTCTTCTATCAAGAGCTTTTTTTATATAAAAAGTTTAAAATAGACTGTGTAAGTTTTGATTAAAGAGGAGAATTAAATACAATGTCACTAAATGATACTTTAATGCAAGATATGAAAACAGCTATGAAAGCCAAAGATAAGGAAGCTTTAACTACAATTCGCTCGCTTAAGGCTGCAGTAATGAATTATAAAATTAAAGTGGGACATGATCTAACTAGTGATGATGAATTAACAGTTTTGTCTAGCGCTCTTAAACAACGAAAAGAATCTTTAGAAGAATTTACTAAGGCTGGCAGAGATGATTTAATTAATCAAACAAAGAATGAAATGAAATTAATTGAAAAATACATGCCAAAGCAAATGTCTAAGGAAGAACTTGAAGAAACTGTTGAAGAAACAATTAAAGAAGTTGGAGCAAGTTCTAAAAAAGACTTTGGTAAAGTTATGCAAGCTTTAATGCCAAAAATTAAGGGTAAGGCTGATGGTAAAGCAGCTTCTTCAATTGTTGGTAAAAAGCTTAACTAATAGCTTTTATTAAACGGAGGATTTTAAGTGGGACAAACTACTATAGAAGCAACATTTACACCAACTAAACCAGAAACAATCATGAATTTAGTTGGAATTAACGATGCAAATTTGCGTTTAATTGAAGAATCTTATGATGTGCAGGTAACTGATACTGGTAGTGAAATCGAAGTAACCGGAGAAGAAAGCATTGTTAAGAAAATTATGCAAATTTTTACTGCTTTGGATAAGGTTGTTACCCGTGGAGTTACTATTACTGCAACTGATGTTGTTAGCGCAATTAAGATGGCAGATAAGGGAACTTTAGAATTTTTTGGAGAATTATATAATAAAATTCTAATTAGGGATGCTAAAGGTCGTCCAGTTCGCGTTAAGAATATGGGACAAAAACGCTATATTGAAGCTATTCAAAAATATGATGTCGTTTTTGGAATTGGGCCAGCTGGTACAGGAAAGACTTTTCTAGCCGTAGTTATGGCGATTGCGGCCTTTAAAAAAGGAGAAGTGTCCCGGATTATTTTGACTAGACCAGCGGTAGAAGCAGGCGAATCATTAGGATTTCTTCCAGGTGATTTAAAAGAAAAAGTTGATCCATATTTAAGACCAATCTATGATTCTTTATATGCTATTTTAGGTGTAGAGCCAACCAACCGTTTAATGGAACGTGGGGTTATTGAAGTAGCTCCTCTAGCATATATGCGTGGTAGAACTTTGGATGATGCTTTTGTAATTCTAGACGAAGCACAAAATACAACACAGGCACAAATGAAGATGTTTTTAACAAGATTAGGATTTAATTCTAAAATGGTTGTCAATGGGGACCAGACCCAAATTGACTTACCAGGAAAAGCAAAGAGTGGATTATTACAAGCTGAACATATTTTACAGAATATTGAGCAAGTAAAATTTATTAACTTTACTTTTAATGATGTTGTTCGTCATCCAGTTGTGGCCAAAATTGTTAGAGCATATGAAGAAGAGGGACACTAAGAGTTGAATAATTTAGATATTTCTTTTAATGATGAAGTTAATTTCTTAAAAGATAGCGATAAAGATTGGATTCCATGGATTAGCGACTTATTATTATCAGCAAAAAAAGAAATTCATAAAGAGAATGCTCAAGAAATGAGTATTAACTTTGTTTCTTCCGAAAAAATCCATGAAATTAATAAGAAATACCGCGGCAAAGATCGTCCAACTGATGTAATCTCTTTTGCAATTGAAGATGGATTAGATGAAGACTTTATGAGTGCTTTTAGTGATGATCCTGATTTTGTAGAAGATATTGGGGATTTATTTCTTTGCCCCGAAGTCATCAAAAGACATAGTGTAGAGTATGAAACTGGATTTAATCGGGAGTTTGGTTATACACTAGTTCATGGATACCTTCACTTAAATGGTTATGATCATATCGAAGATGATGAAGCCAAGATTATGTTTGGTATCCAAGGTAAAGTTTTACGTGAATATGGACTTCCGCTTCATCCTGATCAAGAAAATCATGGAAAGCAAATTCACTAAAACTTAAATAAAAAGGATGTAACAATGATGGATGAAAAAAAAGACTTTAAATCAGGTTTTGTAGCTTTAATTGGTAGACCTAATGTTGGTAAATCAACTCTCTTGAATTATTTAGTGGGGCAAAAAGTGGCAATTATGTCACCACAACCACAAACCACTAGAAATAAAATTTCAGGTATTTATACTGATGATCAGGAGCAAATAGTTTTTATTGATACTCCTGGGATTCATAAGCCAAAAAATAAATTAGATGACTTTATGGATAAGTCAAGTTACTCTGCTCTAGATGAAGTAGATGTGGTTTTATTTATGGTTGAACCTGAACCAGCAGGTAAGGGAGACCAATATATTGCTGAACTTCTTAAGAAAATTAAAAAGCCTGTATTTTTAGTGATAAATAAGATTGATAAAGTCCACCCAGATGAGTTATTATCTATTATAGATTCATATAAGAATCTAGGCGATTTTGCTGAAATTGTTCCAATTTCTGCTTCACAAGGAAATAATGTTTCCGAGTTGATTAAAACAATTGCTAAATATTTGCCAGAAGGTCCGCAATTTTATGATGCAGACCAATTGACTGACCGTCCAGAATATTTTATTGTAGCTGAATTAATTCGCGAGCAGGTTTTGAAGCTCACTCATGAAGAAGTTCCGCATGCTACGGCCGTGGTAGTTGACCGAATGCGGGATCATGAAGGTGGCAAGCTTCAAGTTGAGGCTACAATTTATGTTGAGCGTCCCGGTCAAAAGGGCATTATTATCGGCAAGAAAGGTCAAATGTTGAAGCAGATTGGAATTGCTGCACGTCAGGAAATTGAAGCTTTATTAGGTGAAAAGGTTAATTTACGCCTATGGGTTAAGGTTCAAAAGAATTGGCGTTCTGATCCTGCCTTTCTTAAATCTATTGGCTACAACGCTAAGGAATTAAGATAGATGGCACGTGAACTTTGTGAAGTTCAAGGATTAATTTTTAAAAGAAAAAAATATAAAGAAGCAGATGTTCTAACCAAGATCATGACTAAAGATCATGGTATTTTTACAATTGATGTAAGAGGAGCACTGAGACCAAAGTCCAGATTAGGAGCTGCAACCCTTAACTTCTCTTATGGAAAGTATATTGTAAATACAAATTGGAAGGGAATCAGTACGCTGCGGACTTTCAAGGATGTAAAGCAGCTGGACCAGTTATATTTAGATTTAACTAAGAATGCGTATTCGAGTTATGTTTTAGACTTGCTTGACCATGCTTTTGTTGAGTATAAAGATATTGGAAGTTTTTATGATTTGATTATGAAAGCGTTGCTGAAGATAAATTCAGGAGAAGATGCGGCAATTATTACCCAGATGGTACAACTGAAGTTGCTTAATGCATATGGAGTAGCGCCACAATTAGATCGTTGTCTAATTTGTGGTAAAGTACAAGGTGTGTTTGACTACTCGATGGAATTAGGTGGAATTATTTGTAGTGATCACTTTAATAGTGTCAGTCAAAGGATGCATCTAGATCCTAAAGTAGTAGCCTTGATTCGTACTCTAGCTTTAGTTGATATTGATCGTTTAGGGAAAATAAAAATTAATCCGCAATTAAAAAAGGACTCTGGCAAGGTGATCGATCGGATGTACGTTAACTATCTGGATCTTAATTTAAAAACTAAAAAATTTCTTGATGAATTGGCGCTTTTTTAGCTGTTGACTTTTTATATTCGTTTAAAGACTAGTGAGTTTTTCTTACTAGTCTTTTTTTATAAAAGATGATAGAATAGATACGTATTTTGACAACTATAAAGGAATAGAAAAGTACCAATACAGCGAGTGCAGAATGGTGGAAGTGCATTTGGGAAAAGGCACCTTTTAGTCAAAGTTGTTAATTAAGGGCAGGAAGAATATTTTCCTGAATTAGGGTGGAACCGCGAAGTAAATCGTCCCTATGCAATTTTTGCATAGGCTTTTTTTATGCCTATGTTGTGAGGAGAGAGATAGATGTCAGAAAAACTGAATATCCAGGATATGATTTTTAAATTGGAACAGTTCTGGGCCTCTAAAGGTTGTATGATTATGCCTTCATATGATGAACAAAAAGGTGCCGGGACAATGAGTCCATATACATTTTTACGTGCTGTTGGACCAGAACCTTGGGCAGCTTGTTATGTTGAACCTTCAAGAAGACCTGCCGATGGTCGATATGGTGATAACCCTAATCGTTTATACCAACACCACCAATTCCAAGTAGTTATTAAGCCTGCACCAAAGGACATTCAACAATACTATTTAGATAGTTTAAGAGTATTAGGTATTGAACCTCTTGAACACGATATTCGATTTGTTGAAGATAACTGGGCAAACCCATCTATGGGTTGTGCCGGTGTTGGTTGGGAAGTATGGCTTGATGGAATGGAAGTTTCTCAATTTACTTACTTCCAAGTAGTTGGGGAACTTGATGTTAAACCAACTATGAGTGAAATTACTTATGGTGTAGAACGTCTTGCTTCTTACATTCAAGATGTAAACTCAGTTTTTGATCTTGAATGGGGCGATGGAGTTAAGTATCGTGATATCTTTAAGCAACCAGAATATGAACATTCTAAGTATGCTTTTGAAGAAAGTGATCAAGAACAATTACTTAAGTTCTTTGATATTTACGAAGCTACTGCTAAGCGTTTGTTGAGTCAAAATCTAATTCATCCAGCTTACGATTACATCTTAAAATGTAGTCATACCTTTAACTTGCTTGATGCACGTGGTGCAGTTTCAGTTACTGAAAGAGCTGGGTACTTATCAAGAATTAGAAACTTAGCTCATCTTGCTGCTAAGGGATTTGTTGAAGAGCGTGAAAAACGTGGCTTCCCATTATTAAAGCACCAAGAAGAAACTAAGAAAGCGGGGCAAAACAATGACTAAAGATTATTTATTTGAAATTGGCACTGAAGAAATGCCAGCTCACGTTGTTTCTAAAAGTGTTAAGCAATTAGCTGATCGTACTAAAAAGTATTTAAAGGAAAATGGTTTATCCTTTAAAGATATTAAGACTTATTCAACTCCACGTCGTTTAACGATTTTAGTTGAAGATTTAGCTGAAAAACAAGAAGATATTGATGAAGTGAAAAAGGGCCCAGCTAAGAAGATTGCTCAAGATAAAGATGGCAATTGGACAAAAGCTGCTCAAGGATTTGTCCGTGGTCAAGGAATGACTACTGATGACATTTACTTTGAAGAGCTTAAGGGCACTGAATATGCTTATGTTCATGTTCAAAAAGAAGGTAAAAAAGCTTCTGATATCTTAATGGGAATGAGTGATATTGTTAAAGCAATGACCTTCCCAACTAAGATGCGCTGGGGTAGCTACGACTTCGAATTTGTTCGTCCAATTCATTGGATGGTTTCTTTACTTGGTAGTGAAGTAGTGCCAGTTAAGTTACTAGATGTAGTAGCTGGCCGTAAAACTCAAGGTCATCGTTTCTTAGGCGACAGTGTAGTATTAGCTAACGCTGATGATTATGAAGAAGCATTAAAGAGCCAATACGTAATTGCTAATGCTGATGAACGTAAGGGTATGATTCTTAACCAAATTCAAGAACTTGTTGCTCAACATAACTGGAAAGTTAATATTGATAAGGGCTTACTTGAAGAAGTTACTAATTTGGTTGAATATCCAACTGTATTTGCTGGTTCTTTTGATGAAAAATATTTGAACATCCCTGATGAAGTATTAATTACTTCAATGAAGGATAATCAAAGATATTTTGAAGTCTATGATGAAAACGGCAAATTAATTAACCACTTCATTTCAGTTAGAAATGGAAATAGTGAATACTTAGACAATGTCATCGCTGGTAATGAAAAAGTTCTTGTTGCTCGTTTAGATGATGCTCAATTCTTCTATGATGAAGATAAGAAGTACCCACTAGCTCACTTCGTTGATAAGCTTAAGAATGTTTCTTTCCATGATAAGATTGGTTCAGTAGCTGAACATATGGCACGTGTTCAAATTATTGGTGATTACCTTGGTAAGAAGTTTAATGTTTCAGATACTGAAATGAAAGACTTTGACCGAGTTAGTGATATCTACAAATTTGACCTTGTTACTTCAATGGTCGGTGAATTTGCTGAATTACAAGGTGTCATGGGAATGCACTATGCACGCTTAATTGGTGAAGATGAAAATGTTAGTGTAGCAATTAAAGAAAGCTATATGCCAACTAGTGCTGAAGGTGAATTACCAAATACTACTGTTGGTTCATTACTTTCAATTGCAGATAAACTTGATACAATCATTTCCTTCTTCGGTGCAGGTATGATTCCATCCTCATCTAATGACCCATATGCATTAAGAAGAAACGCATACGGAATTGTAAGAATCTTATTGAACGAAGGTTGGTCACTTCCTATTAAAGATGTTTTACCAGAATTGATTCAATTACTATCAGGTAAGACCGCAGCTAAGTTACCTAAGGATGCTGAAGCTGAAAATGAAATTGCCGACTTTATTCGTGATCGTGTAAAGCAACAATTACAAGTTGAAAAATATGACTATGATGTAATTGACGCTGTTCTTGCATCTAGTCAACAAGATCCAATTCAAATTTTGGCTGCTGCTAAGACCTTGCAAATGCATCATGATGATGCTGACTTTAAGCCAGTAGTTGAAAGTTTGACTAGAATTACTAATATTTTGAAGAAAGCAAAATATAGAAATGCTAATGACATTGATGAAAGTCTTTTCCAAGATGTTAGTGAAGAAGAATTGTATGCTGGTGTAAATGCATTAGAGGAAAACACTGATTTGAGTATTGCCGATCTTTATAAAGGCTTTGTAGAATTACAACCTGTAATTAATAATTACTTTGAAAGTAATATGATTCTTGATAAGGATGAAAAGATAAAGAATAATCGTTTGGCTCAATTATTAAAGGTTAATAACTTAGCTGATCGAATGGGCGACTTAAGTAAATTAGTAATTAAATAATAGTTGATTGGGATGATCCATTGATGGCAGGACGTATTCCTGAACAATTTATCGATGAAGTTAGAAACTCTGTCGATATTGTGGATGTAATAAGTCAATATGTCTCTTTAGAAAAAAAAGGTAAAGATTATTTAGGACTTTGCCCCTTCCATCAAGAAAAAACGCCTTCTTTTACTGTTAATGAAGGAAAACAGTTTTTTAAGTGCTTTGGATGTGGTAAAGGCGGAAATGTATTTAAATTCTTAATGTATCAGGATCATCTAACTTTTCCTGAAAGTGTAAGAAAAGTTGCTGAATTAGCTCATCTTCATATGCCAGATGGCTATGGTGAAGCAGTAAAGCCACTTAGCCCGTTAAAGAAGATGTATCGGCAAGCAACAGAATTTTACCAACATATTTTGCTAACCACTAAAGTGGGTGAAAGAGCACTTGAATATGCTCAAAAACGTGAATTAACCAGTGACCTATTAGAGCATTTTAAGGTGGGCTATGCGCCTGATAACGATACAATTTTGTTAACTTATCTTCGCCAAGAAGGTTATACAGATGATGAGCTGCGAGAAAGTGGGTTATTTGTAGAGTCGCAAGATGGACAATTATTTGATCGTTTCCGTGATCGATTAATGTTTCCGCTAGGGGATGAATCAGGTTATACAGTAGGATTTTCTGGTCGACGAATTAGTAATGATAAAACTATTGCTAAATATATGAATAGCCCAGAAACCAAAATTTTTAATAAATCTAAATTACTGTTTCACTTTGCTGAAGCAAAAAAAGCGGCAAGAAGTGAAAAACATTTAATTCTTTACGAAGGATATATGGATGTAATTGCTGCTTATAAGGCTGGTATTAAGTCTGGTGTTGCTTCGATGGGAAC
>CATLCE010000041.1:0-8911 GCA_949888035.1 Lactobacillus johnsonii | reverse complement strand
TTGCTCGTGTCTATCTACGGGTCTTACCATTTAACGAGCTACGTTTAACTACTTACCTTAATAGTTAGAAATAAGATTCTTAGGTTAGTTTTGATAGTTTAGCCCTGTTATATGGCGTTTTATCAAAGCGAATTTTAAGTAATATAACTATGATCGTAGATATTAACGACGAAATACGTTTGGACAGGGGTTCAATTCCCCTCATCTCCATAGTAAAAAGCCTGTAAGTTAAATACTTACAGGCTTTTTTATTATGTATTAACTGCTATGTTTAAGATTCAATAGCAGATTCTGTTTTGAAATAAAACTGATAATCGTTTAACATTCAGCACTAATAAAGGATTTTCGCTAAATCTATACAATTTTTTCTAAATTTTATTTATTTTTTTATAAAAAGATGATAGGCTTTTAGATGAAATGTTAAACGCTTAACATGTAGGAGGAGAAAAGATGTTGGAAAATAAAAATCATAAAAAGATATCTTTAAGCGGAAAATCTTTGTTAATGGGAACCTTGTCAACAGCAGCAATTGTATTAAGTGCATCAACTGCAAATGCTGCTACTACTAATGCAGACAATGTTAATGAAAATCAAACTGTAGAAGTAACTGCTACTTCAGTAAACAATGAAAATAATAAGCAAGTAACTGAAAAAGATAGTGCAGATAAAAGTACTAGTGATGTGGCTGAAGATGCTAACACCAAGAAATCAAACGAAAATACAGAAACTGCAGAAAATAATACTCAAACAGTTGTTACTAATGCGCCAGTAAGTGATGTGAAAAATACAAACACAATTACAGCTGAAACACCTGTTGATAAAGTAGTAAATAATAGTGATCAAAAGACAACTAATGCTACAACTACTGATACTAAAAAAGATGATGTAAAACAAGTTGAAAAGAAAGACTCAGTAGATAAAACAAATGCTGAGGAAAATAAAGATAGTTCAGTAAAGCCAGCTGAAAATGCTACTAAGGCTGAATTAAAAGGCCAAGTTAAAGATATCGTTGAAGAATCTGGTGTTGATACTAGCAAGTTAACTAATGATCAAATTAATGAATTAAATAAAATTAATTTCTCCAAAGAAGCAAAGAGTGGTACTCAGTTAACTTACAACGACTTTAAGAAAATTGCTAAAACTTTAATTGAACAAGATGCTCGTTATGCTGTTCCATTCTTCAATGCAAGTAAAATTAAAAATATGCCTGTTGCTAAAACACTTGATGCTCAAAGTGGAAAAGTAGAAGATTTGGAAATTTGGGATTCATGGCCTGTTCAAGATGCAAAAACTGGTTACGTATCTAACTGGAATGGCTACCAATTAGTGATTGGTATGATGGGAGTTCCAAACGTCAATGATAACCACATTTATCTTCTTTACAACAAGTATGGTGATAATGACTTTAATCATTGGAAGAATGCCGGTCCTATTTTTGGCCTAGGTACTCCAGTTATTCAACAATGGTCTGGATCAGCAACTTTAAATAAAGATGGCTCAATTCAACTTTACTACACTAAGGTTGATACTAGTGATAATAATACTAACCACCAAAAACTCGCTAGTGCAACTGTTTACTTAAATCTTGAAAAAGATCAAGATAAGATTTCTATTGCTCATGTTGACAACGACCATATTGTCTTTGAAGGTGATGGTTACCACTACCAAACTTATGACCAATGGAAAGAAACTAACAAGGGTGCTGACAATATCGCAATGCGTGATGCACACGTGATTGATGATGATAATGGTAATCGTTACCTTGTGTTTGAAGCAAGTACTGGAACCGAAAATTATCAAGGTGATGATCAAATTTATCAATGGTTAAATTACGGCGGTACTAACAAGGATAATTTAGGTGATTTCTTCCAAATTTTATCTAACTCCGATATTAAAGATAGAGCTAAGTGGTCAAACGCTGCAATTGGTATCATTAAATTAAATGATGATGTTAAGAATCCAAGTGTTGCAAAGGTCTACAGTCCACTTATTAGTGCACCAATGGTAAGTGATGAAATTGAACGCCCTGATGTTGTTAAATTAGGTAATAAGTATTACTTATTTGCTGCTACTAGATTAAACCGTGGTAGTAACGATGATGCTTGGATGGCAACTAACAAAGCAGTTGGTGATAACGTAGCTATGATTGGTTATGTTTCTGATAACTTAACTCATGGTTATGTTCCATTGAATGAATCTGGCGTTGTTTTAACTGCATCTGTACCGGCTAACTGGCGTACTGCAACTTATTCATACTATGCAGTTCCAGTAGAAGGAAGAGATGATCAACTTTTAATTACTTCATACATCACTAATCGTGGTGAGGTTGCTGGAAAGGGTATGCATGCAACTTGGGCACCAAGTTTCTTGTTACAAATTAATCCAGATAACACTACTACTGTTTTAGCTAAAATGACTAACCAAGGGGATTGGATTTGGGATGATAGTAGTGAAAATCCAGATATGATGGGTGTACTTGAAAAAGATGCTCCAAATAGTGCTGCCCTTCCTGGAGAATGGGGAAAACCAGTTGATTGGGATTTAATTGGTGGATACAATTTGAAGCCACACCAACCTGTAACTCCTATTCCAAATGTACCAACTACTCCTGAAACCCCAACCACACCAGATAAGCCAGAGGTACCAACTACCCCTGAAGTTCCAACCACTCCAGAGACACCAACTACTCCAGAAACTCCAACTCCAGAAGCTCCAAAGAATCCAGTTAAGAAAACTAGTCAGTCTAAACTTCCAAAGGCTGGAGATAAAAATAGCTTTGCAGCAGTTGTTTTAGGTGCTGTAAGTTCAATACTAGGTGCTGTTGGTTTAACAGGTGTTTCAAAACGTAAACGCAATAATTAAATTAAAAAAGATGAGTTCCGTTGAACTCATCTTTTTTTGCTATAAATATAATTTATCCTAGGATGAAAAACTGTAAATTTTCTCAAAAATAGCTTTTTTCTATAATGAGTTAGAAAAGTAATAGAGTACTACCTATCTAATAGGTCAGAAGTATATTTAAGTATGCTTATCAAATATTAGACAATTACTTTTCATAATTTAGACTAGATGTTTGAAAGCTTTAATAAAAGAGGAAATATATGCAAGAAATTAAAGAAAAATATTTTGAAGGAGAAAGAGCCCTGTATGGCCTTTCAAATACAATTTTAAAAAATGTTACTTTTGGTGAAGGAGAATATTCTTTAAAAGAAACCAAAGATTTAGAAATAAAAGCCACTATTTTTAAATATAAATATCCTTTATGGTATTCAAATAACATTAATATTACTGATGCGATTTTTGAAACAATGTCTCGAAGTGGGATCTGGTATACCAATAATATTTCTATTAAAAATTCTAATCTGCAAGCTCCAAAGCTATTTAGAAGGTGCAAAAATATCACATTAGACCATATTTTCTTTTCCAATGCAAAAGAGACAATGTGGACCTGTGAAGATATTACAATTAAAAATACAGAAATTAACGGGGATTATTTTGGAAAAGATAGCTCTAATATTTACTACGTATTTGATGGAGCTAAAAATATTGTATGTAAGAACTGTAGCTTTGTTTCAAAAGATGCTTTTTGGAATTGTGAGAATGTAACTTTGATTAATTGTCAGATAGATGGGGAATATTTGAGCTGGAATAGTAGTCATATTACGTTTAAAGATTGTACTATTGAGAGTGATCAGGGACTATGCTACATGGATCATGTTACTTTAGAAAATTGTATTTTGAATCAAACTCCTTTAGCCTTTGAAAAATGTAGTAATATTAGAGCAACTATAAACAGCAAAATTACTAGTATTAAAAATCCAATTTCAGGAATAATTAAGGCTAAAAAGATAGAAACGGTAATTATTGATCCTACTAAAGTTGATCCTAAGGCTACAAAGATTATTTTTATAGAACCAGTTGATAGAGAAGTATCCGTTTCTGATCAAAATCAAGAAGGTGAATAAATTTGAAATATGATTTTAAGACAGCAGTAAATAGAAGACATACAGATTCCGTAAAATGGAATATACAAGATAATGAACTGCCAATGTCCATTGCAGACATGGATTTTAAAACAGCTCCTGAAATTATTTTGGCAATGCAAGAAAAGCTTAAGCTTGGGGCCTTTGGCTATGAAGAAGCGGGAGAGGACTATTTTAATGCTGTAAGCAGTTGGTATCAACTAGAGCATGGAGTCAATGCTGATCCAACATGGATGATCTTTGTCACTGGAGTAGTACCAGCAATTTCATCAATTGTCAGACGCATATCGCATATTGGGGATAATGTATTGGTGCAAGAGCCAGTTTATAATATTTTTTATAATTCGATTGAGAATAATGGTCGTCATGTATTATCAAGTGATTTGAGCTATCATGATGGAAAATATGAGATCGATTGACAAGATTTAGAAAATAAATTAGCTGATCCATTGACCACATTAATGCTCTTCTGTAATCCTCATAATCCTACAGGAATAGTGTGGTCGCGTAGTGAAGTAGAGCGAATAGCAGCTTTATGCCAAAAATATCATGTAGTGTTGTTATCAGATGAAATCCACGGTGACATAATTAGAAATAATGTAAAATATACACCTGCATTTTCTGTTACCCAAGAATTGAGAAATAATGTAATCAGCCTCGTATCACCAAGTAAAACGTTTAATGTTGCTGCTCTTCATGCTGCTACGGTAATTATTCCTGATGAGAATTTACGCATGATTGTTAGTCGAGGACTAAATAGTGATGAATTGGCTGAGCCAAATCTAATGGCAATTCCGGCAACAATTGCTGCTTATACAGAAGGATTTAATTGGCTGCATGATTTATTAGATACAATTAATGAGAATTTTATCTATGCTGAACATGAAATAAATAAAAACTTGAAAAATGTAAAGATTGCTTCGGGACCTGCAACTTACTTAATGTGGTTAGATGTAAGCGAAATTTCAAAAGATAGTAAAAAATTAGCAGATTATCTTCGAAAAGAAACTGGCTTAATTGTTTCAGCTGGCAGTATTTATTGGGGTAACGGGAGTCAATTTTTACGTCTTAATTTGGCCTCACCAATATGGATGGTAGAGGATGGAATTGAACGATTGATTACTGGAATTAAAAATTTTTCCAAAAAATAATTGAAAGTGGTTTCAAAAACATTTCAAAAAGATATATACTTTTATTGAGGTGATTTTTTTATGGAACCATTATTTTTAACGCCATACTTTAGACCAAAAATTTGGGGTGGTCGTAAATTAAATACTGTTTTAGGATATGATATTCCTGATGGAAAGGTTGGGGAAGCCTGGGTAATTTCAGGATATAAAGATGATGCTTCAATTGTTAATGTAAGTCCATTTAAAGGAAAGACATTACGAGAAGTATATTTAGAGCATCCTGAGTTATTTGGTAATCCCAAAGCAAAGGAATTTCCTTTACTGGTTAAATTCTTAGATGCAAATGATAATTTGTCAGTTCAAGTTCATCCAGATGATGAATATGCCAGAATTCATGAAAACGATTCAGGGAAAACAGAAAGCTGGTACGTGCTTCATGCCGAACCAGGTGCTAAACTTATCTATGGGCACAACGCTAAGAGCAAGGAAGAGCTAGAAGATTGGATTAAAAATGGAAAGTGGTCAAAGCTTTTACGCTATGTACCTGTAAAAGAAGGAGACTTTTTATACGTTCCTTCTGGTACTGTACATGCTCTAACAAAGGGTATTATGGTTATTGAAACCCAACAATCAAGTGATGTAACGTACAGATTATATGATTGGGATCGCGTAGATAAGAAGACGGGAAAGAAGAGAGAGTTGCATATTAAGCAATCTCTTGATACTATTCAAGTACCACATAAAGATCCGAAACTGAAAATTACATCAGAAACAGTAGGAGATGCTAAGATTACTACGCTAGCACAACCACCGATGTCACCACATTTTTATTTATGGCAGATTGATGTTGATGGAGATTTTGCTTGGAGTTTAAATGATCATCCTTATCTTCTAGTATCTGTAATTAAAGGTAGCGGCAAGTTTATTGCTGATGGTAAAGAGTATGACATTAAATTAGGAAGCAACTTTATTATTCCTAACGAAATGAAGAACTTTAGTTTTAGCGGTAACTTACGTTTAGTAATTTCAGCTCCGGGTAAAGAATAAATTTAAGTGAATGGAGTTGGTCAAATGATTTATATTGGTTGCGGGGTAATAATGTTTGTAATCGGGGTCATTTGGCTGATTGCTCCTTCGCCCAACCCTAATCGAATTTATGGATATATGTCCTATTTAGCTTCAGTTAATGAAGCAAGCTACCAGTATGCGCAAAAAGTAGCCCGTAATTATTTTATGTTATTTGGTTTGATCCAAACTCTTTTAGGATTAGGAATTCATTTTTTGCATTGGGATCGCTACTTTTTAATTTGGTTGCTTACTTTTTATTTGTTTATCTTGGCTCCAATAATCTTAACTGAAAAGAAATTGCAGGCTTTTTTACGTGCTCGGCATGAGTTGCCACATGATTATATTGAACCGGATAAGATTAAACATACTAGAGTAAAAGGATTTAAGGACAAATAATGCTAAAGATATTAATGGTTGAAGATGACAATTCTGTTGCGGAAATGATGAAAATGTTCTTTAGTAAAGAGCAGTGGGACGCAGATATAGCTAAAGATGGAGTAGAAGCTGTTGAAATGTTTAAGGCAAATCCCAGCTCTTATGATATCGTTACGCTAGATCTTAATTTACCTAAAAAAGATGGTATGGAAGTAGCTAAGGAAATTAGAGCAATTTCTCTCTCAATACCAATAATTATGTTAACGGCTAGAGACTCAGAAACTGATCAAATTTTAGGATTGGGGATTGGTGCAGACGAATATGTTACTAAGCCCTTTAGTCCTTTGGCCTTAATAGCACGGATCAAGGCGCTATATCGCAGAAGCCATCTGGAAAAGGATATGCATGCTTCTAATGGTATAAAATATGATGTAGTAACTAAGCATTTAAAAATTTCGAAGGACCGTCGAGAAGTACGATTTGATGATAAAGTGGTTGAAGGTTTGACCCCTAAGGAATTTGATTTACTTTATACTATGGCTCAAAAGCCAAAGCAGGTTTTTTCAAGAGACAAACTTTTAGAGCTAGTGTGGGGATATGAGTTTTTCGGTGAGGAAAGAACTGTTGATGCTCATATTAAAAAATTACGTCAAAAATTAGAGAAAGCTGGTCCTCAAGTAGTTCAAACCGTTTGGGGTGTGGGCTACAAGTTTGATGATTCTGAGGTATAGAAGTTGAAGTTATTCTATCAAGAAATTTTAGGTTTTTTGCTAGTAATAATTACTAGTATTGTAATTATTGGCTCATCAACTATTCATTTTGCGACTATTCAAGCCTATTCTCAAAGTTACACTCGCTTAGAAGAATATGGAACTTCGATTGGAAAACTAGCTTTAGCGAAAGATAATCCTAAACATGAATTAGATGCTAAATTTTTGAAAAATTTACAGGTAGTAATGGAAGGCGAAGATGTAAATCTTCGCATTTTTAATAATAAAAATAGACAAGTTTATCCAGAAACTACAATGAACTGTGCTTTACCGCAAAAGTTATTTAAGCAATTAAAGAATGGTAAAAAGATTCGCATTAGAAATGATCATGAGGATGGACGAGTAAGTTCTTTTTCAAATAAAGACGCATATACTAGTGTAATTGTTCCCTGGCGTAGTAAAGGAAAACTGGTGGGAGTAATCTGGATCGGTTCACGTGTGCAAAATGTGGAACAAATGATTGTACGAGAAAAGCATAATCTGTTAACAGCTTTACTTAGTTCTTTAGTTATTGGTGGGTTGATCAGTTTTATCTTGTCGTACTATATTTCAAGAAAGATTAAGCTTTTATCTAATGCTACTAAGAAAGTCGCACAAGGGGACTTTACTGTCCATCTAAAACACAAGGATACTGATGAGATTGATGATTTAGCACGTAATTTTAATATTATGGTTAATGCTTTAAAAGAATCAAACGATGAAATTAAGGCACAAGAAAAGCGACGAGAGCAATTTATGGCTGATGCCGCTCATGAAATGCGAACTCCGCTTACTACAATTAACGGTTTGTTAGAAGGGTTTGAATATGATGCTATTCCTGAAGAAGCCAAACCTAAGTCTATTGCTTTAATGCACAGTGAAACAAAACGATTAATTAGATTAGTAAATGAAAACTTAGATTACGAAAAAATTAGAAATAATAAAATTAGTCTGATTCAATCAAAATTCAATGCGACTGAAGTTTTAGCTAATTTATTAACACAAATGAAGCAAAAAGCTACTCAAAAGAATGATGAGTTGATTTTAAATTGTCCGCAGCAAGTTGAAGTTTATGCAGATAAAGACCGTTTCACTCAGATAATGGTTAATCTAGTTCAAAATGCATTACAATTTACTGAAAATGGAAAGATTACAATTTCTGCTAAGAGGATTGAGCATGGCGCCCAATTTAAAATAGCCGATACAGGAATTGGAATGAATAAGAAACAGATGAAATATATTTTTGAAAGATTCTATAAGGCAGATCCATCGAGAGCGAAAATTGGCTCGGGAGAATCTGGCTTAGGACTTTCGATTGTTTTATCTCTTATTAAACAGCATGGCGGTAAGATTAACGTCGATTCAGAACCTGGAAAGGGTGCAACGTTTACCGTAACCTTATATGATAAGGGTTATAAGGAATTTATTAAAGACTAACAAAAAGGGTAGTACTTAAAAATATAAGTACTACCCTTTTTCTATGTGTGTCGGGCATGATATTACATCTAGTCCGTTGAAATACGGATCACGGGTATTTGTCGCCAAGTGTAGTGAACCACAAGCTGGTAACGGTGACGTTATGAGTGAAGGAAGTGGCTAGCGAGTT
>CATLCE010000040.1:0-10110 GCA_949888035.1 Lactobacillus johnsonii | reverse complement strand
GAAAAAGGTGAACAGTTAGAATGAAGAAGAAAAAACTACGTTGGGGAATGATTTTTGTCTATCTATTCATTGGAATTTTTGGCATTATAACTGTTTTCCCATTTATTTATATGATCTTAGGTGGGTTAATGTCCTATCAGGAAACTACTACTATTCCACCAACTTTAATTCCAAAGACTTTGCGGTGGAGTAACTATCAAAAAGTATTTGAGCAAGCACCATTTGCAAGATATTTCTTAAACACATTTATTACAGCAGCAACTACAACAATTGTTACATTGTTTACTTCAATTCTCGGTGCATTTGCAATGACCAACTTAAAATTTAAGGGAAAAGGATTTATTCAGTTAATTTTTCTTTCACTCTTAATGGTTCCGGGAGAAGCAATAATTTTTACCAACTACAATACAATTGCTCATTTAGGCTTATTGAATACATATTTAGGATTGGTTTTACCGTTCTTAACTTCTATCTTTTATATGTACTATTTACAAAGCTACTTCACAGCAATTTCACCAACAATTTATAAAGCAGCCATGATTGATGGAGCTTCTGACTGGGAATATATTTGGAAGATTCTGGTTCCAATGTCTAAAGGTGGTTTAATTACTGTTGCCTTGCTTAGCTTTATTTCAGGATGGAACTCTTTCCTATGGCCATTATTGGTAACAAATGAAGACAAGATGCGCTTATTGAATAATGGTTTAGCTGCCTTTGCATCTGATGCAGGTGCTCAAACGCAACTTCAACTAGCAGCAGCGACTTTAACAGTAGTGCCTGTTTTAATTGTTTACTTCATTTTTAGAAAGCAAATTATTCGAGGAGTAGTACGTAATGACCTCAAAGCCTAAAACGACAGTTACTTTTTATAATGGATTAACGACTATTGGCGGCCCAATGATTGAAGTAGCTTATGATAAGTCACATGTATTATTTGATTTGGGAGAAGTGTACCGTCCAGAACTTGGATTAAAAATGGAAGATGAAGATTTTTCGACCCTTCTTAAATATCAATTGATTGGTGATGTGCCGAATTTCTATGATCCAAAGATTATGGGAAAAGAAATAGATCATGAGCGTTGGCAACATAGCGCAGCTTATATTTCTCACCTTCATCTAGATCATAGTAAAGCTATGAATCTTTTAGCGCCAGAGATTCCATTATATGCTGGTCCATTAACTGCGGCCTTGTTACCAGTGTTGAATCGGGATGGAGAATTTTTATTACCAGCAGCTAATAAACCCAAGAATTATACTCGTCCTATAATTGCTGCTAAATTAAACCAACCCATTAAAGTTGGAGATATAACTTTAACCGTTGTTCCTAGTGATCATGATGCTTACGGAGCAACTGGGTTAATCATCGAAACACCTGATAAAACAATCGTTCATACTGGGGATATTCGCTTGCATGGCTATCATCCCGATTGGGTGCGTCAATTTATGGCGGCCGGTAAGGGATGTGATATGCTAATTATCGAAGGTACTGGTGTTTCATGGCCAGAACGTAGCGAAGAGGATAGTGAAGAGTTCAAAGGCGTTAAGAATGAGGTTGAACTTACTGAAAGAGTAGTTAAATACCAAAAAGATAATCCAAAGCGTCAGTTAACTTTTAATACTTATCCTACAAATGTAGAGCGAATTTTGAGAATTATTTCAGATTCGCCTCGAAAAGTAGTACTTCATGCTAAACGTGCTGAATTATTAAAATTAGCATTAAAGCAGGATGTTCCTTATTACTACTTACCAGAAGATGAAAAAATTGATGCGCTCGATCCAAATCTTGAGGTAAATTATCAAGATCTTTTAAAAGACGATCATCAATATTTCTGGCAAGTAGTTGATCATTATGACCAATTACAAGAAGGTGGTTTATACATTCATAGTAATGCTGAGCCACTAGGGGATTTTGATCCAGCATATGCTCCGTTTATTGAAAATATTGAAAAGCGTGGAATTGAGTTAGTAACTTTGCGCTGTTCAGGACATGCGGATGTAGCTGAATTAAAAGAAATTATTGCGGGTTTTGAGCCAAAAATCTTGGCTCCAGTGCACACATTGCATCCTGAATTAGAAGAAAACCCATTTGGAGAACGGATTTTACCTAAGCGTGGAGAAGCTTTTACGCTTAGCTAAAATTAAAAATTATTTTGTTGTTTGTTTTATTGGGAGGAACATATGAAGTTCACTAAAAAATTTGCAGCAGTTGCAGTTGCTGCTTTAGCCCTTGTAGGCACTACTGCTTGCTCAAATTCTAAGAGTAATGATAGCTCAAGTAGTAAGTCTGCTGATATTCCAACTAAGATTACCAAGAAAACTACTGTTGTTTTCTGGCATGGTATGACTGGAACTCAGGAAAAGACTTTACAAAGCTTGACTAAGGATTTTGAAAAGAAGAATCCTAACATTACTGTTAAGCTCGAAAACCAAGGTAAGTATAATGACTTACAAGCAAAGATTAACTCAACTTTGCAATCACCAAATAACTTGCCTACGATTACTCAAGCTTATCCTGGCTGGCTTTTAAATGCCGCTAATAGCAAACGTTTAGTCGATATGACCCCTTACATTAACAACAGTAAGATTGGTTGGGGATCAGCTAAGAAGAGTGACATCCGTGAAGAATTATTAAAGGGCGCACAAATTAAAGGTACTCAATATGGTATTCCATTTAATAAATCTGTTGAAATGTTGACTTATAACAAGAATTTATTAGATAAATATGGTGTTAAAGTGCCAAAGACAATGTCTGAATTAAAGGCAGCATCTAAGAAGATTTACGAAAAGAGTAACCACAAGGTTGTTGGTGCTGGATTCGATTCACTTTCAAACTACTACGTTTTAGGTATGAAGGATGAAGGCGTAAACTTCTCTAAGAACATCAACTTTACTGGTTCTAAGTCTAAGAAAGTAATCAACTACTATGCTGATGGTATTAAAGCTGGTTACTTCAAGACTGCTGGTTCAGCTGGTTACCTTTCTGGTGACTTCTCTAACCAAAAGGTTGCAATGTTTGTAGGTACTAGTGCTGGTGAAGGATTTGTTAAGATGGGTGTTGGTAATAAGTTCCAATACGGTGTTGCACCTCGTCCTTCTAAGTACAACATGCAACAAGGTACTGATATCTACATGTTCAACAAGGGTACTGCAGAACAAAAGGCAGCTGCCTTCATGTACATTAAGTACTTGTTAGGTAAGAACCAACAATTGACTTGGGCTGATCAAACTGGATACATCCCTGTAACTAACAATGTAATTAACTCTAGTGCTTACAAGAACTCAACTAAGTCTAAAGTTCCTGCTCAATTAGACAAGGCAATGAAGAACTTATACAGTGTTCCTGTAGTTAAGAACAGCAACGCTGCATATACTCAATTGAATTCAATTATGCAAAACATCTTTGCACAAGCAAAGAAGGGTCAAAACTGGAATTCACAAATTGATGCCGGTAAGACTAAGTTCCAAAGTGCTTGGAATCAATAAAAACAGAATATTAAGTAAAAAAATGAGGACTGTCATTATGACAATCCTCATTTTTTTATAGATTTTTTAGAAGAAAAGTAGAATGAAGGCAATTAATGCAGGTAGCATTTGAACAACAAAAATCTTTTTACTTGCTGTAAAGCCCCCAAAAATAGCGACAACTACAACAAAGGCAAGCAAAAGTTGCCATACAGTGATTAAAGTTGGCATTCTGAAGAAGAAAAATACAATTAAGATTAAAAGACCTAGCATTCCATTATAGATACCTTGATTAGCTAAAGCTGTTTTTGCGGCAGGCTGTTTAACAAAATCTACATCCATGTCGAACGACTTAGCTTGTAAGTCAGGTTTCCCAAAAATTTCTAACCACATAATTCCAATATGCTCAATTCCAACAATAATTGTCAGAAGAATTCCGATATTTCTTAAAATCATTTTATAATCCCCCCTTATTTAACTATTCAGATAGATTTTACTTATTGTTAACATAGAAATCAAATAGAGTAATAATCATTTTTATTATTGTTGCATTTGCAACAATAATAACATATACTAGAACAAACAAATAGGAGGGATAGACATAAAGATGGCAGAAGAAGATATTTTAAGAGAAATTGGTTCAATTTCACGAGCCTTAGATTCGATTGCTAACATTGAGTTTAAAGATTTGGAATTAAATCGTGGTCAATACTTATATTTAACTCGAGTTTTTGAACACCCAGGGATTATTTCTGATCACCTAGCTACATTATTAAACATTGATCGTACAACGACTGCCCGTGGAATTAGAAAGCTTGAACGAGCGGGACTTATTTTTAAAGAAGATGATGAAACTAATAAGAAAATCAAACATTTATTTGTAACCGATACAGGTAAAAAATTAGCTAAAGAAATAGAAAGAGAAAATGTCTATTCAAATACGTTAGTAACAAAAGGCTTAACTAAAGATGAACAGGCTCAATTACAAAAATATCTAAGCGTTCTCGAGAAAAATGCACGTGAAAATTGGAATTTTGTAAAGAATGGTGGAAAGAGGAAGTATTAATATGACGGTAAAATATGAGATTAAAGAAGTATCAGCAGATAATATTAAAGAATTACAACAAATTTCAAGACAAACATTTTTAGAAACGTTTGGATCACAAAATAGTGCCGAAAATATGAAAGAATTTTTGGATACAGCATATGCAGAAGAAAAATTAAAAGATGAAGTTGAAAATGCGAATAGTAGTTTTTACTTTTTAACTGTAGATAATAAAGTGGCTGGCTATCTAAAGGTGAATGAAGGACATGCTCAAACAGAGCAGGTAGTTCCTAATGCTTTAGAAGTCGAAAGGATATACTTGAAGCAAGCTTTTCAACATCAAGGATTAGGATTAGTTCTAATCAAATTAGCTGAGAAAATAGCTAAAGAAAAAGAGAAGGACAATATGTGGCTTGGAGTTTGGGAGAAAAATTATCAAGCTCAGGCTTTCTATGAAAAAGATGGTTTTAAAAGAGTTAGTCAACACACTTTTGTAGTTGGAGAAGATCCACAGACGGATTTGATTTTAGTTAAGAGGTTGAAGTAATGAAATTTTGTTTTAAGACAATTGATGAAATGACTGGATATGAAGCTTTTTGCGTCGAAAGGCTAAGAAATGAGGTTTTTGTTAGTGAACAAAAAATCACTTTACCTGAAATAGATGATGAAGATTTTCATGCAATTCATGTTTTTAGTTTAAATGACGGAAAAGATGATGCTTTAGCTACTTGCCGAATTTTTAAAGATGAAAATGGAGATTGGTATTTAGGTCGAGTTGTGGTCTCAAAAGATGCACGAGGGATGCATCTTGGAAGCAAGATGATGAAAGAGGTGCATGAGTACTTAAAAGAAAAGGATGTTAATCGGATATACTGCCATGCGCAAATGACAGCGAAGCCTTTTTATGATCGTCTTGGCTATCAAGTTAAAGGCGAGACATTTGATGAGGGTGGTATAGAACACGTATTAATGTATAAAGATTTATAGATAAAAAAACACCTCGGAGACCGAGGTGTTTTTATGGTTTTAATTTAATTATTCATCATCGTTATGGTTAGTGAAGTAGCGGTAATCTTTGCTCTTATCAAAAATTACACCACGTGCGTTTTCACCGTTTGAAACGCTAAATACTGCGTCTGGGTATTTTTCTTTAACTTCTGCTTCCATGTATGAACGCATCATAGCGTTGTTTGAAAGAACTGAACCAGTTAAAGCAACGCGCATTGGCTTAGGATCTTCGTAACGGTCTAAGCACATAATAATATCGCGTGCCAAAAGATGTGCTTGATCTGCAATGATTTTACGAGCATCTTCATCACCGTTATCTGCTAACTTAGCAACTTTAACAGCCTTTGAAGCAACTTCTGGACTAGTTAAGTTGTAGAATTTAGCAGGAACTTCACCCATGTTATCAACATTGAATTCTTTAACGAATAAATCAATTAAAGAATTCTTTTCACGCTTGTCCCAGCTAAGAAGAGCAGCTTGAAGAGCAGCCTTGGTAATAGCGTAACCACTACCTTCATCTCCAAGTAAAGAACCGTAACCACCAACAGCAATTAAAGAGCCGTTTTGACGACCATTAACAACAGATCCAGTACCAGCAATAACTAAAGCACCGTCTGCTCCTTCAAGACCATTGTAAAGAGCAAGAAGTGAGTCAGTAATAGCACGAGTTGGAATATTACCAACCATTGAAGAAATAGTTGCTGCAACTTCTGGTGCATTACCAACAACGGATAAACCGGCAATTCCGGCTAAAACTTTAATACAATCGCCATCAATTTTGTCACGCAATTCATTAACTGCTTGAGCAATATTCTTGATACCGAGTTCGTAGTCATTGTTGATTTGACCTGGGCCGGATTCAGCACGACCTAATTCTTTACCGTTTTCATCATAAGCGATTGCCGTAGAGTGTGTACCACCTGCGTCAATACCGATCATATATTTCAACATAAATAATAATCCCTCACTGTAAATATTAATACTGAAATTATTGTACTAAAAAAAGAACAATTTGTGAACGCATTCAGCAAATCCTATATAAAGAAAAGATAATCTTAAAAAATAGAATAATCCTTAGTCTTTAAAACTTTTTTAGGTATTAGCATGATAAAATAAAAAATATGTGATTAAGGAGATTTTTAATGAAAAATAAAATATTTTTAGGGGCGATTTTATCCTCTTTTTGTGCATTAGCTTTTTATATGACTAGTATTAATCATATGAAGACACAAACTTTAGAAATTTATGGAAATTCAACAGCCAAAGTAGCTCAAAAAAGTAAAATGAAAGAGGGCACTAAACAAACTCGTATTACTAATGGCGAAAACGAGATTGGAGAGGCTGCTATTTCAAAAAATAGTAATAAAGATTTAGCTAAAGCCATTGTTAAAGCTAGTTCAAACGTTCAAGGAAACTATCAAGTAAGTGTAAAGGACTTGAATAATCCTAAAATATTTGCCGATTTAACAAATACTAGTCAGGACAATTTAAATGCTGGGAATGTTCTAAAATTATTTGTGCTGCTCGCTTATTACAAGGCAGTTCAAGATAAAAGCTTAAACTCAGCAACTCCTTATAAAGTTAAATCAAGTGACTTAAATGGTGGAGATAAGGTATTAAAGACTGATATGGCTTATTCCTATACATATTTACTTGATTTAATGATGCGTCAGCAAAATAATAATGCAGCTAATATTATTTTGAATAAAATTGGAAAAGAAAAAGTAAATCAAACTGCAAAAGGGTTTGGTGCAGGCAATACTGAAATTACTGATAATTTTGGTAAAGATTTTGCCGGAAAAACCAGTAGTGGTGATTTAGTTAATACTATGCAAAAGCTTTACCAGGGAAAAATTTTAGGAACGAATGTGGATAATCAAATTTTAGGACAATTAGCTAATTTTCCTGAAAAAGGCTTAGCGAAAAACATTAGTGGTGTGGTTTATAAAATAGCTGATAAAAAACAAGGAGCAGCCATAATTCAAGAAGATGGTAAGACTTATACCATGGCAATGGTTAGTGAAGAAGATGCGGATCTAGCTAAAATTGGTGATTCGATTAATAATTGGATGATTAAACAAAAATAGATTTAAAGGAGTTTTTAACTCCTTTTTATTTTTTTCAAAAAGTAGATAAATTTCTACACATTGTAGATTGTTTTCTACACATTGACGTGTTAAAGTATATGAGTACACAAAAAAGAAGGTGATTATCTTGGCTAAAAAAAGAGCTTTGGACCGCTCAAAAGTGATTGATCAAGCTATAACAATTATTAGTGAAAAGGGATTAAGCGAATTAACAATGCCAGCTTTAGCTAAAGCTTTAGGGATTAGGTCTCAATCTTTGTATCACTATGTTGCTAATCGTAATGATTTATTAGTTTTAGTTTGTGTTAATAGACTGCAAGTTTTGCGTCAGCACCTAACAAAGAAGATAATAGGCCATTCAGGTCTAGATGCTTTGTTTAGATTTGCAGATGAAATACGAGACTTTTTACTACATGATAAGGCTATTTCTAGTATTTACTATGGACTAAATGAATATGTTCAAAATGAGCAAATTCGTGAAGAGGTTTTAAAGATAGTAGATCTAGGAGAAAAGCTGGATGTAGGCAAGAAAAATGTTGTTTCTTTGCATAGTTTACTTGGAGCTGTTTTGGGTTATGTTTTCTTAGATCGATATGTGATCGATGAAACAAAAAAAGAAGCTGACGATAATTACCATGAGATGCTTTTAAGACTTGTAGCGCCAAAACTTCAAGTTGAAGGTACAAAATAAGGGGAAAGGAAAGTAGCACATGAAATTGCTGAAAAATCATCTTGGTGCTTTGATAGCATGGATAGCAATTTTGCTAATTGCTGTCTTCTCGTTGCCAAATGTGGATGCATTGACACGTCAGCATTCAGAAATTTCACTTCCTAAAGATGTTCAAAGTTCTATTGCAACGAATATCGAGAGTAAGTGGGGGCATGGACAAGATAATACCTATGTTGTAGGGGTAGTTTTTAATAAAAAACATGGGAAACTAACCTCGAGTGATAAGGAGAAAATTGACGATACAATTCGCTTTTTAAAGGACAATAAGAAAAAGCTTGGTATTAAGTCAATGATGACTCCTAATGACAACTATGCAACAAAAGCACAATTAATTTCTAAAGATAAAACAACGGAAATTGTGCAATTAAATATTGCTAATGATCATTCGACTGTTTCTAACGTTAATAAGGCTTTAACAAAGGCTGTTAAAACTCCAGGAGTTAGAACATATGTAACTGGGGTTAGAATTCTTGAAGATGATTTCTCTGCTTCGGTTCAAGAAGGTATTAAAAAGACTGAATTAATTACTATCTTCTTTATTTTTATTGTTTTAGTAATTGTATTTAAGTCGCCAATTGTACCAATAATTTCATTATTAACAGTTGGTGTTTCATTTATTACTTCATTCTCAATTGTTACTAACTTAGTAGAGAAAGTTAACTTTCCATTTTCAAACTTTACTCAAGTTTTCATGGTTATTGTTTTGTTCGGTATTGGTACTGACTACAATATCCTGCTGTATGATAAATTTAAAGAGAACTTGAGTAAGGGGATGTCGAACCATGAGGCAACAAATGATGCGTTGCGTAAAGCTGGTAAGACAATTCTTTATTCTGGATCTTCAATCTTAATTGGATTTAGTGCGTTAGGTTTAGCTAACTTCTCAATCTACCGTTCAGCTGTTGGGGTTGCTGTTGGGGTCGCTGTATTATTAGTAGTACTTTTAACTTTAAACCCATTCTTTATGGCTGTCTTAGGTAAGAAATTATTCTGGCCAGTTAAGAAGTTTGAAGGTGAAAGCAACTCTAAGTTATGGCATGCTCTTTCAAAAGGGAGCTTGACTCATCCAATTATTTACTTAGTTGTAATGGCAGTTGCAGTATTGCCATTTGCCTTATTCTATTCAAATAATTTGAATTATGATGATGCAGATGAAATTTCTAATTCTACACCATCAAAAGCTGGACTATTAGTTTTACAAGATCATTTCTCAATTGGTACTCCTGAATATTCAACTTTATACATTCAGAGTAAAGATAAGCTTGATAACGAAAAGAGCTTAAAAGAAATCGATCAAATTGTTAAAAAGATTCAGGCAGACCCAGATGTTAAATTTGCATCTTCTATAACTGAACCAAATGGGAAATCAATTAAACGTCTTTACGTTGACAACCAATTAGGCACTGTTAACTCAGGTGTTAATACTGCTAGAAATGGTTTAGGAACTTTAAGTAACGGTAGTAAACAAATTACTAATGGTGCTGTTCAACTACAAAATGGTGCAAATCAACTTTCTAACGGAACTGGCCGTCTGCAAGCTGGTGCAAATCAATTAGCTAGCGGAACTACACGTCTTCAAAATGGTGCAGAAGCTCTTAGATCAGGAACTATGCGTTTAGCAACTGGTGCTGGTCGTTTAGAGAGTGGTACTTTGAACTTACAACAAGGTGCTGTACAACTTGAAAACGGAACTATTAAGTTGGCTAATGGGGCTGCAAGTTTACAAAGTGGTACTCAGAGTTTGCAGGCTGGTACTGATCAATTGGCAAATGGTTTGA
>CATLCE010000039.1:0-10124 GCA_949888035.1 Lactobacillus johnsonii | reverse complement strand
AGTTCCTTTTAAAAATGAGTTGGCAACGGCACCGTTACCAAACATAACCATGATTAGCGTACCGAAAAATTCGGCAAAATACTTGAGCATCCAACTATGTTCCATAAGATACTTTTTTCCTCTCTTGAAAAAATAAGTGAAAAATAAACACAGCTACTGATTATACCTAAGTTTACAAAAAAAGCATAGATATTTTTTAAAGAATCTTGCAATTTTAAGCAAAAAGTTTGCATAATAAGAAGATAAATGTCCAAGCTCTAATTACAAAATGTAATAAGGGCTCTTTTTGTTGTTGAGGGAAGTGCTTTAATGAATAAAAAACAGATTACGATGGTGACTGTAGCGTTGATGTTAGGGAACGTTATGGCAGGTTTAGATGGAACTATTACTAATACGGCTATTCCTGCCATCGTTTCAGCGCTACATGGGATCCAATTTATGGGATGGATTGTGGCAATCTATCTCTTAGGAATGTCTGTTTCAATACCAATTTGGACAAAAATTGGAGAAAAAATTACTAATAAATTAGCTTTTGAAATCGCACTAGTGCTATTTGTTTTAGGCTCAACTCTTGAAGGACTAGCACCTAATATTTACTTTTTCTTAATTGCTCGAATGATTATGGGAATTGGTGGTGGAGGAATGGGGTCCTTGCCTTATATTATTGCAGGATACGTCTTTCCAAACATTAAGAAAAGAACTCAAGTTTTAGGATATTTGACAGCTAGTTTCAATGGAGCAGCAATTTTAGGACCTTTAGTGGGAGGTTGGCTAATTGATGCTCTATCATGGCACTGGGTATTTTATATTAATATTCCAATTGGTTTAGTTGCTTTGTTAATTTCCTTGATCTATTACAAGCCAGTTACACCAAAAACTGCCCCAGTTTTTGATTTACAAGGGGCGTTTTTGTTAGTAAGTGGTTTAATTATGTTTTTAATGGGAATACAACTCTTGGGATTAACAGCAACTTGGATTGTAGTAGGGTTGATCCTATTTAGCTTAGTTTTACTGATCTTTTTCTTTTTGCATGAAGCTAAAGCGAAGAATCCAATTATTCCTTTATCTATTTTTAGTAATCATGATCTAAATGGTGATTTGATTTTATTTGCGACTACGTGGGGAGCTTTTATTGCTGTAAATACATATTTACCAATGTGGGCTCAAGCTCTTTTAGGAATGTCGGCTTTAATGGGTGGGATGACGTTAATTCCTAACTCCATCGTTGAAATTATTGCATCCCAAACAGTTGCTACAATTCAAGAAAAAATTAGAACTTTTACGCTAGTAATGATCGGAATTATTACAATGATGATTTCATCTGGTGGTCTTTTCTTAGCTAATGATCAAACTCCTCTCTGGATATTAATTTTGATTGGGGCATTTTCTGGGATTGGAGTAGGATTTATTTTTGTTGCACTTCAAGTAAAAGTACAAATCGATGCTGGAATGGAAGATATGGCAACTGCGACCTCAACTTCTTATTTAATTAGAATTTTAGCTCAAACTGTTATGGCAGCAGTATACGGGGTCATCATGAATTTAGCGTTAGCTAGTGGAATTAATACGCATTCAAATATTACGATGCATATGATGAATGAACTAAGTGACGCAAAATCAGCTAAATTATTGCCACAGTCTTTACTACCAGAAATGCGTAAAATTTTTCATAGTGGTATACACGAAATTATGGCTGTTTCATTCATTTTATTGTTAATTGCAACCATCTTTAACTTTTATTTTAATTTTAAGCAACCGAATAAGAAAATTAATAGATCATCAAAATAAAGCTTGTGTTTAAGGAATTAAGCAAGTATATTTTAGATAAGATTATTAGCCTTGATTATTGCAAAATAATTGGGGCTTTTTCTTTCATAGAAAAGTAGGTGTACTGATGACAAAAAAGCAAGTAACGATGGTCACATTTGCTATGGTTTTAGCAAATGTAATGGCGGGATTAGATAGTACGATTATTAATACAGCGATTCCAGCTATTATTGCAGACTTACATGGAATTCAATTAATGGGATGGATAATTGCTATTATGCTCTTAGGAATGTCTGTTTCAACCCCAATTTGGACTAAAGTTGGGGAAAAGATTGGTAATAAGTCGGCTTTTGAATTATCGTTACTCTTTTTTGTATTAGGGTCATTTTTTCAGGGACTGGCAAATAATATGTATTTTTTCCTTTTAGCTCGAGCTTTAATGGGAGTAGGAGCTGGAGGAATGGGCTCGCTACCCTATATAATGGCTGGTTTTATCTTTGATAATATTAAAGCAAGAACAAAAATTTTAGGTTATTTAGGGGCTGCCTTTAGTGTAGCAGCTATTATCGGACCGCTAGTAGGTGGTTATTTGGTTGATTCACTTTCTTGGCATTGGGTCTTTTATATCAATATTCCGATTGGACTTTTAGCAATTTTTCTTTCATTGTTCTATTATCGTGAAGGTACAATTAAAGAGACTCCAAAGTTTGATGTATTGGGCTCTTTCCTAATTATTGTTGGTTTAACTTTACTTTTATTAGGAATCCAACTTCTTGGTTTAACTAGCAGCTGGATTGTGATCAGCTTAGTCGTTGCTGGCATAGTTTTACTAGTCTTATTTTTTATGCATGAAGAAAATCACCCCAATCCAGTTGTACCTATTAGCATGTTTAAAAATCGTGCTTTAGTTGGAGATTTTTTACTTTTTATTTTTAGCTGGGGAGCTTTTTTAGCTGTAAATACTTACTTGCCAATGTGGGCGCAGGGATTACTTGGAACAACTGCATTAATTGGTGGAATGACGCTAATTCCTAATTCTTTAGTTGATGTTGTAGGGACTTTAGTAGTTAACCCATTAAAGGCACGCTTTAGTAATCGAACTCTGCTCTCAATGGGATTAATTTGTATTTTGATTTCGTCTTTAGGTTTAGCACTAGCGCCGCAAAGTACTAACATTTGGTGGTTAGCTGGTATCGGAACTTTTTCTGGCTTTGGTGTGGGTTTTATTTTTGTTTTACTTCAAATAAAAGTTCAGGTTGATGCTAGTGAAAAAAATATGGCACCAGCAACGTCACTTTCATATTTGATTAGAATTTTAGCTCAGACTGTGATGGCTGCAGTTTATGGAGTAATTATGAATATGGAATTAGCGCGCGGAGTAAGAGAGAATTCTGGTATAACAATGGGGATGCTCAATAAATTAAGTGATGCCAATTCCGCAAAAAGTTTGCCGCAGAATTTACTTCCAACAATGAGAAATATTTTTCATTTAGGACTTCAAGAAATTATGTGGTGTGCGACCGCCTTATTAATAATTGCAATTGGTTTAAATTTAGTATTTAACAAAAAGAGTAAATAAAAAGGTTGATAGATAATCGTTAAAGAAAACGACTATCTATCAACCTTTTACTTTATTAATTATTATTTACTAATTACTCTTTTTAATTTTGCCGACAGCTATTGGTAAAGTAACATGTGGACCATAGTTTAAAACGCTGCCTTGAACCGTATCTGGAAGAGATAAGCTGTTAGGCACACCGTGAATATAAACTACGCGCTTATCTAGAGCTAGATCAGTTGTATTAAAGATTTCTTTAAAATGCTTCTTTAATTCATTTAAAGGAACATCAGCTTCGTATAGATAGTGACCATATTCATCAGCATGTGGATAAGAATCAGTAGGAATATTAATAGTTTCTGGATCTGCATTGAATGGAACCATCGTTGTACCTGATACCGGTTCAGTTTCTGGTAAATCGACAAAACCATCTCCGTTTAAGTCATTGTCCATTGTTGCTACATGAGCATCTTTACCATCAGGGAAACCATGGAAGTGTTGCCAGTGTTCGATGTTTGCTGGAGTGTCAAACATTTCAATCATAATATGTAGCGTATCTTGTTCCTCATCTTCAGTAAAAGTAGCAGTTCCGTGAGGAGAGCAAGCTATTTTTTCGGCATTAAGTGGTCCAATTTTAGCAATATATTTCTTCATTTTAATTTCCTTTCTAAAAAATCAAACTTTCAACTATATTATAGAAAGGAAATTAAAATGAAGAAAATATGATGCTTAGAAATTATTGTTAGATAATGATAGGAGAAGATTTAACTATTAATGACGATATGGTTCTCAATTATTTGTAATGTAATTAAAGAGGAGGACAAATTATTAGACAACGAACTTTCACTTATCATTGATATGACAATTAAACCATTACCTTTTATTGAGACGGTGCCAGATGTAAAATTAAGTTTGTCAGCAGAACAAGTTAAGCAAATTGTGGTAGTAATGGGAGTAGCAGCTATTCTTGTAGTATTTAGTATAGCTGGTTTTTCAATTGCATCTTTGGGAGGAATCATTTCAGGATTATTTGTTTGATAAATTAATGTAATGTTTGCTTTTTATTATTTGATTATTGTATAGATCGTAGTGTGAAAGCAACTTCTGATTTTGTTTCTTAGATATTATGAGCAGAACAAAATAATATTTAACTTTATAATTTTGTTTAATCTTTATTGGTCCCGATAAAATAAGAAATTTTTTCGTGCTAATAATAAAATTGTACTTTTCTTTTTTTAGAGCAATTTTCCAGATTTTTATCTTCTTGAAGCTGTCGTCTAAGTTGCTTCTGTTTTGTATAGGATAATTGAGAGGAATGGCAATATTAGATGGAAGAAGTTTTGCATATATTAAACCAAGGAATAAAGAAATTAAACATGGGCTTAAAAGTATCAAAAGAATGTATAAATTAAATCTAAAAATAGGATAAAAAGTAAATATTAATAAACAGATTATATAACTTACCCAATACACTATATATGAAAAACAATGTATGAGACGCAATTTGTGAAAATTAGGAAAAAATAAGTTAAAAAAGGCTGCCAAACTGCTACACTTAAATACATCCCATTTAGTTAAATGGGAAACAAAAATAGGGTTATCTTGTGAATTCATGAAAAACACCTTTCGAAAGTTATAGATGTTACGATTTTAAAAGATAAAAAGTTGAATGTCAAAATTAATTAGTTTAAAGAAAAGAGGAGAGGATTGAGTACAAAGGACTATATAGAATTATTAGAGCTGGCTTTATGGATTATTAGTATTATTAGTGTGACCGTATTAGGGCATGTTCATTTTAAGGAAAAACAACAAATATATTTTATCCAACTTGCTGGACAGCTAATGATTGATTATGTATATTTTTATGATAAAGAACTTATCTCAAATGAGAAAAAGTTAAATAATGTAGTAAGAGCAGTTGTGACCAGCTTAGAGAAAAAAGGATTCGTAGTTTCTGAAAATGATGTAAAAAATATCATTGCTGGTATTGAAAAGATAGTAACTGACTTACGATTGAAACAGATTAATAGTTAAAGCAATAGGGGCGAGCAGACAAGCTTGTCCCTATTTTGTATAGCATTAGAAATTTGATTTTTAAAGAAAAGTATTTTTTAATTAAAGAAGTAAATTATAATTTAGAAAAGAGAAGGATTCTTATTTTAGACGAACAACCCGCCCGATGGGGCTCTAAGAATTATCATAAAGTTAAAGATTTATATTATAGTGCTTTTCCAGAATGGGAAAGATTCTCATGGATCTCAATGGTATTAATGAGCTTGCGAAAGAAACTCCAACTTAATGCCGTTTATGATGGAGAAGTATTTTGCGGAATGGTTTGTTACTATATTAGTGACAATACTGTTTATTTGGCGTACTTAGCTGTTGAACCAGAATTACGTGGCAATGGATATGGGAGCAGAATTTTACATATGCTTGAAGAAAAATATCCAGATCAGCAAATCGTATTAGATATTGAACCGCTTGATCCTGATGCAGAAAATTATCATCAACGTGTTAGTCGTTTGCGTTTTTACCAGAAGAATGGTTGGCGTAGAACTCACCAGATGTTAATCGATGCAGATGGTGAATTTGAAGCATTAGTAGATCAAAACCATTTTGATAAAAAAGATTTTGCCAAAACGCTAAAACAAATGAGTTTAGGTTTTTATCGCTTTAGAATTGAAAAATAATATTTTTAGTCACTCAATTATTGAGTGACTATTTTTTTATGAAAAAGTATAAAATAGTATAAAAACAATGATGAGATGAGGTGAAATACATGAATCCATTTAATCCTACTTTTGGTGATGTGTGTCAAAAAGTAAAAAGACATGAAACGGGGGATTGTTTCATGCATTTTTACTAAAGAATATTATCTGTAATGTAAGTAAGGACACCTTGTTTATTATTTGATGTAGTTGTATGATTTGCAACCTGTAAAAGCGCCGGATCTGCATTTGCCATAGCAACTCCATCTCCAACTTCCTTAATCATTTCTAGATCATTTCCACCATCACCAAAAGCAGTCATTTCAGATAAAGGAATATTAAGTAGCGTGCCAAGCTCCTGTAAGCCGTGAGCTTTATGGATTCCAGGCTGAATGATGTCGATATCACCATGACCGCTGCTTGTAACATCGCAATAATCAAATAGGTTTTCTTTTAAGAAATTTACATAATAAGCAGTTTTATCATCGGGACAAGAAATAGCAAATTTAACAATGTGGTCCTTAATATCTGCTAGATCATTAATTTTTTTAAGATGATAATAGTAGTGAGTTGATACATCATAGTAGCGGACTGAATATCTAATTGGAAAATACGCACTTTCAACTCCAGAAACTAAAAATTCTAGTTCTGGTTGTTTTAATAAAAAGTTGTAGATTACTTTACTTGATTCATCTGAAAAATAATTCAGTTTTAAAATTTCTTTTTGATTTCTAACAATCGCACCATTTTCTGCAACATAGATTACATCAGGAAAATCTTTAAAGAAAGAAACAAGTTGGTAATATTGATTGCCACTAGCAACAGTGAATTTAATATTCTTTCTTTCTAATTCTTGATAAATTTTAGTGAATTTTTCTTTATCATAAGTTTTATTATCATTTAAGAAAGTACCGTCCATATCAACGGCAATTAGTTTTGTCATTTAATTATCTCCTTTAACTACGTATTCCTGGGGCACAAGATATCAAAATATGTATTGATAAATTGAACTCATTTTCTATAATTAGTTAGGTAATTGATATAAAGAGGGGAAAACTATGAATAAGAGTTCAAATGGTTGATGTGTCTTTTTAAAGAGCGTCTGGTTTGGTATTATTGCGGGAATGATCTCTGGAATGGTTAAGATTGGTTGGGAGAAAATCTTACCACCGAGAACCTTAGCACGTGATGTTGTTAATCCACCACAACATATGTTGCAACAAATGGGGCATCGTATAAATTTACTCATGCTTACGTAATTTATAATACTGATCAAAAAGTTTTCTGGGTTGCCTTAATTTTACACTTTAGCTTCTCAATTTTCTTTGCATGGCTTTTGATTTATATGGTCCAATTCAAGAAAACTGCTTGGGCTGACCTATGGGAAGGTGCTTTGTACGGAATCATTATTTGGATCTTATTATGCCAGTTCTTGGTACAACACCAGCACCTTGGCAAATGCCATTTGAGGAACACTTCTCAGAATTCTTTGGCCATATCGTTTGGGGTTGGTCAATCGCTGCAGTGGGCTATTACTTAATTGCTAAACAAAAGGTGAAGACCTTAACAAATCAATATTGGTAAAAACATCAATCGATCTTTCATTAGGAAGGTCGATTTTTTGTTAAAAAACAAATTTATCTAATGCTTTAGCAATCCCATCATTATCATTTGAATCAGTAATGTAGTCTGCATGATCTTTTGCTTCTTGGCTTCCATTGCCCATAGCAACTGCAGTACCAACAATATCAAACATTGAAATATCGTTCTTTTCATCGCCAAAAGCAATCATTTCATCTGGAGTAATGCCTATCTTTTCACCCAACTCTTTTAAGCCATTTCCTTTATTAACATTGGGATGTAAACATTCTAGGAAGTGATCATCAGCTCGAACAATATAAAGATCCTTGCTAAATTTTTCTCTTAGAGTGGGTTCAACTTGATCGAGGGTTTCCTTTGAACCAACAAAACATCCCTTTGAAATTTCAAATTTATCTGGCATTTCATCAGGGGTTCGAATGAACATAGGGGCTGTATTTTCCCAGGCCTGAAGCAATTCAAAATAGTCTACGTCATGATCGGCCGTAATAATTCTTGAATCAGGATCGACAATATTGAAAGGGACTTTTTGTTCTTTGGCAAATTTAGTTAAGGCACGATAAAGCGCATTGTTAACTAAATCTTGAGTCATTATTTTGCCATCAGCAGTTCTAGTGATTGCGCCATTTAAAGTAACTGCATATTGGTCACTGCCTTCAATACCTAGTTCTTTCATGAAATGCGCTAGACCGGCAATTGGTCGACCTGAACAAAGTACAACTTTAATTCCTTGATCTAAGGCTTTTTTTATAGTTATCTTAGTTGAAGGTAAGATTTTATTTCTTGAGTTTAGGAGTGTACCGTCCGTGTCTAAAGCAATTAGTTTAATCAATTTAATTCCTCCTCGTGTTTTATATATAATTAAGATATCATTTATAAATAGAGACTAAGTGTCATTTTCGTAACTAAGAAGTAATTATTTTGAAAGGGATTACAATGATTGAACATGAAGAGGTTCAAAATAATCAGCGACTACCATTTTATTTCTATTATGATAATCAAGTTAGGCAACCCGAACATTGGCATCAGGGAATTGAACTGAACTATTTAATTAAAGGAAAAGATCTTCGTTTGGCTCTTGAAGGACAGACTTATCATTTCAATAGTGGAGATATTTGGTTAGTTAATCGGCGTCAAATTCATAGTGCATCAGGTGAAGCAGGGGAATGGGAATATGAGGGGTTAATTATTGATGATGATTTTTTATTAAGTCAGTATCCATCGAGTATTAATTGGAATCTTAATTTATTAGGTCAGAAGAGTACAAAAAAGCAGTGGGCATATAATGAATTAGTAAAAGAGGTAGCAGAACTTGGTCGATTATGCCGAAAACCATTAACTGATGCTCGCCGTTTTATAGTATTGAGTCATCTGATGAAAATTATCGTTTTACTTGATCAAAATTTTAATAATAAAGAGCAAATTGTTCAAAGTCCCAATCTAGCTTTAGGGGATGAGATAATTAAGTATATTAACGAGCATTTTCAAGAGGATATTCAAGTTGGTGATATTGTACAGAAGTTTAATATTTCCCATGTGACATTAAACCGGCAATTGAAACAGACAAATAACTTAAGCATGGGTAAATATCTAAGATTGGTTCGTTTAATGCATGCTAGAGAACTACTTTTAAATACAAATAAATCAATTGAATTAGTCGCTTATGAGAGTGGTTTTTCTAACACTAGAGTTTTAAATAGAAATTTTAAGTCTTGGAAACATAAGACTCCTACAGAGTATCGTAATGAATTTAGCAAATATTTTAGTTAAAAAAAGAAAGCTACTTGTAGCTTTCTTGATCATAGTATTAACGATTTAAGTAATTAGTTAAGAGGACTTGAGTATTACTTGTCAATTCTACGGCGATTAAATCATCAAAGCGTATTTTTTGGATACTATCAGAGAGAGAATAATCATTGAGATTCTGCAAGAGAAAATAATCTTCGAAAGTTGCAGTAACTACTCCAGTATTCGTATTGTCAAATGCATAGTTATCAATACCTACTAGTTTCTGATTCTTAATAGCGGATTTTAATTCCGATAGAGGATAATCTATTTTCAAATTACGGGGATTAAAAGTACTTTGCTTGTGATGATAATTTACTAAGTATTGGTAGTAATCTAATTCAGTACTTTGATGCACAGTATGGATTAAATGCTTCTTATTGATTAAGAGTATTCCATCAAGTTGACCTAAATTATTTAAACTTTCAAATAATAAATGATTCTCATCTTCCTTGATAATCTTTCCAAGATAATAAGTGTTAAAGCGCGAATCATCGTAATAGTCGAAATGCAACTCGACTAGCTCTTGATTAATAGGATGATTTTCCATTAATAGCCAATTGTTAAAAAGTTTATTTTCCGCTGATTGTAAAATTAAATTGAACACTTGATAAAAAATAAAAAGTCCATTCGGACCTGTTTGATAGAATGTTAATAACCACAAAAACTTTCTATTGGAGGTCAAAATGGACTCTTTACATTCTACC
>CATLCE010000038.1:0-10721 GCA_949888035.1 Lactobacillus johnsonii | reverse complement strand
GCCATCCACATATATGAAAGACCAGCAAAGACCAAACCAGCAGCAAATTTACCAGCAGCACTTGGTTGTTTCTTCCAGTTATCCCATAACCATACAAAGAACGGAGTCAAAATCATGATAAATACTGGGTTCAAAGTTTGGAAGTTAGCTGCGGTAAAGTGCCATCCTCCGATGTGAAGTACTGTTCTTTGGGCAGCAAATAGGGCTAAAACGACAGAACCAGATTCTTCAATTCCCCAGAAGATAGAAGCTGCAATAAATAATGGAATGTAAGCCCAAACTTTTGAGCGTTCCTCTTTTGTAACTTTAGGGCTTCTAAGCATTAAAACAAAGTAATAAATTGGTAAGGCAATAGCAACAATAGTAATTAAAGTAATAATATTATCAATATTTAATTGACCAAAAGCAGCCATTAAACCTAATACTACTGCTAAAGCCAAAACTCCTAAACCGATTCTTTTTAAGACTTTGTTACGAGTTTCTGGATCGATCGGATCTGTTGGGTGCATCCCATCCTCAGAGAGATACTTTCTACCACCCCAAACATACTGTACTAAACCAAAGAACATTCCAACTGCTGCCAAAGAGAAACCAGCATGGAAGTTAAAATGATTTCCAAATAAATTAAGGCCAAAACCTTCACTTGCCCAAGGAACTAACCATGGAGCAAGTGCTGATCCTAAGTTAATACCAAACACAAAGATACTGAAACCAGCATCACGTCTGCGATCATCTAATGAGTATAAGCCACCAACCATATCAGAAACATTAGGCTTCAGTAAACCTGTTCCGACTACAATAAATGCAATCGAAATATATAAACCTAACTCTGCCATTGGTAGGGCTAAAATAATGTGTCCAATCATAATGAGGACACCACCAAAGAAGACAGTACTGCGTGCTCCCCAGATTCTGTCTGCTAACCATCCACCAGCTACCGTAGAAAGATAAACAAGTGAACCGTAGATAGACATGATTGAAGCAGCCGTGGTTTCATTCATTCCTAGTCCGCCACGTTCTACAGCATAATACATGTAGAAGAGCAAAATAGCACGCATACCGTAGTAACTAAATCTCTCCCACATTTCAGTGAAGAACAAGGTGGACAAACCACGAGGTTGTCCAAAGAAAGTCTTCTCTGTTGTTGAATTATTCATTAAAAACTATCCTTTCTGTTCACTGTGTTTGTTACACAGAAAGGTTTATTTTATACCTATTTATAATAAGTAGTCAAATCGGTATAGTCCTTTGTGCAAAAATAAGCATTCATTTTTATTCTGAATGCTTACTTTAATATTTATCTACATAATGTATAAACTTTACTTTCAAATGGCTTTAAGCTAACTGTTCCCTTATCTTTCACATCTTCAAGTAAATTAACTAATTCACAACTCAATTCAATTTTTTCTTCTTTATCAGAAAAATTCTGAACAAACCAATATTTTTCTGATTTATTTTCACGTATTTGAATTGAAACTCTATCATTAAATTTTGTAATTGGAATTTCAGGAACTAATTCACTAGCTATTTTTTCATAAAACTTTTCTAAGAAAGAATAATCAGTACGACAAGCAAGGTAATAGCCTTTGCCAGCTCCGTAGGAATGCTCAACAATAGCAGGTGTATCTTGATAAAAATCTGTACTGTATGTAGCCAAAACTTTTCCCGTGCAGTTAATTAACGTTTCACAATAATCGTGCACAGGATATTCTTTTCCTTCAAAATTAATTAAATTCGATTGCCCAGGATATAAAACATAAGTTTCAAGAGGCTCAAGTCCGTAAATTTCTTGTAGTTCTTTTGGCCATTCATTCATATAGGCAAGATCATTTTCATCAACAACTCCGCTAATATAAGTGCCGACTATCTTACCACCATTCTTAACATAATTATCTATTTTTTCTAAATAGGCCTTACTCATTAAAAAGTGCATTGGATCAATCAATAAGTCGTATTGTGAAAAATCATCTTCAGAACTAACAAAATCAACTGGAATATCATGTTCATAAAAATAACGATAATGCTTTTGAATTGTTTGCCAGATATTTTTATTCACGCTATAACTTTCTGCGTCTTGCAGTGCCCAGTAACTGTCATAGCTAAAGACAATTGCGACTTTTGCTTTTGCATAATTTGTTGCTACAATTGGGCTAATTTTTTCCAAGTCTTTACCAACCTTAGTTACGTCTTTAAATGCACGCGTTTTTTCAGGATGACGATGCTCAATTACAGCCCCATGAAACATTTCTGATGATCCTCGTGAGGCTCTAAGTTGGAAATATAATACTCCTTGGCTACCATGTGCAACATCCTGTAGACTAGCCAATTCATGCATTCCAGGTCTTTTTGCACGATCAAAGTTATGCCAATTAACACGTGACGGAGGATTTTCCATCACTAGAAAATTCTGATGTTTCAAACTTCTAAAGAAATCATGAATTAATCCAACATTTCGTCCAAGTTCTTCAGTAGTTTGACTGTCGTTACCCCAAGCAGGATAAGAATCCCAAGAGATAAAATCCAAATGACGCGCTACCTTTTGATAATCAAAGCCAGCAAATGGATCCATCAACGGATTTCCAGCCATCATATTCGTAGTTACAGGAATATTAGGAGTGATCTTTTTTAAGGGTGCTGTTTCATTATCAATAAATGAAATTGTCTGGTCAGTAATAAATCTCTTCCAGTCTAAGTTCATCCCTTTATTACCCATTTCACTTAAAGGACTAGGCGGATTAACTTGACTCCAGTCATTATAAGTATGACTCCAAAAAGTGTTCCACCAGGCATGATTTAAAGTAGCTAGATCGCCATACTTATTTTTCAGCCATTTTCTAAAAGCATCTTTACATAAATCGCAGTAGCATTCACCTGAATATTCATTAGAAATATGCCAAAGCACCAAACTTTTCCTTTGACCAAAATGTTCTGCCAGTTTTGTGTTAATCTCATAAACTTTTTTTCGATAAATAGGTGAAGTTAAACAATGATTATGTCGTCCACCAAAGCCACGTTTATTTCCCCGGTTATCTGTTCTAAGAACTTCTGGATACTTTTGAGCAAGCCAGGCTGGTCGTGCTCCACTTGGCGTAGCTAAAATTACATGACCATTCATTTCCTCTACTCGATCAAAAATCTCATCTAACCAAGAAAAATCATAATTTCCTTCTTGCGTTTCTAATTTTGCCCAAGAAAAAATCCCAACAGTTACGGTGTTAATCCTCGCTTGCTTAAAGAGAGCAAAATCTTGATTAATTACATCGGCCTCATCCCACCATTGTTCTGGATTATAATCGCCACCATGTAAAAATTGGTTAATATCTAAGACACGCTTCATGATTTTATTCCTTGTTTCTTTCTATTCTGTAATTCAGAAAACGTAGCTCTCCTTTAAAATGATCATATCGCTTTTTTAAACTTCAATTCGTCCATTTTTTGTATTTAAATTCAAATTAAATGTATGCAAAAACAGCTGATGTAAAAGTCAGCTGTTTTTTATTATTACTTATATATGATATTGGAATAAAAGGACTAGATATTTGGTCTGTTTCTCTTCTTAGTGTTATTTTTAACATGAAAGTGCACTTTTAAATATTATTAACTGTTTTTCATAAATATTGAGGTAGAAATTATGAAAAAGAATATTCAATATAATGTAGGTCAATGGTTACCCAGTGATCAAGAATTCTACAATAAATGGCTAAAAAAGGTTTTAAAAGAAGCGGAAAGTGAAGAAAATCAAAAATTACTTCCTCCAGTTCAAGCTTTAAAGAATTTAATTGAATCTGATCGGTATTTATACAATGTTACGCAGATGATGTTTGATGAAATTCCTGAAAAGTATGTTGATACTCCAATGGGAACCCCACAAGTTCGAAATTATAAACAAATGTTATTAATGCTCAACCGAATTATTCAAAGAGCTCCGGAATTCAACACAACTGGATTAGTCGGTACACCAATTAATGCAATTTTAGACTATCCTATGGCCACTAAAGCGGGTTATGTATTCTTTATGAATCCAAAAATCAATGAAAAGCTTAGAGATATTTTGAATTATTGGGGTAAATTTCTACAAACCCCAGACTCAACATATGTTCTTAATACATCTAAAAATGGTTGGTTAAGTGACTATGCATTAAATGAAATGGCTAAAGTAGCAGATGGTGACAAATTTACGACTATTTTCAAATGCGCTTCTGAAGATCGTGAAAAGCATCTAGGTTTTACCTCTTGGGACAACTTCTTTACTCGTTTATTTAATCCTGGTATTCGCCCTGTTCAAGATCCTGATGATCCTGATTCTATTGCTAATGCCTGTGAATCAGCTCCATTTAGAATTGCGCATGATTTACCAATGAAAGCAAAATTCTGGATTAAAGGACAACCTTATTCTCTAATGGATCTATTACACAACGATCCCTGGACATCAAAATTTGAAGGCGGAACTTTATATCAAGCCTTCTTAAGTGCCTTAAGTTACCACAGATGGAACAGTCCAGTTAGTGGTACTATCGTAAAAGCTTATAATTTACCAGGATCATATTACTCCGAAAGTCTATACCAAGGTTTTGCAAATGAACGTGGTGCTGACCCAGTTGCAGCAAATGACTCTCAGGCCTTTTTAACTGCTACTGCCACTCGTGCTGTTATTTTTATTAAAGCCGATAACTCTAAGATTGGCTTAATGTGTTTTGTAGCTGTTGGTATGTCTGAAGTTTCAAGTGATGAAATTACGGTTAGAGTTGGTCAACATGTTAATAAAGGTGATCAACTAGGGATGTTCCACTTTGGCGGTTCAACTCACGTTCTTTTATTTAGACCAGAAACAAAGGTTGAATTTAATTTACATGATCAAGAACCTGGTTTAGGTAGTTCAAACATTAAAGTTCGCGAAGAAATAGCACGTGTTAAATAAGCTATTATTTTAATTAAAAGAAAGAAGATCTCAAAATGACTAAAGCTAAAAGTCATAAAATTGGTCTCTTTGGTCTAATAGCTATGGTAGTCGGCGCTATGATTGGTGGCGGGATTTTTGATATTCCTCAAAATATGGCCGCTTCATCCTCTCTTGGTGCTGTTCTCATAGCGTGGGTTTTAACCGGTATTGGTATGTTTGGACTTGCCTTTACTTTTAAAATTCTTGCCGAAGAAAGACCAGATTTGAGTATTGGTATTTATTCCTATGCACGAGCTGGATTTGGTAAATATGTTGGTTTTAATTCAGCATGGGGCTATTGGATTGAAGCAATTACGGGAAATGTTGCTTATGCAGTTATGCTTAATGACTCATTTGGGCGTTACTTTCCAATTTTATTAAAACACCAATGGCCAACAGTTGTATTTGGAATTGTTTTAATTTGGATTTATAACTTTTTAGTTCTTAATGGTGTTAAAGAAGCAACCTTTCTTAATACTATTACTGTTATTATCAAGTTTATCAGCTTGGCTATTATTTTAATTTGTATGTTGATCTTCTTCCGTTTTCCTACATTTTTCTGGGGATTCTGGGGACAAGGATTGCATCTAGGAAACTTTATCTCACAAATTAAGGCTCCAATGCTTGTAACTTTATGGTGCTTTATCGGTATTGAAGGTGCGGTAGTTATTTCTAACCATGCAAAAAATCCAAAAGATGTTGGTAAAGCCACAGTACTAGGATATTTAACCTCACTTATCGCTTATGTTCTAATCAGTATTGTTGCTTATGGTATTTATCATCAACCAACTCTTTCTAAATTAACTGACCCATCAACAGCTTACTTAATGAAAAATTTACTTGGTCCTTGGTTTATAGACTTTGTAACTATCTCTGTAATTATTTCTGTTGGTGGATCATGGGTTGCTTGGACTGTTATGATGGCACAACTTCCATACGCAGCCGCAAAGGGACATGTTTTGCCAAAATTCTTTGCTCATGAAAATAAGAAAAAAGTACCTAGTGTATCTTTGTATATTTCAAGTATTTTAATGTCCTTATTTATGATCTTAGTGGTAACAGCCAATAACGTATATCTTGCATGTATTGATATTACTGGGGTAATAATTTTACCGTGTTATCTATTAAGTTCAATGTATCTTTGGAAAATTGCACAAAAACGAGAAATTTTTGCTAATGATTCTCACAAGCGTAATAAGAGCCTATTCATAGGAATTTTATCCACCATTTATTGTTTATGGCTCCTATATGCAGCTGGGCTTAACTACTTATTAATTTCAACTATTATTTATGCCGTAGGTATTATCTTCTACTACTTTGCAAGAAAAGAATATGACAAAGACGGTACTCCTTTATTTAACAAATGGGAGTTGGCATTAGCTATTATTATTTGTGTTTTAGCAATTGTCTCTATTTATCTTCTTATTACAAAAAAGATTTCATTATAGTTATTAATATTAAAAAGAGTGTTAAAAATGAAAAAAGATGTAAAATTTAACGTTGGACAATGGTTACCTAGTGACCAAGAATTTTACAATACTTGGTTAAAAAAAGTATTGAAAGAAGCCGAAGCTGAACAAGATCAAACTCTTTTACCACCTGTTCAAGCTCTAAAAGATTTAATTGAATCTGACCGCTATCTTTGGAATTTATTCCATATGATGTTTGAAGAGGTTCCAGTAAAATATGTTAAAACTCCAATGAATACTCCTGCTGTTCACAACTATCATCAAATGCTTCGCGTTATTAATCGGGTGATGCACCGTGCTCCAGAATTTAATGCTACTGGATTAGTTGGTTTCCCTATTAATGCTATTCTAGATTATCCAATGGCAACAAAAGCTGGCTATGTAGCTTTTATGGATCCACGCGTTAATCAAAAACTCCGTGATATTTTAGATTATTGGGGCAAATTTTTACAATCCCCTGATTCTACTTATGTGCTCAATCGTTCCCAAGAAGGTTGGCTTGGAGATGAAGCTTTAAAGAGCATGTGTGACGCAGCTTATGGTAAAAATTTCCATGATATTTTTGCTTGTCCTAATGATAATATTGATCAACAATATGGTTTTACTTCCTGGGATCACTTCTTTACTAGAACATTTAATCCAGGTGTTCGTCCAGTTGTTAATGCCGATGACCCTGATTCAATTGCTAATGCTTGTGAATCAGCACCATATCGAATCGCCCATAACCTACCTTTAAAGGCTAAATTCTGGATTAAAGGACAACCATATTCATTAATTGATCTACTCCATAATGATCCATTAACATCAGAATTTGTTGGTGGTACACTTTACCAGGCCTTCCTTAGTGCATTGAGTTATCACAGATGGAACAGTCCAGTTAGCGGAACAGTAGTTAAAGCTTATAACTTATACGGTTCTTACTACTCTGAAACTTTGCCACAAGGATTTGAAAATCCTAATGGCCCTGATCCAGCTGCTCCTAATGATTCTCAAGCCTACATTACCGAAACTGCATCACGTGCTGTCATCTTCATTAAAGCAGACAACCCTAAGATTGGCTTAATGTGCTTTGTAGCCGTAGGTATGGCAGAAGTTTCGGGCAACGAAATCACTGTTAAAGTTGGTCAGCATATTAATAAAGGTGATCAACTTGGTATTTTCCACTTTGGTGGCTCAACTCATGTTCTTTTGTTTAGACCAGGAGTTAATGTTAAATTTAATCTTCATGGTCAAGAGCCAAGTTTAGGTTCCCATAATATTAAAGTTCATGATGAAATCGCCAGAGTTGAATAAAATACATTAACTTTTAGTTTCATATAATTCAAAAGACTGTTCTGAAATAATACCAGAACAGTCTTTTTGTTAGAGCATTAATTGCATCTGATCATTAAAATAATTTTTATAGGCAAGATAAACGGAAATAATTGCTCCTAAACTTGTAGCAGATAAAAGCATAAAAGTTACCATAATCTGATACTTAATTGCATAAATTGGATTTACTCCAGCAAAGATCAATCCTGACATCATCCCCGGTAAATTAACTAAACCTACTGTTTTAGCCGAATCAATCGTTGGCTGCATAGCAGTCTTAATACTACGCCGAATAATTGGCATCGATGCCGTTTTAATATCACTACCTAAAGCTAACCTTTCTAAAACAGGCTGTCTTAAATCATGAAAACTTTCGTTTAAAGATTTATAGCAAAGACCTATTGCAACCATTTCATTACCTGCAATCATCCCTGTAATTGGAATTACTTGCATGGGTATCGGTTTAATGACACCAGAAAGAAGTAATACAGCCAATGTAATGTAGGTTCCTACGGCCTCAGCTATAATTGAATTCCACAATTTTCGATTAGTATTTGGATCTCTACCATTCGCATTCCATGAAGCATTAAAAATGATAACAAGTGTAGAAACAAAGGTTAGCCAAAAAGTATTTACATTGAAAATTACTTTTAAAATATATCCAATAATGACTAGCTGAATAATGGCTCGCACAACACTAACCAAAATATCTTTAGTAAGGCCTAGCTTTTCTTTAACAGAAATTCCAATTGATACTAAAACTAATAAGAATGCAAAAACTAGAGACCAGTTACTGACAACTACGTTTTTCATCGAGAAATGCCTTCTTCACTTCAAAAATTTTATTGGCTTTTTCAATTTCACTTTTATCATGAGTTACTTGTAAGATCGTAACATGCTTCTTGCGCACATCATCAAATAAATGATGGACAATTTCTTTACTATTTTCATCAAGTCCTGTGGTTACCTCATCCAATAGTAAAATTCGTGGTAAAAAGACTAAATTTCTAATTAAGGCAACTCGTTGCTTTTCTCCACCAGATAAAGAATTTATATTTTTCTTCAAGAAAGTATGATTTAGACTTACTTTATTTAATAATTCAGTTAGATGCTCTTCATTGACTTCCTCTCTTCGAATTTGGTAAGGAAAAATCAGATTATCTCTTACCGTTTTTCCAAAAAGAGACGGTTGCTGGAAGCAATAGGAAACTTGCCGACGATATTCAAGCGGAGAATATCGACTAATATCTTTTCCCTCATATTCGATTGAACCAGAAGTAGGTGTAAGTAAGCTAGCAACAATTTTTAAAAGTGTACTTTTCCCTGCACCAGAAGGCCCTATAATTGTTAAAAAGTCTCCTGAATTTACACTTAGATTAATATTTTTCAGAACGGTATTTCCATCAACAGAATAATTTAAATTTTTAATTTCTAAAAGATGCATAGCTAACCTTCTATATAAATATTTATTTTTATTATAAACGATATGAACCCCGAAATTCTTATCTTAGTTTCGGGGTTCATATCTATAACTTATATTCTATTTATTTTTCTTCGGCCAAAAAACCGATAAGAGACAAAAAACAAGTCCGAAAATTAGCTCCCAAATAAATGGTTGATTCCACATAAAAAGATTACCAATTTCACTTGCTGTATAACGAACAATATAAATCAATACACTAATAATAGCCATACACCAACTAAAAATTGCTACTTTTTTGAAAAATACTTTCCAGTCCATTAGATCACCTTAAAACTATCTAGCTTTTCTTGTGTCATATCACGAATAATTGCAGTTGCTAAATCAACTGAAGCCTTAAAGTCTTTATATGCTGAAAAACAATATGGGGAGTGCTCATAACGAACCGGAATTCCAATAACAATTGTTGGAGCTCCATATTCATAATAAATTGCTGCCCCATCTTGGCCGCCACCAGTTCTAACAGAGCGAGTATATGAAATATTATTTTTATCAGCTATATCGCAAGCATACTGTTGAAACTTAGGATTTGGTAAAAATGTAGTGTCCATATCTCTGAGCATTGGACCGCGTTTTAAGCCAGTTTGGGATAACCATTCAGGCTCAAAAGTATCATCAGCTGGACAACTTTCTAAAACAATACATAAATCAGGCTTAATTTTTCGTCCAGTGACATATGCACCGCGAAGTCCTACTTCTTCTTGACTAGATAAAGCAGCTACTACATCAAAATTAGTCTCTTCACCCTTCAAATTATCTAAGACGTCTACCATGGCTCCTGCACCAAAGCGATCATCAAAGTCTTTACCGAAGAATAAACCGGATTTTTCATGGTATTCGCATTTTACATCAACAAAAATTGGACAACCAGTGTCAATTTTATAATCTTTAATAGTCTCTTCCCTACTTGATGAACCTACATCAATTGACATATCTGCAACTTCCGGAATTGAATTTCTTTCAGCAACAGTCATAAAGTGCGGAGGCTTTGTAGCCACTACACCAGGAATATATTCACCATCACGATTACGAATTTTCACTCTTAAAGCCGGAATATTATACTTTACCCAACCCCCAAGTGGAACAAATTTAATTAATCCATTCGGACGAACTGCCTGGGTAATAAAACCAACTGCATCAGAGTGAGCATCCATTTGAATAACGGGCCGATTACCTTTATTTTCCTTCTTAGCTGCATATACATTGAGCATCCCATCTACCGTAATATCAGCAGTATTTTTAGCATAAGTAGAAAATAATTTTACAAATTCTTCTTCAAATCCAGATGTAGAATTTGCATCTGAAAATTCTTTTAACATTTGAATTTCTTGTTCTTTTTTCATAATTTTTCCTCTCGCAAACGCTTTTATTTTAATTATATTTATGTCTTTAAACTTTTTAAAGAAATTCTTTGCAAATTTTAAATCTAATACCAAATCTTATTTAAAAAAGGAAGGGTATTCTATTTAACAAGTAAGGGAACTTCTACACCTTACTTATTCTCCCAAAATAACATACGACA
>CATLCE010000037.1:0-12864 GCA_949888035.1 Lactobacillus johnsonii | reverse complement strand
TAAATAAGTAAACGCGGTCTAAGTTCATCTTAAATTTCACGCTATCTCCAGGTTTTATTTCTTGCTCTAAATCAATCAATGCACGCTGATTTGTTCCAGCATGAGTAAATTTCAATACTCGTTCGCGTCCAATCAATTCGACATCATCAATCACTTCGGAAAGTTCGCCTTCATCACTTAACTTTAGGTTTTCAGGACGAATACTCAATGTATAGTCTCCGGCTACTAAGTCGCCTCTAAATTTTGCACTATCTAATTTTCCAACTGGAATTTCAAAGTCTATCCCAATAATCTTATTGTCTGCTACCTTTACATCAAAATTATCAATTACTGGATTACCAATAAAGTTAGCAACAAATTGATTATTAGGTTCAAGATAAAGGTCTTGACCCTTATCGTCTTGTTGAATTACTCCATTATGGAAAAGAATAATCTTATCACCAATTGAGAGTGCTTCTTCTTGATCGTGGGTAACGAATAAAGTAGTAATTCCTACTTCCTTAACCAAATTACGAATTTCTTCACGAATCTTTAAACGTAAGCGGGCATCTAAGTTACTTAATGGTTCATCCATTAACAAAATTTGTGGTTCTTGCACTAGTGCACGTGCAATCGAAACACGCTGCTGTTGCCCACCAGAAAGATTGCCCGGTTTTTGATCAGCTAATTCTTCAATATGAGTTAATTTCATAAATTTTTGGGCAATTTTTTCAGCTTCATCTTTTGGCTTCTTGTTCTTTCCCACTGTCATTGGAAACATTACATTCTGTAAAACAGTCATATGTGGGTATAAGGCATAATTCTGGAATACATAGCCAATATTACGATCTTTTGGCGCAACATTAAGAAGAGACTTACCATTTACAATGATGTCTCCGCCAGTCGGATTCAATAATCCGGCAATCATATTTAAAGTTGTAGTTTTTCCACAACCACTAGGACCCAACAAGCACACTAAGTCGCCCTTTTTTACAGAAAAGCTGACAGACTTAATTGCTTGGTAACCATTCTCATAAGTTTTTTCTAGGTTATTTACCTGAATGAATTTATCTTCGTTCATATATCTCTCACTACTACATTTAGATTTAAATCATATTACATCACAAATTTTATGATAAAAGCAACAAAATCACAAATATTTTTTCAATAAATAATTCGTACTTTGTGAAATTTTGCTGCTTTTTTGTGGATAAGATGTGGATAATGATATCATTTAAGGAACAATATTTCCATAAAAATAAAAATAAATCGTATTTTACCTCTTGCATTTTTTAGATGTCCCCTTGGAATCTGTTTTACCAACATACAAGATAGAGAAAGGCGAACAATGAAAAACACTACATCTTGTGCAGTGTTTTTCAAAAAATTACAAATTGTCGCCACGTTCAAATTGAAATTTAGAAGAATTTAGTGCTTGTCTCGTCAAATCACTTATTAATTTCTTAGTTTCATTAGTAATATATGCAGCCGTTTCAGCATTAGCAGCAGTTAAGTATTTAGTTTGCTCTTTTCCAGATAATTCTCCAGCTTTCTCATCGGTTGCTGAAATGCGACTAACAGCGTAACTTTGGCATTCATCTCTAAAGTTCTCAACTTGGTAAATAAACTGATGATATCTTGGCTCTACTAAAACTTGCAAACTCTTATACAACCAATATGCACTAGATTCTGGAGCAACCATATGACTAGCCGTTTGATAATTTAATGGTGTGTCATCAATATTGGTATAGAAAGGTACATAAGGACTATAAGCATAAAAACCAAAGTTTATCCATTGAATACCTGCTATTTTCTTAGGAACATCATTTCTAATTTGAAGAATACAACTTGATTGGTTTCTGTCCAAAGCAATTGATCTAAACATTTTTTGCTTCTTATCATCTCCTGAAGCAAAAGATCCCATTGGGTCGTATTCAGTACCGTTATAGTGACTAGATAAGAAAAATTCTACATCTTCAACACCAATTTTCTTTTCTGGCTTTCTAATAAATGGCATTTCTTGACTTAACGGATCTTGCTCAATACTTGGATTAAAAAGCTTTTGTCCATACCAAGTTCTTGGAGTGTTATAGTAACTATCTGCTTCTGCTTTAGTACCAAAAATATCTCTAAAACTCCACTTACCGTCAGTACTTGGATTTAAGTGATTTTTTTCTACAAAATCACGAATAGTTGGTGCATACATAAAATTATCATGATCATCAAAATCAATATCTTGAATCACCATTATATTAGGACAAATTGCATAGGAATCTTCGGGAATTCTTTGTGCTACCCATTGATGACCAGCGCCAGTTTCAAAATACCAAACTTCATCGTGGTCAGAAAAAGCGATACCATTACTTTCACCAGTACCATATTTTTCAATTAATTTACCTAAACGCTCTACCCCTTCACGAGCAGTCTTAACAAATGGTAAGACAAGGTAAACCATCGAATCTTCATCTATTCCATCCTCTACTAATGGATCATGACCTAAACAGCGAGCATTTGTGGCCTCTGTTTCAGTAGCCGACATAGCAACGTTATATTCATTAATTCCCTGTTCATCCCAGCGGCCTTCTGATTCATCAGCTGTTGGAGTTGCAGTCCACTTGCAACCATGTCCCTTTAAATGAAGCTTTAAACCATTATATTTTGAAACGTATTCTTCATCGTAGTCTTTTGCTTCATGGACAACAAAAAGCTTTTCATTAATACCACCATAACCGTCTTCATCACGGGCAATAATAGTTGAGCCATCAATTGTAGCTTTTTTTCCGACAATCATTGCCGTACAGTTATCCTTGCTTTTCTTCATTATTTTCTCCTAATTAAATATAAAAATTAACTATTGATTAACTACCATATTACGATCTATTTTAGCCCTACCATTATTATAATCAAATACATAATCAGGCTGCACGTTATAGATATAAACGTTGAAATCCAAATTATTATTTAAACTTATAGCCTGCAAATTAATACCACGTGCCATTAATTCATTTCCCCTAAAAATTGCCGTTGCCTGAAAAATAACCTTATTACCTTGTTTTAAGGCATTACGTACTTTTCCTTCAAAAATAGTCTGAATTTTCTGGTTAGAAAAAGCTGTTTGCGTAAATAGGTTTTTAGGATTATTTTGATCACCTGATTGATTATTAGGGTTATAAATTCCACCTTGATCGATTCCTGCAGAAACTGAATAAGCAATTAAGTGTCCACGATTATAAATTTGAGTCCCATTTTCACGATTAGAATGCCATGCAGTTGGATTAATAAACTGTCTTACACGTAAAGAATCATTCGCCACATTTCTTGGCTCTAAGAAGGCAGTATTTGAATGAGAAGTTCGGTTCAAATTATCTAAATTAGAATAGATTACTTTATTAACCTTCCAGGCATTCTTGATCAAAGTTGACTTATTATTATTTACATAGACATAGGCCTTGTCCCCGCTCTTAAAGTCTAAATTAGCTAATTTTTGATAGTCAGCACTGGACAATCCGCCATAGTTGGTATCCGCTGTTGTAGCATTCTTTACTACTTGCTGGGAATTATCTTGGTTTTGATGCGCTACTTGATTAGAAGAATTAAGCTTAAACCAACCACCCCAAATAATAATTACGAGCGCTATAATCCAGTTTACTACTGTATTTGTCTGTTTTTTTCGATATCTTTTTCTCTTTGCCATTTATTCTTTCCCCTAACATTATTTCTTTCAGTATAGATATTTGAACGTACGTTTGCAATGTAATTAATAAGTTTTTGTTTATTCAGACTGTTACAATAAACGTAATAAGTATACTGAAAATAGAAAGAAGATTAAGAATGGAATACTTTAATTTAAATGATGGAAATCGAATTCCTAAGATTGGTTTCGGAACCTATAAATTAAATGGTTCTCGTGGAGTTTTTGCTATTCAAGCCGCACTAAAGAACGGTTATCGTTTACTTGATTCTGCTGTTAATTATGAAAATGAAGGAGCAGTAGGTCGTGCTATTAAAAATAGCGGTCTAAATCGTGATGATATTTTTATAACATCTAAATTACCCGGTCGTCATCACAAATATCAGGAAGCCATAGAACAAATTCAAGAATCGCTTTATGCTGCTAATCTTGATTACTATGATCTCTATCTGATCCATTGGCCAAATCCAAAGGAGAATCATTATCTTGAAGCCTGGCAAGCCATGCTAGATGCCCAAAGATTTGGCTTAATTCGCTCAGTAGGTGTTTCTAACTTTGAGCCAACACATATTGAACATTTATACCGTGAAACAGGCGTTATGCCCGCTGTTAACCAAGTAGAACTTCATCCCTACTGGTCCAGCAAGACAATTCGTGAGTATGATGATAACCATAACATCATTACCGAAGCATGGAGTCCGCTGCAGCGTGCAGGCGAAGCTTTTCAAGAAAAAGAAATTATTGATTTAGCTCAAAAATACCATAAGTCACCCGCTCAAATAATTTTACGATGGGAAACTCAACTTAATGTTGTTCCTATTCCCAAAGCTAGTTCCTATGAACATCAAATTAGCAATTTGGATATTTTTGATTTCAAATTAACGCCTGAAGAAGTCCAAAAACTTATCAATTTAGACAAAATTTCTGCAAGAAGATTTGATCCTAATGAACATGAGGAATTTTAGAAAGTAGGTAGGCTGGATGCAAAATATATTAAATAAGCGAGTCTCAAAAATTGCCTTGTTTTATGACCTCGTTTTTGTCTACATGATATCTAAAACAACCGAGATTCTCCATCATCTAGAGCATGGATTAGTTTCACCTGCCTCCTTTGCTCTTTTTGCATTGATTGTAATTATTTTTATTAATTCATGGATGATTCAGACTGTCTTTACTAATAGATATGGTATCGGTAGTTGGGCTGACATTGCTTTTTACTTTATTGATATGATGATCTTACTTTACATGTCTAATTCTTTTGATACTAATAATCTAACAGAGATGAAAGTTCTATTTATTTCGGCTGGATTACTTTCGCTTACTCTAGCAAGCCACTATTTAATCAATTACTTTCAAGTTAAAAATTCTGTCGATCGAAATATTTCCCGGGCATTTTTTATGATTTTAATTTTTAGGGCAAGTACATTAGTTATCGGGGGGATTTTAGATAACATTTTTGGCTTTATTTTAGCTGTTATTGGCATCATATTAAGCTGGTTAATGCCACTTCTCACTACAAAATATACTCTTAAACATCCAATTATTTTTCCTCATTTACTTGAACGACTGAATCTCCTAGTAATTATTATCTTCGGTGAAACAATTATTGGTATTGCAGATTACTTTCGACCTAAAACTTTTTCCTTCTATTCTATCCTTATTTTTCTAACTGTTGCCTTGCTCTTTTTCACGTATGCACTACAATTCGATAAATTAATTAATGAAGATCAAGAAGATGTAACGGGTAATATACTAATCTATCTTCACTATTTAATAATCTTTGGCATTAGTTTAATTACTGTAAGTATAAAATTTATTCATGAATCGGATGCTAACTCATGGTTTGCAGTTTTATGTTTATATTGTGGAATTGGTTTATTCTATTTAGGACTATTATTTTCAACTCATTACAATAAACTGCAATTTAAGTTAAAAAAATCGACTATTTTTCTTTTTATTAGTACAACTTTAATTGGAACTATTTCTTGTCTCATCTGGTCAAGCTTTGAGGTTATTACCATTCTCACTTTTATTATTGTTTCAATTAATATTAGTTGGCTTGTACATGTAAATCTTCCCCATATTAAAAAGGGAATCCTGCTTTAGGATTCCCTTTTTAATATAAAAATTATTTTAACTACGTGCCCAGTTATCAAGAACATTCAAGAAAAATTGCTCCGACCAAATTCTAATATTTTGACCTTGCTTCTTTAATGCTCTCGCCTTATTTAACTCAATGATATCGGTTCTGAAGAAATCATGATCTCCAACTAAAAGGTAGTCTGTATCTTGACCAACTTCATCCCGAATAAAGCCACCCAAATTCTTTACAGCATTCGCTAGTTCATCTTCATCTAAATCTAAGTCGCCAGCAATTACAACATTTTTATGAGCAAACGGACTGCGGAAAGCTTGGCTTTGCTTAACAAGCTCAGGCCATTCACTAGTTAAATCTAGTGTTTTGACCATTTCTTGTGCTCTAAGCATATGTTCTTGCTTAAACAACTTATGAAATTCATCGAAAACCTTTTTTGTATCTAGGCAGTCATCTAAGCCACGATGCTCTTGCGTTTCTGCGATATCTAATCGGTGCATGCAATCTAAAAGACGATTGTGTTGTTCTTGTGGGTAAAAACTACGAGCCAAACGATAAACATCAACATAATCATTATTTAAGACAGTTAAGTGATACTTTTCAGCTAGGTCATAGACAAAATTCAAATCAAAATTCACATTATATCCAACAATCGGATCACTACCGATAAATTCACGATACTTCTTTATTGCCTCTTGAACCGGTAGTCCCTTTTCTTCAATCGTCGCTTCATCAATTCCATTTAATTTGGTAATAAAAGCAGGCACCTTATTGCTATCAGGAAACTTCACCAATTCTGAAAAAGTTGCAACTACTTCTCCATGGCGAACCTTTAAACCACCCATCTCTGTAATCCGATCACGGTATGGACTAAGCCCCGTAGTTTCCACATCAATTAAGGTATAGTTATCAGGAAAACCAGGTTTTTCAATGCCTTTTTGACGTATTTTTTCTTGAGCTGCTGGAATTCGTAAAACACCTTGAATAACTGAAATACTCATTTTTTACCTTTCATTATTTTGAAATCTTTTCAATTGCTTCAGGAAGAGACATTTCTAGGCCTACACTTCTTTTTTGGACATCGTCCGGCAATTCATCTTGACTTAAGTCTGCTGCTACATAATGCCAATCTTTGAACTGCTCAACCAGTTTTGCCATTGGATCAAGAAGCTGAGGACTAGTTGGATCAACTCCTAGTTCAAGCACTACAACCTTATTAGTCTGATTTCTTGTTAAGAACCAACGAAATCTAGTATTTGCATCTTCATCTGGAAAGAAGTGAGCATTTAGCGGCATATGAAGTTCCATTGGTGAATTACAATCCTCACATCTTGGAACCTCACCCTGGCCATTAACGTATCTCTTCACTGTTGACAAATCAGAATGTGTACCGTGATTTAAACCACTAGAGCACTGCATCATTGTCCAGTCACCAAAAACATTAAAGATTTTTTCTTGATCAAAGCCAGCTTTTTCAAAAAAATGACCAAAAGTACTAGTAGCAATAAAATAATTCTTTCCATTTAACAATTCTTTTAATTGCTTCATTGCTTTACTTGGCTTATATTCAACTGAATACTCATTAATTAGTTGACTCCAGAATTGCCATTTTTCATCCCAAGAATCAAAATCTTTATCTAGTGCATCCGCAATTGTTTTTACATGATATTTTTCACTTATATTTTTATATTCAATCGGAAAGGCCAAATTGTCAAACATATCAAGGCCTTCCATTTGTGCAAAGCCATTACCTGCAGTCACAATAACCGCATCGGCATCCGCTAACCATTTTTTTATTTCTTTAAAATCTTTCATGATCATTTCTTCCTTTTTTATTTTTCAGAATATCCTACCAGACGTAATTGTCCATCAATATATTCTCCTAAAAAGACATCATCAGGACTATTATAACCAGCTTTAGTTACTTCCTGTTCAAGCCAAGCATTAGATTTATGGATCAACTCCAAAACATCTTCATTTACCTGTCCATCACTAATAATCGGAAAGCGAATATTATCTTCATCATTTTCAATTATCGTTAATTGGCCATTTTGTTCAAAAATACAATTTTTCACTTTTTCAACTGAATAAATTCCGCGACTTCTAAGTCTAAACATTAATTCATTGGCAGAAATACCAGCTTTCATACAATTTCCGACCAACACATGACCATTTTTTATTACTTGAACCGGTTTTCCATCAATCAAATTACGAATCCAATTGCTACGCTCACGACCAAACTTCAAAATAAAAACTACTAAAGTCCAAACGATTAATACCAATAAAAATTGAAGAACGGTAATACTTTGATTATATATTAAACCACCTATAATTCCGCCCAGTACATAATTTTGTAATTGATCCAAAGCTGTTGTTGGAGCTAAATTACTTTTTCCAAAAACATTAATTTGAATAATCAAGGTTAATATCCCTAGAGAAAACTTAATAAATAATTGTGTATAATCCATCTTTTACCTACTTTTGCACATATACATGATGATCAATCACGTGCGCTCGATTTAATGTATAGCTATTATTGTTTTCGTTTAAATTCAATTGATAGTCTTCATTTTTCGAATCAATTCGCACAATCATCCCATCCTGCAAACTCAGTGAACTGACCATCACATCGCTTTCTTTAACATTTTCATCATCAGCAACTGATTTAATAAAGGGAACAATTTGGGCAGCTTTAGACTTCTGTTCATTATTTTGCACATATTTTTCATATTGTGTGCCAGTAAATAATAATAAAAACAAGAGGGCAATGATTCCTAAATCCCTATATCTGGTATTAAAACGATCACGCAAATATAGAATTGCAAAAATAATCATCGCACTGGCAGCAACAATCATTAGAATATATAAAGCTGTTCGATCTGTATTTTGATGGTTCTGAATATAATTTATCGTATAGAAATTCATTTAAATCTAATACTTTCTCTTTAATGGACTTTCATCACGTTTATCATTTAATAAAACATGCTGCTTCGTAATTTCAATTAATGTTTTAGCTAAAAGAGCCATACTTTCAGTTGTTACATATTCATATGGTCCATGAAAATTTGCCCCACCATTAAATAAGTTAGGTGTAGGTATCCCCTTTTCTGAAATAAAATCGCCATCTGTTCCTCCACGAAACGGGATAATTTTTGGCTCCAATCCAAGGGACTTATAGGCATGTAAAACTAGATTTACTACATAGGGATGCTCTTTAATCAAATCTCCTGGACTACGATATTGATCATGCATTTCAAAAGTTACTCGATTTGTCCCATACTTTTTATTCAACTTATCCACTGTACCTGTGATTAACTTTTTCTTTTGCTCAAAACCATCAGTATCAAAATCTCGAATGATTAATTGAATTTTTGCATGATCGACATTGCCATTATTGGATAAAACCATAAAATAGCCATCAAAATCTTTACTATTTTCAGGGACCTCACTTGCTGGTAAAGCTTGAATAAATTCACTAGCTATCAAGGCTGCATTGACCATAAGACCGTATGCCTCGCCAGGATGAACTACTGTCCCATGAAAATCAATCGTAGCCGCTGCTGCATTGAAGGTCTCAAATGCAATATCCCCTGGATCACCATTATCTAATGTATAAGCAAATTCAACAGGAAAACGTTCCACGTTAAAACGAGCAGCACCCTTACCAATTTCTTCATCTGGGCCAAAAGCAACCCAAATATCTCCATGTTCAAGATCAGGATTTTCTTTTAAAAATTTGAGCATTCCTAGTAATCCAGCAATTCCCGCCTTATCATCTGCACCAAGTAAAGTCGTTCCATCAGCGGTAATCAATGTTTCACCTAAATGTTTTTTTAAACTAGGAAATTCACTTGTGGATAAGACACGTCCCTCTTTTAAGAAAATATCCTTTCCATCATAGTTCTGATGTACCAGTGGTTTAATATTTTCTGCATTAAAATCAGCCGTATCTACATGTGCTACAAAACCAATTGGAGTCACTTCTTTCTTAGTTGTCTTTTTTAGTTTTCCTACTAAATAGGAATCTTCTTCTGAAAAAGAGATATCTTCTAAGCCTAATTTTTCTAATTCTTTCTCAATAATTTTCAACAAGTCAACTTGACCGGCAGTCGTCGGCACCGCTGTACTTTGTTCATCTGAACGAGTATTTACTTTACAGTATTCTATAAATTTATTTTGAATATATTTTTGATCAATTTCAGGCATTTTTACCATCCCCAAACTATTTTTAATTATATTTTAAGAAAAAATAGTTTTCTGTCAATTCACTATAGTTCAGATGCACCACTTTCTGCATCAATTTTCTGATTTTTCCGATACACTTCTCCGTTTGTATTCTTAGGATCATCAACCAATTTTTGTCCGGTTTCTTTTAAGTAGTATTCCACAAGTGGATAAATATCTTGAACAGTTTCATTAATTCCAGCAAAATGATGGTCTTTATCAAAAATAGCCCGATATGTGTCTACCATAAATCTTTTTTGGGTATTAGTTTGATCTACAAAATGCAATTCTTTTGCTTCACCTGTGCTTAACTTATGGAATACTTCTGTTAATTGCTTCTTTTCACTCTCTGTTTGGCCAAGAGCCGCAATATTTTCTCCAAGTTCTGGAGGAGTATAATTCATCCCTGGTAATTGTTTATAATATGTAAATTCTCCAGTCTTATTAAAACTGAGCAAATTGCTGGGAAACGAAGAAAGATAATTATCGAGGTCTTTTACTTTCATTAGTCCCGCATTTAACTTTACATAGTCATTACCTTGTGCAGCTTTTTTATAATTTTTAGTCCAATTTTCATTCATTTTTGATACCTCACAAATAAAAAAAGCATGTCGAACTCGACATGCTAATTTTAACGTATTTAATTACATTTAGTCTTTAATAGCTTTTAACCCTTCACGCTTTCTTCCCATGTTAAACCATGGTGAAACAGTAAAGGCTAAAACGTCATTAACAACGTAAATTAAGGAGTTAACAGCCATTGCTAAAGTTGCATCTCCCTGTGCATAAGTCACACCCCAAAGAATTAATTGGAAAATTCCACTAGCAGTCCACCAGAAATATTGGTTATTGTAGCGTAAAAAACACATAATGCCAGCAGTTAATGAAATTGCAAAGCTAATAGCATCGATCCAAGGACGTGGATCGTTAGTAAACTTACCAATTAAATAGCCAGATACTGCATAAACAACTAATGTACCAACAATGGCAACAATCCATTCTTTAGCACCAAACTTACGTAAGTGATTCTTAGTATCGTCATTCCAAGATCTAACTGAAATAATAACTGGTAAATCTAAAGTTAAAATATAAGCAATTTGTTCAAAAATTGAAAGATAATTCTTAGCAGCTAGTCCTGCATAAATAAAACAAGCTGCGGAAATCAAGCCTAACCATCCATTAATTGCTTTAGTTGCATTAATGGCTAAAACACATAAAGTTCCAAGCAATGTCCCAATAAAAGTAATAACGGTTAAAGCAGTGATTTTATTTTGAATCAAAATAGCTAATTGGAAACCGAAAGCAAAGAACCAAAGCATATAATTTTGAACTGGCCATCCGTGCAATTGCTTAAATAGCCAAACGAAATAGTTATCCTTTCTTTCTTTATGATCTTCTTGTAATGATGTGGAATTGTCCATTTATTAACTCCTCTTTCTTTATATTAGGTCACACAATATATTGTGCCTTATCCGCATTTTTCTCAAAAAAGCATCTGTATCTAGTATAGTAGTTAATAAATTGAAAACAAGAGTTTACAATTTTCGTTAAATATGCGGGTAAGGGTTATTCAAATTTTAGATAGCGCTTACTTTATTATCCTAACTGTTTTTATTTGCATTTTTATATATTTTTTATTTTTATACTTGAATAAATCACGTATTTTTTTGTGTTTATAGCTACTTTTTAAAGTCGTTTTTTTACTTTTAGCTAGATCTTTTCACTATTAGCAATAGCCTACTTTCCCTATCTAATAATCTATTATTTAAATCTGGAGTATAATATTCTTTTAGAAAGCTAAAATGTTATTTTATTAAAAAATCATTCATAATCGAGGAAAGAATTAAAATGAAACATAAAAATGATTTATTTTTTATTACTAAACTTAATGGGAAGGAAAAGTTTAGTTTTAGAAAAATTTCAGTTGGATTAGTTACTGTTGCTTTAGGTACAACTTTCTTTTTAGCAAGTTCTAATACTGTTCAAGCAGCAGATCAAAATAATACTGATAGTAACCAGAATATTAGCAAGGAACTAACTTCAAATAATTCAGTCGAAACGACTCAGAAACAAGAAACTAGTGCTGAAAACAATTCACATAGTAGCGATCCAAGTACAAAAGATAATAATTCTTCAACACAATCATCTCTCACTTCTAAAAATGAAGTGACTGTCCCAACTAATCAAACTAACAATCTTAATGAAGAAACAAATCAGAATGAATCCACAGTAAGCATTACTGGAGCTAAAACTAATGATTCTCTTATCGCTGGCGTAACTCAAGGTGCCATTAATGTGCATATCAATAATCATGCGACTACACCACTCACTATTAATCATGGTGAACAAGTTAACGTTTCAATTAACGATAAAAATAATCTGTTGAGCTTTAATGTAAATCCAACTAAAACTAGTGAATTTGATATGAATAGAACTGATACAGCTGCTAATAAAGAATTCACTTTTACTTACACAGGAAGTGATGACGGCATCTTATCCGGTTTTGATGCAACTTTTCCATTTAATGCCGATACTACTGCTACTACCCAATACTATGAAAAATATGGTACTTACCCCGATTTAACTCTTCCCGTTACAGTTACTTTGCCTAATAAACAATCATTTACCCAAAATCTTCCAATTAAAATTAATCCTTATGAAGATAAAGTTATCAATGAGGAGATTCTCCATGGTTTTATAATTGGTCCAAAAGTTATCTGGACACCCGGAGAAGACGGCAATCCAGGCGCAAACGGAGTTTATACAGAATATGGTGCTAACTATACTGGTCCAGAACCTAGTGCAAAAGCTGACATTCCGGTTGCCCAACAAAAAGATGCTCGTCTAATGCAATATGCCATTGATTGGAACTACG
>CATLCE010000036.1:0-13068 GCA_949888035.1 Lactobacillus johnsonii | reverse complement strand
CTTATTTGATATAAGTGTTATTTAAATACAAAAAATATTTTCCTAATTATACATATACCAACGCATATAGGCAAGGTGTTTTTTTATTTTGTATGAAATTTAATTATTAAATTACTGGTAAATAACGTTTTGAAAGCGGATTCACAAAAATTAAAAAAGGCCATTTTTTCTTAAACATATTAAAAATACTATAACCTGGTATCCATATCTCCGCTTTTATTAGGTTTCAAATTTAAAGTAATTTCTATTAAAAGAATAGATCTTATTTTTCAAAAAATGAGTCCAAATAAGACAATCAAGTATCAACTACCCAACCCTATTTGGATAAATCAACAGACTGATAAAGTTATAAATCATCTACTTCAACAATTAGTTTGCAAATGAAACACGCCGGAAAAATAGCTTTATAAACCAAGATGCTAGGATGATCTAATAATTTTTCTACCTCACTTTTACCTAATAAAAAAGACTTTCTCTCTAAAATTTTAGAAAGAAAGTCTTTTTATTCTAAATTTACTGATTTTTATAAACCAATGTGTTCCCAAGGCTTTAAGTCTACAGCTGGCTCTTCCCAAAGTTTAACTAGATCTTCAGATAAATATTTCTTATCAACAACGACATCATACACATATTCTTCAAACCACTTCTGGCTCATTTCGTAGAATCCTTTATGGCCATACTTATCACCCCAAGAATTCTCTACCTTCCATTTGCGAATTTCGCCATTATCTTCATCTACACCGACTAAGGTCATATCGTGTGTTGCAGATCCTTCTCCAGTGGCTAAACGATCTGCTTTACTCATTTGAGTATCAACACTAAATAGATCATCCGTTTTGTATAATTCAGTATCAAGGAAACCAGTCTTACGTTCCATTTGTTTTAATACGTCGTTTCCAAAAATAACTGCTTTTCCATCTTTCAATTGGGCTGCAGCTGCTCTAGCTAACACTTCAATTGGTACATTTAGCCCAGTAATCGGAGTACCACCAGCCACATTATCGTATAAACCTTGGTGATAGCGTTTGTTGTAATCATAATTAGGTGAATTTAATAAAACAACATAGTCATCCCAATTAAAGTCTTTTAAATATTTTTCAGCAAATTGACGTGGGGTTAAATCCTTTTCTAAATGATATTTCTTATCGTCGTCTCGGTACTCTAAATCAAATTTCTTAGGTGGCTCGCCCAAAGCAACGGCTGACATGCGGTAAACTTCATTTAAAAATTCTTTCTTAGCCTTTTCAGCTTCCTCGAGCTTACCTTCTTGAACTAATTTACGAAGTACCAAAGCATCTTTTCTTTCTTTACGGGCTAAAGAGTCAATTAGAGCACTAGTATTATTTGAAGTCGCATTTTCTGGCATCGCATATGATGGAACAACACCGTATTTTTTAACTAGATTAATGGCCATTTGCCACAATCCACCATCTTGACCTGCAAAGTTAAACCAAGTTTCAACCTCACGATCATCAATTGGTTTATCAGCTAAGCGAATCATACTATCGTAGAAAGCATTTGCTCTCTCAATCTTATCCCAAAAGAAATTATAAGCTTGTGAGAAAGTAAAGTCCTTAACATGATACTTTTGACCAAAATGATGCCGTAAGACATTTAAAGTAGCAAATTCCCAACAACGTCCAGAATGCTTTTGATCAGTAACTCCACCGATATCTAATTCAGTTGAAAAAGTATGATTTAATCGCTTTGAAACTTCATCGTTAAATGATGCCTCAAATAATCCACTTCGCCGTGCAGCTCTAGAAGCAAGTTTATTTTTATCATTTTTGTTAAAGTCTGCAGAAAAAGCTGCTAATTCTTGTTCAGATAAGGCGCCCATTATATTTCTCCTTTTGTCTTCATTAATTTAATTAGTTTTAATCTTACATTAATATAGAAAATAAGCAAGTTTTATAACAAAAAAGCTAAGTATTTGATCTAATACTTAGCCTCTTTATTAAATAATTTAAAATGTAGACAGAAAAATATCTTTTCTATAATTATTCAAAAATTTCATCAATATCAAGTACTACTACAAATGCATTTGGAGTATCGGTACCAGAAACGATCTTCTTTGCATATTCATCATCTTCATGAACATGTGGCGTAGCCAAAACTTGAACAGCAGTATGTGATGGTACATCAGCTGCTACTAATGCTACTTTTGAACCATTTTTAATATTTTCAAAGGCTGCACCTTTAGTTTTTTCAAGATATTGCATATGAGATGGGTCTAATACTGTCATTGAGCCTTTAGGACCAACTTGTGGATTACCATTTTCATCAACAGTAGCAATGTAAACTAAATTGTTCTTAAAAAGGTCAGCTTGTTTATCAGTTAATTTATTTGTGTTTAATTTCTTCATAGTATATAGTTCCTTTCTACTACTAATCAATTATAAGTATAGGCCTATTTAATAAAAAAATCTTCTTTTTTGCTCAAATTTTTATAATATTTAATTAAATTAAATAACATTTATACCAAATATCAATCTATATAAATAGCTTTTTCTTTTTTTATTGTCTTATTAATGAGTCAAATTTAATAACATTTAGCTTATATAAAATCGTTTTATTTTTCATTAACATCAGGAATTTTTTATTCCTTATCCATCTTGATAAGCCTCATTAAACTATAAATAGAAAATTATATTAAAAATAAGAAAAATATAATTTTATGTTGACTTATTTTCAAAACGGCGTAATATTATGGTCACAAACATTATTATCAAACAGCTTTGATAAGGAAAAGTAATTAGGAAATCGTCTTTCAGAGAATTTCTGGTTGGTGTGAAGAAATAGATAGATTCTTAATGAAAATCACCTTTGAGCGTAAACTACGATTTAGAGTGGTTTAAGGGACAGCCCTTTATAGCGACGGCGTATCGTTCTCCTGTATTGAACCGTACGTTAATTAAAGACTAGTTTTCTAGTAAAAATAGGTGGTACAGCGACAAGACGCCCTATTGGATCAAATTGATCTAATAGGGCGTCTTTTTGTTTTCTTAATCATGCTGTTAGTGGATTTTTGACGAAAGGAGATTTTATATGAAGATGTCAAAGTCCAAACTGCTGTATGTAACTCTCGCAAGCTCTCTTACGATATTCGCAACTGCTTGTGGTGCTAAGAAAACTGATTCCAGTAATCAGACAATCAAGTTTTCTCAGAATGTCCCCAAGAAAGCCATTAAAAAAGGTGGCACTCTTACCTATGCACTAGAAAACGAATCACCTTTTACTGGAATTTTTCTCTCAGAAATTGCTGATACCAGTCCAGATGTAGAGGCTGCCGCTCCGGGAGATGAGTCACTGTTTTCAATCAATGATCAATATCAAATTACTGATAAAGGAGCTGCCACGTTAAAATTAAATCATCACGATAATACAGCTAAAATCAAGGTAAAGGACAAAGTTCGCTGGTCAGATGGTAAACCAGTAGTTGCCAAAGATCTAGAGTACTCTTATGAAATTCTTGCCAATCCTAAGGTTCAAACTACTCAATATACTTCTTCATTAGAAAATATTAAAGGTATGGCTGAATATCATCAAGGAAAAGCCAAAGAAATTTCTGGAATTGAAATGCCAGATGGTCCTAACGGGAAGACCTTAATTCTTCATTTCAAAGAATTAAAACCAGCAATGCTAAATGCTGCCAGTGGTTTTTACTGGGAACATGCCGCTCCTTATCACTATTTGAAAAAAGTACCATTCGAAAAATTAGTATCTAGTGATCAAGTTAGAAAGCATCCCCTCTACTTTGGTCCTTACAAGATGGATAAGACAGTTCAGGGTCAATCAACTAGCTGGTCTAGAAATCCATATTATTGGCGTGGAAAACCTAATTTTGCTCATATCTACATGTCAAATATTACTAATTCAAATGTTTCCCAAGCAATCAAAAGCCACAAATTTGATGTAGCCAGTGTTTTAGACTCTCAATGGCTGCAAGTCAAAAATACTAAGGGAGTTAATTTCGTTGGCAAAAAGACTCTCAGCTACAACTACCTAGCCTTTAAAGTTGGTAAATGGGATCAAAAACTAGGAAAGAATGTAGAAAATCCTCATGCCAAAATGAATAACCCCGCCTTAAGAAAAGCAATGGCTTATGCTATGAATGTAGATGTTATTAATAATCGTTTTTATCATGGCTTAAAATTCAGAGTTAATTCACTAATTCCTTCACAATTTACGCCATATTACGATAAAAACATTCCAACTTATTCTTATAACTTAAATAAAGCTAATGAATTATTAGATAAAGCTGGCTACAAAAAAGCTCCTGGTGCCCTTTACAGACATCAGCCTAACGGTAAGCCTTTAGTAATTAATATAGCTGTGCGTGGATCAGGCGAAAACAGCGAGGCGATCTGGCGCAACTATATCCAGCAATGGAAAAAAGCCGGCCTAAACGTTAAGTTTCTTGGCGGTCGCCCAATGGAATTTAATCGCTGGGTTGCCGCAGTTAAATCTAGTGATCCAAAAATTGATGTACTTGAAGGAAGCTGGGGCGCTGCCGGTGACCCTTCTCCAAGCGTATTTTATGGTGAAAAAATGCCATATAACTTTGCCCGCTTTGTGTCTCCAACTAATACTAAACTTTTAGATGAAATTGATTCTGCCAAATCTTTTGATAAAAATTATCGAGTACAAAAATTCCATGAATGGCAAAGATGGATGTACAATAAAGCTTACGTCGTTCCAACTAGTGGAGCTTACTCGGTTACTGCAGTTAACAGTAAGGTTACGGGATGGTCATTAAAACCATCTGCTAATGTTTGGTATGAAGCTGGCTTTAGCAAATAATTCATAAATCACAACTAATCAACATATATAACTTTAATATCGACTTGTCCTAAAAATGAAGTATCTATAAATGGATACTTCATTTTTTATTTATCAATTTTTAGATATCGACCATGCTCATCAACTACGCCTTTAAAATGATACTTTTGACCATCTTGCACTAAAAGTTCTCCCAAGTCGATCTCACCGTAGGCTTTATCTGCATCCGTAATAGTTACATCATTAAAAGTGTGTTCAAAAAAATTTCTCACAATTTTACTTTTTACTTTAATATCTTTTGAGCGCTCAAAGGCTGCAGATAAAGTAAATCCCTGATCAAGTTGAGTTTTAATAAAAATAATTAAATATAAAGTTGAAAGAGTATATCTTCTAACTCCACTTTGATTATCATCGACCGGCTTAATATATCCCTTTTCTTCCCAATACCGTAACTGTCTTTGCGAAACACCAACCGTTTTACTTACTTCGCCTATTCCGACTTCAATATTTTGAAACACATCATGAAATATCTTTTTTGCTTCCATTTTTTTATCCTTAAATATCATAATCTCAATTCTAGTTTAAAATCTTATGACAGTTTTAGCAACATATATGTCAAAGATAATTACATGTTTGTAAGATTATTTGACAATCATTTTCTTTAAGATTATAGTTTTTATAGTTAAATTTTAATATTAATAACTTAGAAAGGATCTTCAAAATGGATAAACAACCCACCGATATTCATGGAAAGTCCTATAATCGAAACTTACTGGTATTAGTTTTAATTATTGGTTCTTTCTGTACTGTGTTAAACGGGACATTGCTTGCTACTGCTCTACCTTCAATAATGCGTTCCTTCCATATCAGCACTGCAACTGCTGAATGGCTTTCAACAGCATTTTTGCTAGTTAACGGAGTAATGATCCCAATTTCCGCATGGCTAATCAATCGCTTTGGATCAAGAAAAATGTACTTGAGTGCAATGTCTGTTTTCTTTATTGGAACAGTTATCGCAGCAATTGCACCGAACTTTGGAACCCTACTTGCTGGTAGAATTATTCAAGGATTAGGTGTTGGAGTCACGATGCCTCTTCTTCAAACCATTATGCTTTCTATCTTTCCAGCTGATAAACGTGGGGCTGCCATGGGAACTGTTGGTATTGTTATCGGCTTAGCTCCTGCCATCGGCCCAACTTTATCTGGATGGATCGTTGATAATCTTTCTTGGCGCTACTTATTTAGTATTATTGCCCCAATTGCTGGCGTGGTTATTGTATTAGCTTTCTTTTTAATTAAAGATGTACTCCCTACTAAAAAAGAAAAAATTGATATTTTATCTGTAACCACTTCTACTGTTGGATTTGGAAGCTTACTTTATGGTTTTTCCGAGGCCGGTAACAAAGGTTGGACTAATCCAGAAATTCTAATGTTTATTGGTGTAGGGATAGTATTTGTCATCCTCTTCGGTCTTCGTCAATTGAAAATGTCAGATCCTTTCTTAGATATTACTGTGTTCAAACACTTTGAATTTTCTTTAGCTGCAGCCCTTAGTGGTATTACAAATTTGGCCATGGTTGGTATAGAGATGGTGCTACCTTTATATATTCAAAACTTACGGGGAGTATCTGCATTTCATTCAGGTTTAATGCTTTTACCAGGTGCCCTAATGATTGGAATTATGTCACCAATTACGGGACGTTTATTCGATAAATATGGTGCCCGCAAGATGGCCATTACGGGAATGACCCTTTTAACATTAGGTACAATCCCATTTGTATTTTTGACTGAGCAAAGTTCCTATACCATGATTATCGTTTTATATGCAATCAGAATGGTCGGAGTAGCCTTAGTTATGATGAATGTTACTACTTCTGGGATGAACTCATTGCCTTTAGACAAGATTTCACACGGAACTGCAGTAAACAATACATTTAGACAAGTTTTAAGTTCAATTGGTACTGCCATTTTAGTCTCTGTCTTAACTACTACGACTAACAACAACATGCCAAGTAAAGAATTACTGAAAACTTTACCACTTCAATATAAAAATCAAGCTATTAATGCTACTTTAGATGGGTTCCATGCTTCATTTGCTATGAGTATTGTCTTTGCTTTAATTGCTTTGGTTCTTGCTTTCTTCCTCAAGAAAGGTAACCGTGCCCGTGAAAATCAAGAAGAGGTGAATGGATAATGATAATCGTAATTTTAATCTTAGCAGCAATTTTATTTATTTACTTCAACGTCATCCCTGGTAAAGGACATACTATAATCTCCTGGCTTTCTTTAACTGTTACATCACTTTGTATTCTGGGGATTGTTGCACATGATTATAATCATTGGGGAATGAAAACTGAAACAGAGATAAATAAACAAAGTCTAGTCTCAAGTGCTAACCCTAATCTTTCCCTTCTACTCTATCAACCCCTAGGTAACGGCACAGAAAAAGTATACTTATATAAGACTAACAATGAACAAAAGAAGCCAAAGGCTATTAAACTTGATAAGGTATCAACTGAAATTAAGCATAGTGCGCAAGCCAATCTTCAAATAGAAACCACTCGGTATGTTTACCGAGATAATTTTAGCCGAATTATGTTTGGTGTATTTGCCCATGATAATGAACTCAAACAAAGAAAATATATTTTTACTATTCCATCAAGCTGGAAAGTAATTTCAACTAAAGAGATGCAAAAATTACAAAAGCAAATGCAAGAAAAAATTCAAGCTCAAAAAACAGCCTCTATTCATTAATTTATATTTATATCCTAAAAAGAAACGTCCAAGCAGACGTTTCTTTTTTACTCTTCTTTACTTTTTTCATAGGCGAGAATTTTACTTGCTAAGGAAAATTCCCTGTCTAAGTCTTTTAGATAAAGATCATTTTCATTCTTACCAACATTTTTATTAAATAGGCCCTGTGCTTGTGTATCAGGAATTCCCTCACGCATTTTTTCTATCTTTAAACTACATACTACCGTTGGTACATTCGATAATACTTCGACTAATTTTAACCATAAATCATCTACTGTAATGTAGTGCTTAATATAATCTAGATTAAACAATAGCTTTTTATCTAATAGATGAGGCGGGTATAAAACACTGCCAACCCCCGTAGCTAATAATTTCATCGATGGTTGTTCACACTTTTGACTACACCAATCCCAATCATCATATGGCCTAATTGATCCATCATCATTAAAAGTTATTTTATGTGCTCTTCCCGTAACAATACATTTTGGAAATTTTAAGTACGTTTTGTATAATTCTGAAAGCATTTCTTTATAGTAAATAACATCATCATCTACTGTAACAATAATATCGTCAGGAAACTCTTGCATAGCATAGTAGTATTTTTTATGCGGCTTTAAATCTAAGGGAATAAATCGATATTCAACACCTTTACCCCGTAATTCACGAAGAGATGTTGGAAGATGACGTTCTTTAATATCATCCGTTAGATAAACTAAAATTTTATCAGCTTTTCTAGTCTGATTGAGTAAACTTTTAAGACAGATAGATAATGTACCTAACCTATCACCATAACTTGTCAAAGAAACAATTAACCTAGGATTTTTCATAATAGTCATCCCTTTTCAGTTTAATATTATTAATAATTATCTCTTGATAGCGCTTTATAATAAATTAATATGCTCATCATTTACTATTTTTAAGACCAAATTTATAAACAAAACAAAAAAGCTACAATCATTTCTGATTGTAGCTCAACATGATCTTAATGAAGAAAAATAAATTGTTACACTTCTTAAAGGAGAAGTTTTCGGATCAGTCATCTATATCTTAGTTCATTTTTCTTCTATTGTTAAATTAAAACATTTAATTAGTAGAATTCTTCGCTTTAGCACTGACTTTAATTAAGCTTGCAATTTGATCAATATCTGCATTATTTTGGGCAATAATTAGCTCTTTGTTTGAACGTGGATAATCAATCACTTGCCCATGATTTGCAGCAAAAGCTTGTAAAAATAATTTACTGCTTCGTCCATTTCCTTCTCTAAAGGGATGAAGATAATTTAATCTATCAAGTAAAAAGGCATAGTCAACATTTGCAAGTTCTTTTTTAGATGATAATTGTTGTATCTTTTCGTCTATTTCTTCGATTCCAAAATTAATCCGAGAATACTCTAAAAACTCCGTCTCCCCTTTAATTAATTCATAATCTCTAATCTGACCAGCCCAGTCGTAAAGCCAACCAAACATAATTTTATGAATTTTTTTCAAATCTTCAACACTAGTAATTTTTTTATTCTTTCTCAAAAAAGCAACTGCCCGAATTCCTGAGCCTAAGTATTCTTTTTGTGCTAATTCCGCCGCATCAGTAATATTTAGCTTATTTTTAAGCGTACCATTTGGATAAAGAAATTTTTGACGATACCATTCCGAATCCTTTACGGCCTCATTCATTTTCTTCACCCCAAATTCGATCAATTTCAGTTTTAATTTCCTTAGATGGATTAATTGCCTCATCAAGAAGCATTAAAATATCCTCTTCATCTGGTTGCCAACCCTCTAAGTTTTCACTTTCTACAACAAATCTAATTTGTTCATACATTTCTGGATCTTCAATATAAATACCTTGAATCATTTGATTAGTATCATTAATTTTCAAAGAATAAACTGGATCAAGTAATTCTAATAAATCCCCTGGTCGCATATTTAAAGAGGATGACAATGCCGATAAAATTGCACTTGACCAATTATCGGGATTCTCATTAAGTGCATCTTCTAAATCTTTTTCCATTAAAGAATTACTTTGTGAAATATCCTTTAAGGTTAAATGATGATTTGTAAGTAAAATTGATATTTTTGATAACATAATTGCCCTCGCTCATTTCACCTTACTATACCTATATATTTTAAATCAAAATTAGGCTTTTCACTAAAGAATTACATAAAAAATAGAGAATTAGCACCTTAAAATCACTAATTCTCTATTTTAATAATTAATCTAAAATCTATTATTCAACTGTAACACTCTTGGCCAAGTTACGTGGTTTATCTACATCAAGACCCTTATCTTTAGATGCATAATATGCAAGAAGTTGAGCTGGTACAACAGTTAATAAGGCAGACATATAATAGTTAATTTCTGGTAAAACTACATTGTCCCCTTCTCTAGCAAAGTCTTTACCAGCAATAGTAACAACGTTAGCACCTCTAGAGACAACTTCTTGAATATTTCCGCGAGTTAAATCAGCAGTTGCAGGATCATTAATTAAGGCAATTACTGGGGTATCTTTTTCGATAAGAGAAATAGTACCATGCTTTAATTCGGCTGCTGCAAAGCCTTCAGTTTGAATATATGATACTTCTTTAAGCTTTAATGCTCCTTCTAAGGCTACTGCATAATCAATTCCGCGTCCAATGTAGAAAGCATTTCGAGACTTAATTAGGTATTTATCAGCAATCTCTTTCAAACTTTCTTTACTGTCAACAAGTTGCTGCATCCCTTCTGCTGCAATAGCTAAATCATGCTTTAAATTCCAATCTTTAGCTTCTGCTTTATTAAGTGCTTCGCCCAACGCCTTAGCCAGAACTGCTTGAACAGCAATTTGGGCAGTGTATGCCTTAGTAGATGCAACTGCAATTTCAGGACCAGCTTCTAAGAGCATAGTGTAGTCTGCTTCTCTTGATAAAGTTGAACCTTCTACATTAGTGATTGTTAAACTTGGGATATTACGCTTATTAACTTCTTTCAAAACAACACGAGAATCAGCGGTTTCTCCTGACTGAGTTAAGAAAATAAAGAATGGATTCTTACTCATCATTGGGAAGTGATAACCAGCTTCTGAGGCCAAACCAACTTCAGTTGGTATTCCAGTATAATGCTCTAACATTGTCTTACCAACTAAACCAGCATGATAACTAGTCCCAGCAGCGTAAATATAAATACGATCTGCTTTTGAAATAGAATCAATAATTTTTGGATCAACCTTAACATCATCATTTTCATCAAAATAAGTTTGAGAAATTTTACGCATTACGCTTGGTTGTTCATCAATTTCTTTGAGCATGTAAAATTCGTAAGTTCCCTTTGAGGCTGCATTAGGATCAATATCTAATACATGGGGCTTACGTTCAACCTTTTTACCATCAACAGTTTCGATTGTGTAAGAATCTTTAGTAATGTCACCAACATCACCATCTTGTAAATCAACAAAAGTTTTGGTTTGATCTAAAACAGAAATTGCATCAGAAGCAATAATATTGAAACCATCGCCAAGCCCTAACATCATTGGTGATTTATTTTTAGCAATAAAAACATGCTCTGGTTCAGTGTTATCAACTAAAAGGAAGGCATATGAACCTTTGACTAATTTCAAAGCTTCTTTAAACGCAGAAAAACCATCTAAATTCTTCTCACGAGCAATCTTACTAATTAATTGGACAACCACTTCAGTATCAGTATTAGAGTGGAATTTTACCCCTTGTAAGTATTTTTCCTTTAATTCTGCATAATTTTCAATAACACCATTATGAACTAGGTAAAAACGCTTAGTTTCATCAAAGTGAGGGTGAGCATTATCCACTGTTGGCTTACCATGTGTAGCCCAACGAGTATGACCAATTCCTACTAATCCTTGTTCATCAGGAGTTAGTTTTTCTTTTAAGTTAGAAATTCTACCGACTGCTTTTGTTAAATATTCCTTCCCATTTAAGTCATTTAAATACATACCTGCAGAATCGTAACCACGATATTCTAAGTTAGTTAAGCCATTTAAAATAATATCTCTTGCAGGTTTTCCAACAACACCAACAATTCCACACATAAGTTTTTCTCCTTTGGTATAGTTCATTTAAGTTAAATGGACTATATTTTATTTGCTGTTATACTAGCAATAATAACCCTATTAAATAAATTGGTCAAGATGTTTTATCTACAATTGGTCTATATCAAAAGATGAAAAAATTGCACAAAAAAAGACGCCCCATACGGAGCGTCATATCAGTGATTTGGTGCTCATAAAAAATATATAGAAAAGCTTACATTTTTCTTTGCAATCCATTTCATCTTTATTCATCAAATGAAATACGCTACTCTTTCACCTCATTTAAATTAATCACTTCATTAGCCAATTGTTTTATTTCTTCTCTTAGATGATGAGTTACCATTATAACCGTTGTATTCTTCTTTGATAAAATTGCCTTTTCAAGTTTAACACTAGCAGACTTATCTAATGCAGAAGTTGCTTCATCTAATAAATAAATAGGTTTATCTCGCAGAATTTCTCTAGCAAATGAAATACGCTGCTTCTGTCCACCTGATAATTGCTTTCCCTGATCACTCAATACAGTATCCACGCCATTGGGAAGTTTAGCGATCATATCTTCAAGGCCACATTCATGAATCACGTTATTTATTTTAGCATCAGGTATATTTTTGCCTAGAGTCAAGTTCCACTTTAAAGAAGCTGAAAAGATATAAGGATCTTGCTGTAAATATGATATTTTTTCATGTAAGTCATTGTCTGAAATTGCTGAATAGCTTATATCATTCATTTTTATATCACCACTATTATTTCTTAGTAGTCCCGCAACTAAATTAAGAATGGTGGACTTACCGGCAGCTGAATCACCTACCAAGATGTATTTATTATTAAGCTGGAAATCTAAATTTAAATTTTGAAATAGAGGCTTATCGTTTTTAGAATATTTGTATGAAATATTATCAAGTTTTATATTACCTAATTCTACATTTTTAAATATTTGATCATTATCCTTCTTATCAAATCCTGATTTGAATTTCTGGATAATCGGTTTAACTGATTTGAACTCTTGCCAATTAAAACTAATACCACTTAACTCTGCAAATATAGTGCCAGCAAAGAACTGGGCACCGCTAATGGTTCCTACCGGAGTCAAATTATGCAATATTAGCCAACCGGTTTGTCCCAAAATAATCACCTGACTAATAAATGCCAACCCATTTGTAATAGCCTGTGTAATCCCAGCTGTTTTAGCATATTGTACGGTATATTTTTTTACATCATCTGAAGATTTATTTATTTTCTTTATGATAGTTTGGGGTAAATTAGCAAGAAAAAGAGTATTAAATCCATTCAATATATCATTTATTGTATTTACTAAACGTTCATTAGCATGAGTATATTCCAATGACTTTTTAGATAATATTTTTGCGCTGATTGTAAAATTAAATTGAACACTTGATAAAAAATAAAAAGTCCATTCGGACCTGTTTGATAGAATGTTAATAACCACAAAAACTTTCTATTGGAGGTCAAAATGGACTCTTTACATTCTACC
>CATLCE010000035.1:0-14389 GCA_949888035.1 Lactobacillus johnsonii | reverse complement strand
TGTGCAAATGGAGGAATTAACCGCCTAGTAGTTCAAGGCGAGTTAGAAAATTAGTAAATAGAAATGGAGAATAAAATGAAAAGATCTATCAAACGATCTCTTGCAGTTGGTGGAGTTGCTTTAAGTCTTTGCAGTACTGTTTTGATTGGAGTTCAAGCAGCTACCACTATTATGAATAACGGAACTACAACTGCTGTTGCAAAAGCTGATCAAGTAGCTCCAAGTACTGATACTATTAAGATTCATAAGACTATGTATGATGTTAAAGATGCTGATTTTATGAATTCTCACAAGATTAAAAATGATGGTACTGAAAAGGAAAAGGAATTTCCTGATCAATTAACTCACTATAATCCAGACACAATGGGTAAAGTTGAGTTCACATTATATGACATCACTGATGTAGTTAACTCAAAATTTAACGACGGAAAGGGCTTGACGGGCTTTACTAATAGTCAAGGTGATCAACAGGCAATGCAAGGTCGTGTTAATACAATTAGTAAATCGATTCAAGCCTCTTTTAATGCAGCTTATGATGCAACACATGGAGTTGATCCAGCTAAGTTAACTAGCGAAATGGGCAAGAATGAGTACTTATCAGGTGCCCAAAAAGTTGCTACTAAGGCAATTGATAAGGATGGTAATGTAAGCTTCGAGAATGTAAAAGCATATGATGCTTCTAAACCACAAAAATATCACTACTATGCTGCAGTTGAAACGAAGACTCCACGAGGCTTTGTAGTTCCACCTTCTGAACCAGTAATTTTTGTTAACCCATATACCAATCCAAATGGCGATGGATTCCTATCAACAGTAAACCTATATCCAAAGAATAAGACACAAAAGCTTAAGTTTAATTTGAGTAAATATGTCCTTTGGAATAATGAAACTTCCGATAGCAAAAAGAAATTAGCCGGTGCTAAGTTCCAATTGTATAGAGGTGAACCGGGTAGAGGTGAAAAAGTAGGTGGTGTTTTAACCACAAATAGTGATGGTGTAGTTACAGCTAATAATCTGATCATGGGTAAATATTATTTCGTTGAAGAATCATCTAACGTTGCTAATGATGACCCAACTGATCAGGCAAAAGCAGCAATTTCACCAATTGCCAAGAACAATGCTGATAATAAGATGACTTTTGAAATTACAGAAGATGGTATTGATCCAACTCTTCTTCAAGGTTCATTAACTGACTATGGTAAACCACTACTAGATAAGCATTTAACTAATGGTATTGGACCTCATCAGTCATTACACCGTGGAGATTTTGCTCACTTCCAATCACACATTGGTGTCCCTCAAAATATTATGGGTTCTGCTTGGCAAGTTGTAGCTAAAGGTAAAGAAGCTAAGAGTGAACCATATCACTCATTCTTCACTCGTGATGAACCACAAGAACATTTGAAAGATGTTCCTTCTGAAAGACATCTAACAATTACTACCGCAGATGGTAAGAAGCTTCAAGAAGGTACTGATTATCAAATCTTAAATGGCCAAAACAACAAATGGTTTGTTAACTATATTGTTAAAGATCTAAGTGACGCAGATAAGAAAGCTGTTCAAGATGCACAAAATAGTCATAACAACGAACAAATTCAAAAGACTTTAGATGGTCTTAAGACTGGTAGTGTATCTGATACCGTTGCTGCTCAAACAGGTAAGAAGCTAACCTATGAATACGATGAAGTTTTAATGGGCGATACTCCAATGGACAAAGATATTGAAAATGACATCTATTTAGACTGGAATGATGGTTCTGGTAAACAAGAACTTAAGGATAAAGATAAAACTGTTACTTATGGTATTAACTTTGTCAAAGAGTCATCCGGTTGGATGGGAACTGGTATCGCTAAGCAAAAGTTAGCTGATGCTCAATTCGTTGTCCAAGACTTGAGAACTGGTAAGTGGTTCAACGGTTTTAAGGATAATGCCAAAAAGGGTGAAAAAGATATCGATTGGGTCGACAATTATTCAGATGTTAAGCAGGGGATATTAACGTCTGATAAAGATGGGAAATTTGCTTTAGCCGGATTTACCGAGGGTGATTATAAACTAAGAGAAATTAAAGCTCCTAAGGGTTATCAACTAATGAACGAAACAGTGAACTTCCATATCGGACCCGAAACTAACTCTCATACTTTAACTGCTCCATTTGAAGTTAAGAACGATGAAAAAACATCGATGCCTTTCACCGGTAGTCAAAGACTTCTAATTATGGGTGGCATTCTTGTGTTAGTAGTTGCTGGTGGTGCTGGAACTTATATTTACGTTGCACAAAAGAAGAAGAAAGCAAATAAATAGGAATGAAAAGGGTTACTGTAACAAAGGTTAAAAATAAAAAGCCAATCTACTATGTAATATGGGGTTTTCTTTGCTTAATTATTCTTGGCATATCAACTTATCCATTTCTTAGTGATTATTTTTTAGCAAAAAAACAAGAAGCACAAATTGCACAGTATGAAAAGCATGGAAAAACAAGTTATTTAGATAATTTTTATAAATCATCTACTAAAAAAGTAAATGATCCTTTTGCAAAACAGCCGAAAAAAAGCAAAGCATCTGTTGACGTAGCAGCCTCTGAGCTACAAACCGTTGCTGTTTTGAGTATTCCAAAAATTAAAGAAGTCCTACCTGTATTTAAAGGAACATCACAAGTGGCCCTCGACAATGGTGTAGGGGTTTTGGAAAATACACCTTTACCAGTGGGTGGAAAGGGTAAACATTCCGTTTTAACTGGCCACAGTGGTCTGAGCTTAAATCGCTTATTTACTGATCTCCCTAAACTTAAGAAAGGTGACAAGTTTTACATTAAAGTAAATCATCAAATTCATGCTTATAAAGTAGATCAAATTAAAACAGTTTTACCTGATAATTTAAACTATTTTAAGCCTGATCCAAATAAGGATCTAATTACATTAGTAACTTGTACACCGCTGTTTCAGAATACCCACAGATTATTAGTCAGAGGACACCGAGTTCCATATCATGCTGAAGATATTAGTTCAGATGGCGGTTTAACGTCATTGGGTAAAGCAGCAATTGCTGCTTTAATTGCTTCAGCATTAATGGGTTTATTTTATTGGTATACTCACAGGACTAAAAAGAAGAAAGGAAGCAAGAAGAATGAAGAAGAGTAAAATTCTCTCGGCAGTATTGATTTCTGCAAATGTTCTTTCTTTAGCTGCTCCTACTATCGCCTATGCTGCAGATCAAAATAGTTCATCTGCGGTAACTCCTGCTCAAAGCACTACAGTCAAGAAAGATGAAAAAAATGCTACTAGTGAAAAAGACACTAAGCAAAGTAGTGATTTGAAAGAAAATAAAGATAGTCAAGATGCTAAAAAAGAAACAACTGTAAAAACTACAGATCAATCTACTATTAAAATTGAGAAAAATAACCATGATAATAAAAACGATCCTGATAATCCGCAAAACTTAAAAGAACAGACGATGGTTATTAGGAAAGTTATTGCAACTTCTGAAAAAGATTTAAGTAGTGATAGCTTAAAAGGCATTAATGGTGCCAAGTTCGTTGTTTATGATGTGACGGATCTAATGAATACCATTATCAAAGAAAAACTAAAAATGGATGATTCAGATCCAACAGATAAACAGATAGATAAAGCGATTGATAAAGCAAGTGATTCTGAGTCGCAAGATTTTGATGATAATGCTACTACGGAATCTACTGATAACAAAGGTAAGTCTACAGACAAGTCTAATAGTAAGCAAGACGAGTCTAAGCTTCCTCCAGTATATAAGTCTTCAAAATCATCTATGGATAAAGGTAAGTCAGAAGATTCTCAAGGAAAGCCTTCTAGTCAAGCTCCAACTGTAGATAAGGACAAGGATAAATCACAATCATCCAGTTCGGCTGATAGTAAGAAGCAGGACTCAGAAAGCAAAGATGAAAAATCTAGCTCACAAAATTCTGCAACTGATGAGAATTCTAAATCTGATAGTAAAACTGAATCTAAGTCTAATTCTGAAAAAGAAAAAGATGATTCAACCAATGACGCTTTAGTTGAACAAGTTGAAGAAATGCGTAAAGATGACACTTTACGCAAAGAAATCGCAAGTCGGGCATCTAAACTAGATCCTAAAGAAATGAAATCTTTTGCGGAAGTAACAACTGAACACGATTCAGCAAGTAAAAAAGATGGAGTTGCTAGAGTAAAAATTCCAATTGATGGTAAATATCATGCTTATTACGTGGTAAATACGTCAACACCTAAGGAAGCAATGGCGAAGAATTCAGATCCAATTGTAGTAATCACACCAATTAGCGATGACAATGGAAAGTACAGTCCTGAGTTTACTGTTTACCCAAAGTCAGAAGCAATTCCACCAACACCAACAAAACCTAATACGCCACAAACACCTACTACTAATACCCCAGGTAGTAAGCAGCCGGAACAAACTCAGCCACAGCCACAACAAGAACAACCACAACATGTTGTTACTGAGGCTAAGATGTATCAGACAGGTCATGTAACTGGTTTTTGGAATAACGTAGTTTCTTTAGTTAAAAATTTATTTAACTAAATTTTTATTAACTGACATTTAGGGGTTCAAAATTATAAGTTCGTGCGGTGTTATTACCCCTCATCGGGATTGTGGCGGGATTAATTAAGTAGATTGGAGGAAACAGCTCTTTTGAGTTACCAAAAGAAAAGTAAGTATAGGTATGAAGAAGAATTTCAAACCGTCTTTTCTTCCTTGTTATTAAGACAGAAAAAACTTCTTGAAGCCTATCAAAAGAGAAAAATGGCCAAAGAAAATTTGGATATTGCAGACAAAGAGTTCCATGAAGCGATTAATTTTGCTAACTCAAATGAAAGCGAAAATCCAAATAATTTGGCTATGAAGTTAAAAGTTAATATTTAGATTTTTAAAAGCTGTGATTCGCGATTATGAATCACAGCTTTTTTTCGTTTACAAGGAGAGAATTATTATGTTAAACAATTTTATTCAATCAGCAACAGTTAAAGGTTTGGGTATTGTAGCAGGTGCGGATGCAAATATTGCTACCCCATTTGAAAAAGTTCAAGCAGCCCTTAAATCTTTAGCTACACAAATTACCAATCTTACACCATGGATTGCTTTACTTTGTGCTGTAGTTATTGGTGTTATGTGGATGTCTGGTCAACGTGGATCTCAATTAGCCAAGAGCTGGGCAGGTAAAGTTATTACTGGTATTGCAATCGTTGTTTTAGCAGCATTAATCATCAATTGGGTAGTAAGTATCTTTGGTGGTACTAGCAGCGTAAGTATCTAGTCACAGTTTAATTGCTAATCTATTTAATTAACAAAAAGGGGTAAAAAATGTCAGAAAAAAAATATACCATTAGATTTTTAGATGTACCTAAAGAACCTAATGGATTAAGAGAAGCTTTACATGCTAAGAATCCATTAACTCATAGTAGTAAAAAATTATCGATAGAAGAAGCTGATCAAGCAGTTATGAATGCTGCTCGTAAGCTCGACCCAAATCAGAGAATTGATATTACTTTAGAAATTAAAGAAAAATCAAAAGAATATACTGACAATTGGAAAATAAGACCAATTCTTAGTTCTAAGTTGGCTGATGATGGGTTGTATTCTCTACTTGTTCCTCTATTAAAAACTGATGATTCGAAAGAGTTGCGAGATTTATTAAATAGTATTTCTACAAAACTCGCGGAAGTAGAACAGAAAGAACAAGAAAATAGTGATGATGATGATCCATATATGTGGCATGATCAAGAACAAGAAGATGATGAAAATTATTATGAAGATAATGATTCGGAATCATATGAGCCTCAGAATGAAGATTATTATGAAAATGATAATTTAAAAAATAGGAATGAGGAAGAAAATGACGAAAATGTCACACGCCCCATAACGGGCGTTGTGCCGCAAGAAGCACAACAAAATAATGAATATAAGGATGTTGAGAGAGAGCCTGAGCGGTCAAGTTCAAAAGATGAAGGTATAGTTGATGATCAAGAGATCTCTAGAATGTTCCTCTCAGCACAACATAATTCACCTACAAAATTATCTAATTCTGATGATAATGTATCACGTAAACAACATGAGACGGTTAAGGATTATAGTCCAATCTTAATCCCAGCAGCACAATTTACAGATGTTGATGATATTTTTGAACAAATTCCAGCTAAATATGAGGGAGATGATTTTGATTTAAATACAATCCTAAAAAATTTAGGGTATGTTGATTCTCCAAAAAACGACTATGAAAGAAGTCTAAATTTAGCTCTACAAGAAAAAGCTGATGAATTACATTTAAACAAATTACAATCCGGTTATTCCAAAAAATTAACTAAACTTAAGCAAGATTTGGTTAAAAATTTGGGTGATTACTATCACCAAATTAATAATCAAACTGTCGCTCTAGCTGTTAACGATAAATGTCGTGAAAAACTTGATCAGCTCGAAAAAGAAGCCACTGAAAAGAAAAACAAATACATTCAAGATGGCCAAGTTCAGAAGAAGAAAAAACTTGATGAAATTGATGCTGAAAATAAAGAAAAACTTGCAGCCTATCAGGCTCAGCTAGATAGGGAAAAACAAGAGAAAGTTAAAAAATATGATGTTGAAGTTGATACGGAAGTTAGCTCTAAAAAAGCTTACGTAGATCAGGAATTTGCTGAAAATTCTAAAAAAATTAGAGTTCAAGAGCAGGAAAAAGAAATTGAAGATAGAAATAATCAGTTAAATCATGAGAAATTTACTAAGTCACAAGATTTCTTATCAGCGCTTGATGAAACTTATGACAAATATGCTAAATTCTATACTGACAATCTTGAGGTTCTGAAAAAATTTGCTAAGAACGAGAATGACAGAATTCAAAAGCAAAAAAATACTGATTTAAGATTAAAAGAAGCAAAGAAACAGGCCGAAGCTGAAATGCTTGAGCGTAAACGTGCTAATGATTTGAAGGAAAAAGAGCTTGAAAAACAAGCTGATTTGCCAAAAGATATGGCAGCAGCCATTGCTTCTGCACTCAAGCAAAATACTCAAGCCGCTAGTTATGGTAATCCTAATCAAGTTCCATATCCTTATCCTCCGGCACCAGCTTACTATATGCCACCAGTGCAACAACAGCCTCAGGCTTCACAAGTTGATGCTGATACTGCAACTCAAATTAAAAATTTGCAGAAAGAGATCGATAGGTTAAGAAAGCAAGCTGAACAAAAAAAGCACGATGATGAAATCGATAGCTTAAAAGAGGAGCTAAAAAAAGAAAGAGCTAAAAATGAAGCGAGTAGTAAAAAATCATTGGTGGCGAAGGCTAGTGGATTAGCAGCAATTATGGCTTTAGGACTAGGAAGCTTTGGATATTTTGCATATCAAAATAATCAATCACAAAACGCTAGTCAAAGCCAAAGTCAAGCAGTTTTAAATAAAGCTTCTTTGAGGAGATATAACACAAATCGTCAACCTAAAACTAATACTCAATCAGATGCTAAACGAAATAGTACTGATAATAAAAATTCGGACGATGATAATTCACATACTGAGGATCATTCAGTCCAAAAGAGTACAAACACAGTTAAGGCAGCCGTTGAAACGGATAATAATCTAAAAAATTATCAAAATTCTAAAAGCTGGCAACAAAAAGTAGATGCTTTAAATGCCATGCTTGGACAACATGATATTAGAGCTTTAAAAGAAGTTAATGATAGTGACCCATCAAAGATTTCCAAGTTATATACAGCAATTACAATGAAAAATGATGCTGATATGAGACGGATCTATCTCTCAATGAATCCTAATGAGAGAAAAGACTTGTCTTGGAGTGCTAGAAATGATGTTGCTCTAGCTTTTTATAACGTTAAAGATTGGCATAATGGTTGGTATATAAGGTATGGTGATAACCAACAATGAAAAGATTAGAACGGTCGAAATATTTGAGATATTATCATGAGAAAGTAGATGATTTTAAAAATAGTAGTATATTTAGAACTATCAAACAAAAGTCTTCAAATTTAAAAAATGTTAACGGAGAGGATTTGCCATCAGAAATTAATAGTAAAACCAATCCATCAACATTCAAACAAAAAATAAAACATTACTCCACACCAACAGCAATAATCTATGTATTATTGCTGTTTTTTTGTAATTCGATGGCTTGGCTACAAATACAGACAAAGACAGGTCAAAACAAATTAGTCAATTATCAAAATGGAAAATTAGTTAATACTATTAATCTGAATCAGGCATTATTAAATGGTATCAATCCATTAAAAAATAAATTGCCTTTTTCAATTTGGTTACTTTTACTTGGCCTATCAATTGTTTTAGCAATTGTAATAAGCAAAAGAATAGGTTATGCGGATAAACAAATTGCTTATGGTCAAAAAGGTGACAGTAGATTAACTACCGTTAAGGAGCTAAAAGAACAATTTAAAGAAATTCCAGATCATGATAGTCCTACTGATACCAAAAAAGGCTACAGTTTCAAAGGATACGGTGGTGTGCCAATTTCCCACTTTAAAACTAAATATTATGTAGAGGATGGAGCATATAACTGTATCATCGTGGGTCAATCTAGAGCTGGTAAAGGTGAAATGATTGTAATTCCTAAAATTGATATTATTTCTCGCGCCGAAAAGCAATCTAGCATGATAGTTAATGACCCAAAAACGGAACTGTATAATGCGGCCAGCGATACTTTGAGAAAACGAGGATATGAAGTATATCTACTGAATTTGGTTGATGCCAGCAATTCAATGTCCTACGATCCAATGGCTTTGATAAAAAAAGCATGGGGACAAGGAGATAAAGAAACGGCTATTCAATTGGTTAATAGCTGGACACATGATTTATATAACCAAACAGATCATGGTCAGAATCAATGGGTTTACGATGGTGCTCAATCAGCTGCTAGTGCGATGATCATCTCAATTATCAAATACTGTGAAAATCCCAATAATTTTGAAGATCATAAAGCACATCCAGAGAAAATTATATCTAACAATATTCTGGATATGGCAATTGAAGTTGGAGGGACTAAGTATCTAAGAAATTTGGCTAACCCAAATAGTGAAGTTAATTTACTCGATCAATATTTTAATTCGTTAGATCAAACAGATACTGAAAAGACACTATTTGCACCTGCTAATTTGATGTCTACGAAAGAAAAAGGATCAATCTTTTCGAGTCTTACACAAGGACTAATGCCTTTCCAATTTCCAAAAATTGCCCGAATGACTAGTAAAAATTCAATTAATTTGAAAGATTTGGGCTTTCCAAAATGGTTTAGTTTTAAAACCTTTAATGAATTAGAAGGTAAGCTTGTTCACGTTCAATTCAGAAGAAATCGGACTAAGGAAGATCCCCACTACCGGCTAATCAAAGACTATGAAATACGTGTGGGTACGCAGGGTTTTGTGGAGTACAACTTTGATTGTGATTTACATGAAGGGGACTTGATGCAAATCATTTATTCTAATCCAATAGATCATGAAAAGTATCGTTCTCTTTATAAAATTCATTTTAGGGCTGGTACAAAAGAAGATCCAATTCCCCAAGATGATCGTAAGCACCTACTAAAATTAATAGAAATAGTAAATGAGTTAGAAATGAAGCAAATGAAGCTTAGTTATTGTACTAAGCCAATTGCTATTTTCTTAAACATTTCTGATTCCGATAGGTCTAATGATGCGCTTGCATCAACTTTTATGACTCAGGTTTATCAGGAATTAGCTACACAGTGTCAAAAAGTTGAAGGAAACAAATGTTTAAGGCGAGTTGAGTTCATTCTAGATGAGTTTGATTCAATGCCAAAAATTGCAGATATGGGGCATAAAATGACCATTTCTGCTGGTAGAAATATCCTCTTTACGATTATTCTTCAGTCCTATGAGCAATTGATGGGGAAATATGGTCAAAGTGTTGGTAAGACTATCAAAGAGAATGGTCAAATTAAGATTCTAATAAAGACGGATAGTGCAAGTACTAACCGCGAATTTAGTGACGCAACAGGAAAATATACTCACGAAGACGGTAGTGTTCATCGTGATGCTATGAATATTGCGTCTGGATATAACACACATGCTGAAGCCTTATCAGTAGTTCCGGCTACAAGACTTTCACAAATGCTTAGTGGTGAAGCGCTAGTTTTACGTCCCTTGCACCGATGGGATCTTAAGGGAAGAATAATTCGACCTTATCCTATTTTTAATCATAAAAAAACCAAAATGCCTTTTGCTCATACATTCTTAAATGACGAATTTAAGCCTACCAAAGATCCTAATACTTTGAAAATAGACAATATTCATAGAGACGTAGATCTGAATTCTCTGAAAATAGATTGGACAAGATTTTTAGCAGGTCATGTATCTAATAGAGCAATTGAGGCTTACATCAGTAAAGGAAATGATGAAGAAGAGGAAGAAGAAAAAGAAAATTCTTCAGATCCTAGTCAAAACAGTGACCAAGATATTTTAGATTCACAAGAAGAGGCTAAAAAAGAACTTGAAAGACAGCGTGAAATCAATTCTAAGTTCATTAAAAATTTGAAGATTATGAAAAGTAATTATCAACTTGGTCCAGATATCTATCAAAAATTACTGAATTTGTGGCATAAGGAAGACACTGGTCAATTTAAAGCATGTGTCAGCAATTTAGACATGATGCAAAGAGAAATTTTAGAGAATTTATGGAAGCAAGAAATAGCTAGTAAATAGTTCTAAAAATAAACTGTTTTATTTTAAAGAAAGGAGATAGATTATTACGAATAATCTAGTTACTGGGGTAACAAATATTATGCTATTGGTAGATAATTCAGCTTCACACCCTGCAGCTACGTCAGCTTTGCGAGAAGTTTCTAATTATCTCCATTATCATAATATTCTTATGTACCCTTTAATATATGTTAAATGGTTCTTTGTAAACCTAGTATATGGTATTGCCAACTGGGCGAGCAAGTTTATGGCTGATATGCTCAATACTAGTAGTCTAGTTAATCAGATCAGTGGCAACGGTCAAATTGGACAAATGGTTAAAGCAGCAAGAACTGCATCAGCTGTTCTAATGGTACTAGCGTTAATTTGGGTTGGGGTTAAAATTATAGTTAACCGCGAACCACCTCAATTAAAGAATGTTGTCATTCAAGTACTTATTAGTGCTTTCTTATTAACTAACCTTGGTTCTTTAACGCAATGGGTAAATGATGAATCAGTGTCCATTGCTAAGGGGTTCTTAGGCCAAAGCAGTAATGTTAATAAAAACAGCGCAAGCTATAAAACAAGCTCATTGCCGTTTAAGATTCTGTCTGCAACAACTAATGATAACGAATATTTAATTAATACTAATTTTCAAGGTAAAGGTATTAATAAATCAGCACCAGGTATTAAAATCACTCCAAACATTAAAGATAACTTTGAACCAGTTAAGCAAAAATTTGGCTATAATAATTTGAAAAAAAGTGATGTTGATACAGGAAATGTTAACTTCTACAAAATCATCGACTGGAATGATGTAGATGATAACATGCCTCTTTCAAATAAAGATGGCGATTGGAAGAAAGGTAATGATGATCAAAAAGGCACCCACTTTTTATATGGTTGGTTAAAATATCATACTGATCAAGTTCCAGCTACAAAGTCTAACAAAATTAAGTGGATTTCGCCGGATATACCTCGATGGGGTGGAGTCAACAATCAGTCTAGCTTAAGCTGGGGTGGTTATCCTAGATATGAAGTCGATTGGCTTCCTTGTATTGTAAGTTTACTAGTCCTTACAGTAGCTTACATATTTGCCGGCTATGTAATCATTAAATCTTTTATTGAACTAGTTTTAATGAATATTCTTGGTCTATTTTTAATTGGGTCAGATTTATCAACGGGCCAAAAGACCAAACAGGTAGTTTCAGAGATCTTTTCAGCTAGCCTTCTGATATCTTTGCAAGCATTTGAACTAGCTTTATATGAAGCTCTAGTTACATGGGGTATCAATGGTCTTTCAGGTAATACATGGGGCTTTATGGTCTTTATGATTGCTGTTTCTATCATGGTTATTACTGGTAGTCAAAAAGTTACCAAGTTCTTTGGCGTTGATACTGGAGCGCAACATGGTCTTCAAGCAGCCGGTTCAGTTATGTATGCTGGTAAACAGATCGGCAAAGGCATTGCAGGAGCTGCTGGCCTTGCAATGTCCCCAGTACGGGCTACCAGTGCAATTAAAAACACTAGAGATAGAATTGGCCACACAATGAATACCAAAGGAAGTATGAAGCGTGATGCCAAGAAGCAAGCTAAAGAAGCTGCTAGACAAAATGCTATCGATAAAATGGCTGGCTTCGATAGAAATGGGAATCGAACTGTCGATGATTTTGATAAAGAAAATGGCAAGAAGAATATGATCCATCAAACTGCTAGTGCTCAAAAAGCTGCTACTCAAGCTTATAGAAAAGCTGCAAAAGGTACCCGACAAGCTGACATTCGTCAGAGAAGACGTGACGCAATTGCTTTAGGAGCTAGAGCAATTGCAGGGGATCATGATGGTTGGAGAAAAGCCACTGGTCAAGCCGGTAAGCCTCTTAAAGACGATATTAAGCAATTCAAAGAAGGAAAGCTTATGTCAAAAGAGCAATTTAAAGATGAGTTAAACCGACAAACAAAACCAAATAGTTCAGGTACTATTGGTGCAGTAAATCAAACAGGTCCAACAAGCTTAGCTAAGTACCATGACTGGCAAAATAGAGCTAAAGCTTATGATAAAGAAAATGGACTTACTGGTTCTGGAGCCGGCGTAAGTATGAATCCAGAAACAGGCAATCCTTATACCTACGATGAATGGCGAAACAATGTAGGAGATATTAGAACTGATGATGTGCCTAATACAAATCTTGACGGCAGTAAATTTGTTCCTCCAACAGATCCTGTACCGGAGGAGCCGCAAAGCATAGAAGATTTTGATGAATCTAAATATTTCGATTCCGATGATAATAATGATCCAAATGACCCACCAATTCCTCCTACCACTGATGGAAATGGCCCAACTGTTTCTCCTACTAACAATGGTGGATCTAATATACCTCCAAAGGAAAATATTCCGACAAAAAAGTTTGATGGTGGTACAACTATCCCGAATGCATATTCTGAACAAACAAGTACTCCTATTACTCAAAATAGAACCCAGTCACCTAAGACTAAGAATGATAGTAATCAAGGAGATTCAAGTACCAGGACCACTAAAAATTTTGCTAATAGTTCTAGATTTGTTAACGATATTCCTACAAAATATCAATCAAATTCAACTGCAGTAAGCACACCACATACCCAAATACCTTCAAACAATAACGGAGCAGCGACAATCTCCAATGCATACTCAGAAACAAATACTCCAGTTAGTCAAACTGAAATGCCTACTACAGAAGTAAGTAATGGAGTGCCTAATGAATTTACAAACAGTTCCAAATTCGTCAATGACGTACCTGAGCCTACTCAGCCCAGTAATACACTAGAACAACATACTGTAGTTCCAAATGCATATTCAGAGCAAACAAGTGTCCCAGCTAATCAAACTGAAACACCTGCTACAGAAGTAAGTAATGGGGTGCCTAATGAATTTACAAACAGTTCTAAATTTGTTAATGACGTACCCGAGCCTACTCAGCCCAGTAACGCCCCGGAACAACATACTGTAGTTCCAAATGCATATTCAGAGCAAACAAGTGTCCCAGTTAACCAAAATAAAGCTTCAACAATCAATTCAAGCCCTAGAACGCTTGATGATTTAAATAGGGATAACTTGACGACCGAGGATACTAGAAATTTTAATCAAGCTGCTGTATCAAGCAGCCAACCTCAAAAAAATCTAAATAATGTTTGGAAAGAAAATTCAAATGGTGGTAATGTAAGAAAAAATTTTAAGGACGCAAATAATTCTACTATCAAACCTAAGTCTAGGAAGTCAATTATAGATAGTAAGCCACGTCCATCGTCAAACGAAGCTAGCATGAGAACTAGCAAATAAAAAATAATTTTAGTGTCAGATTATGAATTTCATAATCTGGCACTTTTTTTGTATTAAAAGAGGAAAACAATGAACAAATATTTGAACCGATATTCCGTTCGAGAAATGGTTATACCAAGGACAACAAAGGTTGTCATTAAAATTTTCATGTTTAATATTATCGATTTATTAATAGTTTTTTTTGTCACACTAATTGGGATTAAAATTAGTTCGGCTATTCCAACTAATCCGTTTTTCAAATTGGTGCTAGTAATTGCTTCATTTGTAGTTGGGGTATTCTGTGCCTCACGTTCTGTAAACAATCCTGGTATTCGCCAATGGAAAATATTTATTTGGGCCCTTATGGAAGACCGACATAAGTATTATCCAATCAGATATGAAAAAAAGGAGAATAAGAATGCTA
>CATLCE010000034.1:0-14434 GCA_949888035.1 Lactobacillus johnsonii | reverse complement strand
TAGCACATTTGTTCCCTCCTTTCTTAAAAAATTATAGCAAAAGAAAAGAAGGAAACATAGACTTTAAAAAGAAAACGATGAAAAGACCCGTTTTCATCACGGGATTAAAATCCCGTGTTTTCAACGGCAATTTATTCAATAAAAATATATCAGTGTACAAAAATAAAAGCCAAATACCACATGGTACTTGGCTTTAGGTACAAAAAAAGCACCGACTACTTGCAGTGCCATTTTCATTTTGGTGGGTGGTCAGGGGATCGAACCCTGGACCCACGGATTAAGAGTCCGTTGCTCTGCCAGCTGAGCTAACCACCCAATTTTTGTTCAGCTCTCAACCGCTGACAGTTAAATATGTTATCAATTAATTTGCCTTTTGACAAGTGTTTTTTTACAAAAAATATTGAAAAATTTAAAAAAGATAAAAAGTACTGGATAGATTCACCTTGAGATAGTAATTTTGCAACAAAAAAGGTGGTTCAATGACCACCCACAAGACGTCTTTCGGCAAGTAATCAGCTTACCTTTGTTGCGCGCCTGCTCAACGTACTTTAATTGCTATCTATATTATAGCATCTTTTGAAAAATGATAAAATATATATGCGCGCTAGTAACGTAGCCTAGAGGGCTCTAATCAAGTTCTCTTTAAGGAGGTGTACGCTTTGCTTGACGCATTTACTTTAATTGCTATTGGTTTAGTATTGTACTAAGCTTCACGACTCGTTGATTCAGTCACTCGATTGATCCACGAAATTAAGCGTTAATGCTTCGTTAGCAAAACAACCAGAAGTCACTTTTCTTAAGTAGCTTTTTTCGTAGTCTAAATTTGAAAAGTCTTTAATTAAATACCTCTTTTAACCAAAAACATTAACAGTCGATCATTTTCTTTTTTGCATATTTACAAAATTTCACAATTAGATCAATACTAATTGTGCTTCTTGATGGGCGGCATTAGCAATATCATTAAAAAAACCAATTGAAACATTCATTGAATTTGACTCAATTCTGCCAATTGTAGATTGAGGTTTTTCTACAAATTTAGCAAACTCTTTTTGGGTCATACCTAAATCTTAGCGCATTCTTTAACCAAAATTGAAGCGTCCAAGTTTAAATTTACTTGCTCATATTGTTCTTTCAATTCCGAATTTTTCTAATATTCTCTCTAATAAACTCTTGAATTTTACACATCTTAGGTCACCCTATATAGTTCTTCATTTTTAAATTCAATCTTTGAATTTCTCTGTTATCGTTTTGTAGTTAACTAGATTTTCCAATTCTTCAAATGATGAGGTACTTTTTAATTTTGGATTATTCATATCTTCAACTGCTTCTTCGATAGATGCCATAGTTTCAACATTTGGAATCCCCCAATATTTAAGAAAGCCATCTTTAGCAATAGATGATAATGTCATACGAATAAAGCTTGAAATTGATAAACCGTGAGCTGCTAGTTCTTTACTTGCTTTTTCTTTAACTTCTGCAGGAACTCTGCTGTCTACTTTTGCTTCCATGATAATCACCTCATTTACATGCCACACATTAACAAATGCTTTGATTATTGTTTCTAATTTGACTGCTTGTAGGAATTATTGACTTACTAAAAATACTTAAAAACAAATAGCTTCTCCTCGTGGGGAAGCTATAAAATTCTTATAGTTTTTCTGTGATTTTGTATGGCTCGCCATGCTTATCGTCGCTAGCTTTATCAGCGAAGTAGATAGCGTATTTGCCACTTTTGGCATTTTGGGCGATTACAATTTGTCCTGCGGTTGGTTTATCAGCTTTGATGATTTGAGCACTTCTTCTAGCTTCTTTGAAGTCGTGAGAAGAAGCAATAGCATCCCCAGGATTAAAAAATACATTTTCGTTGTTCATAAAAAAGCTCCTCTCTGCTTAATTTCTTATCTTCATTTTACCAATAATTCTCATTGAGAAGCTATTTTTTAGCAACAAAAAAACATCGCCGAAGCGATGTTAAAGTTATGGGTGGTCAGGGGATCGAACCCTGGACCCACGGATTAAGAGTCCGTTGCTCTGCCAGCTGAGCTAACCACCCATGTCATAACTGACAGATACTATTATGCAATGAATCAAAATAAAATGCAAGCATTTTTTACAATTTTCTTTATTTTTTTGGCTAAATTGGCAAAAACCAGTATAATATAGGGGCAAAGGAGGCATTCGGGTATGCCAAAAAAGATTCTCGTTGTCGATGATGAGAAGCCAATTTCCGATATCATTAAATTTAATTTGACTAAGGAAGGCTTTGATGTTGACACCGCCTATGATGGCGAAGAAGCTGTTAAAAAAGTTGACGAATATGATCCGGATTTAATGATTCTGGATTTGATGTTACCAAAAAAAGATGGGCTTGAGGTTGCACGTGAAGTACGTCAAACTCATGATATGCCTATTATTATGGTAACTGCTAAAGATACTGAAATTGATAAAGTTTTAGGACTTGAAATGGGTGCAGACGATTACGTAACTAAGCCATTTTCTAACCGTGAACTAGTTGCACGTGTTAAGGCTAACTTGCGCCGTCGTGATATTGTAAAGAAAGCAGAAGCTGCAACTCAAGAAGAAACCGATAAAAATATTACTATTGGTAACTTGGTGATTATGCCAGATGCCTATATTGTCGAAAAAAATGGTAAAAAAATTGAGTTAACTCACCGTGAGTTTGAACTCCTATACTATTTGGCTCAACATATGGGACAAGTTATGACTCGTGAGCACTTGCTTCAGACTGTTTGGGGTTATGACTACTTTGGCGATGTGCGGACTGTGGATGTTACGGTGCACCGATTAAGAGAAAAGATTGAAGATAATCCAATCCAACCTCAAATTTTGGTAACTCGTCGTGGTGTCGGCTATTATGTAAAACAACCAACCGATGAATAAAAAAGAAAGCCACAACTGTAATTAGTTGAGTGGCTTTCTTTTTGTGTTTTTGTTTTTAGAGTAAAGATCAACTACCCTAGAATAAATTCTAGGGTTTGCAGCTCTCATCTGTTTTACTAGATAGCGGTTCTAGCGTCTTGCGACTTCCGCCTCCGAGGCTGCATCGTCGGGCAGTTGACGATGCCCGTTTATCTGCCAAGTTTACTCGGCAGATCTTAATTTAGTAAATTTAGGTCTTTTGACACCCTTGTGATACTGTTCGCCCAAGAACTGGATATTCATGGCTGCTAAGCGGTCGTCATTAGATTTGTAGCCACACTTATCACAAATATAGAGATGCAGTTCATGATTCCGATTCTCCTTGCGGATTCTTCCGCACTTAGGACAGCGCTGGCTGGTAAATCTTGGAGAAAATTTGACTACAGTTGAAGAATTCAAATTAGCTTTGTAAGCTAAAAATTGCTCAAATTGGTAAAAAGCCCAAGAAACCATTTCATAGCGCCGCTTTTTGGCAGCTTTCTCAGTCGCAAAGCGGACATTGACTAAGTCTTCTAAAGCAAAGATAGTATTAGGACCGTAATGTTCAACGAGTGTCTTGGTAAGACGATGATTAACATCGCTCATAAAACGGTTCTCTCGCTGACCGATCTTTTTAAGTCTTCGCTTGGCAGACTTAGTGCCTTTGGCTTGAAGCTGAGCACGGAGTTTCTTATATTTGCGCCTGGTGCGCAATACTTTTTGTCCGCTGTAAAGCAGGGTCTGGCTCTGTTCATCATAGCAGGCAGTCAAAAAGCGCAGGCCGCGGTCAATCCCAACGATATGCCGAGTCTGCTTTAATTCATATTCAGAAAGGGGCGTGGTTGCACTAAGGTGGATATACCAATTATTTTTGAACTGAAGCAACTTAATTGAGCCAAACTTCCACTTACTGGAATCAAGATACTGATCGAAATTTTTGTAGACAAAATCAACTTTCTTTCTCCCCGTTAAGGTATTCAAAGAAAGCTGGGTGCTTGTATTTAAATAAGACCAGTCGCGATTGCGCTGAAGATCAAGTTGAAGACGCTTAAATCTAACGGGACGCCAAAGCCAAGTGAGATCACGCGGAATCTGCGACCAGATAGCATGACCCTGCGCATCTTTTTCGCCAGTATTATAACGAAACGGTGTTTGCTTTAATTGGGTTTTGATTGTTTTATAACGGGCAACAACATTTCTGATAACCGATTGAGCCATTTGACTTTTAAGCCCAAACAGGTCTCTCAAGTCATGATAAAGGGCCTGATTTAGTTGAGAAAACCGAAACTCAAAATCATGGTCAAAAATGTACTGCGAGACGAAATTGCAGGCATCTCTGTATGCAGTCATGGTCTTTATAAAAGCGTGTGCAGTTTGATCATCGATATTAAGAAGCTTGGCTTTAATCGTTACTGCCTGATCCAAATCGTTCACCTCCAAACGAGTGTTTGAAAATGATTATATCATAGAAATTAGAGGAGAAAAAGATAAAATATAAAAAAGGCTGAAAGCACAATTCCTCCCCGGATTAAAATCGGGGGTATCCTTGCTTAATCAGCCTAGAAGAAGAAATCAATGAAGAGAATAAAAGATAAACTAAAAAAGACATTTAATTCCATAAGTACAAAGCTAGCAGTTGTATTTATGTTGATGTTAATTGCCACAATTGAAGTAATAGGGGCCTATTTCACTAGACAACTTGAACAAAATAGTATTGAAAATTTTCAATCTTCAATTCAAATTCAAAATGTTGTTGCTAACCAATTAGCATCTCAATTGACTCGAGACAATAAAGGGACTAATGATCGTTTAAGTAGAATTATTAATGATTACAATAATGATTCAATTAGTGAAATTATTGTGGTTGATAATAAGGATATTATTCGAGCAGTCTCAAGTTTAAATGATCGAAGTCGAATTGGACAGAGAGTTAATAACAATGACGTTAAGCAAGTTACTTCAACCGGCAGACAATTAACTAAAATTGTTGATGATAATGGCAGTAATTATATGATCCAAATTACTCCATTAGGGAGTGGAAATGGATCGACCAGTACTGTGGGAGCAGTCTACGTTCGGGCAAGCATGCAAAATGTATTTCAAGATTTGCGTAATACATCAATGATGTTTTTATTGGCGTCTTTGATTGCAGCGATTTTAGGAGCAATTTTAGCTTTAGTTATTTCTCGGGCGATAACCAGACCAATTGAAGAAATGAAAAGCCAGGCGCTTAGTATTGCAGATGGCGACTATTCTAGTCAGGTGAAGATTTATTCAAATGACGAGTTAGGACAATTAGGAGAAGCTTTCAATACTTTATCAGTTAGAATTGAAAAATCGCAGGAAGAGTCAGAAAGTGAGCGGCGAAGACTAGATAGCGTGCTGTCTCACATGACTGATGGGGTAATTGCGACAGATCGCCATGGAAATGTTACTATTGTTAACCAAATGGCACTTAATTTCTTAAATGTAAAAGAAGATGATGTGGTAAATAAGCCGATTGCGGAAGTTTTAGGAATTGATGAATCTTCGCAAGACCTTATTTCTAATCAAAAAGAAATAGTTGTAACGGTAAATGCTGGAACACAGGATGAAATGATTCTTCATGCTAGCTTTTCTTTAATTAAAAGAGTTACAGGATTTGTTTCCGGAAGTGTATGTGTTCTTCATGATGTGACGGAGCAATTAAAAAACGAAAACTCGCAAAAGCAATTTGTATCCAATGTTTCTCACGAATTGAGAACGCCATTAACTAGTTTAAGAGCTTATATTGATGCCCTTAGTGAAGGAGCATGGAAAGATCCAAACATTGCTCCTAAGTTTTTAGAGGTAACTCAAGAAGAAACTGAAAGAATGATTCGAATGATTAATGATCTGCTAAGCCTCTCCCGCATGGATCGTGGAGTCTCTCGAATGGATCTTGAATGGGTAAATCTAAATGATTTTGTGGCCCATATTTTGAATCGATTTGATATGATTGTAAAAAACGATAAGAAGAAAGGCAAGAAAAAGAAATACACTATTAAGAGAGAATTGTGCAATCAAGCTCTTTGGGTGGAGATTGATACAGATAAAATGATGCAAGTGGTTGATAACATCATTAATAATGCCATTAAATATTCTCCTGATGGTGGTGTAATTACTGTTAAATTGGTTCAAAAACAAGATCGGGTAATTTTGAGTATTTCAGATCAAGGATTAGGAATCCCAAGAAAGGACTTGAATAAGATTTTTGATCGATTCTATCGTGTTGATAAGGCAAGATCACGTGCTCAAGGAGGAACTGGCTTAGGATTGGCAATTGCTAAAGAAATCGTAGAAGCTCACCAAGGTAAAATTTGGGCTGAAAGTAGCGAAGGAAAAGGATCTACTTTCTATATTTCTTTACCATATGAACCGATGAGCGAGGAGGATGACTGGGATGAAGTTTAAATTTAAGTTTGGTGACTTCTTTTTAGGCCTAGCAACTTTTGTAGTTATTGTTTTATCTATAATTTTATGGATATTTATAATGACTAGTGATCAACGCTTTAGTAGAATTAATCAAACAAATAATCAAGTTACTCGAGAACAAGCGCGAACTAAAAATAATAAATCCCTCTATGATTTATATGTCCCGACGAATGCATATGGGTTTATTGATGGTAAGCCATATCGGTTATATGATTCCAAAAACAATTTACCCTTTGAATTTACTAAAGAGTTGCGTCAAGTAACAGCAACTGACCTAAAGAAAATAGGTAATAATCGGACTCAATACCAAGAATTGCTGAATAACCCTAATTTTATTCAGTTATCTTATCCTGATCAGGTTACTTTTGGTTTATTTACTCCTTTAGCTAATAGCAAGCAGAAAAATAGAGAATTTAATCGAATTTTTATTCCCGATAATAATAAATGGGTATATTTGGGAAATGATCAGAACAATACCATTTATAAGGTCTCATTAAAAAAGGCCAATTTTAATCGTTTACGTAAATATGCTAAAAAAGCAGAGAATAAGACGCCAGTTAATTTTGTTCGTTTGAAATCAAGTTACTCTGCCTTTTATAGTAAGTCTGTAAACTGGAGTGTATATAGTTATATCACGACTTCTCAATCAGATTCGTATTTTGTTAGCCGGCTGCTTGGAACGTCTGGCGTTACAAGTAAAACTAATAAAAATGGCCGCACTACTTATTCCTACAATTATTACACTCGACTCAAAGTCCCGGCTCCCGGAGAAAGAAATGATCATAACTTCCAGTATACTCATTTTGAAAAAGGAAAAATTCCAAGTGTGAATAATCGGCTGCTAGATAGTGTTTATTATGTGCATAAGCTCGGTTTAACGGAACAAGATTTACGTTTCTTTGATGCTGATAGTAATACGGTTCGCTATACCAATTATATTGAAGGTATTCCTGTTTTCTTGAATGATCATGATCTACAAGTTAACAATAGCTTTTCTTCAGATGCAATTAATATCGAATTTAACAGCATTAATTTCCAAATCCCTATCCCATTTGACGGTCAGACTCAAAGTTTAGAGTCTACCTATAACTTAGTGAATTCACTAGAAAAGCATGGACTCCAACAGAGTGAGATTGAAAGAATTATGGTGGGATTCAAAGTAGAAAAAGATAGCAGCCACCATAGCTTGGTAAATTTAATTCCAACTTATTACATTAAGGCTTATGGAGAATGGAGGAGCCAAGCTGAATGGCAAAAGCAAAATATTAGCATTTATAAGAATATGGAAGTTAAGAGCAAAGAAGAGGTGAAGTAAAGATGGATCATAAAAGAATAGAATGGTTATTTTTGATCGTGTTTACTTTGATCGATATTTACTTGGCTGTTGAAATTTTGCGATCACCAGTCCATTTAAGCAATGCTGATACTAATACAAGTAGCAGTTCAAATATTCGTAGTGAAATGAGAAGCGACGGAATTGAATTGCCAAAGTTATCAGAAACTCAGTCTTCGGGCTATTATTTAGCGGCAAAAAATAGAGACTATTTATCTAATAAAATCAATAGCCTTACTCAAGTGGATGCTCATTATTCAAAAGCAGATAACTCTTTGACAGCTAGTCCTAAAAATTCCGTCCTAATAAAAGGATCTCATAAGGAAAAATTGAAACGGCTGGAAGAGTTTAAGAATAATCCTAAGAATATCCCTTATGGTAAAGAATTTAAATATGAGGCGGATATGTCCGGAAATGATAGTTATACCTATGTTCAATCTTCTGAATATGGGCAAATTTATGATAATGATGCTCAATTAACTATCACTGTCCAAAATGGACAAATTTCAAGTTATACTCTCACTTACATGGGCCCAGTTAATCCGGTTCGTGAACTTCAATCTACGATCAGTCCTTGGCATGCAGTTCGGGCAATGTATACCGATCGTGAAATTTCAAATAACTCGCGCGTCATCCAAGTAAAGTTGGGCTATTCTAAATTAACTGAAGTTCGTGGAAGCACAATTTTATTGCCAACTTGGCTTGTATGGGTAGAAAGTAAAGCCACTAAGAATGTAACCTTAAAGCGTGTAAATGCCTATACAGCGCAAATGTTGCAGTCTAACACGTCGTATAATGTGGAAAAGAATTAGAAAGGCAGAGTAGAGTGCAAGTTTCAGTTTTAGCAAGCGGTTCAACAGGTAATACTAGTTTAATTGTGACAAAAAAACACAAAATTTTAATGGATGCTGGTTTATCAGGAAAAAAGACGAAAGATTTGCTTGCTCAAGTAGGAGTCGACATTAAAGAAATTGATATGGTGTTTTTAAGTCACGATCATGCTGATCACAGTAGTGGCTTAGGTGTCTTGATGCGACGCTATCCACAAATTGATGCTTTCGCTAATCAAGGAACTTGGAAATATTTAATCGATACTAATAAAATTGGAAAGTTACCAGAAGAGCAAATAAATTTAATTGAGCCGGGTCAGACCAAAACTTTTGGGGATTTAGATATTACTGCTTTTGCAACAAGTCATGATGCGGCGCAACCACAATATTATGTATTTAGTAGTGGCGGAAAAAGAGTGGCATTTTTAACTGATACGGGGTATGTCTCTGAAAAGGTTGAAGATACTATTAAAGATGCGGATGCCTACATGATGGAGTTTAATTATGATCCTCAATTATTAAGAGATGGTCCATATTCCTGGTCGCTTAAATCAAGAATTTTGTCGGATGTGGGACATTTATCAAATGAGGAAGCTGGAAACGCTCTTTTAGATGTAGTAAGTTCTAAAACAAAACATATATTTTTAGCCCATCGCAGCCAGCATAATAACACGGAAATGCTTGCACATGAGACTGCTAAAAAAATATTAGTAGATGGTGATGCGAATCTGGATTCTGATGTTAAAATTATTGATACAGAGCCTGATAAGCCAACGGATTTATTTGAAGTTTAAACTTTTTCCAAACTTTATTCATATAAAGTTCAAATTTTAACGGTAATATGGAAAGCATAAAGGGGTGTATTTTATGGAAAATCAAGATCCAAATAAACAAAATCAAAGACTTAATAAAAATAAGAATGGTAAAGAACTCATGATGAAGACTGCAATTGTTGGGGTTGTTGCAGGTTTGATTGGGGGCGGTGTTTCTTATGCAGCTCTAGATCAACTTAACAATTCTTCAATGAATAATAATGCAGCTCAAACCAGTATTAGCTCAAATAGCTCAAAAGTTTCAAAGACTAGTGCAAAAACTAGCGGTTCAATGACAGCGGCTTATAACCGTGTTAAGGGGGCGGTGGTTTCTGTTATTAACTTAAAGCGTCAACAATCTTCTAGTTCGACTGATTTCTACAGTATTTTTGGAGGTAGTGACAGCAGTAAGAGTTCTAAGAGCAACAAATTGGAAACTTATAGTGAAGGTTCCGGTGTTGTTTATATGAAGTCAAACGGTAAAGGTTACATTGTTACTAACAACCACGTAGTTTCTGGTAGTGATGCAGTTCAAGTAATGCTTGAAAATGGTAAAACTGTGAATGCTAAGATTGTTGGTAAGGATAGCGCTACTGACTTGGCGGTTCTTTCAATCGATGCTAAATATGTTACTCAAACAGCCGAATTTGGCGATTCTAAGACCTTACAAGCTGGGCAAAGTGTAATTGCGGTTGGTTCCCCTCTAGGTAGTGAATACGCTTCTACGGTAACTCAAGGGATTATTTCCGCACCAAGTAGAACAATCACTACTTCTTCTAACCAACAAACTGTAATTCAAACAGATGCAGCAATTAATCCAGGTAACTCTGGTGGTGCTTTAGTTAACTCAGCCGGTCAAGTTATTGGGATTAACTCTATGAAACTTTCTCAATCAACTGATGGTACTTCTGTTGAAGGGATGGGATTTGCTATTCCTTCTAACGAAGTTGTTACTATAGTAAATGAATTAGTTAAGAAGGGGAAGATTACTCGTCCACAACTAGGCGTGCGTGTAATTGCACTTGACGGAGTACCAGAAGCATATAGAAGCCGAATGAATATTGATTCTAAGTTGAAGAATGGTATCTATATTGCTCAGATTGAGAGTGGTAGTTCAGCTGCTAAAGCAGGCTTGCGTACTAAAGATGTCATTGTGAAAGTTGACAATAAGTCAGTAAGTGATGTGGCATCGTTACACAAGATTTTATACAGCCATAAAGTCGGTGATACTGTTGATGTAACTGTTAACAGAAATGGTAATGAAAAGACTGTTAAGGTTAAGCTTCAAGGTAATTAATTAACAGATTAACAAATAAGAAATAGCGTTATAATCAACTTTGGAAAGATTATAATGATTTTTTCTTAATTTAAAATCCGTGTAACACTAAAAAGTTCGGTTTTTGATATGTCAAATTTTAAATATAACTAATATTTATCTAAAAAATGTGGATAAGCCTGTGGATTGTGGATAAAGTACCATAAAATATTATTTTATTCTTTATAAATGTTTTTTATTATAGTTGATTAACAAATAAAATTAAGCTCGATAAACTTAGGCATATCAACTAGGTATGGATTAATAAAAATATTGTTTGTGAATGATACTTTTCCAGATAATAATGTGTAAAAAATTAGCAAAAAAATATTTTTTCTAAAACATGTATCAATATATTGTAGCAATAAAATACATCAATACTATATTTAGACTCTTATCCAAACTGCTTGTGGATAATTCATAACAAAATTGCAGTAATCTAGAAAGATAGTTATAATTAAAAATATGAATATTAAAATAGTATGTGTTGGAAAGCTAAAAGAAAAATATTTTAAAGACGCAATAGCGGAATATGAGAAAAGACTCGGCCGATTTGCAAAAGTTAAGATTATTCAAGTACCTGATGAAAAAGCACCCGAAAAGTTGAGTGCGGCCCAAGATGAGCAGGTTAAAGAAATAGAAGGAGAACGAATTCTTTCCAAGATTAAGGATAAAGAGTATGTTTATGTGACTGCTATCAAAGGAAAACAGAGAAGCAGTGAAGAATTTGCTAAAGAGATTCAAGATTTAGGTACTTATGGCCATTCGGATATTACTTTTGTGATTGGCGGAAGTCTTGGGACTAGTTCGGCAGTGAATAAACGTGCAAATGATTTAATTAGTTTTGGCAAATTAACAATGCCTCACCAATTGATGCGCGTAGTACTAATTGAGCAGATTTATCGGGCATTTATGATTAATTCAGGTAGCCCATATCATAAGTAAACAACTACATCTTCAATTAGAAGATGTGGTTTTTTGTTATAATTGAAATAAGAATGAATGGTTATTTATAAGAAGAGGCTACACTATGGCAGTGATTGTAATTGTAAATGTCATAATCGGATTGATTGTGTCATACTTGTGTGCAAAGGGACTAGGTCTCGGCTTTAGTTTATGGACGATGAGTGTTGATTTTATTGCGTGTGGAATAGTTTTAGCTTTAAGTTCGATTCCTGTCAGAGATCATTTTAATGAAGCATCGACTTTATTATTTTTGGCTAGTTTAATGGCTGGAGTGGGAATTATTACCTTGATTATTGCTCTTATAGTAAAAGTTCCGCGACAATATGGCAACTCTGCTTTGAGAGAATTAGGAATTATCTTGGAACTAGCTGGAATTATTGTTTTTGTTACTTTATGGGACCGTCCGATTGAAATAAGTAGTCTCATTATTCCCGAAATTTCAGTATTAGTCGGGTTATGGCTCTTAGTAGAGAATCGCAAATGAAAAAACCTCAAACTTGAGAGAGTTTGAGGTTTTTGTTAATCATGTGAATTAAGCCAATTAATAAGTAAATCAATATATTCATCAGTTTTTTGCACAAATGGCATGTGGCCGCAGTTTTCAAATAACTCCCATTGGCTGTTAGAAAGATTGTCCTGCATTGTTTTAGCAATTAAAGGTGTGCATAGATCATCCGTGCCGCTGGTGATCAAAGTCGGAGCGGTGATCTTAGCCAGCTCATTTGTATATTCGTAGTCGTGGAGATTTCCTTCAGGTGTGTATTCGTTGGGGCCCCATGCGATATTATAAGCGACTGTACCTCCGATCTTTTTTCTCCGAACAGGTTCGGGAGACTCATTTGTAATTTTCAATACGTGTTGGTCCATGAAATGTTTGTTTGCTTTAAGATAAGCGCCATCGCTAAAATTATGCGTAAGTTCTGCCCGATGAATGGCAGCTTGTTCCTCAATAGGTAAATATTTGATCAAACGGTGGAGTTCTTTTGACCAAAGGGCAGCTGACGAAAGTGTGGAAGAAAGAATCAAGCTTTGAATACCTTGGGGATGGTAATCGCACATATAAATGATTGCCAACATTCCACCCCAAGATTGTCCTAAAAGGTGAATCTTGTTTAAATGGAGTCGCTGGCGTAAATTTTCTAATTCTTTTACCCAAGTGTCTTGAGTGTAGATTTCAGGATGATCATCGGGGATGCTAGAATTGCCACAGCCAAGCTGATCGTACATGATAATTTGTCGATTATCTTTTTCTGCAAGTTCATCTAACACTTCAAAATAATTATGGCTGGAACCAGGACCGCCATGAAGTAAAACTAGAGGGGGCTTAGAGCCGCGTTTTCCAACCGTACGATAATAAGTTTGATAATTTAAAAATGGAATAGTGTTTTCAAAAATTTCCATGAACTACACCGGCACTAAAGTACCGGGTTTCTGGGAACACTAAGTAGTGTTTAGGATCTTACAGAAGATATTGCTATCCTCATACCTAACTCACAGAACTTAGCTATTTACCACGGCCAGTTCCTGACCTGTTGGCATTGCTTTATGCAAGATATTAACTGCCGCATTAATATCTCGATCATGATGAACCTGACAGTGAGGACAAGTCCATTCTCGAATTTCCAGCGGCTTAGCTCCGCTGTTAAATCCGCACTTTGAACAGATTCTGGAGGTGTTCTTGGGATCAACGGCAATTAATTCCTTGCCATATCTTTCGCATTTATATTCCAGCATTTGTCTAAACATGCTCCAAGAAGCGTTGGCAATTGCTTTGGCTAAACAGTGATTCTTTTGAAGGTTCTTGACTTTCAAATCTTCAATTGCAATCACATCGTATTGCCTAACCAAGTGCGTTGTCAGCTTATGGAGATAATCTTTGCGTTTGTTGGCGACTTTCTTTTGATAGCTGGCTTTAAGCTTGCGCGCTCTTTGCCAGTTGGAAAAGCTTTCTAAGCTTCTAGGATTAAGAACTTTTTGATTCTTGTCCTGCTCGCAAAGAAGATAGGCCAAATGGCGTCTGCGGGAATAGTTGCTCTGCCAGATTCGGCTTTGCTTTTCAAAATAAGAAGCATCAAAAGAAGGGTACTTTAGACCGGTTGACAAAATTGCCAAATCGGCTACGCCGACATCAATCCCAACTTGTTTTCCCGTATTCTTAAGCTTTTCAGGTGCTTTCACTTCTGCTTGAATAGATAGGTAATACTTGCCGGTAGGCTCTAAAGAAACAGTATAACGTTTAATTTTAACGTCTTTTAAAACCCCAGTTTTGCTGGTTTTAATGTAGCCCAGCTTAGGAAGATAGAGATAGCGTCTTCCAGCAATTTTCACAATAGACTTGCCGGTATAAGACAATTTTAAATATCTTCTGGAATGAAAGCGGGGCTTGCCGACAGTGCCGGTTTTATCTTTAAAGAAGTTCTTCCAAGACTGATTTAAAAATTCATTAACCAGCTGCAGGCTAGACGAATCGCTATTTTTCAAAAAAGGATATTCTTTCTTTAAGGGCTTAAGCAGATAGTTAAGCTTAAACTTGGTTAAAAAAGGCAAATCTTTGTTATTCTTATAGCGCTCGTTCATCATATCGAGCATTCTGTTCCAGACAAAACGGTCATTGCCAAACATTTGCCAAAGCTGGACAATCTGAGTTTGATTGGGATAGAGTCTTAATTTTATTCCAGTTAGCACATTTGTTCCCTCCTTTCTTAAAAAATTATAGCAAAAGAAAAGAAGGAAACATAGACTTTAAAAAGAAAACGATGAAAAGACCCGTTTTCATCACGGGATTAAAATCCCGTGTTTTCAACGG
>CATLCE010000033.1:0-14450 GCA_949888035.1 Lactobacillus johnsonii | reverse complement strand
AGTCGCAAGAGGACGTTGTTTTCTAAACCATAAGATTACTGCAATTAATACCATCCAGATCAAGTCAACCTTGGTATCTGCTAAAAATGTAATCTTTAGCATCAATCCCTTTAAATTAGGAACAATGTGAACTAATCCTTCAAAGAAATTATCAAAGGCATTAATCCAACCTAAGTGTAAAATAATCGAAATGGCGAGAATTAAACTAATGGGTAGCCCCCAATATATCGCTTTTGAATATCTTTTCATTTTTACTCCTGTTTTCAATAATGTTTTTTCTTATTTTACCACTATGAACTAAAAATTCCCTACACATTATTGAAAAATCTTCTCTTCAGCTTTCAACTGTTTTGGCATACTTTAATCACACTGAGTTTTGATTTTACTTTTAAGTAGAATGTAATCAAAAAGCTAAGCATACCATAAAATAGTAATGCTTAGCTTATTTTTTTATACATCTAATTTATAATCAACATTTATTTTTCAATGAGATGATCTTTACCTATTACCCCTCCTTTTTACTTTCTAACTCTTTCTTATACTGCAGATTATCTTCAATTTTGAAAAATGGATAATATACAAAAAATGAAATTATAAAAATCACTAGCTGTAGAATGGCACCTGAAATTCCACCAGTCATTATATACCCGCCAATAATCATTGGAGTCGTGCCAGGAGGTAACACTCCAATAGGTTTTCCTACAATACCAAATTGCATCGATAAATATGTAATCGTAACTGTAATGATAGGCATTAATAAAAATGGAATCCACATAATTGGATTGAAAACTATTGGAAATCCAAATAATACTGGTTCATTTATATTGAAAATACTTGGAGCTAGACTTAATCTTCCTAATTTCTTGTATTGCTGACTTTTAGCAAAAAATGCCATAGCAACAACTAAACCTAAGGTTGCTCCTGATCCACCTACAAAAATAATATATCTAAATTCTGCTGAAGCAATATTTTTAACAGCATGTCCTGCAGCTAGAGCAGCAGCATTCTGACTAGTTAATGATAACCAAATAGGTAACATTACTGAGTTAGCAATAATTGATCCATGTAGTCCAATGCACCACAGTAAATTAATTATCAAAAAGACTGCTAATGTTCCCCAAAAACTTGTTCCTAATTTAGTTAATGGCTGAGCAATAATACTTTGGATTAAATTCTGAACATTCTTATATGGCGTAATTTCTACAGCTAATCTAATTATCCAAACGACAATCACTGCGAAAAAGCCTGGAATGATCGAATTAAAGGACTTTGCTACTGCTGGAGGAACACCGTCTGGCATCTTTATCACAATATTCTTTTTAACTATAAAACGATAAACTTCAGTTGAAATAATCGCCATAATCAGCCCAACAAAAAGACCTGCACTACTAAAATAATTAGTATTAATTACAGTCGTAGGATTATTAGCTACTTTTACCGTATTAGTTGGCGTCACTAAAAAATATGCTGCTAATGATATTAAGCCAGCTCCTATACCGTCAACTTTGTAGCTTTCCCCTAGTTTATATCCCATTCCAAATGTTGCAATTAATGCAACAATATTAAAGGTTGCATTATAAGGATATAACAATGCTTGCTGGATTTGCGGATGAGATTTTAAAAATGAAAGATACGTTGACACTGGAAAATCAGCTAAAATTAAAAATATTGATCCAATAATAATAAATGGAATTGTTAAAACCATAGCATCCCTAAGAGCAGCTAAATGTTTTTCACTAGCTACTCTATTTGCCTTAGGTATTACTTTAGTTTGTAAAATATTCATAAATTTATCCATAAGTAATCCCCTATCATTTAATTGACTCTCCATTAGTTTTTATTACATTCTTATACCAATAGAATGACTTTTTTCTCGTCCTCTTTAGACTACCAGTTCCATCGTTTTCTTTATCCACATAGATAAAACCATAACGTTTTTTCATCTCACCAGTTCCAACAGAAACTAAATCTATAGGACCCCAGGATGTATAGCCAATTACTTTTACCTGATCATCAATAATTGCTTTCATCATTGCTTTAATATGATCGTTTAAAAAGCTAATTCTATAATCGTCATTAATCTCACCATTTTTATCCTTTTTATCAATTTCTCCTAAGCCATTTTCAACAATAAAGAGTGGTAATTGATAGCGATCATATAATTGATTCAGTGATAATCTTAATCCAATCGGATCGATATCCCATCCCCAGGAACTCTTTTTGACATAGGGATTTCCTTTAAGTTTTTCAACTTGATTTTGTGAATTCATTCTTACTACTGAAGAAAAATAATACGAAAATGAAATAAAATCTACCGTTCCATCTTTCAGAGCATTCAAATCTTCATTTTTAAAATTAAATGTTAAATTTTCTCTTTTCCAAATTGACTTACAAATGTTTGAGTAATATCCTTTGCACATAACGTCCGTATAGTAAAAATTATTTTTCATAAATTCTTGTCTTGCTAGCATATCTTTTGGCCGACAAGTGGCAGGATAGGTTAGTGGCCACTGAACCATGCACCCTATCTTATTATTTCTATTAATCTGATGCGCTAGTTTTACAGCCTTTGCACTCGCAACCATCATATTATGACTTACTAGAATTTTAGTTTTAAATCGATTTTCATTCTTATCAAAAATAATTCCTGCTTGATGATATGGTTCGTTTTGATTTAAAATCTCATTAATTTCATTAAAAGTTATCCAATATGAAACATATTTATCGTATCTTGTGAATACTACACGACAATAGCGTACAAAGAACTCTATTAATCTTCTATTTCTCCATGAACCATATTTTTGCACTAATTTTAGTGGCGTTTCATAATGTGATAATGTAACTATTGGTTCAATATTATATTTCTTTAGCTCTTTAAATATCCTATCGTAGAACTCTAATCCAGATAAATTAGGTTCTAGCTCATCGCCATTAGGAAATATTCTCGCCCATGAAATTGACATTCTATAACATTTAAATCCCATCTCTGCAAAAAGCTTAATATCATCTTTATAATGATGATAAAAGTCAATTCCTTCATGACTAGGATAATAAACATCTTTTATAGGTTTTGAATCTACTTTCCTAACATGCTTATCATTTACTACTCTCTCTACATCAGCTATGTTTAGCCCCTTTCCATCGGCTAAATAGGCTCCCTCTATTTGATTAGCTGCTGTAGCACCTCCCCAAAGAAATGTATGGTCTAATTTCATACTCGTTCCTCCTTACATTTTTAATTTATAGCCTTTTGTTAGCGCATACAATATAAAAAGGCATAAAAGGAATTTTGTTCTAAATATTATTCCTTTTATGCCTTATTTTTTAAAACATCGTTTTATGCTTAATCTGTATTTATTTTTCTATAGTTTTTCATTATTGATAATTGAATTAGTAGATTTTCTATCTTTCTCTAACGACATTGCAAGTTGCAACTTAGTTTTATAAAATCGATCAAATTCCTTTTGAAAAATTAGTGAATATAACACATCTAACATATAACTAACTGATAGATGAATGCTATAATCTCCAATATTTTGATAAAGTGATTCTTTTGTAGAAATATATAAAATTTCATCACAAATCTTTGTTAAATCATTTTCTCCAACTGAAGTAATGGCAATAGTAGGGATATTATTTTTCTTACATTGTTTTGCGATAAGTAAGCTGTTATTTGTTTCTCCAGAATAAGAAATTATAATAGCCATATCTCCTGCTTGCATAATTTCTGCTTCATACAGTTGATAATTCAAATTAGAAGAAATTATAACTTTCTTACCTATTTTCATCATCTTTTCTTTGAAAGAGTATGCTTGATTTAAGTAAGTTCCATATGAAAAGATATAGATTTCTTTGCTCTTACCACAAATTTTTCGACAACGAAGTAGTGTTCTCATATCCATTATCTTTTTAGTATCTTTGATTGTTTCAAGATACAAATCAGTTATTTTAGACATCACTTCTCGAGCTGTATCTTCTCTTCTAAACGGAAAGTTTGCATCAACATTTTGAAATTTTAAATTAATGTATTTAACTTCATATAAATATTTATTTTTAAAATCACTAAATCCAGTAAATCCTAACTTATGACATAACCTAATAAGAGTAGAAGGAGAAGTATATGTTTTTTCTGCAATTGTTCTTACAGTATCTTTTTCTATATTTTCATCAGCTTTTAAAAAATAATCTGCAATAATTTTTTCATTATCACTCATACCTATTTTTTCTCTAAGTCGATCTCTAATAAGCATTAGTTATGACTCCTTTCTTAAATAATTAGATTCAAAGGTTGCTTAAATATATTTTAACCAATATGATCTTAGAATATCTAGTTTTAAAACAAAAAAGCTAAGTATCTCGCAAAATAGCAAAATACTTAGCTTTCTTCATCAAATCTTTTTATTAATCAAATATATCTAGCTCTAATCCATCAACAATATCTCTCAATAAATCTAAGCCTGCAATACTGTTACCATCTTTATCTAAGGCCGGACTAAAGATCCCAATTCCATATTTGTGAGGTGCAGCGGACATAAGACCACCACCAACACCACTCTTTGTTGGTACACCAATTAGTCGTGAATAGGTGCCTGATTGATTATATAGGCCAGTTGTCATCATTAATGACTTGATACAACGAGCTTCTTCATCAGGGATAATGCGTTTGTTGTCCCATGGTTTTACACCGCCATTAGCCAAAACCGCCCCTAAATTTGCTAAAGAACGTGCAGTCACCATCATTGAACACTGCTTAAAGTAAGTATCAAGACTAGTTACTACATCCCCCAGCATCATGTTTTTAGATTCCATATAATATGCTAACGACCGGTCTAGATTGCCTGTTCTTTTTTCAGAATGATAAATTATTTGATCTAAGTAAAGATCTGGGTCATTACAAATATCACGAGCAAAATCTAAGATTTCTTCAAATGCATCGTCACCCGTCTTACTTACTACCATCGAAGTTGTAGCAATTGCTCCAGCGTTAATAAAAGGATTCAACGGATACTTAGCTCTTTCAATTTCCATATTTAGAATTGAATTGAAGGCAAAGCCTGTTTGACGGGATCCTACATGTTTAAATACTTCTTGTATGCCCATCTTTTTAATAGCAAGCATTAAGGTAATTACCTTAGAAATACTTTCAATTGCAAAACGTACTTCACTTTGGCCAGCTTCACCTACTTCACCATCTTCTAAATCATATAAAGCAACTCCGAGCTGCTTAGGATTAACTTCAGCTAAAGCCGGAATATAGCTAGCAACTTTTCCTTCTTTTTCTTTAGGTAAATTTTTCTTAACTAATTTTTCTAATTGAATCATAGCTATCTCTTTTCTATGAAAATACACTCTCACTTTAAGCATAGTCGATTCAATTGATTAGGTGAAATATTTGCATTTATTATTAATAAAAAAGCTACGCAACCACTTAATACGTAACTTTTCATTAACTTGCCTTAATCAATTGGAGGAATCTCTCTAGTTTCTGCTAGTTCTTTATACCAATATGCACTCTTTTTTGCATAACGTTTCTGGGTCTTAAAATCGACATAGAATAAGCCATATCGTTTTGAATAACCATTAGTCCAAGAGAACATATCTTGTAATGACCAAACAAAGTAACCATCAACTGGAATACCAGCTTTAATTGCCTTAGCTACTTGTTCCATATGATCTCTTAAATATTTAATTCTAGGTGTATCATCAACTATCTTGTCTTCACCTTCAAATTTATCCTTATAGCCCATACCATTTTCAGTAATATACATCGAATGAACTAAAGGATAATCATCATAAATACGTTTTAATTGATCATACATCCCTTGCGGATAAATAATCCAATCCCAGTCAGTTGCTGGCAAGTCCTTTGGATGGATTTCCTCACCAACACCTTTCATTCGATTGACATCTGTTCCTTTTTTACCTGTACCATTATGAATAATTTCTGTCTCACCATGATATTCCTTCATAAATTTTGAGAAGTAGTAGTTAACTCCCACGAAGTCTAATTGCTTAGCGGCCTTTAAGAGAACTTTTTCATCTTCTGGCTTAATATCAATCATCTTCTGATCATTAGCTTCAATTATTTCTCTAACTAAAGCTAAAGTTTCTTTAGAATATTTACCAGCTAAAGTTCCATCGAGGTAAAACTTATTTTCCAGCACATCTTTCAATTTGGCAGCATGCTTGTCACCTTCACTATCAGTTGCTGGATAGACAGTTTGAAGAGCATGAACGATACCAATTTGGCCTGTATATCCAGCCTCTTTATAGGCATTAACAATTCGTGCATGGACTAGGTTCTGGTTATATTCTGCTTCAAAACATTTATCAAACTGATCTTTATATGCTGGAGGAAAAGTTCCACTAACATATTGCTGACCAGCCATTGAAGTTGGTTCATTAATTGTAATCCAGTATCTAACCTCATCGGCATATTCTTTAAAGCAAAACTTAGCATATTCAACAAATGCATCGAGCATTTCTTGTGATAACCATCCACCTTTATCTTGCAGAGCTTGTGGAGTATCAAAGTGATGAAGGGTTACAAAAGGTTCAACACCATCTTCACGACACTTTTTGAATAGCTTATGATAGTATTCTATGCCCCTTGGCTCAATTTTTCCCTCACCTTCTGGGAAAATTCTCGCCCAGTCAATTGAGACTCTGATTGCATTAATATGGAATTTTTTACATAGATCTAAATCTTCTGGATAACGATGATAAAAATCACAGGCCGGATCGGGATTAATGGTTCCCTGTTCACGCAAGTACTTATCCCAAATCACTTCACCTTTACCATCTTCTTTAGTTGCGCCTTCACATTGGTAAGCAGCAGTCGCTCCACCGAAATAAAAATCTTTTGGAAATTTAAATTGTTGCATTTGGTACACTTCCTGTCGTATCTTCATCTTTCTTTTCATCATTTTTACCAGCTAAGCTATCGACTACAAATTTAAATGCTTTATCAGGATTTTGAGTTAATTCAATATACTGACGTCCCGTAGTCGTAACTAATTTTGAGCCATCATGATCAGCAATTTCTTGCAAATTACCTTTCATACTATCCATTTGTGGAGCTAAGATAATTAAGTCCATATCGTTAATAATATCCATATGCTGTCCATAAGCACGAGCCGCAGCGTGAAGAGGTAAATTGCGTTCTTTTGCCATCTTGTTTAGTGCTTTAGCTAAAATTCCAGAAGTACCACCACCGGCACAGATAACCATAACGTTAGTGTCTTTAGTAATACCATCCTTCGCCTCTTTATCAGTAGCTGCAAGAGTTGCTTCTGAATCAGCAGTAGGAACTGTAGTTACACCAGCAGCTTCTTCTTTAGCAAGTTTCGCTTGCTCTTCCTTGTACAAATCGTTGTCATAAAACTTAAAGAATGGAAACCAAATTAAGGTATCAACAACTAAGGTCAAAATCACATAAACAAATGATAAGCCAGCAAAACCAGAGGATACGATAATACCAATTGGTGCAGGTACTGTCCAAGGAAGAGTGTTGTATAAGGCGTTCATATGAAGAACTTGAACGAAGAATTTATAAGCACAAACATTGAACATTGGTGTTATCAAAAACGGTACGAAGAAGACCGGGTTCATAATAATTGGGGCACCAAACAAAATAGGCTCATTAACTCCAAAACATCCAGGAATAACTGCCGCCTTACCTGCTGCCTTGTTTTGAGCTGATTTTGCCAAAAGTAAAAAGATAAATGGAACTACAAAAGTTGAACCAGTACCACCCATATTCATAACGTAATCTTGAGCGTTAATAGTTAAAGCATGACTTGCTTGCATTCCGGCATGAACTAATTGTTGGTTCAAACCTACATTAGTAGTTTCAATTGCAGCTACGGCTGGAGCAACAATTGAAGGACCTTGTACACCAACAAACCAGAAGAAAGCCATCGCACCAGCAACTAAAGCTAAACCACCATAAGTATCACTTGCGTGGAATAGTGGGGAAAGAACTTTTACCACACATTCAGATAAGTTAGCTCCAAATAATTGATTTAAGACAATTTGTACTAACCAGAATAAAGCAACTGAAAATGTCATCGGAAAAATATCTTTAAAAGTCTGTGCAATATTTTGTGGTACTACATCTGGCATTTTAATAGTTACATTGTGCTTAACACATTGGTAATAAATATTTGGAACAATTAAACCAACAATATATGATGCAAGTAATCCTTGAGTGCCTAAATAAGTTAAGTCTAACCCATTTTTGCCAACTTTAATCGCAATAATAATAAATGAGATTTCTGCAGCTAAAATAACATTCATTGAGTTGATTTGATTTGTCTTAGGCAACTTCAAGTTCTTATAATCAGTTAAATTCTTTGCACAAGTTGCAGTTACATATAAGGCAAGTAGCCCCATTGAATAGTTGTAAGGTAAGACCAGTGCATTTTCGACTGATTTCGGCCAATAAAATCCCCATGCGTTTGGTACATAGGCAATCAAAGTAAACAAACTTGAAAACAAAATGATTGGCATCGCGGCAATAAAACCGTCACGAATCGCAGAAACATATGGATTAGAAGCAATTTTTTCAAATTTTGGTTTCATATTATCCATTGTTTTGGTAAAACCATTCATTTTTCTTCCTCCTCTTTCACCAAATTTTTAAATACTTATATCAGTATTACTTTATTCAATATTTTTTCCTTCGAGCTTATTTACTCGTTCATAAAGGTTAATAATTGTCTTCATCTGGTCCTTTAAAAGCATCGTTGTCATCAAGGTATCTTGACCATGAACCATAATGAAGGTTACATCTAAGTCATTTCCTCCAGCTTCCTTGCTTAAGAGCTTAGTTTGTTCATTATGAGCTAAGTTAATGGATTCTTCTGCCTTCTTAACAAGTTCTTTTGCCTCCGTGATCTTTCCCTCACTTGCCTTATCCATGGCTTGCATTAAATAAGTTCTTGCATCTCCTGAATAAGCAACAATTGAAAAACCTGTCATTGAAATTTCTTCTTTAGTAATTTGATTTTCTGCATCCATTTCTAATTCTCCTTAAATTAATCTTTGAATATGAATTGTTAAATACGTTTGTTCGCTTAGTGACAACTTTATTTGTAATTTTTCCTCCATTAATTCCTTAATGTGCTGAACTATGTGCCATGCTTGTGAATAATTAGTTTCTATTTCACCAATCATTCCTTCTGAGATTGGTAAGCTATCTGGTTCATTATTATTAAGTCGATTAATAAAATATTTTAGATGAACTAATAGCCTGTCATAATCATTAGCATTCGTTTGCCTTCTGTATATTCCATTTCTATTCAGTTCATCCTGAACAACTTCGATAATCTCATCATTTTCTATTTGATTCTTACCATCATTAATACCGTCACTAGTATGGGCATTAATGAAGTGAAGAGAGATACTCTTATGTTCTGATTCCGGAAAAGAAATATCTAAGCTATTTCGAAAACCAGTAATAATATCATCTGCAATCTTATATGGAATAGGATAAGCATCACTTAAATCTGGCAAATAATTGACGTCTTCTTCGTTCTTAATCAAACGTTGATATGCTCCAAATAGGTGCGTTGTTAAGGTCACATAAATATATGGCTCAACAGCAAATTTATATTTAGCTTGTGCTTGGTCAATCAGATCATAGCTCGTTGTTACAAAATCTAATGGCACATTTGCTAATAAAGTTGTTAAATCATTAACGGTATTTTTATCTTTTATTTCGAATACCTTATCAACATTTTCGTCTTGAATTAAATCTCCTCTTTGCTTATGAAAAGCAACACCCCTTCCCATAACAATATTTTGTTTATCATCCCTGGTATGAACGATTGCAACATTATTGTTTAATATCTGGACTATTCTGTATTCCATGTCTCACTCCTCCAGGAAAAATAAAAAACCGCGAATCTTCAATACAGACTTACCGGCAGTTGTCTGTATCAAAAGTTCGCGGTTTTGCCTAATCGTATTAGTTACAATCCACATTTATTTTTGCTTACGTATGTATAATAGCATGTTATCTCTTTAATGTAAACGCTTTTATTATAACTATTTTATTATTGGTAGTTTAAATAAAAAGAGACTAATCATTAATTAATCTCCTTTCTACGTGCGGTTTATAAATCTATATCTTAAGCTAAATAATGATCACTCTACTTAATCGTGATATACTCCTTCAGCCCATTTCTTGTTTTCTTCATCAAAGAAGTGTTCGTTATCCTTTTGATCAGGATTTGGTTTAGCAATATTATCAATTTTTTCAATTAGTCTCTTATTTTCTTCAGTTGGTTGGTACTTTTCATTCAAAAATGCATCCGCAATATAGAAAATAAAGTCTCTCCCTAAGACAATACCACCCATCCCTAAAACATTAGCATTTAATTCACGCTTAGCATATTTAGCTTGAACAACATCACCAACCATGGCTGCCCGAATTCCTTCATTCTTATCAGCCGCCGTTGAAATACCAATACCAGTACCACACATTACAATACCAACATCAGCTCTACCATCGGCAACAGCTTCGGCAACACGTTTTCCATACATTGGATAGTGTGTTCTAGTATTATCATAGGTACCGAAATCTAATACTTGATAACCTTCCTCTTTCAAGTGATCAGATAGTGCCATTTTAATTGGAGTGACAATATGGTCATTTCCTAAAGCAACAACAGTATGTTTATCAATCTTTGGGTCTACAAATTCTGGTTGTGGTCTATCATTATCAAACATTTCAAACCCTCCTCTAAATCATTTTTTCAAGCATGTCTAAACGAACTTGATGACGTCCAGCTGCATACTCAGTATGTAGATAATAGTCAATGATTGATTCAGCAAGCTTTTCACCAACAATACCACTACCAATTGCTAATGCCTTTGCGCCGTTATGCATAGCAGTCATATGACCGGTTCTTTCTTCATTAACGTCTGCAGTTACCATACCTTTAACCTTATTTGAAGCCATGGCAGACCCTACACCATATTCATCAAACATAATAGCTTTTTTAATACCATGCTCCAACACTTCGTGAGTTACTTTTAAGCTAGATTCTACAAAATCTTCTGCAGGTTCTGGCGTTACATCTAACACCTCGTAGCTCCCATCTTCTAAGTATTTTTTTACTTTTTCTTTTAGTTCAAAACCATTCTTGTCACTACCAATAACAACTTTCATGTTGTTCTCCTTTCACTATTCACTACCCTGATACAAAGTCGTGATTTGGCTGTAATGTTTTACGATATCAGGATCAAGCCCAGGACTTGTAATTAACCCATCTACATCATACAAATGGTAAAATTCATAAAAATCATTGCGGTTAATTTTATGATAATCAGCTACAACATATTTTTTACGTGAGCGATTTAATCCTAGTCCTTGCGTCTGTCCTTCTTCTAAATTAGCTGTCATCATCGAGGTGTCTTTAATTCCGTTTACGCCAACAAAGCCCCGATCAAAAGATATTCCTCTTAACTGATTGTTTGCTAACGCTCCAATAAAGGCCCCACTAACTCTACGATATGAACCTCCAATTAAAATTAGTTCATAATTATTCGCGTTCTTTTTAGCAGCTTCAAAAACAGGTAAAGAATTAGTAACAATTCGCAAATTTTTTTGGTTCAATTTTGCAACCATAAATTCTAAAGTTGTACCTGGTCCAACATAAATTGTTTCATCATCTTGAACAATTTTACTTGCAACTTCAGCTGCCGCTTGTTTTTCAGAGATGTTAATTTCTCGTTTCTGGATATAATTTTTTTCAACAGAATCTTGTTGGGAGATTACCTGCGCCCCGCCATGAATTCTCATTACTTTACCAGTAGTATTTAACTCATTGAGGTCTCGTCTAATCGTCATGTCTGAAACTTGCAATGTTTTAGCCAATTCATCAACGGTTACAAACTTTCTATCAGTTACAATTTCTAAAATATTTCTTAATCGTTCTCTTTTAAGCATTATTCACCTTAATTCTATTTGGCTAACTAACTCATTACATCTTTATTATATATGTTCATTTATGTTTGTCAAAGTTAATTTATGTTCATTATTTGTTTAAAAAGCCAAATAGTCCTCCTTAGCCGTATTATAGCAAGGATATCGCTTACACAAAAATATTTTTTATGTTTACAAACTTTAAAATCAACAACTTAGAACAGAGTCAATTTCATACTTGACTTTTTTCTTATATCTTAGTTAAATTAAGAAAGAAATATTGTGATGACCTTTAATATAGTCCCGTGAGGCTATCAAGGAAATCTGCGTGTAAACTATTTTTGACATAGTTTTAAACAGAAGCGACTATCTTAAAGGAATCCTCTTTAGATAGTCGTTTTTTCTTTAGGTCATCAAGATTTTCATTTCAAGGAGGAAATTATGAAAAAGATGCCTAAAGACACATTTCATAATGATGATGCGATCTTAGACGTTTATGAGAAGCCAGAATTAGGACAAGGAATTTTACTTTCCATGCAACACTTGTTTGCCATGTTTGGCTCAACAGTTCTAGTTCCAATCTTAGTCGGAATTAATCCAAGTATTGCTCTTCTTTCATCTGGTGTTGGTACTTTAGTCCATATGCTACTAACCCGTTTCAAGATTCCAGCATACTTAGGATCAAGTTTTGCTTTCGTTGCAACTATGCAAGCTTTAATGAAGCAAGACGGTTATCCAGCAATTGCTCAAGGTGCAATTGCAGCTGGGTTAGTATATGTTATCGTTGCCTTAGTTATCGCAAAGGTTGGATCTGATTGGGTAAACAAAGTCTTACCACCAATTGTTGTAGGACCAATAATTATCGTAATTGGACTATCTCTTGCAACTACTGCTGCAAATGATGCCATGATGAAAGGTACCAAGTACAACTTAACTTACTTCGGTGTTGCCATCTTTACCTTGGTCATGACCTTAATTTTCCAAATGTGTTTTAAAGGCTTCACTAGTTTAGTTTCAATTATGCTTGGGATCGTTTGTGGCTATGCCCTATCTTGCATTTTGGGAATAGTTGATTTTTCGGGAGTAGCAAAGGCTGCTTGGTTCTCCATGCCCGCTTTAGATGTGCCTGGAATTAGCTACCACTTCAAATGGTATCCAGCAGCTATCTTAACAATGGCTCCAATCGCCTTCGTTACAATGACTGAACACATGGGACATATTATGGTTCTTAACTCTCTAACTAAGAGAAACTTCTTTAAGAATCCAGGTTTACACCGTACTATGATGGGTGACGGTCTTTCAACAATTATTGCTGGTTTTATCGGTGGTCCTCCGACTACTTCTTACGGTGAAAATATCGGTGTTTTAGCTATGACCAAAGTTCATTCAGTTTGGGTATTAGCAGGAGCTGCAGTATTTGCAATTATCTTTAGTTTTGTCGGTAAAGTTGCTGCAGTCATCGAATCAATTCCAATGCCAGTTATCGGCGGTATTTCATTCTTACTATTTGGAACCATTGCATCTAATGGTCTAAAGATTTTAGTTGATGATAAAATCGACTTTGGCGAAAAGCGTAATATGTTAATCGCTTCTGTCATCTTAGTTATTGGTATCGGTGGAGCTTACCTACAACTTGGTAACTTCCAATTAACTTCAGTTGCCTTATGTACCATCTTTGGTATGTTAATGAACTGGATCTTACCTAAACAAGCAGCCAGTGAAAAAGCACTTGAAGCTGAAAAGAAAGAAAAATCTGAACAAAAATATTTTAATTAATTGAATATTTCAAAAAACTAGAGCTGCATTACTTGCAGCTCTAGTTTTTTATTTGCTAAAAATATTAAAAAAATATTGTTTTTAAATAAAATTAATGATATATTTTTTAAAAATAAAAAAGGAATTTTTACCAAATGCAAGCCTTAACTTTTAAAGAAAACCATACAAATTTTTATATCGGCAATTTATTATCAAAAATTGGTAATTGGACTGTATTTCAAGCAGTAGATAGTAATGGCTTTTTAGGAAGTATTCATATTTTTAAAAATGAAGCCATTAATAATAAAAATAATTTATCGCAAGAAGAAGACTTCTATAATTACTTAGACACTTCCAATCAAATCATTGATCCATTTAATTTTAATAAGGAAAATTTAAAAATTACTAAGATTAAATGGGCTTCACTTGCTGATTTACTAATTCAAATCCAATCTTTCAATCCCATAATTAGTATTGAGAGTATTGGTAATAAAACATATACAGGACGCATTAACATGATTACCTCTACTTCAGTTTATTTAGATGAACAAACTGAAGAATACAACTTAACAGAATTTCCGTTAAAGATTGATTACAATAAAATAGTTGGAGTTTCTGCTAATTCAATCGAAAATAAACTTTCGCAAATTGCAATAATAAATTGAACACTTTTAGTTAAGCTGCTTGATAGATTAGATCTAATTCTCTTTCAAAGATTTCATCTGGTGTATGATAGGCCAGTATCTTTCTTGGCAAAGAATTG
>CATLCE010000032.1:0-14552 GCA_949888035.1 Lactobacillus johnsonii | reverse complement strand
AAAGAGTGCGGTGGCGATAGCAAGAAGGATACACCTGTTCCCATGCCGAACACAGAAGTTAAGCTTCTTAACGCCGAGAGTAGTTGGTGGGCAACTGCCTGCGAGGGTAGGCAACTGCCGTGCTCATTGTGAAACTAGTTGTTAGTTATCTGATATTAAAATTAGAGAGCTACAACTAGTTTTTTTGTTGTTGAAAAATGTATTGATTTATTTCTATAAATTAATAAAAATAGAATAGAAAGACTATGAATGGTGAATTTTATTAAGAATGCTTGCCGAAGATATTGTCAAACCAACACCTCTCATAGATAAGTTTGTTGCTGTTATAATACTATTAGATTCCATTATTATATTTGGTTTGATATGAAATTTTTGAAAAAGCCCGTTTACTTGATGTCGAATTGCAGATTCCGGAGCACTCAACACTAGAGGCGATTTAAGAATAGTTTTTAAATCATACATTGATGGCGATAAAATAGTTTGATTAGGGCTAAAATATTTGGAAGTTGATGGAATGATTACATAATATTTTTCATTACCATTTATATAAAATTTTACGCCTTTTGTAATAGTTTCTGGATTTTGACCGATATAACAATCAATTTTTTCATTTAATAAACGTTCTTCATTAATTCTGGGAAATGATTCAAATAATTGAATTCTAACTTCAGGATTTTCTTTAAGAAAATCTGGTAAAAGTTCCGGGAGGAGAAAACTTCCTAGACTTTCTAAAATTCCTATACGAATTAATTCAGAATTTGGATGAGTATAGCGGGTTAATTTTCTGACTAATTGTTGGTCATTATAAGAAATGGTTTCAAGATAGTTGTAGTAAATCATCCCTGCTTCGGTAAGAGTAAAGGGAAGTTGGGATCGATTAAGAATTTGAGTTCCTATTTTTTTCTCAATAAATTAATTAAAAGCTGAATACTTTGAGACATCTTAACTTTAGGATTATATGCGAGGAAAACTGTTCTAGTATTTTTGGGAAGATTAATCTTGATTTTTGCAATATCAAAACTATCTAAGAAATGGTTATTGACAACAATTCCCACTCCATCGTTCGCTAATACTTGGGTTGCTAGGCTTAATTCATCATTTCCTTCTCCAGCAATAGAGAGGTTGGAGTTATAGTTTAGTAAAGTAGATGTGATTTTTTTGCCAATTGAAGTTTGAGGAAAATAAGTTATTAAATGATATGGTAATAAGTCAGTTAATGGAACCCGGGGACATTGAGCTAAGGGATGATCCTTTCTAGTAATGACGATTATTTCTTCATTATAAAGGGGCAAAAATATTAAATTAGGGTGGTCACTTTTTTTAGAACAAATTCCAATATCAATTTTTCCTTCTTCTAAATTTTGGTAAATGTTATTAGAGCAGTCACTGTAACAATAAAATTTGGGTTGAATTTTATTGTTTTGTTTATATTCGGAAATAATGCGAGACAAATAAGAGCTCATTGCAGTAGGAATACTAGCAATTTTTATAATATTTTCTTCTTTGCGTTTACAGTTGGCAATATCAATTTTGGATTTTTCAATAGAATTAATTGATGTAATTGCGGCTTCGCAAAATATTTTTCCGTATTCTGTTAATGTAATTTGTCCACCATTACGATTAATAAGCTGACAATTTAATTCTTTTTCTAATGATTTGATGGAATTGGATAAACTTGGTTGAGAAATATATAAATTCTTTGCAGCTTTTGAAAATTGACGTTCTTTCGCTAACTCTTTGAAATAGTAAAGTTGATTTAAATTCATAGTTATTTCCTCATCTTTTCTCCTTTTATAATCTTATTATAAAATTATTATTTACTTATAGCAATCGCTTACAATATTGAAATAACTATGATAAAAAGCTAATTTATTTTTGGATAAATATTACTTATGAGAGTTGAAATTATCCTATCAATCGAAGTTATTTTTGTTATAAAATCTATATTTTTGCTTAGACTAGTATACCCATTATATAAATCATTTTTAATCATTCCTAAAAAATAAAAGCCGCAGATCTAAGTGATCTGTGGCTTTTGTGGTAAATAGGTTAATCCGTAGTGTAAGTTCCGACTTTATTGATTCGGTGAAGTACACTATGGCCGTGGGGAGATTTTAAGATATCTTCACTTAAAGCTCGGCCTGCAGTAAGGCCGTGATGGTCTCCGTTGGTCCAGTGAGAATTATTGGTAACATCGTATACTACTCCATCGACTGCTATATAAGCTGGGCGACCATTTTTGCCATCGTAATTTTTTAAAGATTCTGCGGTAAATTTTTTATTGAGTTCAGTCATATAATTTGCCCCTTTCTGGTTATTGTCTATCTTAATAGTAACACTATGTCACCAAGCGAAGGGCAAATCCTCAACTTCTTTAGCCTTTCTTATTAATTGTTATGACGCCATCCTGCAATATCCCAGGGAGTAAAGTTGTAATCCAACTTTTTATTATAAATAGATTCAAAAGCTTCTACTTTTTGTTTATAATCCTGCGCCATCATTAATTTAGAATTTTGATTTTCATTTAGTGCCGGATTTGGATAAATAGTTGGGAGAACATGAACAATATATTTAGTTTGGTAAAAATTAGGATTATCTTTTTCTAGTTTGGGCAAGTCTTTGATTTCAATAAAAGTAGAAATAATGGGTACATTTTGCTTAGCTGCAAAATAATAGGCTCCTCGTTGTGGTTTACGAGGCTTGCGATAATTCCACCACATTTCCTGTTCTGGGAAGATTAGCACCCAATTATTGCGTTCTAGAGCATTATGAAGATGTTTAGGAAATTCGTTTCCGATGTAACTCGGACTATTTACCAGCGGAATAGTACCGACGTAATTCATCAAATAACGGAAAAATCCGGGGAGTTTCAAATTAGTATCTTCAATCACAATTGAGAGTTGATGATGACATTTTAAAGCTAATCTTTTAATCGTCAAAGCATCAGTCTGATTAAAATGATTAGCTGTTACAATGGCGCCTCCTTGAGGTAGATCTTTTAAATACTGTGAACCTTTTATTTCGGTAGACGCCGAAATAGTTTTTGCTAAAGTATCGAGGAGAATTTTTCCGACTTCATTATTGAGCTTGCTGGAAAGGGTAGCTTGATTCTTCCAAAAATTATCTACTAAAGCTGTTCGTTGTTGCAAAGACATGACTGGATCTCCAACTTCTACCTTTGCGGTAAAGTCACGGTTATTAGCAGCTGTTTTAATATTTTGAATGACTTGTTCGCGATTGTTTCCAATAATCATAAAGTTACAGATCCTTGCTTTTTTATTTGTGCCCAATTGTGAGGATCATTGAGAGTTTTATCCTCTTTTTCAAGCATATGATTTAATTTTTCTCGATCTTCTTGACGTTGCAGATCAGTGTAATTGTCCAGTTCCTGTTTTAATTTATCATAAAATTTAGTTTCTTGAGCACTCTTCCAGAAATATTTTTCATATTGAACATTTTTAAAATGCCATGGCTTAAAAAATAAATTGTAGTGAATTAAACCTGGGTTAGAAATTGGGGTTGTGTTTTCATTAGGCATTGCATCCCATCTGGGATTAAGGTGGAGAATGCGTCCTTCGCCAATCTCATTTAGATAATCTTGATCAGGCGCAATACAGTCGAAGTGATATTTTTCAAGTAAATCCATAAAGTGGCCAATAAAATGCTCATCACGGAATGCTTTGCAATTTAAAACTAGCATACCAGAATTGATATATTTCTTAGGATCCAGCGCTAAAATATCTCTGATGTAAGTGACCATTTTTTCAACATATTGAATTGAGAGGTCAGTGCATGCACCAAATAAGTTGTTTTCTAAATTCGTGTCATAAAGTTTAGAAATATCATCATTGACGATTGTGTCACTATCGATATAAATTGCCTTATCATATTGTGGGAAAAGATCAGGGATGAATAAGCGGTAAAAAATCGACATAGTGAAAAGATCCGCTCTTAGATAATTTTCTTTGCGATTTTTGATCGGCTTTACTAATTCATCATCGATATGAAAAAACTTCACATGAACATCTTCATTGCCCAAAGCTGCTAGATCCTCCTTGTGCTTAGGAGTGAGATCTTGATTTAAGAAATAAACAGTATAGTCTTTTTCGCGATCGGCATGTTTAACCAGCGAATTTAATGAAACTGCCGCATATTTAGTAAAGTCATCACTAATACTGTAAAAAACAGGGATTGTCATAATGGTACCTTCTAAATTCTCACATCTTCTGTTTTCTTTACCTTAGCCCAAGTATATTTCTCTTTTTCAATAGATTTAACTTTGTCAGCCATTTTCTTAAGATCATCACGAGCTCGCTGACGATCTTCATCGGTAAAGTTTTCCAATTGTTTCTTTAACTCATCATAGTAAGGAGTAGTTTTTGCGACTTTCCAGAAGTAATCACCATATTGAACATCTTTAAAGTGCCAAGGCTTGAAGAAAAGATTGTAGTGGACAATTTTAGGATTAGGGATTTCATCCATGTTTTCGTTAGGCATTGCATCCCATTCTTTTTCCAAATGAAGGATCTTGTCTTCACAAATCTCATTCATATAAGCTTGATCTGGATCCACATTGTCAAAGTGATATTTACTCATCAAATAGTAGAATTTATCAACGAATTTCTTGTCACGGAATTCCTTCATGTTAAATAAGATGACGCCGTTGTTGATGTATTTTTCTGGAGGAAAGATTCCTTGGCACTTTTTAATGTATTCTTGCAAAAGTGGCATAAAACGAATCGATAAATCAGGACAACTAGCAAACATATTATCTTGGAGATCAATATTGTACATATCCGCGATATCAGTATTAATGATTGTATCAGCATCTAGATAGACAGCTTTATCATATTGAGGAAAGAGCTCAGGGATAAATAAGCGGTAGAAGATAGACATAGTAAAGAATTGACCACGTAAGTAATTTTCTTCACCTTTGTGAATAGGTTTTACCATTTCATCATCGATGTGAAAAATATTAACATGTACATTATCAGTTGACATATCTTCAAGTGATTTTTTATGTTCATCACTAATATCTTGAACTAATAGAGTAATAGTATAGTCTTTGTTTTTGTCAGCATGATCAATTAAAGATTTAATAGATACTGCTGCGTAAGGTGTGTAATTATCACTAATTGTATAAAAAACAGGAATTGTCATAGTACCCTCCAAATAATTCTTTTATTACTTAAGATTATCCCTTAATTTGAGGTATTCGTTAAGTATATTGTCATATTCATGCAATTTTAAAACACTATGTACTCTCTCCACATCCCATGGTTTTACGGTTTGTGTGTGGAAATACGGTTTAAATCGGAAACTTGTAGTGAAATGTTGGATTACGGTATCATCTCGGAGATGGTATTGTTCATTAAAACGGCGCGGAGCAATTTTCTTTTTAGTGGCAAGCTTATTTATAGCAGATTGATCTGGCAAAAACATACGCTTAACTTGCATCATATGACGAACTTTAGCAAATAAGTTGGTCTTTTTGATTTCATCCATGTTGATTAATAGAACGCCTGAATTAAGATAATCAAGCATTTTATGCTCATGAACATTATGAAAGAAAAAGCGCCCCCAATAATCTAGTACTCCTACTAATTCGACGTTTTCAATATCTTGATGATAAAAGTCTTTAATATCTTTGCGAATGATGACATCATCATCTAAATAAAGAACTCGATTTGGAATTTGTGGTAATTGATCTGCAAATAATCTAAGCATGGCATATGGGGTAAAACGAGTCCCCATATTAGCAGTTGGTGGCTCTTTAACAAATAAATCGGTGCAATCGATAAGTTCTAATGTATTGTGAGCATTTTTCTTAACTAAAAGAGAACGAATAAAATCTGCGGCCTTTTTAGAAAAAGGCTGATACTGTTTGTCTTTATTCTCTGTTTTCATTGTCAGAATATAAATATGTAATTCTTCAGTGGTATTTTTTAGTAAAGATAATGTTGTGATTAATACTCCATCTTCTGCATGATTGTCACCGCAAAAAAGAATATTCATGATTAAATCCTCGCATAATTATTTTTTTACATAATGGCAATATTGATAGTCGCTAGTCTGCGCGCGTTCAATCATTGTCTCCCTAATTTTATTGTAAAGCTTATCTTGAGCTTTTTTGTGAGAAAGGGCTTGATCGGGATAAAAAGGTCCATCGATATAGATGATGATTTTTGGACGTTTGCCAAATTTGGGTTTGTGATAAGTAGTAGTAATTGTAAAACTTGGTGCATTTAGTTGCACAGGAAAGTGCATACTAGTATTAGAGAAAGGGCGGATTTTGGTGTAGTAAGGCCAAACATGGGCCTCCGGATAGATGGCAATGACCTTTTTTTGTTGGATTAGGGTTTTGATGGCTTTAATAAGTTTGGCGGATTCTTGAAGGTTTTCTCCGACGGGTAAGCCGCCATAGCGCACGAGATATTTGCCAATAAAAGGGATGCCCCAATTTGCTTGTCCTGCTATTGCATAGAAGCGATAAGGGGAAACAATGGTTAGTGGCGTAAAGACGTCGCCCATGGGTTGGGTATGATTTCCATATAAAAAATATCCACTTTGATTGACGAGTTTTAGTTTGTGCTTTCCTTTAACATGAACTTTTAAAAATAATCGTGAATACCCCCACCCAAAAAGGGAAGCTAAGGTTCGAGCAATGTAATTCCAAAGTTTTGCGCTGATTGAAGTAGGGATAATTTGATAGTCCTTGGGAAGTTTATAATTTTGATTTTTACTGGCTACTACATCATCAGTAGGCTTGGTGTAATAATATTTTTGCATAATTTTCTTCCTAAAATAACATTATGTTCATTTTATCATTAATTGGACTTTATTTTAGGTATAAGAAGAATTACATAGATACTGACTAATGTCATAATGGAAATAAATACTAGAAAAGGTACAAAAAAAGAGCAACCCTGAAGGCTGCTCATAGTGACATTTTTTCTCAAGTTCCTAGCTTGATACTTTGCGTGCCACTTTTACACTTTTGTTAGTGTTTCTCATTATGCGAGAAGCACGACTTACATATATATTGTACTAGACTATCTAGACAAGCACACTTAAGGTTGAGAGCTACTCAACCCTGTACACGTCATGTGTACTTCATTTTTGTGATATTTTTAGTATACCATTATTACTGGAAATACATGTCATGAAAAGGTAGCTATTTTTGTCTAAAAAATAGGAATAATTAATTCTCCACCTTTTTGAAGTAGTTATTTAAATCATTTGCTTTATTCAATAAAAAAGACGGTCATTAAGACCGCCCACGCTAGGCATGTTTTTTCATGTCTTAGCTATATTACTGACTCTAAAACCATTATACCATGATATAATAATTTTGGCATGTTTTTTGCCCCTACACCGCTGAAAAGCTAGAAAGGAGCTACACCATGTCAAAGCTTTTACTGACTCTCTTGCTTGTGCATGAAGTACGCTTAGCTCTCCATGAGCTGCGTAAACTGCTTAAGCGGTAAAGCTTCAACAAGCACGACCAGGGCAGTCCTTCGGGGCTGTCTTTTTTATTATACCCCATGACAATAGTATTGTGTTTTTCTAATAATGACAAAAAATATAGGAGATTAACAAAAAATTGTTAATCTCCTACATTCTTAGATTTACTAATAAAAATTACTTAACTCTAGCAATTTCACTACGTACCTTGATGTCGGAACTACCTAAACCAGGTTCTTGACCGTGTAAATTGAATTCAAGTTGAGTTTCTGGTCTGAACAACATTACGTGAGTTGAACCACCATAGTGGAACATACCAAGTTGGTCGCCTTTCTTGACATGTTGACCAACTTTTACTGTGATTTCATCACTTGATACTTCTGACATACCTACAGCAACAAAGCACATAAGTCCGATCTTAGGATTGTCTGCTTTGATAAAGATAACGGCACGAGTAGAAGTTGAAGTTAAGAACTCTTGTGATGCAGTAGCTTGACTGTCATCAGGTGTTACACTGTCATAACCCTTATAAAGATCTTCAGCGTAGTAAGCACCTGGTAAGTTATAAGCTTTAACAATAGTCCCATCAACTGGGCTATTCCAACGGTGATAACTAAATACACTTAAGAATGCTTGATAAAGTGTTCCACCAGCAAATTTAGCAGCCCATGGATCATTTTGAAGAAGGTCTAACAAAGAATAAGGTTGACTCTTAATCCAGAACTTAGCTTGTAAAGGAACGTTATGAGCAATCTTAAGTGGTGCTGATTCACAAGAACAAGCAATTGAATCTGGATCATCAGGGTTTTCTACAGGACGAACGCCAGGATTAAATTCACGAGTAAAGTAATCATCCCATGATTTGAATCCTAAATGTTTATCAAAATCACTAGAAGCACACTTGAAAACTTTTTGGAAGTCATCACCATAGGCTTTTTCAGCCATACGTTTAAGGGCTTCTTCACCTAGCCAACCTTGTGAACTTGTATTAAGAACATAAGTTGAGGCTTCACTCTTTAAGTATCTTCCCCAGTAATTAAGAATATCACGTAATTTAGCGTTAACTTTATCGTTCATAAAGAATGCGTAACCAGCACGGGTTCCCATTGGATAGTTAAAGATAGCTGCCATTGGAGTACCAACGAAACTAGTTTCATTATATTCAGGAGCACGTTGAATTACTCTGTTAATCATTAATAACATTTGGTGATAATCACGAACTTGTGGAAGGTCAGCAGGAGCATCAACAAGTCTCTTTGGAATCTCATCAAACATCATTTGAGCAAGATTCCAAATGTAATGATCATTTTCAATTAATTCTTTCAAAGCTTGAACTGGTGGTAAAAGCTTTTGGTTTTCTTCTGATTTGGCTTCATCCAAAACTTTACGTAACCAAGCATTATAAGCTTTTTGATCGCTTGGACGCCATTTATCAACATTATATGGAATATCTACAGCCATAATATAGTCTCCTCTCGTTTGTTTTAACTAGTGATCACGTGATTACAGTTTCACAGTACGCTAATGCATTTATAAATTCAAATAAAACGAGTTGAGAAAAATAGATTTAATTAATGACACAATTCAAATCTTATTAGTTGCTTATAAGAGGACCCTACTATTACAATGACAGTGTAGTTTCATCCTAGATTAAATACTTTTGGATTTTATTATTATCAATGACTAGCATTATTTTTATGTAAAGATAACGATTAAATGTAAAAAATGTTTTCTAGTCTTACTACAATAATAAATTTTTATATTATATATGGGAGGTTAGATCTATATGTCGAATAAAAAATTATCCACTGTCAGTTTGGGTACATTTATAGGAATGACAATTGCGTTAGCTGCAAGTATTCGTAATATTCCGGATGTTGCCGCTGCTGGCTGGCCCATGTTTCTGTATATGGCAATCTCGACATTTCTATTTGCTTTACCTATTTGTTTGATTGCCGGTGAATTTGGTAGTACTTTTCCCGAACATGGGGGTCCAGAACTGTGGGTACGTAATACTCTAGGAGATAATTTTGGGTTTGCAACCTCATGGTTGCTTTGGACCATTTTGTTTCCAGGGATGGTTGTAGTTGCTTCTGCGTTGCCACCACTTATTGCTACAGCAATTAATATGCCAAAGTTGGGTACGAATAATATTTTTACTCTAATAGTTATTTTAATTTCATTTTGGGGAATGACTATTTTAAATAGACACTTTGATATGGCAAAAATTACTGGTAAATGGGGAGATTGGATAGGAATTTACATCCCATTTATCGTGATGACTATTCTCGGTATTGCTGCTGTTATTAAGACTGGAATTCATCCAACATCTATCCTACAAAGCTTTTCACCTGAAAAAATAATTCCCCTTGGTTCAGGTGCAAAGTCTTTGGCTTATTTTTCTCCAATTGCCTTAATATTTGTGGGTATTGAATTATCATCTGTGTATATAACTCGTTTAAAGAAGACATCAGAATATCCTATTGGTGTTTTAGCAACACTAGCCTTTATGTTGATTTTAAACTTAATTAACGGTTTTATGGAATCTGCTGTAGTCGCACCAACTGAAATTAATCTTAACAACATTGTTCAGCCTATTATCATTTATAATAAAATATTAGGTTTACCTTCATGGATTAACAATGTATTTAGTATTTTGGTTGCAGTAGGTGTATGTATTCAACTTTCAGCATGGGTATCTGGTCCAGGGAAAACAATGTTAGCTTCTGCTAGGGATGGATATATTTCTCCAAAATTAAAATTCTGGAAGAAAGATAAATTTGGTGATTCTCCATCAATTATGTATGTTCAAGCTGTTGTAGTTTCCGTTTTCTCTTGTGCTTATTTATTAATTCCCGATATTAATAGTGCGTTTCTTGATTTAGTTAATGCTACTAATGTCATTTATTGTACTGTCTATGTATTCATGGCAATTGGTTTTATTAAGATGAGAGTCGAAAAACCAAATTTGACATCCGACTTTAAAGTTGGAAATACTTTTGTTGCATGGTTAATAGGACTCGTATTAATAATTACTATCGGAGTTATTATGGTAGCTACATTTGTTGTAGGTACATGGTTCAATTTCCTTGTAGTGGCTGTTATTAGTGCAGTTATCATTATCTTACCGTTTATCTTCTTCCACTTTAAGAAGCCAGAATGGGCTAAAGAAGTAGATAGCTTAATAAAAGATAATCATTAATAATTAGCTAGAACACTTTATAATGTTTAAACATTATGGAGTGTTTTTTATATAAAGATATTTAAAGAGAATGATAAGCTTTAATATTTTGTGTGTTAAGTTTTAGGGTGTATTATCAATTTGTGAATAGAACTTTATGCTAATGACTATCTGTTTAAGAAAGGATTTTAAAGTTAGCTTATTGTATTTTTTCGAAAGGAGAATATATAAATGGACAATAAAGATATTGATTATAATGCTTTATTTGTTGGAGATAAATCCGAGAATGGCGATAATTATATCAATGAATTATCACGCTTACTTCAAAGTCATATGGGTTGGCGGAAAAATTATATTCCTGGTGATATTTCAGCAATTACAGATGAAGATAAACGTTCACCAGAATATCAAGCTACATTACAGCGTCAACATGATGTTTTGACAGAAGTTGATCACCGCTTGCGCCAAGGTAGTGTTCCTTGGATGTCAGCTGGTCGCTACTGGGGTCAAATGTTATCAGATACTTTAACACCATCCATGCTTGCATACTCACAGGCTATGCTTTGGAATGCAAACAATGTTACTTTGGAATGTTCAATGGCTACTTCAAAAATGGAAGCAGAAGTTGGAGATGAAATTGCCGATCTTCTTGGATATAAAGAAGGCTGGGGACATCTTACTCATGATGGTTCTATTGCTAACCTAGAAGCACTTTGGTATATGCGGCAATTTAAGTCTATGCCATTGGCATTTAAAGAAGTGGTTCCTGAAAAAGTTAAGGGATTGAGTGAATGGGAGCTTTTGAATATGTCAGTTGAAAAAGTTCTTGATATTTTGAAGACCTTGACTCCAAAACAAATTGATGAAGTTAAAGCACATTCCTCAAGAAGTGGTAAAAATATTCAAAAACTTGGCAAACTAATTGTTCCATATACTAAACACTATTCTTGGTTAAAAGCACTTGATATTACTGGTGTTGGATTAGACCAAATGGTACAGATTCCTGTAAAGAGTGATTTCCGTCAAAATGTAGATATCCTTAAGGAAAAAGTTAAGGAATTAGCTTCTAAACATATTCCAATTCTTGGTGTAGTAGCTGTTGTTGGGACTACTGAAGAAGGACAAGTGGATGAAGTTAATAAGATTGTAAAATTCCGTGAAGAAATGAAGAAACAAGGAGTTTATTTCTACATTCATGTTGATGCTGCTTATGGTGGTTATGCTCGTGCTTTATTTAGAGATGAAAATAATCATTTTGTAGAATATGATCAACTTAAAGATATGTTTAAGAAGCACCATGTATTCAATACTGATGTACATATTGATAAAGACGTTTATGAAGCATATAAGGCAATTAAAGATACCGAATCAACTACTATCGACCCTCATAAGATGGGATATGTTCAATATTGTGCAGGAAGTATCGCAATTAAATACCAAAGTATGCGTAATGTGATTTCTTACTTTGCTCCATATGTATTTGAAAAGAAGACCGCAGAAGCACCAGATATGTTAGGCTCTTACATTCTTGCCGGCTCTAAAGGTGGTGCAACTGCTGCTGGGGTATGGGCAGCTCATCAAACTGTACCTCTTAATATTACTGGATATGGACGTTTGATTGGTTCGTCTATTGAAACTGCTCAACGGTTCCGTAAATTCTTAAAGAAATTGAAGTTTGATATTAATGGTAAAACGGTTGAAGTTTATCCATTAGATAACCCTGATTTCAATATGGTTGACTGGGTCTTAAAGGTCGATGGTGAAACTGATTTGGAGAAGACAAATAAATTGAATGAAAAGATGTTCAACATGTCCTCATTCTATGATAGTCGCGTATATTCTAATTTGTTCCTTACCTCACATACCATCTTTAAGAAAGATACATATGGTGATTCTCCAGTTCCATTTATTGAAAGAATGGGATTCACTAAAGATGACTGGGAAAAAGTTGGCTCAGTAACATTACTACGTGCAGCTATCATGACGCCATTTCTTCATGATACAAAGACTTTTGAATTCTATACTGAGGGAATTGCTAAAGCTATGGGAGAAAAGCTTCAACAAATTTTGTAATAAGTATTAATCCTTTTGCCATTCTGGTTTGTAAAAATTAGAAAGGACAGCTGGACTAAGGAAGTCAAAGAATTAATGACCCAATATAGTTCGAAGAAATAAGCCTATTCAAAAATTAAATAGCAGAGAAAACCTCTGAAATATAAAACTACTGACAAGTAACGTTGAAATATACGCTGATTTGTCAGTAGTTTTGTTTTAAGCAAAAAATACCATATGGTGCTTGGCTTTAGGTACAAAAAAAGACGGCCATCTAGACCGCCCACGCAAGCACACTTTAGCACTAACTAAAATCTGCTCAATACTATCTCTATTTATATTATAGCATGATATAATACTTTTGGCACACTTTTATGCCCCTACATTGCCGAAAGGCTAGAAAGGAGCAAGCAAAATGCTAAAAGTGCTTATACTATCTCTAACAACGCTACTCATGCATGAAGTACACTTAACTCTACACGAGCTAAGAAAGCTACTCAAGCATACGTAGATAACCGTAGCAGTTCTTCGGGACTGCTATTTTTTGTCTTTTAAGATACGCTTACCTTTGCCATGAACTACACCGGCACTAAAGTACCGGGTTTCTGGGAACACTAAGTAGTGTTTAGGATCTTACAGAAGATATTGCTACCTTCATACCTAACTCACAGAACTTAGCTATTTACCACGGCCAGTTCCTGACCTGTTGGCATTGCTTTATGCAAGATATTAACTGCCGCATTAATATCTCGATCATGATGAACCTGACAGTGAGGACAAGTCCATTCTCGAATTTCCAGCGGCTTAGCTCCGCTGTTAAATCCGCATTTAGAACAGATTCTGGAGGTGTTCTTAGGATTAACGGCAATTAATTCCTTGCCGTATCTTTCGCATTTATACTCCAGCATTTGTCTAAACATGCTCCAAGAAGCGTTGGCAATTGCTTTGGCTAGGCAGTGATTCTTTTGAAGGTTCTTGACTTTCAAATCTTCAATTGCAATCACATCGTATTGTCTAACCAAGTGCGTTGTCAGCTTATGGAGGTAATCTTTACGTTTGTTGGCGACTTTCTTTTGATAGCTGCCTTTAAGCTTGCGCGCTCTTTGCCAGTTGGAAAAGCTTTCTAGGCTTCTAGGATTAAGAACTTTCTGATTCTTGTCCTGCTCGCAAAGAAGATAGGCCAAATGGCGTCTGCGCGAATATTTGCTCTGCCAGATTCGGCTTTGCTTTTCAAAATAAGAAGCATCAAAAGCAGGATACTTTAGACCATTTGACAAAATTGCCAAATCGGCTACGCCGACATCAATCCCAACTTGCTTACCTGTCTTCTTAAACTTTTCAGGAGCCTGAACTTCTGCCTGAATTGACAGATAATACTTACCACTAGGTTCTAAAGAAACCGTATAGCGTTTAATCTTAACGTCTTTTAGAACACCCGTCTTGCTGGTTTTAATGTAGCCCAGCTTAGGAAGATAGAGATAGCGTCTTCCAGCAATTTTCACAATGGATTTACCAGTATAAGATGGTTTTAAATATCTTCTGGAATGAAAGCGGGGTTTGCCGACAGTGCCGGTTTTATCTTTAAAGAAGTTTCTCCAAGACTGATTTAAAAATTCATTGACCAGCTGCAGGCTAGAAGAATCGCTATTTTTCAAAAAAGGATATTCTTTCTTTAATGGCTTAAGCAGATAGTTAAGCTTAAACTTGGTTAAGAAAGGCAAATCCTTATTATTCTTATAGCGCTCGTTCATCATATCGAGCATTCTGTTCCAGACAAAACGGTCATTGCCAAACATTTGCCAAAGCTGGACAATCTGAGTTTGATTGGGATAGAGTCTTAATTTTATTCCAGTTA
>CATLCE010000031.1:0-15727 GCA_949888035.1 Lactobacillus johnsonii | reverse complement strand
AACAATTGACTTAAAAATTGAACCTAAATATTTTGAAGCTCAAGAAAAAGGAAATAAGAATTTTGAAATTAGAAAAAATGATCGTGGATATCAAGTAGGAGATTTACTTTTCCTTCATGAATACGAAAATAGTCAATATACTGGTAGGCTCTTAGTACGAAAAGTCACCTATATTACTTCTTACAAACAGCAAGAAGACTATGTAGTCTTAGGTACAGCCCCAATTAGAAAGGAGAAATAATCTTTTATGAGATTAGAGAAACTAGAACTTGTTGAAAAGTATAAAAGACATAGCATTTACAAGATAGATAATTTTAATAACGAAAATGCTGCAAAGATGTTTAATTGCTGATGTAGTTAGAGGAAAAATTCATTTCAAGCTCAAAAAAGAATATTTAAGTAATGTAAAAAATGAATGTTTTACTGTCGGTGTTGCTAACGATGATGAAACTAATAATTGGCTAGTTGAATCAGGAGAAGCCTTAAAAAGGGTGATAGTTTAGCACTATTTAATAAGTTTGGGGAAGAATTACTCATAACTGTTGACTCAATGGGTAAACCTGTATGTAATGAAAAATTTTTAAAGAAAGTGTCAGAAAGTTTAAAAAAGGAGAATAATTAATTATGTCAAATACTCGTTATAACAAAATTATTAAAATCAATGATTCATACTTAGCTGTTAATTCTATTGTGCCTATTTTATTAGCTAAACGGTTAAAAAATGGAGCACTACTTAGAAAAAAAGATACTAATGAGGGATTTACACCTTCTAACTTCAAACTTGTTAATGACAAAGCTCAAGCAACTATTTTTACGCCGAACCAAGCTATTTTAGTTTGTGAAGCATTTGATTACTACAAATTAATTAGTCATCAAAAAAATGCCGCAAACCCGCAAATTATTAATATAGGTCCTAAATATCAGTCTCAGTTAAGACAGTTAACTAATATTAAAGAAGTTGATACTCAACGCCAAATCCCAACATCAACTACTAAAGATTTTGACTCTATAGAAAGATTCAATGAATTAACAAAAGGATTTAGCAGTCCACAAATTACCAAAGTTGATGTTGATTTAACTAAATATCAAGTAGATTCAATCACAGTTCAAACAAAAGACCGTGACAATGTATTGGCTAATGTGATTGATTTAAATAATCGATGCGTCAAAGTACTGAGCAAAAATCACGCTATTTCTTTTGAGGTTGGTGTATCAAGTCTTAAAGACGGACACAAAAGTACATTAGGTTATTTAGAGTCATGGAATGAGGTGAAGTAACTATGTCTTCAGAGTTAGTAATGCCACTTTCACCACAAGAATTTAAAGATTGGTATCGAAAGGCTGATTTAGAGTTAATTGTGGGTGCGAGAAACCAAGAGATTAGCAGTAATACAGATCTTTGGCGTGGATTTGAAGTTTATATCCATCAATATAGCTTAAAGCCTGATGGTAAACTGTATGACTATTGGGATATAGAACGCAATCGTTTTAATCCTAAAAACAAATTATTTAAGGTTCGCAAAAAGTTATTTAGGACTCGGAATCGTTATGGGTGGATTGAAAATTATAAGTTATCAGAACTACTTAAGGAAGAAAGAGAATCATCAATTGAGCTAAGAATTCAGCATCGTGTAATTGATTTAATGAGAGAAAAACTGTCCGGCTTGGTTCAATACATGGATTCAGCATTTTATATTAGAGAAAACATTATAAAAGCTTTATATAAAGATAGTTCAGAAGCTGTTTATATTAGGCACAACCTTGAGAATGCTGCTGAAGAAAAATTAACCTTATTTCAAGTTCTTCAAGTTCGTAAAGATAAATTAAATCATTTGCTATCAATTATTGATAATCCAGGTATCGAACAAATTCCAACAAGTATTGCTATTGGCATTGTTGCAGAGCGCTATCGAGAAATAATGAGTGGGAGAAGGATTGAAAAATGAGCTATGAAGTAGGAGGAGTTTACAGCATAATTACTTTAAATTCGTTAAAAACCAAAAACACAGTGATTTTTGTATGATTAAGTAAGCATAAATAGAATGTACACGAAGACGTACTTTATGGTATAATGTATGTACATGATAATGTACGTTAGGAGTGAGCTAAATGGATAATGTAGTAACACCAACTCAAGCTAGAAGAAATCTTTTCAATATCATCAAAAATGTCAACCGGGACAAAGAGCCTGTAACTATTAAGCCAACTAAATCAGAAGAAAAAGGTGCTGTTTTAATTGGTGAAGATGATTGGAATGCAATTCAAGAAACTTTGTTTTTAGTTAATCAAGGTGTTGATAAGCAAATTAAAGCACGTGAAAATGATGAAGAAGAGGACTTTGATCAGGTATGGAAGAGTCTGTAAAATACAGCATAAAATCCAAAAAAGGTGCTAGAAGAGATTTTAAGAAAATTAAAGGTACCTATTTAGAGAAAAGTTTTAATGAAATAATTAATCAGTTAAGAAAAGACCCTTATAAGCTAACGCAAGGATTTGAAAAATTAGTTCCACCAATAGCAGGCTTCTATTCTCGAAGAATTAACGTTCAACATCGGGTAGTTTATAGAGTTGATGAAATAAATAAGAAAGTTATTATCTATTCTGCTTGGGGACATTATGATGATTAATTGGCAATTCTTGTAATAAATAAAATAAAGCTTCTAATTAAGCTAAAAACTTAGTTAGGAGCTTTTTATTTTTAATGGGACTTTTTACAAAAAATGGCGATAAATCACCAGATATTATTTATACACAAGAATTTAGATTAGCTAATGGGGCACGTTATTTGGGCTATACGGAGCGTTCAGAGGCTCTTTCTCCAGAGAAGGAGAATGATCTGCAACGATCAGAAAACGTTCAGAATGACCCAGATGTGCCGAAAAACTATAAGGGTTATTTAGGTTATACCGACAGAAAAGCCGCTACTAAAATGGAGAAAGACTTGGAGGATCAAGAAAAGGGAGATTACCCAACTTTTACTCAAGGGGCTTATGAACTTTCAGAGAAACAACATAAAGAATTAATCAAGAACTTAAAAGAGGCTCAAAAGAATAAATCATTACTATGGGCAGGAGTTATTAGTTTTAGCCCTGAATTTATTGAGAAGTCGGGATTAATGTATGATGATGGGACAGTGAACCAGAAAGGGATTAAAACAGCTGTTATGGCAGCTATGCCTGATTATTTGAAGGCAGAAGGACTGAACAGCCCTGAAACGTTCTGGTGGGGAGATATTCACCTCAACACTAATCACGTTCATGTTCACCTAGCAATCAGTCAAAAGAAGAATACACGTCCACTCAAAAATGGTCAACCTAAGGGTATGTTCCATACTAAATCTATCCGGAAACTCAAGTCTGCTATTCATCATCAATTAGCAAATGAGAAAAGTCGTGTTCGTGAGATTGCCTTAGAAAAATCCCTTGATTATCATAAGAGCGTCATGGTCAATATGGCTCAGCGGATAATTAATCAGGATCAACATACTCAACAATTACTGCTTAATCTTCAGGAAACTTTACCCAAATACAAAGACAAGCGTCGCTGGCGAGCATCTAATCACAGTGTAGATTTTAAGGAGTCACGTGACTTAGCCTTTGATCTGGTAGATAGTCTCTTAAAGCATCAGTTATTCAGTTCTTATCAATTCTATCAAGAGAGTTCTAAAGAGCTTGATTCAGCTTCTCGTGAAAGCTATGGTCAACATATCAAAGATACCGTGCAACCACGAGACGAGGAGTTGAGGAATCGATTAGTCAATTTATTATTTAGAGACTTAGCAACAGCAGAACGCAAGGGTAAATTATACCGTAAAGATAGATTAGCTATTATGGAGAAGCAGGGGACTGATCTTAACAAAAAGATAATGGATGACGAGGTAAAACTATTGAATGAGTTGGATGCCAAATCATCAGAAGCCAAGAAATTAAGAATCCGTTTGGGCTTGCGGCGTTACTACTTAAAATTAGCCAACTTGGATAATCGGATTGCTGATCTACAAGAACGAATTGACGGCTTGAAGCAATTAGATGATCAAACAAAACTAACTCCATTTATTAATTTTTTCCAGGAACAACAGTTGATGGCCAAACTAGAAAAAATTCCTAAAAAGCAATTGAGTACTAGTGATAAAGCTATATTAAATCGATTACGGGCTAAGTATCAGGACGTCCAACAACTGCCAATTAAATTAGCTAATCCTGAAAACATTGCTATCCGGAAAGCACAATTAGCACAAGAAGAGCAACTTCTTAAAGAATATCCAAACGATCCTGGAAAAGAATTTATTATTGAGCCTGATACTAAAGTGAGTGAGCAGTATCAAACACAACAAATGATCTTGGATCTTAAGCAACGAATTCATCAAAATAATCAATTACCAAAAGAAGAACGTCAAAAAACTAATGGCCCACTTTTCCAACGATTAAAGCGACTTTACAAATATAAAGAAAATCCACATGACCATAAAGCTCAGCAAATGATTAAAAAATATCAACATAAGCAAAGAAAACAGACACGACAGCATCGTTCACCATTGATGAGCCATAGTGTGATTGGAAGCTTTACTAAGCTATTAGCAGCCGGTAAAACCAATCATGCTAAAGCACGTCGAGCAATGCATGAGCGATTAGACAGAGATGATGATCTGGAACGTGAAGACGAATTGGAGCGACGGGAGGAATTACGTCACTAGCTTGTCTTTAATATTGATATTTCATTGATTAATATATATTAAGAAGTGGGACGATAAGAACAAAGATAAGAACCGCGTATATCGTTACCGTTCATATATTCGTAAATATATTAAAGATATAGCCGCTGAAGATGATTTGAAAGAACTATTAAACTTAATATATAAAAGATTAGATAACTAAGGTGATAGCAATTGCTACCGCCTTTTTTGTTACCTTACAGAAATTTACCCGAAAAAATTTGAGCAATTTTGATTGGCGAATCTTGCATTAGAAACTGAGTCATATAACTTTTCTCTTAGAGATAATTACAGGGGAATTTTTTATAGGAGAGAAGAGTAAATAAAAGTAAATCTAAAGGAAAGGAGTTAGTGAATATTAGATGTCAGATACTCATTGTGATTTGGGAATTATCACGAAAATTAGCAGTGGCCTAGCCTATGGCGTGGTAATTTCTGGTAATTGTGTGCCCAATGAAAAATTTATAATTCCCTTTCGTAAAGAAGTAGGGGCAACTTTACGAAAATATATGATTGTTGGAATTACTAAAGATCATCACAGCTTTTTGTATGATTTGCCAAGTCAAAAAAATAAAACGGCTAAAAATTAATTGTAGCTGAAATAAAGGGGTCGATTAAATGGCTGAAGAAGTAGAAAATCCACTAACTACGTTATTAAAGAAACGCTATGGAATTACTAGACGAAGTAGTCTAACAATAACGGATAAAGATACACCATTTAGCACTTTTCGGAAGGTAGCGGCTTATATCTATCGTAATGGTGATTGGTCAGAAAATGATCAAACACAAGCAATTAAAGACTACCTTGAATTATCCGGAATGGAACATAAAGTACTATCAGTTAAGCGCACTTCAATTGGTGCATCAAAGATTGGTAGTGCAGCTAGTGGCAAAGATGTTTTTGAAGTACAAACTCAAAGTAGCAACAATAAGCTACAAACACAGTATTTTGTGCTGGATGAGGATAATAAGTCTTGGAACCATCAAGGAAATCGTTATACACACCGTAATCGTGATGGCGTGTTTTGGTATGAAGGTAATCTAAACTATACTATTGGCTATGGTAAATTGTTGCGAGATGTCTATAATCAATGGTTGCGTTCCCCATATAAGTATCATGATGGAGTAGAACTTGATGATTTTAAGGAACAATTAGAACGGTTTGTAAGACACGATTATTCAGGAGAAAAATGGAATTTTTCTTTTCAAACAGAATTAGCTGATTCCTTATCAGTTAAAGAAATGGAAAAAGCTACTGAGCCAGTATCTGATCCTTATGGTAGTAAATCAGACCAACGCGTATTTACACAAGAATTTCTAAATGCTCATCCAGATTTTAAACGTCAATATGGTCAACCGGGGACAATACATTATTTTTATCCTCATGTACAGGATCATAATCACCTAAAATGGCTAGCGTTAACCTTTGTTAATCATTATCTACAACAAACTTATAATATTGTATGCCAACAAAAATACGAACATAATTTGGAAAAAGAATCTCATGCTAAAGCGTGGGAAACCAAGAAAAATATTAATAAGGCAACTCAGCAAGTAATGGATAAAACCACCTTGCATAAATTTTTTAAGGGAATTGAGCTTGACAATGATGTTGATTTAATTCAATTCAAGCGCTTTGAAGATGAAACCATGCGGCTAATGGAACGATTGCCGAAAACTAAAAATGTACCAATTCTACGTTTGAGAAAGCTTGGCAATCATAAGGCAGCTGGTTTGTATGTACCATCACTAAACACAATTGTTGTTGACTTTCGTAACCCAAGTGAACTACATGGTAATCATGCTGAGAAGGAGGCTAGTTTCTCATCTTTTATTCATGAGTATGGTCATTATTTGGATTATAAGTTATCCAAAAATAAAGATGATTTGTCACTTTCTTTACAGCCTAAGTTTGCTAATATTATACGGAACTATACACAAGAATTAAGGTTAAATGGCGTTGCTGGTAAAGACTATGCTTATCTAGCTACGCCAACAGAAGTTTTTGCACGTTCTTTTGAACTGTATATGCATGATGCAGTTGGCTTAAGAGGTAATTTAAATCACAGTAATTATGATCATCAGGTTGAGTATAAAGCTTTTACTCCGAAAGCACGGACGACAATTACAAAGTATTTTGATCAGATTCCAGAAATCAAAGTCTTGCGAAAGACGCTTAATATTGATACCTCACGAGAAATTGAGCCACATCTATATGACGAACGACAAAATTCTCCAGAATTAGCCGATAAAGAAAAATTAGCTAAATTTTCAACAGACTTATTGCATCATTGGACAAAAGAAATTCCATCTATGGAAGACTTAATTACAATGAGTGGTCGTCGCTTAGAACTAGCTAATCCTACTAAAGTTATTGCTTTTGATCAATGGGGAATTAAAGCTCCACAATTAGTAAGCCAATACGAACTCCATCAAAAAGGTATTTCAGCTAAACGCTTCCCTAAAGTGGAATATATTCGGGCTTATTCTCAACAAAAAGACGGCCACTGGTTGCCAGATCGGCTATATAGTGTACCTCAATTAAAAGATGCAATGCTTAATGACAATCGGTCTTTAGATCAACTACATCAAATTGTTGATAGAAAAGGGCCAAGTACTGGTAAAAAAGATATTATTACAAAAATAGTTGACAAAAAATTTGAGGACCATCCGACTACTACCCCATTAACAAAGATTCAGGAGCATATAACCAAATACTTATTGGTTCAGAACCATTTAACAGAAGAGGAACGTTATCCATTCCACTTTAAACCAGAAGAGCGACAATTATTGTCACAATTGGCTGATACAAGTAAGACTAAGATATTCCAAAAAGCCTTGCGTAATTCATGGAAACAAGAGCCACAATTAGAAAGAGAACTGCAATACGGGATTAAACATCCTTTAATTAAAGATAAACAACAGTCTCCTATAATTAAGGATAAGCAAAAATCTCTACAGCATAATGATCAGCTTTCATTAAATATTCTTAATCCAGGAAGGGAGCGATAAATAATGGTGGAAACTTTAGATGGCGATTTAGCTATAATTGAAATTATTCTTTACGGGGTAGCTCAAGTAAAACTTATTCCTTCTGGTGAACAGGTTTCAGTGATATTACAAAAAGATCACGACTTTAAAGTTGGGGATATTTATAACATTAGTAATGATCATGATCATTTAATTGTCTCATAGTAAAAAAATCCTTAGTGAACATCTATCACTAGGGATTTTTTAATCTAAAAGTAGGTGGCAGAAGTTGACCTGTTTTTTTAAACAAGAATAATACAGACAGATTCTACAAAAAGGAAGGTAATTATTTTATGGATACTAATTCCAGCCACAAACATTTTTATCTCAAACTCTTTTTATCAACCGCTGCTTTAGCCGGGATGGTTTTAGCAGAAAGTGGTAATGCTGTAGTTAAGGCAGATAAGGTAACTGTTCAACCAGGTGATAATTTAATCACATTTGCACAGAAATATAACACAAGTGTGAATCAGTTAGCATCAAAGAATCAAATTTCTGATCCAAACCATATTGAGGCTGGACAAAGTATTGAAACTGGTGATGATGATCAAGTTACCACAGTAATTGTAAAAGCTGGTGATACTGTAAGCTCTTTAGCAAATCAATATAACACGACTATTCAACGAATTGCTCAAGATAATAATTTAGACGAAAATTATACAATTATTGTCGGTCAAAAATTAAAGATTACTACTAATGACACGACTATACCAGTAACGCAACAGTCCCAACAGGATGTACCAGCGCCTCAACAGAGTGTATTAGCTCAAGCAACTACACCAGCGATAGCAAATAATAACCAGGCAACACAAAACACCGCACCTGCTATTAATACAAATGCTACTCAACAAAGTGCACCAGTATCTAACAATAGCCAAGGCTATACTTCCTCAGTAAGTGGTAATGAAGCTAGTGCTAAGGCTTGGATTGCTGGTCGTGAATCTGGTAGTAACTATAGTGCTCGAAACGGTCAATATATCGGTAAATACCAACTCTCATCAGCTTACTTAGGTGGTGATTATTCACCAGCGCATCAAGAAGAGGTAGCTGATCAATATGTTCAAGGAAGATACGGTTCCTGGACAGCTGCTCAGCAATTCTGGCAAGCTAATGGTTGGTATTAATTATGAAGAATTTTATACATAACAAGAAAAAAGCAATAATTCGATGGCTTTTTACCATATTACTTCTTATAAGTTTTCTAAGTTGTTGCGAAATAATAATTAACTATTCTGCATTACTAAAGTCAATAGAACCTCAATTAAAGCAAGTTTCAAAGACTATTGATAATATAACCATAACCAGTAGCTTTATGTATTGGGTGGAAGTTTGGTTCGTGAGCTTATCAACTTATCTTATTTGGTCAATCTGCTATATTTGGGATACCACTGCAAAATATAAATCAAGAAACCAAGCCACAAGTAAAAACAAGAACAATAATTGAACTACTCCCACTTAGCTAGGCTTACGACTCGACACTTGAAGTAGTAGTGCTGCCCAACAATTCTGGCAAGCACATGGCTGGTATTAGACTACGTTAAAAGGAGAATTAAAATGAAAATTTGGATAGATCATTATTACGCTGATCATTTAAAAGATGGGGTTGTCTTATACGCACCATATATTAAGACTGTATATCTTAATAATGAAACGTTAGAGCTAGAAATGGATAAAATTTTAGATATTGCGGATCATTTAGTTGGGCTACAGTTTTTATTTGAGGATGCTTATAGAGAACGTATGGGTGAAGAATGTCCGCTTGATTTAAATGACCAGATTGAACGATTAGTAAAATTGTTACTGTTAACCGCTGATGATAGTCGGCAACTTTTTATTGCCTCAAAGCATAATCAAAATGCTCCTTCACTAAAGCAGATTAATTGGTTGATGGAAAATGCAGACTCAGTTGATTATTCAGCATTTTATGATTATGATGACCAGTATGGCTTCATTGATCTTTATGGTGCTCGAGAATTGCGTTGTGGTAGGGACTATAAAAAATACGAAAGACCAGTACAAATATTAGCAGGATCAAATTTATCAAAGCTTAATAGTGGAATTGAAAATATGGTAGATGATGCCGTAAAATTAGAAAAAAGTAATATGTAAAATAAGTGACCCATTTAGTCAAAGGTTATAATGCCCTCCGAGTATACAGATGAAATAGAAAATTCATCTTGTACTCGGAGAGCTTTTTCTATGGGAAGGAAATCTATCAATTCTTCGTGAAATGTCTCAGTATGAAATTACTGATACTTCGACTAGATATAAGATTAATGGTATTTTTAGTAATTTTATTTTAATTTAATCAATTTATCTGTAAAAATTTTTATGGTTTTATCTTTATTGTTGTAAATATCATGATATAAATATTTTAACAATGTCCAAAGTAAAAATCCTAAGATGTAAAGCATAACAATGAAGATAATAAAGAACAAATTTTCGTTACTGGTAAGCATAAAATGTCGTTGTGGAACCTCAATATGGTCAATATAAACATTTTTTGCTGTAATTAACTTTGAAATTGAATGAAAATCCTTAGACTTTGGATTTAAGTGTAGTATTACTGTATATTGATTAGCAAATAATTGTGCAATCCCATATGAGAATACAATAAGTGCAGAAAAAGCATCTATTGCCGTTAATGTTATTTTACTTATGATACTAGGTTTATATTCATTTAATAGACTTTTCTTTGAATTAATTAAATCGTGGATTTCATATATTGAAGGAAGTATATTTTAAAAAATGAATGGGACAAAAAAAGTAAGAGTGATCCTACTAAAGTTGCTATTACTTTAGAATAAAAAATAAATGAGATAGCAGCAAATAGAATGAAGAATGAGGTAATGAAGATGATAGAAATATTAAACAGCTTATAGCCCCTCGAAGAGATTTTTTCTGAAGTAAATATTCTTAATTTTAATATTTCCTGTATTAAGAATAAAAGAATTATCCATAAAGATATAAAAACTGGAAAATGCATATAGTTTTTGGACTTGCTTAGGTATATGACCAAAAAATTAATGTTTCCTGTGATATAGACTAGTGAAGCCGAAAAAAAGAATATTAGTTCGCTAGTGACAATGTAATAAAGTGACTTGGGCCATTTTAGTAAGATAAAGATAATAAATAAATCTAATAAGAATAGGAAACTTGAAATAAAGGGGTTATTTATTAGCCAGGATAAATGGTGACTATCTTTTTTAACTTTTCTTTTTTCATGTGAAAATATACTCCTTTAAAAAGATTTTTAGATACATTTTATATTATTTTTTGGCAACTAATAAGCGCTGTTTTTATACCTAATTGATATAAAAACAGCGATAGCACAAACTACCGCTGAAATAACCATCTCCCGCCGGTCTCAAGGATTAACTAAATTATTTTATAACCATTCAATCAAACGCTTGATAGCTTTTTTAATTGACTTTTTAACGTGCTTTTTGGGCACTAATATGATAAGAATGAGATATTTCATCTCAAGGAGTTATGTTATAATATTTCCAGATAAGAATGAGGTATTTGAGCACAAACGGTTTGGTCGCCGTGGTTCGTGTGAAGTACCAGTAGAATTGGGGACGTTGAAAAACGCTCCTTTTTCTTTTTAAATTTCTTTTACATGTTTTTACTAAATGTACTTGATTTATTGTAAAACAGTGTTAATATAATAGATGTAGCGAGGTGATAACTTGGAAAGGTTAACAGAAGGAGGTAAAGCCAGAAGAATTTTGCTTGATCCAGAAGCCTTCATTAAAGATAATTTTGCAATTCTAACTATTAAAGACCTTGCTGATTATCTAGATGTTTCAGAAGAAGAGGTTAAACAATATCAACAAGAAGCAGACCAGCTTTCATCAGAGCTAACTGAGAAATTAGCAAAATTGTTTGATGACCTTGGCAGTAATGGTTATGCTGCGGCGGATGATGATCGGAATACAGAAGCGGATATTAAGGAGAAAACAATGTCTATTCTTAATAATCCAAAACAATTCTGGGACGATGAAACTAACAAGCCATTAACAATTAAAGGATTAGCAAAACTTCTTGGCATATCTCGGCCATCTATTTATAAGTATCAAAAGGATTATGCTGGTATTCCTAGTGAATTAAAAAGCAGATTAGTTAAGTTGTATGATTCGTTATTATTGGTTGATGAAATTCCTGAGCCACGCGACGATTATCTTCGCTTATTAAAACGGGTAAGAACAGAAGATGAACTTTTTCCAACCGTTCAAGAAGAAATTCCCAAAGTTATTAAAGAAGGTCTTGCTAGAACTGATGTAAGCTATTACACTAAAGAAGTATTAGACACTTTTGTAAAGGGGATAGAGGTTGATCGCTCAGCTTTATTAAGAATAATAATTATGAAAATGAATGAAGAAAATTAGGTTACAATTACGGGGGTTATTATTATGAATAAAAAACAAGTTTTAAGTTTAACTGGTGTTGCATTGGCTACTGTTGCTGGAGTTTCAGTTGCTAATGAAGAAGTAAAAGCAGATGCTAATGTAGCTACTAACAATGCGCAAACACAACAAGTTCAATCACAAACTGCTGATCAACAAGCACAAGCCAAAGTTGATTCTGCACAGGCTAATGTAAATTCTGCTTCAACTGCTGTAAGTGATGCTCAAAGTCAATTAAACAGTGCTTCAACTGCTAACACGGCTGCACAAGGTGCTGTTAGTGATCAACAAAAGGTAGTAGATTCTGCCCAAGCTAATGTAAATTCTGCTTCAACGGTTGTAAGTGACGCACAAGCTAGTGAAAGCAACGCACAAAAGAACGCTGATCAAGCAACTCCAGCGAATATTCAAGCTGTTAAAGATGCTATTAGTAATCAAGAACAGCAAATCAGCAAGGACACTGATACTATTAATGCTGATGATCAAGCTGTAACTACTGCTCAAAATAATGTTAGTTCAGCTCAAGCAAATGTAAATAACGCAAATGCTAAACGTGATAATCAACAAAAGGTAGTAAAATCAGCTCAAGATAATGTTAAGAACGCTACTGATATTCTTAACAATAGTTCACAAGCTAAGGCTAAAGCCCAAGATAGCTTGGATGCTGCTAATGCTAAAGTTAACAATGATACTAACGCTGTTAATACTAAGCAAGGAGAAGTTGATACTGCTACTGAAGCTAAGAAAAATGCGGATGCTGATTTAGCTAAGGCTCAAGATGCTGAAAAAGCTGCTCAAAAAGATAAGGATGCTAAACAAACAGTAGCAGATCAAACAAAGGCTGCTTTGGATACTGCTAATGCAGCTGTTAAAGATACTCAGGCCAATGTTGATGCAATTAACGATAAGTTAGCTAATGTTCAGGATGCATTAAATAATATTAATACTATAAATATTCCTAATGGTTATGCTGATACCTTGAAAGAATATCATTCGTCACCAAGTGCTGATCTAAACAGCAAACTAACTTCCCTAGGAGAAGAAGCATTAAAAAACAATGAATATAAGCCTAATAAGGACGATCAATCCGTTAAAGTAACTTTTGGACCTAATCAACCATTATCGGTAGAAATTGAAACAAAGCTTACTCAATTTGTTGCAAGTCTTGTTAATCCATTAAGAAAAGAACTTGGCTTAGAACAACTGACCATTAATCAAGGTAGTCTTGATTTTGCACAATCTGTTTCACAACAGTATGAAAAAGATAATTGGAATATGTGGGAAAAGGGTTGGCATGATACAAAAGGCATTAACGAAGTTGCATCTAATTTTGGACTACAACATGGTCCATTTAAGGATTATCTCAATCAAATGTATGAAGATTTGTCTAGTGGTAATGATTCTGCGGGTACTGTTGAGACAACATTAAATGAACTAAAAGACAGAGTATATGGTTCGACAATTAGCATGCTATTTGCAGATGGTGATAGTACTAATCCAACAAATGGTTGGGGACATGCATTTAGCTTATCAGGTTTGATGTATGATGGATTTGGAGAAAATAATGAGTCATTAGGTGTTATGATTGATGATATGGGTCAAATTCATTACTTGATTGTTCCTTCAACAGCAACAGATTCCTCAACAACAAACGCTGTAGATAATGGTAAGTATGCTACTGAAATGAACAATAAGGTGGAGATCCCTGACCAGTTTGCCTTACTAACAAACCAGAAGAATAATTTAACTAAGAAGCTTGAATTAGTAAACAATAGCTTGCAATCTGCTAAGACTGATCAAGCCACTAAGCAAAAGGCGAATGATGTTTCACAAGCTGCTTTAACTGCTGCAAATCAAGTTTTAACGGTTGCACAAAATAATGTTAATGCTAAGACTAACGCTGTTAAGACTACTAATGACAACTTAACTAAGGCTCAAAATGAATTAGCTCAATTACAGAGTCAATTAAGGGCTGATCAAGCTAGTCAAAAGCAGGCACAAGCTGACGTGGATTTATTTGCTGCTGATATAGCTACTAAGCAAGCTAACCTCCAAAAGGCTAATGATAACCTTAAGGCAGAACAAGGACGGTTAGGTATTGCACAAGGTAACCTAGATAATGCTAATAAGGCTTTGACTGATGCTAACAATAATTTAGCGCAAAAGAAGCAAGCTGTTGAAAATGATAAGGCAACTCTTAAAGCTGATAATGACAAATTGGTTCAATTACAGAGTAATCTTAGTAACCTACAAAACGCTCCTAAATTATTAGCTGATGCTAAGCAAGCAACTGCTGACGCACAAAAGAAGCTTGTTAATGCTCAAAGTCAATTAACTAACGCTACTAACAAGTTGAACGAACTTAAGAACACTGCAACTGCTACTCAAGCTAATCTTACAACTGCTCAACAAAAGGTAACTGAAGCTGTTAAGGCTCAAAGTGATGCTCAAGAAGCACTTACTCAAGCTAAGAACGAATTAAGCGCATTACAACAAAAGGAAGCATTGGCTAAACAGGTTGCTGAACAACAAGCTAAATTAGCAGCTGAGAAGGAAGCTAAGGATAATGGTTACCATGTAGAAAATAACAACGTTGTTGATTCTAAAGGTAACAATGTTCAAGGCTGGACTGTTAAGAATGGTCAAATGGTTGATCCTAACAATGAAGTAATTGAACAAAGCAAGTCTGAGACAACTAATGTTACTGTAGATGGTAAGGGTGAAGTTAAGCCACAAACCATTATTAATACAAAGGGTAATGTACAAACACGGGCTAAGAGTACTAGTACTAAAGCAGTTACAGCAACCACTGCTCAAGCCGCTACTACAGTTAACCAGACACGCAAACAATACAAGCAACAATTGAAGAGCAATAGCCAATTACCACAAACTGGTAATGATAATAATGCTATTCTTTCACTTGTTGGAGTAGCACTTGCTACGATGTTGAGCTTATTTGGTTTCAAGAAGCGTGAATACTAATAGTTTATAAAAGTCGTTTTCAAGTTTTGATTTGTCAGTTGACACACTATCGTCGCTAGGCGTTATAAAAGAGTTAGAAAAAGATGATCTTGCTTCCTCACATTACAGGCAAGAATATCACTCTATTGAGTTAGAGATTCAAGGTATATAAAATCAGAATTTATTAGCGCCGAGAACATTAGTTCAGATACAGTCAGAGGACATATAATGTTAACAGAATTTGGAAAAAGACTGTGTCAATGTATATTTGAACCAGCCCTAAATGTTTCAGACCCAGTTTTAATAGATGATGCTATTGAGGCTACAGGATCGATGAGTACGCATCAAGTGCCGACAGCTAAGTTTGATGATTCTACAAATTCATGAAGCTATACCATTGACTCTAATTTAGATAGAAAAATCTGTATTCCTTGTTAAGATGAGGAACACAGATTTTTTTAGTTTAAAGGAGAATTTATAATGACGGATAAATTATTTACAGATTATTATTTAGAATGGATTCATATGTATAAAGAAGGATCAGTACGTCAAGTAACATTAGATAAGTACTACTTAACTCATCGGGAATTACAAAAAAGGTGGCCATTAATGAAAG
>CATLCE010000030.1:0-16101 GCA_949888035.1 Lactobacillus johnsonii | reverse complement strand
GAGTTAATTCGCGTGTGGTAAGATGTTTATAGGTCATTTGTGATTGCCTTTCTTTTGATTAGGGATACTCAAAAGTCTATCACAAATGGCTTTTTATTTTTTCTAACTTAATTTTACAAACGGCGAACAAAAAAGTTCCTTTTAATCTCAGTAACGCGAAAACCTATTTTCTGGTAAAGGTATAACTGCTTAAAGCTCGTACTCCCAGTGCCAATTTGCAATTGTTGATAATGATGTACCTTTGCAAAGTGAACGGCATCCTGAAATAGCCTGGTTGCTATTCCGTGATTTTCAAGCCGTGGATCAACAGCAATATTCTTTATTTCTAATTTATCCGATGTAAGTTCTTGCAAAACCATTACAGCAATGGGATGACCATCTTTAGACTGTGCGAAAAGCATCTCTGATTGCAGATAATTTTGAACTAATTTCTTACTTGGATCAGCACGAAAAAGCAAATCCCAATGTTCAGGAGTTACTGTCGTTACTAATTCTATCCTTGTATCGTTATTAGTCATTCGACAATCCCTCATCCATACTATTGATAGTTAGAAACTGCTGATGAAGCTGTTTTGAAAATTTCATTACTCAAACTCCTTTTTTCCATCAAGATTGTTTGCACACACTTTCTTATTAAGGAGACTAATTCCCACTTACATTACTTAAGGCAACAACCCAGCAACCTTATCACCTAACGTTGGATAAATCGCCATTACTTTTTGGCGATACTCATCCCCATTAATCTTCAAACCAATAATTGGCAAGAAGCTATTAATATCATCAGCCGCATAATCGCCAATTTCACTTGCCCCTACCAATTGCTTATCCTTAAAGACTAAGGTAAGGGTACTGATTTGATCGTTTTGGCCCGCGTAAAGGCTACCATATTTTAGTGAAACTGTCTTAACTTGATATTGTGAGTCACCAGCGACATCATCTGGATTAACACCGGCACGGGCAACCTCTGGGAATGTAAAGGCTGCTTGACCAATTGTCGGGTAAACAATATCTTGATCCGTTTTACCTGTTAAATAGTCAAAAAGATATTGACCCTCAAATTCAGCGACCGGTGTTAATTTAGGTTGTTTCCGATTAACAACATCCCCAATTGCGTACACACCGTCAACCGTTGTCATTAAATGGCCATCGACATTAATACCATGACGATCATATTCAATATCAGTATTTTCAAGCGCTAATTTTTCGATATTTGGATGACGACCAGTTGCATCAAGTACATAGTCAGTCCGTATTTCGCCATGATCGGTCGTAACGAGCAAGCCGTCTTTACCTTGGCTTACTTTTTGCGTATCAGTATTAAAGCTAAATTTTATTCCCCGTTGCTGCATCGCATTAACTAGCGCTTCATCTTCCGTCTTTGTAAATTCACGAAGGACGCGGTCAGAATGAACAACGATTGTTACTTCAGCGCCAGCAGCTGCTACAAGGGTTGCTAACTCTAAGCCCACAAAGCCAGCACCGATTATCGTAATCCGTTGTGGAAGTTCTTTTAACGAGAGGAGGTCATAACTGGTATGAAGATATTCTTTACCCGGAATATCCAGAATATTTGGTGTTTGCCCCGTCGCAATGATAATATGATCGGCCTGGTATTGATGACCGTTTACACTAACAGTTTGGTTATCAATAAAACTTGCGTAACCGTCTTCAACATCGTGATTTTTCTTAATAATATCGCGAGTTTCGCCTGGCCATGGATCAAACCGCTTAAGCTTAGTCTGCATTAATGCTTCCCAATCTAATTTTGCTGGTTGACCAATGCCTCGACCGAGAAGTTGCTGAGATTGGAGGACAGTCCGGGCAGCTCCTTCCAGAAAAATTTTTGGCTCGCATCCATAATTAGGACAAGTACCCCCATATTCGAAGCCCTCGATTACCAATACTTTATGGTCAGTTTTAGCCAAAAGATTAGCCATTTTGTAGGCTGCTGGTCCTGATCCAATCAGAATATCATCATAATACTTTTTCATATTCATCCCTCCAGATTCTTACATTATTGAATCAAGTGTAACTTAAGTAGTGAAAAGAGTACAAACGTTTTGTTTCGTCGTATAAAAATATTAATCAAAACTCAGATGTGTGGCTTAGTCGTGATTCTCTGGATTACAATAGGCTATTCTCTTTCATTTTCGCTAGCCATCAGATCAGTCATCAAGTACCTAATGAGCTTTTATTTGGTGGCAATTTGCACCTCTTGCTTGTTCAGATCTTCGTTACCTTATTGATAATTATTTTTATCAGTGTGATGGATATTATCTTAATAAAACTGCTCTCAATTGTTTTACCGGTTTCGATTGATAATGAAAAACTGGCGGCGATTCAAAGTAAGTGAACTTAAATTTTTGCTGCAAAATTAGATTATTTACGTATATATTCCTTTAGAAGCAAAAATACATAAGGAGTAAATTTATGAATAATCTATCACGAGAAGAACAAATTGCCTTAATCTATGATAAATGGCAAAAGATGACAATTACTAGTGATCCAATGTTTGGACTAGTAATGCAAAATAAAGAAATCTGTTTAGAGTTAATTAATAGAGCCCTGCCAAATATTAAAGCAAAACAGATTATCCAGTTAGACACCCAAAAAGATATTAATATCGTTAGTGCCCATCGTGTTCGCTTTGACGTTTATGTTCGTGATGATAAAAATAATATCATTGTCATTGAGATGCAAGTTAATAATCAAAATAACATACCAGCACGGTTACGTTATTACCAAGAACAGGTTGATCATGAGCTATTAAGACCTGGAGATAATTACTCAGTACTCAATAATTACCCTACTTATATTATTATGTTTTGTAATTTTGATTATTTTAAGCAGGGATGGGCACGATATGAATTTAATCTTACGTGTACTCGAGACCATAACCTGAAATTTGGTGATAATCGGACTGTCGTTATTTTCAATACCCTTGCTAAAAAATTTGATAAAAATGATGAACCGATTAAGAACTTCCTTGCTTTAATGCGCAATCAAGGCGACAATAAGAATAGATTTATTGCACAAATTCAAGGCGAAATTGATAAAGTCAAACAAGATCCAGAAAGGAGAGATGGCTTTATGAAGTACGAATTAAACTTGATGGACGCTAAAATGGAAGCACGAGAAGAAGGAATGGCAAAAGCAAAAAGGGAAGATATTAAAAAGTTAATTGACTCTCTTTATGAACTCAATATTAAACCAGAGATCATTAAACAAAAAGTTATGGAAAAATATAATTTAACTGATAATGCATATGATAAATTTCTCGAATAATAAAAAGAGTGCGTACAAATGAACTTTTTGTATAGCACTCTTATTTTATTGATGTGTCCGATACCCAGCTGTCTGGGCATCAGCTAATGAATCGAAATAAACCACATTTTCAGGAGCAATTCCAGGATCAGGATATTGTCCTGGTAAGTAGCAATACATTGTAGAACTATCACCAATAATTGAATTTGGTTCATAGTTATCAGGATCAACCCATGGCTCTGGTTCCTTTGGTGGGGTTATCGTTCCATTATTAGGTTGCTGAATTGTTGAAGAGGCTGTCTGGCTATTATTATTTGGATAACTCTTCTCATCATTCGATTGCTGAGACTGTTGCGCGCTTATCGAGTTCGCTGATTGATTATTACTATTGCTGGAAGATTTAGTAGCAGAACTATCTTTCCCTTTATTCTTAGATTCTTTTGTCGACTTTTTCTTCTTATCTGATTCTGTGGTTGTTTTAACGACTGAATCCCTTTGAGTGTTCTGTGTCTGATTATGGTTACTAATAAACCATCCACCACCAACTAGTAATAGGGCAACTACTATCCATAGCCATGGACGGCGGTAAAATGGTTTCTGATGTTGCTTCCTGTTCATAACTAACCTCCCCTATATCTGGACTTTCTATTTGTATCAATTATTTTCTGCTTTTATTATATAAAATCTACATACGGACAAGATACTGCATTTACAAAAGATTAATGCGGTTAATTAATTTTTAGAAGATTAGTTATAGGATATTCATAATTTAAAAAGCCAAGCAACAACCACCTTCTCTAAAGAATTTAGTAATTACTTGGCTTTTTATCAAAATTTATTCCATTGCGGGGAGATCAGTCTCTGTTCTTTACCTATTTCTAGGTAAGTAAGCTTCATTTTAGCTATTTACTGTTATTACCCATCAAGATTCTCGAAATTTTAGATTAGTCAAATCGTTTAACAACATCATTAATCTCGTCTCTTAATTCTTCGCTAAAACCATTTAAATCTTCATCTGTAATTATTTTCTCTGATATTAACTGCAATAAAATCTGAAACATGGATCTTTTCGATACTTCAACAAGCATCCCGAGCGATTTTCGGTCCGCTTTTATTTGTTTTTCCAGCTTCCAAAATTTATTTGCTGCCGAACCATCACCATCTAATATTCTTTTGTATTCTTGGTTAAGTCGATTCATATATCTTTCTTGCCATTCTGGAAGCAGCTTGTTGAATAATTGCCAGTCACTTTTAGAGATATTATTCATTTCTCCTTACCTCGTTTTTACTTTAATTATATCCAGAAAGATCAATTTAGGAGCAAAAAAATTGCTTCGAAATGTAAAAGAATGTAAAAATGAGGTGAACTAAAATGATTAATAAGCTAAAAAATCCATTTGACCCAAGTTTTGGGACCCCACCTCAAATTATCCTTCCTAACTATCAAAGTGATTTTGAAAGTCCCACATCAGTTGCCCAAGCGATTGCCTACGATGATCCTAATCGAGTAATTTTCATTACGGGGTTACGCGGGTCTGGCAAAACTGCTCTCCTGACTCAAATTGAGCAATAAGTAGTGAAATTGCCTAACACATATGGTGGTTTTGTAAATACTCTGAGAAATTATTAGCTTTAATCGCTACCTACAATTCACGTTCAGAGATGAGGAAGTAATTAAAGTTAAAATGTAGATATAATTTCGTAATTATAGCTCTCAGATAATTTAAATGAGTGCTGTTTTTGTTTAGACTAGCTTGATTAAGAATATGGCAAGCAATTACACTATTGATTATAGTATTTTACACATCAAAAAATTAGTAAGTTTGACCCCACTTCTGACAACTAGATTCTTTTGTTTGATTGCATATCCTCGGTGAGTAAAAAATGGAACAGCCGTTAATGATGCATACGTGGTAATCAAACCTGCACTACTTTTTTCCTCCAAAGCATTACAAATAGCGGTAGCAATTCCTTGGCGTTGAAAATCGGAATGCACAAATAGCCTATCCAAATATCCTGTTTGATCAATATCACCAAATCCCACAATTTGATCATTAACAATAGCCACAATTGCATAATGAGAACTCAGTGAACGATCCCATTTAATCGGATCTTCATTGCCAGTTGCCCAGACATTTAACTGCTGTTCCGTATAATCTGCCTTATTGATTCGGTGAACTGTTTGATGAAACAAAGCAAGAATGTCCATACAATCAGATGTTTGATAACTTCTTAGTTTCACATTTGCTTGTCGATCTGTCATTTCGTTGCCTCCCTTAACACTTTTCTTTTATATAAAACGTTAAGTACACGGCTACCCTACAAACGCCTACTTGACTATCGAAATAGAACATAGAATACTCGACTAGTTAGTTCAAAATAGAAAGAATCACCATCTTTCAACGTTACATAAAGTTCACGTTCAAAGATGGTGAAGTGGTTAATTTAACTATTTAAGGTTGAGTTTTCAATGCAATGATCGCCATTATTATCTCATTGAAGGCTGACAAAGATTTCCGTATATCCGTTACCTTACACCTCTTACAAAAACAGTGAGACGAATCATTTAATTAACTGGTTTAATTCGTTGATGTCCACAGCGTTAAGGTCAATTGCTTCTCCACCTAACCAGTCTAAAAGGTCCGGATCAACTTGCCCTTTTTGGTAATCATCATAATACTGCTCTAAAGCACCGACACCACCAATATCTTCAATAATACCGTAACCACGGGCTTTTTGAACATGTGGTAGCTCCTCATTAGTAACTGGTTGAATTTTTTGGACATGAAGTTTAAACTCCCAGCCGTCCCCATAGTCATAATGAATAGTTAATTTATCTTTTTCATTTAATAATGAGACCGTTGCTAGATCAAGCTTAACTTTTGTCATCCCTCCTGGCACAAAATCCTCTGACTGAGTATAAAATTCCTCAGTCTGTTCATTAATTGCATCATACAAGTGTGCCAAGTCGCCATGAAACATCAAAATCACTGTTTCAGCAAGTTCCTCAATTGTACTACTACCCTTAATCACGAACGTACGGCTTGCTAGCGGTTTAAAATCAGCTAATTTAGCAGTAATTACATACGCTTGACCATAGTTTTGCGGATTAATCAATTGACGGTTGCTAACATTCGCCGGTATATCTGCTTGTGCTGGAGCTAGTTCGTCAAGCAACTGCTGAATAAGAGAATCTTGATAGTCATCTTCTGGTGTAGCTAATTCCGGTTCTCCATAGATAATATCGTAGCTTGTATCTAGATAGTCTGTAACATCCCTAGCAGCTGATTGGCTCACGATCCCTGTGTGACTTAGAAAAACATAAAAATTGGATAACGTAACAGAAAGAAGATCCTCATCAATTTGATCTAACGTTCCAGCGAAAAAGATGTTTGGCGCAGCTAGGTTAGTAGTGACCGTGCAAATTTTATTTTTTAACATGAAGTGGTTCAAAAATTGGTCCAAGATACGACGAGCAGTCTTATCATCTCCCATTAACTGACCATCAGCACTGGCGATAAACTGGTCAATCATTTGCTGGTTGTTTTGGCTAATCGCTTGAACTGTTGCTGGATTATCTGCTGAGGCTTTTCCTTCGTCATCCGCCCAAATACGGGGATCTTTAAATTGTGGCTTGATAGTACAATATTTGGCCCCCGGTCGTGGAGCTTTCACCTTCACCGAATGTTCTTCATTAACCAATTGGCAAAATTGCATTAAAACTTCCTGATCGTTTCCAGATAAAGCTAATAACAAGTAGACAAGATCATTAAAATCCTCAGTTGATGAAAAATCATCATTATCGTTAAGGGTTTCCTTAAATTCTGCTTGGTGGCTAGCAATTATCTGCAAATAATTTTTAAGTTTTTCGTTTTCAGCAGATGGGATTGGCCGGTATAAATTAAACGAAAAAACGTTTTGCATTAACCAAGTACGTTGCGGATCAACCAAAAAGGGCATTTCATTTAGAAAGTTAATGGCAACTTGACTAAACTTACTCTCGCCTAATTTGTCAGTAAAGATGGGCAAACCAGTTTCCTCTTCTACATATAGGTAGTATGTTTTATTATCAATCTTTACTGGACTAAGCTGCCACCGTCGTAAAGGTTTTTGGCTAATCTTACCAGTATTATTATGAGGTAGTCGATCAGCCAGGTCAGGACTATAAAATAACTGTGCCATGATGATTGCTCCTTTATTTTTGAATGTGTGAAAAATGAATTTTATTCGCGCTCTATAAAAGAAAGCGAAGGGAATATCACCTATAGTTTACAGTTGTAAGAATGTCCAGGCAAGTTATGATCCTTGAACATTAATCCACAGTTTTAGCAATTTTTTGATAGTATTAACCATTTTACTTAAACCGATATTGGACGATTTTTTGCAAATAACGTTGGCGACGTTGCGGGGATGACCAGGAAATCCCGCCAAAGTTAAGCCATTTCCGATGCTCAAAGCCAAGTTGTTTCAAGGTTGTATTAACAAATACTCGCTGAATAGCATTCCCACAGAAAAACCGCAAGTACCAAGTTGGCGAAGTTGAAGTAGTTAATACATAGCAATGCTGGACGTTCGTCAGTAGCCCTTTAATTCCGGTCCTGGTTACCGTATGGGAGAGATCGGCTCCCTCTTTCATCACCTTATCAATAAACCCCTTTAACATTCCGGGAATACTATTCCACCAGCAAGGAGTTATAAAAATCACTGTCCGACATGATTTTAAGAGTTCTAAATATTTGCGCACCAAGGGATCAACTGTCCCTCCTTGATGATACAATGAAAGTTCTTCCGCAGAATAAGTAGGATCAAAATGTTCCGCATAAAGGTCAATTAATTGATAATTAATGCCTTGGCTATTCAAATTACTTTGCACCCTTTCTAATACTGCGTGGTTAAAACTTTGCGGATAAGGATGACAATAAATGATTAATGTATCCATTATTTTTCTCCTATCATTTGGCTGAGGGTTACTTTAACGACTTGGGGATCATAATTGGTGACACCATTTTTGATTAACAGCGAATATCCCTGGATGAAAGACCATAACTGTTCAAAAAATTGCCGATCATTCAGAATTCCTGGATTCACTTGTTGGGCTAAGTGTTTAATCTCTTTCAAAAAATTAAAATCATCGTTCTCTGTTTGATAAACCTGAATAATTGTTGGATTAAAGAACAGAAAATCCATTACTTGTGGCTGTTCTTGAAATTCTTTGCAAAACTGTTGTGCAATTTGTAGAATCTGATCAAAAGCAGATAATTCATTATTAATTGCAGACTTAGTAACAAATTGCTGCGATAAAATCAACGCTGTTCGATAAAATAAAACATCCTTATTCTTGAAGCGCTTATAAAATGCCCCTGTTGTAACTCCGGCTGCTTGAGAAATTTTTCGCAGTGAAACGGCTTGATAACCATTTGTACGAATAAAATTAATTGTTGCTTTTATTATTTTTTCTTCAATTTTGTCATTCATTTACGTCGCTCCTGATAACAGTGTTATTTGTAATTTTAAAATAACACTGTTATCAAGGAATGTAAAGAAAATCATCATCTTAGAATACAACATTGGATTCAAAAATGACGACTTTCAAAATATGAGTGTTTACTTCAGGTTAAATAAATGTAAGAAATCTATTATTCCAAATATTTTCAAAAAAATTGATAGTATCTTCAGCTGTCATATATTTATTATCAAATGTACTGCTAGTATTGTGTTGCATTATTACTTGATATCCTAATCCATGTGCCATTTTAATTGTTGCATCAACACAGTATTCCGTCTGAGCTCCACAAATTTCTAAATTATTAATACCTAAGTTTTCTAAAATTTTCTTTAGATTAGTTTGATAAAAAGAATTAGGATGTTTTTTACTCAGCAAAATATCGGTTTTCTTATAATGCAAATCCGACACAAGCTGCCAAGCAGTAGAATTTTTTTGAAGGAAATTATCTTCGTGCTGGATAAAGATAATTGGAAAATTCTGGCTCCGATAGTAATCAATACGTCTATTTATTTTTGATATTAAATTTTCATAATTAAAAATAACTTGATTTGATTTACAAACACCATTTTGTAAATCTATTATTATAAGAGCTAACTTAGCCATATAGTCTCCTTATTAATAATTAATGGTTCAAAAAATTCCCGTAACGTTAAAATGCGGATCTTTCTACTTATATTCTTTAATTTCCCTCTCATACTTCTTTAGCAAATCATGATGATAGATTTTGTTTTTTTTGGATATCCGTACTTTCTTCCATAAAATTGACGCCACTTTCAATCTGTGTCTATATTGAGCAGTAGCTTGGTCTTTAAAGAAAGCTCGCACAAAATTATTCCATTGATACGTTCCTTCTTCTATAGATAAATTCGTTTTGCTTTGATCCCAGTTTTGCATCTCTAGAATTAAATCGCCAACAGTCATTTCTGTATCATGATCTGTTTCAGCTTTTCTTTTGATAATAGCCATTTTCTTATTAAATGAGAATTTTTTAACACCAAAATAATCTGCAAACCATTTACGTGCTTCCTGATTAAAACTAAATCCAGAATCAAGCAACTTGGTATCAAGATTAATTTCTTCATAGGCTAAAGGACAATGACTTTTCTTGCTCCGTAAAGGTTTAATTTGAGTGGCAGGTGTTCCATTCAAACATTCCCTAATATATGAGTTAAGTTCTGCCTTTGTTCCTGATGTAGGTAATTTCAATTGCCGACATAATTTTACTAATTCAGTTTTATAATAATAGGTTTGTTCAAATTCAGAAAGAGTATGAGGTATTTTCATCTCAAATAGCCTCGCTTAAAATATATTAATTTCTATGGATATCTAAATTTTATATTCAAAGAGCTGAAATTTATACAAGCTGTAATCCAACTATGATATTATACACCTTAGAAAGTAAAAACACAGTTCGGTTGGTAGTCCGAGCATCAGTTCAAGCTGATCAGTATCCTTCCTCTCCGGGATGTCCCTCTTTCATAATTTATCTTAAGGAGGGGACATGATGGTTATTCGGTCTTGTCTAACAATTGTTTTTGATGGTAGCTTTTATAAAGCTGTCTTGGAGTGTCACAATGGAAAAGATTACTCAGTTGCATCTGTTATACTTGGTAGCTCTGAACCAAAGACATCATTAATTCTGAAACTAGTTAATAATGATTATCAGCGGTTTCATTTTCACCACGTAACAGATAAAATACAAATAAATTTTAAACATGTTAATCCCAAACGTGCCCAGCGATTGGCTAATAAGGTAATAAAGCATCAGGGCATTAGCACTAAAGCTCAAAATACTTTACAAAAACAATTTGAAGAAAAGAAAAAAGTACGAAAAGCCAAGCACCCTGCTGAAAAACGACTGACAAACAACCTTCGTTATCAAAAAAGAGTAGCAAAGCGTCGTGAAAAACATCGTGGTCATTAATATCAACGTGTGGTTGCCATTTAAGGATAACCATGCGTTTTATTTTTAAATATTATGACAAAAACAGCTCGGTTTGCTTATAGTATAAAATTGGAATCATCAACTAATATTTCAAAAAATAAAATTAAAACCCTGTATAAATATGGTTTAGTTGATTTTGATGAACATCTAGTTTATCGCCTAGTCAAAAATCACCATCTTTTAACGCTACCTAAAATTCCCGTTCAAAGATGGTGAAATAATTAAAGTTAAGATGTAAGATGTAACATTTAGGATTGGCGGCATTCAGCTATTTTAGCTGGGTGCTATTTTTTCTATCAGTTAACATTGCTAGTGGACTGGTTAATAGAGTGACGAGTGCTGTAAGATTGAACACTTTTGCAAATGCTTTAGCTAGTTCTTCATTTTTCTTCTCTTTTATCTTGTGCAACGCTGCTTCTAACTCGTCTTTTTGGGCTAGTAGTTTAATTCCATTGCCTAATTTATTTTGTCCCTGAGCGAGTGGAATTGTATATTTTGCTACTTGTTGTACTTTACTTAGCTGATTTGTTCCAATCAGTAATTGGCGACTAGCCAAATATAGTTGATAATAACTACTCTTCTTTTTGGGAACTGGCAAATTAGCTTGGCTTTTAGCAGCTTGGATAATCCGTTGTTTCATTTTCTTTTGATCACTGCTAACTTTCGTGTTTTCAGAATTTTTAAATGTCTTTCTGATTTGTTGACGTGCGACCATTTTTACATGTGGTGATAATACCCGCTCATTAATCTGTGTATAGGCGGTGTCACGAATATGATTCTTTGCAGCTATAACATTATTGTTTAAGATGGTAACCAATAGTGCCATTCCTAGGGCTTGGCCAACATAACGAGCAGCGTTAACAATTCCAGAGCCAATTCCAGTTTTATTGGATAGCATTTTGATAGCACGGGAAACCTTTAAATATGTTCACAATGGCTCAGTTCCACTACTAACTGATGGTCGCAAGATTTTACTTTTACAAGTATCTGGTTCTATTTATACAAAGAACGATAGGTACTCCCAGCTCGAATTTCCACGGATGTATCTGCAAGAGATGTTTACTAATATTATGGGATTTGATTCATTTCAAATTGTCCGTGCTCAGGGAACGTCCACTTCCTACTGGAATGATCAATCAATGCCAAAAGTTTATTCTGATTTGAAAAAGCAAATGGTTGAATTTTATCAAGATTAATTAAGTGATACACGCTTAGTCGGTTAATTCGTGAGCCAAAACGGCTTTTGCTAAAATGCTCAAAGAAAGCCTTTGAAAAATACCAAGTCGAAATTGAACCATCAACGGTTTCGAAACTTGCAGAAACAGTAACTTTTCCGCAATGAAGATGGGTATTCCTTCAAAGATATCGGCGCTAGTAGCAGATCAATGGACACCACAACGATTAAGCGATCTGTTTTTGGACAAGCTAGTAAATGTAAAAGTTACTAGAACAACATTAAGAAATGAATCCCATTATCCAATTGAAGAGACTGCATTAGCTGATTTACGCAAGGCGATTTTGCAGTTTATTGAAGAGAATATGGGATAAATGTGCTTAAAAAGCTCATAATCGCAACTATAAAGCGTGATTATGGGCTTTTATATTTCAGCAATCTAAATTTATAAAATCTAGCATCTTATCAAAGGAAAAATATAGCGATAAGTCGCCATTTTCTCTTTTGCCAATTAACTGATATTCAGTAAGCTTTTTGTAGGAAATCTGAAAAACTAACTTATTACGAAATTTCTTATTAATCTCAAAATATTCTGGATATGATGTCTCCCCAACTCCAGCGTGATCATCTAAATCTCTATTATCTACAAAGATCGCCGCACCAATAACATAATTATCAATGATCCACGATGCCCCACAGAAAAATTCATCTGTAAGTAAATCATCAAAATTATTTTGCTTAGCTGCAACATTGCTCATCAACTGCAAGTTATCAAAATAAAATTTACTAGGTAATTTAGGAACAATGGTAAACGATTTATCTACATGATATGGCGCAGCGTAATCATCCCTTAGTGAATCATTAACAGAGTCAGTCACGTTTGCTAATTGATATGGCAGTACTTCCCCCATCTGATTCCAACCAGAAACTAGTCATTGGTAAACGAAGCATCAACAACGCCTCCTTTTTTAGTTTAAAAGTAATTATCTGACATTGATATAGAAAATAATATTTCCATATCGATATCAGATATTGTAGGGCATCTCATTTAGGAATAATCCGATATTTCATATGGTGTGCTTTGAAATAGCAATAATCAGGCGTTATCTCATCTACTGTCATATCCTCTTCATCAACTAAATAAGTAAAACCATCTTGAATGAGAATAGTAGATGAATACCAATAAGGATCATTTTCATCTGGGTCACGACTAGACGTATCATATTCGAGATCACCCCAAAACCAAACATCCAGATCACATCCCCATATTCCATCGAACTTCACGTAGAGTTTGCTGTCTTCTTGTAGTTCTTCTTTCTTGATGCGGGCATCATGTAAACCGCTAACTGCCCAACTTAGGTCATCGATATCCTTTTGCGTTTTTATTTCATTAAACTCATTGTATACATACCCTTTATCCATAGCATGACACTGTTTAAGAATCTCTTGCGGCTGTAGCCTTTTACTTGTAATCGAGTCTAACAAATTACGATTTAAAAAGTTAACACAACCTTCGCCGTCTTCGTTCAAATTCCAATTGCTCTCGTCTGAATCGACAATCACAATCTGTTGGCGCAATTCATTGCTATTATTAGGCTGAATAGTTGGCCATTTAATTAATCTTTTCTTTTGCGCGTCCCATACGATCCAGTAATCAGAATAAGAAGTAGCATCATGCTTATCCCGGTAGTAACCAAATACTGCCGATATATAATAAGTTTTTCTATCTAGGCGAATAATTGCATGCATAAGTTCTTGTCTCCCAAAATTATATTTATTTTGTTAAATTGAATACAACTCTCAGTTATTCGTCTTCTTTGCTAGGCCAATTTTTAAATAATTGTGATATAAGATTCATATTTACTGGCTTAGCAAATTCGAACTTATTAGTTGGTCTCGTTCCCCATCGTGGATTGCTATGTAAAATTGCTTCAATTTCTGCAATCCTATTAGTAGGAATAAAAGTTACTAAACTATTAGAACTCCTTAATTCAGAAGCTTCCTCATCTAAGTCGTATTGACTAATTTCTGCTATCTGAACTTTACTTTGTCCAAGAAAAGTATTCCAAAATCCGATATATACTTTACCGTCATTCATTGTTACCCTTACTTTTTCGCTGATAGGATTAACTTTTAATTGATTAAAGTCACAAGAATATTGTTCAATAATCTCTCCCGATAAATCATACTGAATAAATTTCATAACTCAAACTCCTCGTTACTATCCGTTAAAAGAATAAAATTAACATCTTATCTTAAATATTTTACATTTAACAATATTTAAAAGGCATAGCACTCAGCCATTTTTGCCGAGCTTTTTATTAATCTTATCCATGAGTCCAAGGATCAAGAGCTGGCTTTAGGTAAATTGCAGAAATATTCTCGTCTATCGGAAACTCTAATCTACAATCAATTATTGCAGCTCCCTTTTTTGAAGACAAACTCGTTTCGCTGTCATAACATATAATTTCATTCTTGTCATTGTATACGATAATGTAGATAAGCACTGTCTTATCTATTTTTCGATGTTTAATTTCGCCGAATATACTTAACTTACCTAAACCATCATCATACGATCTTTCTTTTCTTATAGTACAGTTAATATCTGTAATACCATATTTTTCCTCATCTTTGTCTATTCTAATAATTAACGATTTCGGCAAACTAGCATCTTCCGAAAAATCTTTAAGATTAACATATTCCTGATTTGTTATCGTCTGACTTTTTTCTTTCAAAAAATTCTTATGATAATGAGAAAAATCGTCTATCATCTGACAACACCATTGGATAGACTCAGAAGTCAATCCATAGTTATTTCTTAATCTTGAGGCAACTTCGTTAGTGCTTAACACACGGTCATTAAACAGTTTGGCCATAAAACATATTTTTGTTAAGTTACGTTCCAGTTCTCCTAATTCTATATTATCCAATATATTTTGCAGATTTTCCCAGTTAAGTGAGAATTCGTTTGCAAGTTTCTTTGCTATTTCATTATTTATCATGATTAATCACCCACCGGATAAATTTTTAATTTTGAAATTTTTGGAACTTGAGATTCCCAGCATGAAAAACTAAAAGGAAAATCGTCAAAAAAGATTTTAGATGAAATCTCACCCGTAACAATTCCAGATCCATAACCATTATTTTCTTCAGTTAAAACTATATCTCCATTTTTATCATAAGCAACTAATGCAAGACTAAATCTTCCCTTAATTTTTGACGATTTAATTGATCCCACAACTTCTAAGGCATCGTCATATCTATACGCATAAATCTGCAATCCAGAAATTCCAAAGTCTTTTTCTAGCTCTAAATCTCGCTCTATCATTTTACTTGAATATTTAAACATGTCGTCTCCTTATTTTTATTTCATTAGCCTTAAACTTTTCTAAATTCAAATCAATATTAGCAACAAATTGCCTGTCTCTTTTCCATTTTTCTACAGCATTACGTAAAGAGATCTGTTCTTTACTTCTTCTAATTAAATAATCTATATGCGATAAAACTTCTCCTCTGGTTAGAATTCCATTACTAATAGCATCCCTAAGTATCTTTTGCCGTTCATAATCTTTTAAATTAATTTGACTATTGACGTTATATCCCATCTGATGAAGAATTGATTCACTCTTTAAAGTAAAGATAGCTTCCGTTTTATTGGTTGAGGCCCAGTAATCTTCATTTACTACCTTGCAGAGGATTTTCCCGCTCTGTTCTAAATTTTCAATTTCCGTCTCGAAAATATAAAAGTGATGACATTTTTTACATAATAATGCTGGTACTTGTCTACTAATGATTTTATTATCTGTAGATAGTATTGGAACCAAGGCAATTATATCTATAAAGCTATGATCACCTGCATTACTTCCACTAAGCCTAGTAATAAACTTTCCATTCAAACTGTACTTTTGCTTATTAATATCTTTTAGCTCTAAAGTATTTCCGTACCGGTAATTTAAAAATTTTCTTTTCAAATATTGCAAATTTTTAGCATAAGATTTTTTACAAATATCACAGTAAAATCCTTCAATCTGTGAATAACTGCCTCTTTTATTTATTAGTAATAAATTACATTTTTGAACTGTATGCTGAAACTTGAAAACGCAGAATTGCAGTAATTAACCGCCATTCTGCGCTTTTTCCTTATAAAAATAGAAAACGCAAGAACACTCGCGTTATACTTTAAGTGACCAAACCAAAGTAAAGGAAGTTCTT
>CATLCE010000029.1:0-19144 GCA_949888035.1 Lactobacillus johnsonii | reverse complement strand
TTTTTAAAGAAATTCTTTGCAAATTTTAAATCTAATACCAAATCTTATTTAAAAAAGGAAGGGTATTCTATTTAACAAGTAAGGGAACTTCTACACCTTACTTATTCTCCCAAAATAACATACGACATTAAAAAGCAGACTTCTAATCCCCCAGAACGTCTGCTTTTTATTTTGTAAAAATTTTTTCTATAACTAAATTTGCTTATGCTATACTGAGTAAAATTTATATTGCAAGGATTCAAAATCATGAAAAAAATAGCTCTAATTCTATTTTCCACCTTATTACTTACTGCCTGTAGCAATACACAGAATAATCAACCTAAATCTTCTAGTTCAAAATCTTCAACTACTACTTCAAAAAATACTGTTAAAACTTCCTCTAAACCCAATTTAAATAAAAAATACCCTGGTTTTAAGTTAGCTACGATTCCTACTGTATTTCAAGGAACGTGGTATCAAACTGATCGCTACAGTAAAACAGCGAGAAAATTCATTATAACTAAGCACACTATTATGGATTCAGTTGTTTATCAAAAAATCGATCCTAATCTTAGCCTAAATCATCGCTCAGAAAAGAATAATAAAGTATATGCTGGAGACGCAACAATGATCTTTTTGGAAGATAAGAATGGTTCGCAGTGGCTCCGAGCACGGGGATTTTTAGATACTGTTGATATCATCTATATCACAGGTACTTTTAAAGGAAATCAGTGTCTTTATTTAGCTTATTCTTCCGGCGACATTCATAGTGCTATGTTTAAAGACAAAAAAGCGGCTTTAAAGTATCGTAAATATGATTTTTCTAAAATTACTAATCCTTTAAACTAAAAACTAATTGTAATTACAATTAGTTGCGTTATACTTGTTTAAAGTATTAGTTGTAATTACAACTTAGAAAGGCAGAATTATGCGAAAAAGACCACTAGCCAACTTACTCTACCATATTGGTAAATTAGAAAACCTCCTGATCAATCAACGATTGGCCTCTATTAATCTAAGAATGACGCATGCCCATGTTTTAAGATATATTCAAAAGCACCCCGGTTGCATTCAAAAGGAAGTTGCAGACTATCTTTTTTACCAACCTGCCAGTTTTACTAATGTAGTTAAATTATTAGAAAAAAGAAAAATGATTGAACGGCGAGCAGATCCAAACAATGGACTAAAAAAACAACTATTCTTACTTCCGGCTGGAGTTGAGGTTCTTAACCAAGTGAATGAAGCCTTTGAAGAAGTAAATCAACTAGTTGGAAAAGTCGATCCTGATACTCTAGCCAAACTTGAAAAAATCTCAATCAACTTAGAAAAGCAGATTTAAAGAAAAATAGATTTTAAAAATTAAAGGATAACAATGTCAAAAAAATCAGATAAGCCTATTTGGAAAAAAAATCTTTATATTCTATCTATCGCAGTATTTATCGCGGGAATCGCATTTTCTGAGGTTATGCCCTTCTTGCCTCTATATATCAATACCTTAGGGCATTTTACTCATCAACAGCTAAATTTTTGGTCAGGATTTATTTTTTCTGGAGTATATTTTGTCTCGGCTATTATTTCACCATGGTGGGGCAAATTAGCTGATAAAAAAGGTAGAAAACTAATGATTCTCAGGGCTTCACTTGGGATGGCAATTGTTCTTGGCAGTATGGGACTAGTCACTAATGTTTGGCAACTATTCTTCCTAAGAATGTTACAGGGAGTTTTTGCAGGTTTTGTTTCAAATTCAAATGCTTTAATCGCTACAGAAACTCCCAAGGAAAAATCAGGTCAAGCACTCGGAACAATGGCTTCTTCGTTTACTGCGGGAAACTTACTTGGACCTTTCTTAGGTGGAGCACTGGCCTCTACATTTAGTTATCGCATTACTTTCTTTATCACGGGAGGACTATTATTAATATCTTTCCTTCTCTCACTCTTCTTTGTTCATGAAGAAGGATTTAAACCTATTACAGAAAAGAAATTAGATAAAGCAAGTGGTGTTATTGCTACTCTGTCTTCCCCAACCCTAATATTTGGCTTACTGCTAACCACTTTAATTATTCAAGCAGCTAACAATTCAATTAATCCAATTGTTTCTCTATATGTTAAACAATTAATGAATGGACACGGAAATGTTGTTTTTATTTCTGGAATTATTGCGGCTTTGCCCGGAATTGCAACATTTTTAGCTGCTTCACATTTTGGAGCATTAGGAGATAAAATTGGAACTCATAAGATTATTATCGGTGGCTTTATTGGGGCAACCATTTTATTCTTTTTAACTGCCTTTGTTCATAATACCATCCAACTTGGTATTTTACGTTTTTTGGTTGGTTTCACCGACGCATGCCTTTTCCCACAAGTACAAACTTTATTAACCAAAAATTCACCTGCTTCTGTAACTGGTCGAATTTTTTCTTGGAATCAGAGTGCAATGTATATCGGAAATATTATCGGACCTCTCCTTGGTTCCCTGATTGCTGGAATTTCAAGCTATAGTATGGTCTTCATTGTAACAGCTGGTTTTGTAGTCTTAAACTTAATTTTATTTAACTTCAACGTTGTTAGAAACCTTAAAAAATAACTTAAGTACAATTTCATCTCTTTTTATCTATAACTAAGAAACAATAAATCATTAAAAAAGTGTCTGGTTTGAATATGACCAGACACTTTTTTTATTTATAAAATTTAATTTAACTAACTCTATTTCTTAGTAGTATTTTGGTGATTTTTCTGCTCTCTAACTGCAGTCGGAATTCCACCCATTTTAGCGAGACGCTTTTTACCTAAGAATAAATATAAAACTGCTGTTACAGCAGCTACAATAATTGAGAGTAAAATCGTCTCCCAAGTAAAATTAAATACTAAATAGCATGCTACTAATAGAGCTAAAATTGGAATAGTGTAACCACCAGGTAATTTAAATCCATGATTTGGATATTCTCCTGTATGCTTAAACTTAATAACTGCAAAAATAGAAGGTACGTACTGAACAAATGAAGCCAAAACAATACATCCAACTAAGAATAAATACGATTGAGTAATTAAAAGTAATGTTACCGCAGCCGTCAAAATAATACCTACCCATGGGGCATCAAATTTATTCTTTTTTCCTACCCAATTTGGTAGTAGTTGGTGTTCTAGAGCTAAAGAAGCAATTAAAGCTGGTGTATTAAATGAACAAGTAAATGCAACACCAAAAATACTTAATAAAACTCCAATAATAATAATTACGTAGCCCCATTCTCCAACAGCAGACTTAAAGGCGTTAGCAATAGGAATGGTGTAAAGAGACATCTTATCTCCCAAAATACCAATAGCAATTAAGAGCATTAAAGTATAAAGGATACTTACACTCACCATCACAGCAACCAAGGCACGCGGAATATTTTTAGCAGGGTCTTTCATCTGTGAAGCAGCAATCGGAATAAATGAAAAACCACTGAACAAATAGAAAACTACACTAAAAGCTGCACCAAAATGATGGAAAAATGGGCCTACACCCTTTGCAGCGGCTGCTGGCATAATTGGATGAAAGTTTGCTATATGCATGAAAAACATGCCAACGATAATGAAAAGAATAATGGTTGATAGTTTAGCAATTGATGAAGTGTTATCGATCAATTTGACTAATGCACGACCAAAGAAATTAATAATTGAAAATAATATAATTAAGCCAATTCCAACTGCAAAATAAACTGAACTTTGCTTAAATGCAGGTACAAAACTTCTAATAGTTGTTAGAAAGGCTACAACTTCAGCAGCATAAGTACAACAACCTAAAAACCAGGTAAATACTCCCAATTCATAGCCTGCAAATCTACCAAATGCATTGTATGAATATAACCAAGCAGCTCCTGATCCAGTAAAACGACTTGCTAGATCTGCATAGCATAACGCAATTAAACCTACTGTCAAAGCAGCTGAAAGCAAAACAACTACACTAAGCAAATTCATATCTTGATATATAGATTGAGGAAGCAAAAACGCTCCGGAACCTATAATTCCATTAATTCCCAAAAAATAAATTGACATAAAAGTCAATTTTTTAGGAACAGTTTTTTTAACCATAGTATTTCCCACCTTTGAAACTGTTCATATAAATATTTACTCTCACGTTCAAGATAACAGTAGTAAGTTAAAAAAACAAATTTTTAGTATTCCAAATAATAATACCGAAACCCATCTAAAAACTAATGTAATTTTTAGGTGGCTTTTTCATTGCTATTAAGTAGTTATGATTTATAGGACAAATGCGCGCTATATAACGATTTTCTGTATCTCAAGGGTAATATATTGCTTTTTTTTTTTTTTTATTATACTAAGGGCGAAAAGTAAAAAAAAGCGTTATTTAATAAGCGCTGCTTATTTTAAAAGGAGGATTATTAAAATGAGCGAAGATGTAAACTATAAATCATTGTTTATTGGTGATAAGTCGGAAAATGGTTCGACCTATCTCAATGAATTAACTAGATTGGTCCAAAACCATTTAGGATGGAGAAAGAATTATATTCCTTCCGATATTCCTGCCATTACAGATAATGAGGAAACAAAGAAAGAATATCAAGATTCTTTACGTCGTCAACATGAAGTGTTAAGTGAATTGGACCAAAGATTACGGCCAGGCACTATTCCATGGATGTCAGCTGGTCGTTATTGGGGACAAATGAATTCAGATACCTTGATGCCCTCAATGTTAGCATACTGCTACGCAATGCTATGGAATAGTAACAACGTTGCTTTGGAATCTTCAATGGCAACCTCAAAGATGGAAGCAGAAGTTGGTGAAGACTTCGCTAAGCTTTTTGATTATAAGCATGGCTGGGGTCACATTACTCATGATGGTTCAATGGCTAACCTTGAAGGTTTATGGTACGCTCGTCAATTTAAATCTATGCCTTTAGCTTTCAAGGAAGTTGTTCCAGACAAAGTAAAGGGTAAGAGCGAATGGGAATTGCTCAACATGTCTGTCGAAGATGTCCTAAAAATCCTTGCTACTCTTACACCTGAACAAATTGATGAAGTTAAAGCCCACTCTTCACGTAGTGGTAAAAACATTCAAAAATTAGGTAAGTTCATTGTTCCTTACACTAAGCACTATTCTTGGTTGAAGGCCTTAGATATTTCTGGAGTTGGCTTGGATCAAATGATTCAAATTCCTGTAAGGAGCGACTTCAGAATGGATATTGACAAGTTAGAAAGCACTATTAAGGATCTTGCTGCAAAGAAGATTCCAATCTTAGGCGTTGTAGCTGTTGTCGGTACTACTGAAGAAGGACAAGTTGATGAAGTAGATCGTATCGTTAAGTTCCGTAAAGAAATGGAAAAACAAGGCGTTTACTTCTATCTTCACGTTGATGCTGCTTACGGTGGTTATGGTCGTGCATTATTCAAGGATGAAAATGGAAACTTTGTAGAATACGATCAATTAGCTGATCTCTTAAAGAAACACCATGTATTCAATTACCCAGTTAGAATTTCTGAACATGTTTACCGTGGTTTTAAGGCTATTGAAGAGGCTGAATCAGTAACAGTTGATCCACACAAGATGGGTTATGTTCCATATTCAGCAGGTGGTATCGCCATTAAGTATCAAGCTATGCGTAACGTTATTTCTTACTTTGCTCCATATGTATTTGAAAAGAAGACAGCTTCTGCACCTGACATGTTAGGTTCATACATTATCGGTGGATCGAAAGCTGGTGCTACTGCAGCTGCCGTTTGGGCTGCACATCGTACTCTTCCATTGAATGTAACAGGATATGGACGTTTAGTTGGATCATCTATTGAAGCTGCTCAAAGATTCAGAAACTTCTTAAAGAAATTGAAGTTTAATGTAAAAGGCAAAGAAGTTGACGTTTACCCACTAGATAATCCTGACTTTAATATGGTCGACTGGGTATTAAAGATTAATGGTGAAACTAGTCTAGAAAAGACAAACGAATTAAACGAAAAAATGTTTGACTTCTCATCAATGTATGACAGCTACGTTTATTCAAATAGATTCCTCACCTCTCATACTATTTTTAGAAAAGACACATATGGAGACTCACCAATACCGTTTATCGAAAAGATGGGCTTTACCAAGGACGAATGGAACAAAGTTGGTTCTGTAACCTTGTTACGTGCCGCCATCATGACTCCCTATCTAAACGACGACAAATTATTTGATTTCTATTCAAATGGAATAGCCAAATCTATGGAGAAGAAATTAAACGAGATTCTTTAACGTTAAAGGAAGTATAGGTTATGAAAACTCAAACTTCAAAAGTAAGTCTAATGACCTTTATTGGGATGACAGTGGCCCTAGCAGCAAGTATTCGTAATATTCCTGATGTTGCCGGTAGTGGTTGGACAATGTTCTTCTACATGGGAATAGCTGCATTTCTATTTGCTTTACCGATATGTTTAATATCCGGTGAATTTGGTAGTACTTTTCCTGAAAAAGGCGGTCCGGAACTTTGGGTTAATAATTCATTAGGACCCAGTTTCGGCTTTGCAACTTCTTGGCTTCTTTGGGTCCAAATGTTCCCTGGAATGGTTATGGTTGCTTCCGCCCTACCTCCATTATTAGCAACAGCAATTAATCAAGACAAATTAGGTACTAATAATATATTTACTCTCATTGTTATTCTAGTCGTTTATTGGATTATTACATTCTTAAACATGAAGTTCGATATGGCAAAAATTACTGGACAAATTGGTGCGTGGCTAGGAATTTATATTCCCTTGGCTGTAATGACTATTCTCGGTATTTGCGCTGTAATCAAAAATGGTATTCACCCATCTGCTATTTTAGGACATTTTACTGTTTCTAAATTAGTTCCTGATCCAACTGATATGAAGTCACTTCAATATTTTTCTCCTATAATTTTTATTTTCACAGGAATTGAAATGTCTTCAGTATATATCACTAGAATTAAAAAAGTATCTTACTATCCCATCGGAGTTCTTGCTACCTTAGTATTTATGTTTTTGCTAAATACTGTAAATGGTTTTTTAGAAAGTGCCGTAGTTTCCTCATCTCAAATTGACTTGAACAATATCGTTCAACCAGTCATTGTTTTTGATAAAATTTTAGGATTACCATCTTGGATTGCTAATGTCTTTAGTATTCTAGTATTTATTGGAGTAAGTGTTCAATTATCCGCATGGGCATCCGGACCAGGAAAAACTATTATTTCAAGTGCACAAAAGGGATTATATCCACCAAAATTCAAATTCTGGAAGACCGATAAATTTGGTGATTCACATACAGTTTTACTTACTCAAGCTACTATTATTTCCTTCTTTGCTCTAGTCTACTTATTAATTCCTGGAATCAACGCTGCCTTTCTAGAATTAGTAAATGCTACAACAGTACTATATTGCATCGTATATGTATTTATGGCAATCGGCTTTATTAAGTTGAGATTGGAAAAACCTGACTTAAAACGTCCATTTAAAGTCGGAAACACATTTGTTGCGTGGATAGTTTCTATTGTTCTTATTGCTACAATCATTATTGCTTTAATTGCTACTTTTGCAGTGGGGACTCTAAATAACTTTATTATTGTTGCAGTTATCAGTATTGTCTTAACACTTTTACCATTCTGGTTCGTCAAAATCAGAAAAGATTCGTGGACAAGCCAAGTAAAGAAATTAATGGCTGAATATAATTCAAAAAATACAGATCCTAAACACTAAGTATTATTTGTTATATTAAGATTGCAACTTACGAATATAACCATTTTCTTAGAGAACATGCCAAACTTTTAAGCACTGGCATGTTCTTTTCGTATACTTTTGCTTTTTTGCTTTTTAATAATCTTTTTCTATCTTATCCTAAAAAACATATACAATTTTATAACACCCGTATTTAATGTTGCACATCTATTATAAACCTTGATACAAAGCGATTTTAAGACTTAAATATATTCCATTTAACTTTAAATAACACTCGGAGTCTTATTATTTGCTTTTTCAATTCATAACATCTACTCTAAGAAACGAATAGATAATTTTTATTCAAACTTGCAAGTCGTTATATAAATATCTATTTATTTTTACTAACTTTCTATTTTGATGAAAACTCATGTGAACTATTACACATTTATTAGTACTTCAGTTTATTAACAACAGAAAGTGCTAATAAAAATTCACAAGCCAACCATCTTTTTAGTTAGTTTCTTTTGCCTTTTAGAAGGAGTGGGTATTTTCATGGAAGACAATAAAACTCAACAGAAAAAGACCTATATATCTGTCCTTGCCCTAACGATGATGAATGTTTCCATAGTTGCTGGAATAGCAAATGATGTTCAGCAATCATTCTATGGACTTGCATCAGTAACGTACTTTGCTATCGGAGCTATTTGTTTCTTTATCCCAACTGCTTTAGTTGCAGCTGAATTAGCTTCTGGTTGGAGTAACCGCGGAGGAATTTTCCGCTGGGTTGGTGAAGGTTTAGGTAAAGGCTGGGGACTAACCTGTTTACTTATCCTATGGTTTCAATTAATTTTGAACTTTGGGATGGGGATGCCAAGTTTTACAGCAACAATCATGTTTTATACACCTAACTATGATGCAGCTGTTAAGTTTGCTCAAGCACCACAACATGAATTGTTGATTATGACAGGTTGGATCATTTTATACTGGGTCCTTACTTATTTAGCTACTAAAGGTGTTAAGGCTTTCTCCAACATCGCTAAATACGGTGTTATTATCGGAAGTCTAATTCCTTTAGCGGTTATGGTTATTTTAGCTATTGTGTGGGTAGCTCAAGGGCATCAACCTGTTATTCCGATGACACCTAAAGGATTGATTCCTAAGTGGAATGGTATGAGTACGTTAGCTCTAGCTGCTGGTGTATTCTTCTCATACACAGGTATTGATACTAATGCAGCTCATATTAAACAACTAAAACATCCTGAAAAAGATTTCACAAAAGCAATGTTTATTTCAATTATTCTTGCTTTCTTAATCTTTGTTGTTGGTACTGTAATCATTGCTATGATTATTCCTGAAAAACAAATTAATGTTTTATACACTCTCTACTCTGTATTCAGGATTTTAGGATCAACAATTGGAATGCCTTGGTTGTACATGGTTCTTGTTTGGGCTCTACTTTTCAACACAATTGCTATGGTTGTAACTAATATGGCGGGTCCCTCATTTATGTTAGGTCAAGTCGGAGGAAGTGGTTTCTTGCCACATTGGTTCCAAAAGAACAATAAACACAATATGCCGGCACACTTAATGTATACGCAAATTGCAGGAATGACGGTTGTTGCTTACTTAGTAAAATTGATTCCTAATGTTGAAGGATTTGTTATCTTATTAACTCAAACAATTACTGTCTTATATATGTTTTACTACATTTTAATGTTTACTGCTTTCCTACGTTTACGTTATGACCAACCTAACCGTCCTCGTTCATTTAAAGTACCAGGTGGTAAATTTGGAGCTTGGCTTGTTGGAGGAGTAGGTATAATTTCATCTGTTTTCGGAATTGTTCTTGCTATCTATCCACCAGCACAAGTTAAAGCAGAAGTCGGTTCACCAATAGTTTATGTTTCTGTTATTTTGGCCTTAGTTGCTGTTGTTTTGATAGTTTGTTTTGTTTTATATCAACTTTCTAAGAAGCATCCTAATTGGGTAAATCCAAATAACAAGTTTGCCCCATTCACTTGGGAAATTGAAGGACTTAAAAAGCCGGGTAAAGCTTTATCAAACGTCCCAACAACTGTTATGTCTAAAGATCAAAACCCAATGGGTATGCCAATTAAGCGTCCATATAAACCAAATGAACAAGTTTCTGTTGATATCGTTAAAGCAGATGAAAACAACGAGCTTTCAACTGATGAAAGTTAAATAGATTATCGATTTTAAAGAAAAGAGATTAATTATGGTACAAATTGATAATGAAGATTTAAAACAAGTTAGATCAGAATTTTTAGATACAGCAAAGTATCGTAATACTCAAAATGCCGTAATGAAGAATGGTATTAAAAAGTCAATTACAAATCAAAGTGAAATTAACTCTCACCCATTTGTATTCTCAATTGATGTTGATTCAAATAAAGTTTTAAACCAAAAACAATCTGGTCGTTGCTGGGACTTCTCAGGTTTAAACTTCATTCGTTACCACATTGAAAAAGATCACCACATTAAGGACATGGAATTGTCACCTAGCTACGTTTACTTCTACGACAAACTAGAAAAAGGTAACTATTTCTACCAAAACATTATTAACACAGCTGATCGTCCATTATCTGATCGTCTAGTTAACTGGTTACTTACTACTCCACAACAAGATGGTGGTGACTGGCAATTACTAGTAGACTTAATCGAAAAGTACGGCATTGTTCCAATGGAAGCTATGCCAGAAGATGCAGTTAGTGCTAACTCTCAAGAATTAAACCGCATGTATGATAGAAAGTTACAAAAGGACGCTTTGAAGTTACGTGATTTAGCTAATAGCGATGCATCTGATGAAAAGATGAAGAGTGTACTTCGTCAAATGAATGCAGAAAACTACCGTATCTTAGCTATTTCTTTAGGTACTCCTCCAGAGAAATTCACTTATGAATACCGTGACGAAAACAACGAATATCACACCACTGGTCAAGTTACTCCATTAGAATTCTTCAAGAAGTTCGTCAACATTAACTTTGACGACTATGTTGAGCTCATGAACTTACCAGGTGAAAAGTATCCATACAACACTCCATTTGGTGTTGAAATTTCTGGCAACATGGTTGGTGGTCAACCAAGTCGTTACTTCAACGTTACAATGAAGGATATGGAGAAGACCGCTATTGAACAATTGAAAGACGATGAGCCTGTATGGTTTGGCTGTGATGTTCTTCAAGAATGGGCACCACAAGCAGGTCTTTTAACTGAAAAAGTCTTTGACTGGGATCGTTCATTTGGTATTAAGTTAGGTACTGACAAGACTAAGAGATTTGAATACCGTGAAAGTTTGCCAACACACGCAATGCTTATTTCAGGTGTTGATATTCGTGATGACAAGCCAATTAGATGGAAGATTCAAAACTCTTGGGGCCCAAAGGTTGGTCACAAAGGTTACTTCATTATGGGCAACGATTGGATGGAGCAATATACATACGAAACTGTTGTCAACAAGAAGTACTTAACTGACGAACAACTTGCTGCTTATGAAAAAGAACCAGTAATGCTTCCATACTGGAACGCAATGAACCCAATTTAAAGAGAGTTATTTCTTTAGAAAGGACGATTATACATGGCATGTACCACGGTTTTGGTTGGTAAAAAAGCCAATATTGCTGGTTCTACGATTATTGCAAGAAATTGTGATGCTGAAGTATGTAATGTACCAGTAAAGTTTGTAGTTGTTCCTGCTAAATCAGAAAAGCAAACTTTTCATTCATATGTAACAGGATTAGATATTCCTCTACCGGAAAATGCACTTCGTTACCAAATGGCTCCTTTCGTTGATTATAAAATTCACGGTCAATTCGGTGAATGTGGAATCAACAGTGAAAATGTTGCTATGAGTGCTACCGAAAGCTTATATGGGAATCCCCAAGTATTAGGATTAGATCCACTAGTAAGCAACGGAATTGGTGAAGATGCCCTTTTAAGCATCGTGTTACCTTTTATTCATTCTGCTCGTGATGGTGTCCAATACTTAGGAAAATTAATTGAAAAATATGGTTCTCACGAAGGAAATGGGATTGCTTTTAGCGATAAAGATGAAGTTTGGTATATGGAAATTCCAACTGGTCATTATTGGGTTGCTGAAAAACTTGATGATGACAAAGCTGCCGTAATTGCCAATCAAGTTTCATTACAAGACATTGATTTTGATGATAGTAGTCGCTTTATGTGGGCTCCTGGCATTAGAGAATTTGTAGAGGACAATCACCTTAATCCCGATTCTGATGAATTTAATTTCCGCCATATTTTTGGTACGTCGAATTCACGTGATCGTTGCTATAACACACCACGTGTTTGGTTTGGACAACGTTATTTAGGTCACCTTGCTTTCTCACCTACCAGCAACGACCTAGATTTTAGTTTCAAGCCAAATCGTAAGTTAAAACGTGAAGATGTTGGCTATGTTCTTAGCTCTCACTATAACGAGACAATCTATGATCCATTAGCTGACAATACACCAAAAGATGACAGAACTAAGTTCCGTCCAATTTCCATGGCAAGATGTGCTGAATCACATATTCTCGAAATTAGAAATAATGTTCCAGCAGGTATTGCTGGTATTGCATGGCTTAATTTTGCTCCGACAGCCTTTAATCCTTATGTTCCATTCTATGCTAATGCAAATGGTACGGCTCCTGAATATGAGAATACTACTGATGCATATGATTCAAATGAAGCATACTGGCTCTCAAGAACTGTTGCTGCTTTAATTCAACCAAGTTATAACGAAATGAAATCTCTATTAAATGGATTAGATGGATTTTTGCCTACTGCTGATCAGCTTACAAATCACTTAGTTCATCAAACTGATTTAGAAGCTGAAAAATTAAGTGGACAAAAGCTAATTCAATATTTAACTAAAGCTAATGCAGCTAATGCGCAAAAGGTTCTTGCCCTTACGCATAAAACGGTTGGTAATTTAGTAAAACGTGAATTAACTTTATCTCGTTTAAGTTTCTCCATTAATACTGATCGTTTACAAAATTAAAGAAAAAGCTAGGTGACTCTCACCTAGCTTTTTCTTTAACGTATGTTATTTAGGAGATGATAACAATGATGGAAGATGCTAAGGAAAAAGAAAAAAAGTCTGTCAAACAGATTTATATCTCGATCCTTGCATTAACACTTATGAACGTCTCCATTATCGCTGGGATCGGTAATGACGTTCAGCAAGCCTTTTATGGCTTGTCTGCTGTTACTTATTTTGCTATTGGTGCCATTTGCTTCTTCATTCCTACTGCTTTAGTAGCTGCTGAGTTAGCTTCTGGTTGGAGTAACCGTGGTGGTATCTTTCGATGGGTTGGTGAAGGTCTAGGTAAAGGCTGGGCTTTAACCTGTCTATTGATACTTTGGTTTCAAACTATGATTAGTTTTGGTATGGGGATGCCAAGTTATGCTGCTACGATCATGTTCTATACACCAATGTATGATAAGGCTGTGCAATTTGCACAACACCCACAACATGAAGTGTTAATTATGACCGGATTCATAATTTTATATTGGATCTTAACATTTATTGCTACTAAAGGTGTTAAAGCTTTTAGTAATGTTGCAAAATATGGGGTTTTAATTGGTACTTTTATTCCCTTGGCTTTAATGATTATTTTAGCTATCGTTTGGTTATGTCAGGGACACACTCCTGCTATCCCAATGACGCCTAAAGGTTTAATTCCTAAGTGGAACGGAATGAGTACCTTAGCCCTAGCTGCTGGTGTCTTCTTCTCATATACCGGTATTGATACTAATGCCGCTCACATTAAGCAATTGAAGCACCCAGAAAAAGACTTTACCAAAGCTACTTTTATTACTATCATTTTAGTTTTCTTGATATTCGTTGTTGGTACTGTGATTATTGCGATGGTTGTTCCAGAAAACCAATTAAACGTTATCTATTCTTTGAACACCGTCTTCAGAGAATTAGGTGCTACGATCGGAATGCCTTGGTTATATATGGTACTTGTTTGGGCTGGATTATGTAACGTTTTGGCTAATGTTATTACTAATATGGCTGGTCCATCATTCATGCTTGGTCAAGCTGGTGGTAGTGGCTTCTTACCAAAATGGTTCCAAGAAAAGAACAAACACAATATGCCTGCTCACTTAATGTATACACAAATTTCTGGAATGACAATTATTGCATACCTAGTTAAATTAATTCCAAATGTTGAAGGCTTTGTTATTCTTTTAACTCAAACTATTACCATTCTTTACATGTTCTACTATATCTTAATGTTCATCACATTCTTGAGATTAAGATATGACCAACCTAACCGTCCACGTCCATTTAAAGTTCCTGGTGGCAAAGTTGGAGCTTGGATTGTAGCAGGCATTGGCCTAATTTCCAGTGTATTCGGAATTGTATTAGCTATTTACCCACCAGCACAAGTTAAGGCAGAAGTTGGTTCACCTGTAACCTATGTGGTAATTATCTGTGTTTTAGTTGCAGTAATCTTAGCCATCTGCTTTATCATGTATCAATTATCAAAGAAGCACCCTGAATGGGTTGATCCACAAAACAAATTCGCTCCATTTACTTGGGAGATTGAGGGATTAAATAAACCAGGAAAAGTTTCTTCAAATGTCCCTACTGATATTATGTCTAAAGATCAAAACCCAATGGGTATGCCAATTAAGCGTCACTACAGCCCAGATGAACAAGTTTCAAGTTCCGTCTTCAAGGCTGCTGAAGACAATAAGCTTACCCCACCGGATGCTGACAATTAGTTTTATATTAGAAAAGAGATTGTATTATGTCTGAAATTAACCCTACTGATTTGAAAACAATCAGATCAGACTTCCTTGATACTCAAAGATTTCGTGTTACTCAAAATGCGGTCATGAAAAATGGTATTAAAAAAGCCATTACGAATGAACGTGCAATTGAAAATAGTAGTTTTAATTTTTCAGTTGATGTTGATTCAAATAAAGTAATGAATCAAAAACATTCTGGTCGTTGCTGGATGTTTAGTGGTTTGAACTTTGTTCGTTTCTTAATTGAAAAGAAGCATAATTTAAAAGATATGGAGCTATCTCCAGATTACCTCTTCTTCTATGACAAACTAGAACGTGGTAATTACTTCTACAACAACATTGTTAAGACCGCTGCTAAGCCCCTATCCGACCGTGAAGTTATGTTCCTTCTCGCTACCCCTCAAGAAGATGGCGGTGATTGGCCACTATTAACCAACCTAATTGAAAAATATGGCTTAGTTCCAAATGAGCTCATGCCAGAAACAACACCAGCTTGGAATACTACTGAGATTAATCAGATGTATAACAGAAAATTAGATAAAGACGCTATGAAATTACGTGATTTAGTTAACAGCAATGCTTCTGATACAAAGATTAAAAGCGTTATTCGTCAACTAAACCAAGAAAACTATCGTGTATTGAGCATCTGCTTTGGTACTCCTCCAGAAAAATTCACTTATGAATATCGTGATAAGAATAAGAAGTATCATACTACTGGTGAAGTTACACCATTAGAATTTTACAAGAAGTTTGCAGATATCAACTTAGATGACTATGTTGAACTCATGAACTTACCTGGTGGTGGCTATAAGTACAACCAAACCTATGGTATTGAACTATGCAATAATGTAGTCGGTGGTAGAAATATTCGCTACTTAAATGTTCCAATGCACGATATGAGACGTATGGTCATAGATCAATTAAAAGATGATGAACCTGTTTGGTTTGCTTGTGATGTCTTACAAGAATGGAATAATCCTGCTGGTTTACTTTCTTTAAAGGTTTATGATTGGAAGCGTTCATTTGGTATTAGCTTAGGCAAAGACAAAGCTACTAGAGTTCAATATCGTGAAAGTATGCCAACTCACGCCATGTTAATTTGTGGTGTTGATTTACATGATAATGAACCAACTAAATGGAAGGTTCAAAATTCATGGGGTGATAAACCTGGTCATAAAGGCTACTTCATCATGGATAATTCATGGATGGATCAATACACTTATAATACGGTAGTCAACAAGAAGTACTTAACTGATACTGAACGTGCTGCTTACGAAAAAGCTGAAATCAATCTTCCATATTGGACTGCAATGTTATCTGATTAGTAAAAAAATGAAGGTGAATGTTATGACATTAACAGATACACAAAGTAAAATTGTTGCAAAAGCTACTAAAAAAGATGTTAATGGTTGGCATTATTTAACAGTTCAAGGTGACCCTTATGAAATTGGTTTTCAACATGGTTATCTTTTAACTGACGAATTTAGGGATGCAGTGCGTGTTTACACCCATATGACACTTGAGCTATATGGAATGGACTATTCGTTCTTTGTCAATCAAGCAGTTAAAATGCACAAAGATAAAATTCCAGAAGAATATTTGGAAGAAATGCAAGGTATGGCTGATGGCTTTACAGCTAACGGGTTTGAAACCAGTGTTGACGACGTTATCGGCTGGAATGACTGGATGGAAGTAACTGGCTATTGGTGGCCACAAGTTGCAGCTAACTATTCTAACAATCCACCTCAAGGACCACGCGGTTCTCACTGTTCTGGATTTGTTGCTACAGGATCTGCCACAAGAGATGGTAAACCTGTTATTGCTCATGAAAGTTTCGATGACTTCTGGAGTGGTCAATACTTTAATGTTTGTGAAGAGGTTCATCCAACTAATGGTCATGCATTTAAGATGCAAACCGTTCCGGGTTACATCGATTCAATGACTGACTTCTACGTTACTGATGCTGGTCTTGGTATTACTGAAACAACAATCGCTGGCTTTGTTGGCTATGATGTACATGGAATGCCTGAATTTATTCGTGCTCGGAAAGCTACTCAATATGCAAACAATATTGATCAATGGGTAAAATTGGTTAATGAAGGCAACAACGGTGGTTATGCTAACATTTGGCTTCTTTGCAACATTAATACTGGTGAAATCGCACGCTTTGAACAAGGATTAAAGCACCAAGAATTGCTAGAATCAACTGATGGTTTCTACTATGGCTGTAATGCTTGTCACAATCCACGGATTCGTAACCTTGAATGTGTTGACAATGGCTATAATGATACCCGTCAACAAACTGGTGCACGTAGAGCACGCTTTGAGAAATTATTACCAGAAGTATCTGGAACTATTGATGATGACGTTGCTAAGAGAATCTTAGCAGATAAGTATGATCCATACTTAGGTTATCAATGTGCTTCTTCACGTAATATTTGTGCTCACTATGATGTTGATCCACAATACTACGCTGACGATCCACACGGCGTTTGGAATGTACCTTTCTTCCCAGGTGGTTCATGTGATGGTAAGTGTGCTGATGCCACTGATATTGAAAACTTGAATATGTGGGGCATTTTTGGTAGAGCCGATGGTGAACCATTCGACGCCAAAGACTTCATGAAGCAACATCCTGAATGGAACTGGCAAAAAGGTTATCTATATGATAGACCAAGTCAACCTTGGACATTGTTTGACTAAACAAATCCAATTAACTTAATTCAATAAAAACTACTCACACAAATAGGGTTAAGCAACTACGCTTAACCCTATTTTGTTAACTATTTATTTACTATTTGTTTGAGCTTTTCAAAGACAAACTGCATTACTCCAACCCAAGTTAAAGCAATTGCAACTGAACCGCAAACATCAGATGGATAGTGAGCATAAACATATACTCTAGAGATCATTACAATAACTAGCCAAACGATTAATAGAAAATCAATCCAAAAACGTTTAGTTCTATCTTTCAATACTACTGGTAAAAGTACCATAATGATCCAAATAACAATCATCCCCATGCCTAAAGTATGGCCACTAGGAAAACTAAATCCATCATCAACTGCTAGGTGCTGTACAGGACGAGCTCTTTGAATCAAATGCTTAATTATCCAACCAACTGCATCCCCTGTAATCATTGTTAAAACTAAGTTAGTCGCAAGAGGACGTTGTTTTCTAAACCATAAGATTACCGCAATTAATACCATCCAGATCAAGTCAACTTTGGTATCTGCTAAAAATGTAATCTTTAGCATTAATCCCTTTAAATTAGGAACCATGTGAACTAATCCCTCAAAGAAATTATCAAAGGTATTAATCCAACCTAAGTGTAAAATAATCGAAATGGCGAGAATTAAACTAATGGGTAGCCCCCAATATATCGCTTTTGAATATCTTTTCATTTTTACTCCTGTTTTCAATAATGTTTTTTATTATTTTACCACTTATATAGGGAGCTCAACATAGTCCATCACAATTTACCAAAAAAGCTAAGCACTTACCGCAAAAATAGCGATAATACTTAGCTTTAAATATCAATTTTTAAATTCTTACTTAATCAAATATATCTAACTCTAATCCATCCACAATATCTCTCAACAAATCTAAGCCTGCGATACTGTTACCATCTTTATCTAAGGCTGGACTAAAGATTCCAATTCCATATCTGTGAGGTGCAGCTGACATAAGGCCACCACCAACACCACTCTTTGTTGGTACACCAATTAACCTAGAATAAGTACCTGACTGATTATATAAACCTGTCGTCATCATCAATGACTTGATACAACGAGCTTCTTCATCAGGAATAATGCGTTTGTTGTCCCATGGCTTTACTCCGCCATTAGCCAAAACCGCTCCTAAATTAGCTAAAGATCGTGCGGTGACCATCATTGAACATTGCTTAAAATAAGTATCAAGACTAGTTACTACATCCCCAAGCAGCATATTTTTAGATTCCATATAATATGCTAAAGACCGATCTAGATTACCAGTTCTTCTTTCAGAATGATAAATTACTTGATCTAAATAAAGATTGGGATCATTACAAATATCCCGAGCAAAATCTAAGATTTCTTCAAATGCATTGTCCCCCGTCTTACTTACTACCATCGAAGTTGTAGCAATTGCTCCAGCATTAATAAAAGGATTCAACGGATACTTAGCTCTTTCAATTTCCATATTTAGAATTGAATTGAAGGCAAAACCTGTTTGACGGGATCCTACATGTTTAAATACTTCTTGTAGGCCCATCTTTTTAATAGCAAGCATTAAGGTAATCACCTTAGAAATACTTTCAATTGCAAAACGTACTTCACTTTGGCCTGCCTCACCTACTTCACCATCTTCTAAATCATATAAGGCAACTCCAAGTTGCTTTGGATCAACTTCGGCTAAAGCTGGAATATAGCTAGCAACTTTTCCCTCTTTTTCTTTAGGCAAATTCTTCTTAACTAATTTTTCTAATTGAATCATAGCTATCTCTTTTCTATAAAAATACACTCTCACGTTAAGCATAGTCGATTCAATTGATTAGGTGAAATATTTGCATTCATTATTACTAAAAAAAGTTACGTACCTACTTATACGTAACTTTTCACTAACTTCCCTTAATCAATTGGAGGAATCTCTCTAGTTTCTGCTAGTTCTTTATACCAATATGCACTCTTTTTTGCATAACGTTTCTGGGTCTTAAAATCGACATAGAATAAGCCATATCGTTTTGAATAACCAT
>CATLCE010000028.1:0-19478 GCA_949888035.1 Lactobacillus johnsonii | reverse complement strand
CTTAACAAACTATAGTTATTCCAAGAAGTACCAGGCTTAGGTTTCCATGCAACTGGTTGTAACTCTAAGTAGAAAATGTTATAGATCAGTTAAAGTGAAAGATGTATTATTTGAATCAATATTTAATTCAGGAATTGATTGCGTAACAATTTTTCGCATCAATTTTTTAGTCTCTTCTTTTTTCTTATATACGTTTTTAACATTATTAATTATATTTTCTTGTTGTTTTTTATCTTTAGGGATCGGAAGAATTAATTCATTAATTCTTCCACCGAGAGTATCAATTATATCTTGAGTAAACTGCTTTGAACGAATTTGTCGTTTAACAATTGGCGATGATAATAAGCCAAGTAACAAATATGGATCTAATTTATCAAAATCATTACTTCGTATTTTATAAATATGACTTTGATATACAATTTTTACATCATCAGGTAACAACATTGCACATGTTCCTATTAAATAGGTTCCATCACGGACCATTAGAATATCGTATGGCTTAATATTCTGTTTCTCTTTAAGGCCCTCATATATATCCTCGCTTATCCCCTGTTTAGGATCAATTTTTATATCCCAATTTGCTATATCAGATGTCCGTATAAATGGAATATTTCCTGTACCATATGCCAATTTTCCAACTTCATTTCCAGTTGAGATACTAATGAGACCCTTATCTTTTAAATCACCAATAGTTACCAGATCATAACCATTCATTAAAGAAGATATTTGGTTTTTAATTTCAGGATTATAATATTTTGGCAAATATATATGATTAACAATATCTTTTTGTCGTACTGTAAAGCCTAAACTATTATAGGTATTTAATTTGTTAGCTTTAAACAGTTCGTATTGTTTTTGGATCTTAGGAATATCATCTTTAGGTATTTCTAGCCCACGAGAATCGTGACCACACCAGTTAGCTATACCCATAAAAATTTCGTCATCTGGATTTATTGATTCAACAACTTCTTTATTTCCAACTTTATTCACATTTAATTTACGCATTATAACTACACATGTCTTAGCATGAGTATGTGGTTGAAATAGATCTTCTGGCATAGAGATAATAGCTTCAATTTCAGCATGTTTTTCTATGTATTCCATTATGTACTGATGTGATGGATTACAAAACATACTCTCAGGTGCAACTATTCCCAATATTCCATTTGGCTTCAGTAGCTCAAGACTACGTTCAATAAACAAAACTTGAGGAGTTTGAGACTTTAATAGCTTATCTGTTCTCTTCTTCTCATAACCTAGAGCATATTGCCTTAAGATGTCTCTGGCATTTATTTTTAATTTAGAGCCATATGGAGGATTCGTAAGTACTAGATCAAATGTTCCTAACTGGATATTAGCTTGTGCATTATTAGACCAGTTTTTCAGTCTATCTAAACTATTCTCACAATAAATACCGCCACGTCCATCTCCAAGTAATGCCATATACGCTTTGGTGGTCTTGGCGAGAAATTGTTCCTTATCAATACCTCTAAAATTAGAAATTGCAATTTTTTGTTCATTAGCAGAAATTTCAGCTTCTGGCCAATTTAATTCTTGGTCACGGACTCTTTCTTTATGCCACACATATCGTAAACTCTCTATTAAGAAACCGCCAGAACCACAAGCAGGATCTATAATCTTGCTAGATATACCTGGATCAGTCATATGTACTAACAGGTTTATTACATTTCTTGGTGTAAAGAATTGTCCTTGTCCGCCTCTTAATGAGGGTTATATAAATGTTTCAAAAGCATCTCCTACAGCATCACGCTTAGCATTTATTAGGCAATATTGCTGTAATTGTCCTACAATGTAGGCTATTGATTCTTCAGATAGTGTGATCTTATCATCGACAGTAAACACATCTGAATATTGTTGCTTTACCTCTTGGAATATCGTCTTTATTCTATCTGCAACACTCTTTGCATCTTCATTTAATCCAGCTCTAAAGCGAACTATACTATCCATCTTTGTAAATCGTTCATCATAGATTTTACAAAAGATAATATTAATTAGTTGAATCATTAATTCTGAATCCAACGTACTTCCAATATTATTTGCAGCCAAATAATTTCTGATAGTATTAAATACTGGTTTTAAATTATTCGTTTTAATTAAATCTTTTCTCTTAAATAGACCTAGATCTTCAATGCGTTGACCGCACAATGGAATATTACTAATATTTTGAAACTCTATTTCATTGTTTTTAACGATTTTATGAACAAATGCATATTCTTTTCCGTTAAACCATATTCCTAATTTAGCGTTACTTAAACTTAAATATATCTTCAGTTGAGCTAAGCCATCTTTTCTTGTCTTTCTCTTACATTCAGCTATTGCATATAAATTGTCATCTGTATGTTTACTACCAGTAAATATAGCAATATCTACTGGATATTGCTTTGTCCTATCAGAAGGTCGTGACTTAACTTTCCATTGTGGATGAGCAACAATATGATTCTTAGGATAGTTATAATCATTAACTAGCTGCTTTAATAGTGGCTGAACAGCTTCAATTTCTTCTGGTCCAGCTGTGATTTCTTTCCCTGAAATATAGTCTGTTACTTTTGATCTCTTATTTACCATAAATCCCCCGGTCTAATGTTAGAAAATATTGGATAAATACATTCACTTTATCTCATTTGAATATATTTCCCTATCTTATCTTCGTTTATTAATATCTGCTTTCAACCTTTTTAAAACACCGCTAAACTTCTTTAGCTTCAGAAAAAGGGTACCAATCATTTTAAATTAAAGCCTTTTTATTATGTGGTCTACCATGTATTCCTTATGATTCCTTCCATGAGAATGTTATTACAATCATTTCTAGCCAAAGGCATTTAGAAATCATTCCTATAAATGGTGTTGTTATGACTTTCCCATTTATATTTTTCATTCATCTTTTGACATTGCTTTTACTTCGGGTGGTCGATGATCTTCTACTCGCACAAAACTACCAAATTCTTTTCTTATTATTATTTTTATTTCCATATCAATCTTATTCTGCTCGAATTTATCAATATCTATTTTTGAAATTAATCTTGAAGCAATAGTATGGATTTTCTCGCTGGGCTTATATGGATCCTTAGCATTCGATGTTTCAATCATAAGACTTACTTGTTTACAAAAAAGACTTTTTTCAATATTATACAGATCCTCGAAATCCCACTCTTTTAATTTACCTTTTTTAAGTAATTCTTCGTAAGCAATAGCTATGGTTTGTAGAGATGTAATACTTAAAGTATTTAATGTTGCTATTGTATATTTCCTGTCCTCTTTATTAGTAGGATCCAAAAAGATAGTTTGCGGATGATGCTTACTATAATACTTTTTGGTAGATCCTAGTCTAACATTTCTATATCTATCGACTGCCCTAAATTTATGTTCCTGAGATAAATATCGATTATCTACTATAGAATAGATAGCAAACCAATCTTCAATTTTTTTAGATAATCCTACATCTTTCTTTTCTTTTGGCTCTGGCCTAAAACTAAAAACATATCCTGATAATTTTCGTCCCCTTTTTGCCTTTGCATACGTTTTTTCTAATTTTAATTGATAAAAATATGGAGCTAAGTCTTCTAATGCTGGCAGAATAATTTTTTGGTCGATCGATCCTGGCTTGTAACTTTTGGGTACATCAAGATTATTTCTAAACTCTTCTAAAGTAAACGATACTTTTCCTACTGTACGCCACTGCTTTAAGTAAATAAATAACCGTTTCGAATAAGCAGTATGTAAACTAGCCATGGTACTCACAGGAAATCTTGTCCAACTTTTAAATTGATTAAAAACAGGTCGAGATGTTTGATTTATTTTTAGCATAGTTTTATAGTCCGTATCTATATAACTAGCATCAAATATATGAGCGGTTATCATCGCTAATTTATCTTTATCTTCTTGTTCAAAATCAATTTTTATATCAAGAAACTTACTCAACGATTTATTTGAACGTCTAACAAAATCCTTAAGAGATTCATGGGTATGTTTATTTTTTAAAAAAATAGATTTAACTTTTTCTGTAGGAATAGCAATATATTGATCATCGTGTCCCACAGGCTGACTCATAGCTATGGTCCACCAATCCAAATCAAAAGCTCCCCACCCTTTTGAGAATTTTGCAAAATTCTCAGTAACTACTCGATTGTCTATTTTAGCTATATTATTGATATTCGATATTTCAAAAATATCTAATTGCTGATTTTTCTTTTCTTTTTCAGACCCCATAATTATTTTTCCTTTATTAGCTCTATTATATCAACACCATATTACTCCAGATGGTGTTGATATGCAATGAATAGTTAAATAGAGATTTATGGCTTTCTAGAACAGTGTCTCTATAAATAAGTTTTTCCACTCCTATAAATGGTGTTTCTTTGCAAATTGTTTACCTTAAAATAGTTATCCACTCCTATAAATGGTGTTTTTAACTCCCATAAATGGTGTTTCTTTAACTCCTATAAATGGTGTTTCTTATTCCTATAGATAGTGTTTCTTTTCCTATAGATAGTGCTCCTTTTCCTATAGATAGTGTTTCTTTTCCTATAAATGGTGTTTCTTATATTGTTAAAAGCTTGATATAGTAGGCATTTCAGAATGTCTAAAAGTATATAAAAGTATATAAAAGTATATAAAGGATATTAAAGGTAATATATATTAAAGGTATTAAAGGTATAGCATACAACCAAGTAATAAAAAATTATTATCATCAGAGTTATTCCCATAAATGGTGTTCCTTTAAAATTTACAAAAAAACAACCAATCTTGAAGATTGATTGTCTAAAAACATCTAATTTAAATTATCAATTATGTCTCTTAACAATTCACTTGCTGATCGATATCCATGCTTTTCAGCAATCCGTTGAAATTTGTCTCGCCTCTCACTATCAATGTAATAAGTAGGAAGTTTACTGTTACTTTTCTGCTAATTCTATTAATTTCTTAAAATAGTCATTGATATATGCAGATACAGAGGCATATCCGTTCAATTCTGCTAATTTTTGAATACCCTTTTTGACATCTGAATCAAGAGTAATTGACATAGCTACTTTACTTGTCTTCTTTTTAGATACAAAATTAATCATTTCAGAATAATCAATTTTAGATATATTTTTTTTATTTTCAGAAGAATTATTTTTAATATCATTAGATTGTTTTAAAGCCTTAGCAATATTTTTGTCTGGTTTAAATGCCATCTTGAGTTTCCTTTCTTTACATACATTTACAAAGATTTACAAAGTCTTTTCGATATTTTCAAAAGTTCGAAATATTTCCGTAAAAAACTTCCTTTGTTGGAGAGCCAATTTATGATCTTTATTCATTTCGCTTAATGAAATTTTATTCAACTCCGATTTGTTAAACAATTCTTTATACGGCACATAGGCAATACAACTATCGTCACCAGCTTGTTTTTCTTCTCTCAAACTTTCTAATAATTCTCGTGAAGATGTTGTATTATGCTTCAACATATTGGCTATGTAGTAAAGATTAGCTGTTACATAGGATTTATGTGAAGTAAAGTCAATTGCTTCTTCTTTTAATTCTTTAATTCGTTCTTGTAGATTGTACTTAGCTTTATATCCATATTCACTAGGAGTTATTGGACTAAGAATATCGTCACTAACAATTATTGCATTTTTAGTAGCCGTACTAAAATCAGGGTGACAATCTATTATGATGTAATCATAAGATGAAATATTAGATTTTTCGTAGTTATCATATAGCCACAGATATAACATCATATTTTTATTTGTTTTATTTTCGATCGTAGTCTCTATATCATCTAAATGCATATCACCAGCAATTAAATCAATATTATCAGCCACATGTTGAATAATGACTTCATTTTCAGGACGTAAGATGTTACCTACGCTTCCTTTTTGATCATAAATATTATAAGTTTGACTTAAATTACATTGATGATCAAAATCAATAAATAGAATCCTTTTGTTTTTATCTGCAAGCCAAGATCCAAAATTGTAAGCAAGAGTTGTTTTACCCACGCCGCCTTTAATGGCTGCAAATGTGATTATTTTTGTCATATTTAAGAACTCCTAAGTTTAGTAACTTCAATATTATTATTAATCATATTTCTATATTATCAATAATATCATACCTATAGCATTAATAATAATATAAAGATAATATTTTTATATTATTATTAATAATATTTCTGTATTATTAATAATAGTATGTCTTTAATGGCAATGATAATATAAAAATGCTGTTTTTTACATTATGCTTATATTATTATTGCAATAAAAAAGAAACGAGTTGATAAATCTCGTTCCTTTTTGAAATAAATTTATGCAACAGCTAATTAACTATTTCTTTTGTCTTAGCTATCACTCTATCTTTATATTTAACTACATTTTTTATTGTAAGCTTCTGAACAGGTTTAATATAGATTTCCATGTATTGGAAATCTATATCACCTTTCTTATCTATGGGGAGTGAGATAATGTCTTTCTTTATTTTACTTTTAGAAATCGAATCACCCCAACTATACTTTTGAGACAAAGCTTTTCTAATTGCACCAACAAAATATTGTTGAATTAATGGTTTCCTACAATATATTGATAGACTATCTATTTTGTCAATGGTAAATTGAATATTCTATGTGTTTAAAATATTTTAAAGCACAGTATAAATATATTATATTAATAATATTTATATATTACATTTATACGATAATAATATTATTTACAAAATATGATTTTTGTTAATAATGCCCAATTGTGCTACCCTCTTTTTATTATCAAAAGTTACAATTTGTAAACAAAGTACAGAAATTTGCATATAGAAAAAGCCTAAAAAGCTTGATAATACGCAGCTTTTTAGGCTTTATTCTGCTATAATTTTAATAGTGCAGGTCAGAAATTTCGCAAACCTAATTTATAACGAAGAGGTGTCCTTTACGGAAACTTTTTGTTAAGGTGCTGGTTGGCAACACACTTGGACCTGTGTTGGGATAGTAGCACTAAGCTAATTTACCAACCTGACTATTGAATGTAATTACATCAATCTTCAGAAGTAATTATAGCATGAATTAGATATCTAAGGAAGGCGTTGAGATTATCTCAACGTCTTTTTCAATGTTTTTATATTATATAAATATTATTTAAAAACGATAATCATAATATAAAAATATTATTTTTATATTATTTAATAAAGCATGTAAATATGATAATCATAATATTTGCTACAGTGTAAACTGTATATTGTCCGCCACAGGCATATGTTTCTTCAATCCATTGTTGAACTTCTTGATTATCAGTATTAGCGTGTCTCAAATCAATAAATTCAAACTTAAGAGCTGGTTCATTTAAAATTTTTCCTTCATTCATTTGAACTCTTTTTAAGAAAATTAGAATTGCATTCAATTCTATTCCTGATAAGTTTCATTAATAAAAAACGAACAGTAAAATTATTTTACTGTTCGTTTTTCAATCTAGTCGTTTGACTAGATACATTTATTGATATCCTATTAAACTCCAAAAAGGAGATACTTGCATTTTAACACGAAAACAGTGATCGTTGAAATAAAAAATAATTATATATAAGATATTGCAAAAATAAATAAAAAATATTTAAATAATAACGCAAAAATAATTACTTTTACAATAAAAATGTAAAATTAGTTATATTTAAATTACTAAATAACGTAAAAATATTTATTATATAATTACTTGATAATTAAAGATTATTGTATTAAGATATATTTAGTTAATAAATAATTATATTTCATCGCAAAAATAATTATTTATTACTTATAAAGTATTGATATCTAAATTAGACTTAAGGAGAGGTTTTTATAATGAAACAAAAAAATATTGTTGTCGCAAATGATTTAGGCTATGGAAATCTAAAAATGACTGTAGACGATGAGAGAATATTACAACCAACTGTAATTTCTCCTATAGAACAGGATATTGAAGATGCAATTGATCATACAGACCAAAATGCTGTTAGAAATACAATCCATAATTTACTAAATGAGATGAATGTAGAAATAGATGGTAAACATTATTTAGTAGGGAAGGCTGCTCAAAACTCAACAATTGATAGAATTTCTACTGACTTAAATTCTAGAAGTAGAAAAGCACATATGCCTGCTGCTAAAATGGTTCCATTAAGTACCATTGCAGCCAAAGTGGTGCAGCATGCTTATGAAGAAGGCGAAGACATTTTTTCACCTTTGACAGCTAATGTTGTGATGGCAACCAGCTTACCAATAGAAGATATTGAAAATAATCCTGCGGACAGAGAATTTTACCGAGGATTATTTATAAATAACAACCATATCATTGTATTTAAAAATTTTGATTATAAGATCTCTGTAACTATCAACTTCAAAGATGTTCAGGTTTACAAAGAGGGAGAAGTTGCAGCAGCTATTGCTATTAAATATGCTGATGAAAATTTAAAGAAATATATTAAAGGATATTTGAATAAAAAATATCCAACTATTGATAAAACAAAATTACTTAATGACTCTAACAAAGATAGTCTAGCAATTGATGTTGGATTTGAAACTACAGAGTTTTCGTTAATTATTAATGGTAAATCTGACGCATTTAATTCATTAAGTATCAGTAATGGATATGGAGACGTTCTATCAAGTGCCTGGAGATATTTACCTAAAGTGTCACAAGGATATACTGTTAAAGATGTTATAGCATTTGAAAAACTACTAAACAGCCAACCATCATCTGAAATTGAAGAAGAAAATAAAGAATTTGCTTTAAAAGCTGAATCAACAGCTACACCATCTTTAATTAGAAATATTATTAGTAGTTTCAATCGTATTCTAAGCACAACTGATCATCTAGATGTTATATATGTATTTGGTGGTGGTTCAATACCATTGATGGAAAAAACCGACTTTGAAAAGCAACTCAAAAATAGTTTAAAGACTTATCGTTCTTCAGCTACAATTGTTTGGCTTGGAGAAGATTACTCTTCAATTGCAAATGAGTTAGGATTAGAAATTTTAGCAAAAGCACTGGACAAATCATTAAATAAAAAATAAGAGAGAATGGTAAAAAATGACAGACGAAAGAAATTTAGTTATAAAAATAGTAAAAGGTAGTCCGGAGGATCAATGGTTACGAACACAAGGTAATCAGAGTGAATCCATTCGTGCACTAATAAAAACAGCTATTGGTCAAATAGGGAATGTAGATTTTAAAGAGTTTTTAGTAAATAGTGCTATTGACAATGGGAATGTTAGATTGTTTGGAAATAGGAATTCTCAAACCTCTGCCTCTAATGAGGAATCAGTAGCTAATAGTTCAAAAAAAATTAAGCATTCTAAAAATTCTTCTGAGAGTAAAAAGGTAACGGCCAATAGAGTTAAAAATGATACTAAAAAAAATCCTAGTGAATTAGACTATAAAAAAATCCTAAATGATCCTGCATTATCTTAAAAATAAGATACAAAAAGCCTAGAAAATAAGAATTCTAGGCTTTTTATTTTTAGATAAAGTTTTCAATCTGTTAATGTTAACATACAAAAAAAGCCACTCAGTAACTTTTTGGAAAGTTGATAGCGACTTTTAATTTGTAATTATTAATTTGTTCACCGCAATTTAGCCGCTTATGCTTTAAGCGAGCTATTGGAAGTATATTTTCAAACTAATATTGTTGTAGAACAAAGATATACTTGTTTGTTAAAATAATATCTAGCACAAAAAGTTAAATATGCGGTGGTACTTTCGTTTGAGGAGATGATGCCAATGGTGTAAGAACTATTGTACAGATTCTTACTGAAAGGAGGTACGCTTTGCTTTATGGCAGCTTTCTTTGGAGCTGTCCTTACCTTTATTGGTCTCTTGGATTGTCTCGTCTTAGTTTTAGTGAAACTAACCAACGACGCAAACAAGTTGGCGCAAGCTGTAAAACGACTAATAAAGACAATCCACGATTTGTGGAAGAAAAAATAGAGTAAATGAAAAAGCCGCTCTATAACTTTTGGCCGAGTTGATAGCGACTTTTTTGTTTGCATCAATATTTGCCACCGCAATTTAGCGGCTTGTGCTTTGAGAGAGCTACTTGCAATAGCTCTCTTTTTTGTACTATTGATATTTTACAACAATAATATTGTCTACACAAACTAATATTGTTGTACATTATATATCAATCTAAAGATAATATCGTAATCGGTAATTAAGTAATCAATAAAAAACAAATATTTTATATTGAATACATATTGCAAATTTAATTACTATATATTGCTTTTATACTTAAAAAGTAAATATAAATACAATAAATTATAGTTATTTTAAGACAAATAATTATTTATACAATAAAAAGTAAATAATTATTATTTAATTTTTAATTATATAATATTAAATTATTCTTTCCTGATAAACTTTAAATTTTATGTGCTAAAATAAAATTGAAACAAAGACTATAAAGGTCTTTGTGTTTGTGCAACAAAAGTGTAAAGTAAAAAGGGTCTAGAAATCTATGTTTCTAGGCCTTTTTGCTTGGATTAGATTTTATTGAAAAAAGTTGGTGCAATTTCGTTTTTCATAGGTTTTATTTGCTAAGCTATTTTTTGTTGCAACTGTAAAAATTGAAACTAGCTAGCTCCAATGATTGTCGTAAAGAAAATTAGAGGGGTTTTTTAATGATGAACCAAAATGAAAGCGAAAAAACATTAATTCAAAATTTAGAAGAGTTTGCTACAGGACAAGGCATTGATTGTGTGTGGCTTGATACTGATCCAAAGTATATTCCGGTAAGTGATCCTAAAGATAGGGTAGTATTTATGAATAAGAATTGGGAGTATGGCGAGAAAAGTAGTCTTGCCTTGGCTTATGGTATTGAAGCCGTAATTCATGAAAATAGTTCAGTAGATGATCTAAATGGGTACGCTCAAAACTTAATTAAAGAATCCAAGCACTGCACAAGAATTTAAGCATAGTAATCAGATAAATATCTATAGAAAAATCGTTCTGATAATGAAATACATATCAGAACGATTTTTTCATTAATTTTACGTGCCTTGACTTACCAAATTATAGTTTGTTCCAATCATATGCTAACAATTCAGAATAATAAAATTAATAGCTCTGGTATTTTTATTGTCAGAGCTATTTTTTTGCAACATTTAATTAAAAGCGTCAGAACTATATTTCGTTCTGGCGCTTATTTTTTTTATAGCTTCTATACATTCTAAGCTGTTCAGTCATATATTCCAGTTCTTCTTTAGACAACGGTTGACCCTCAAAAGTTAAAAAATCGTTATTAGAAATCCCGAATTGAGTGTTTTCTTCTTGAGTAACACTGGATTCATTAAGTCCTGCAAGAGTATCAATACTAATATCAAAGACTTGCGATAATGCTTTAACTGTAGATAGATGTGGTTCTGATTTATTCTTCTCCCACTTTGAAATTCTACTTCTATTAATACTGTGAGTTGTATCTATTTTATTTAAGCGATTAGCGAGTTCCTCCATAGTTAATCCATTTTTTTTACGGTAATATTTAATTTTTGCTCCAATATCATTATTCATTTTTTTCACTCCTTGATATCTAAAATTATAGTATCAAGTGTTTTTATATGAAACAAAAATCATAGAAATTAAAATAAAGTATTGATTTTAAACTACAGATTCATATAATAGATTATAAAAAGTGTCAAAAACGACTACAAAAAATTTCATAAAATGAAACTTTTTTTGGAAGGAGGGTGCTTTTTGAAAACAAAAAAAGCTAAACCTTATTATGGACTTATTTTAGAAATTCGCAAACAAGGATTTTCGCACAAAGATATGGCTGAAATGTTGGGAATAACTGCACAGTCATTTTCACAAAAAATAAATCGAAAATCTGGAAAAGATTTTTGGCTTCACGAAGCAATTTTTATCTCAAAAAAATTAAAAATTGATTTTAAAAAGTTTTTTTAAAAATAAAAGCTACTGAGTGGTTAGCTCAATAGCTTTAGGAAATAAAACGAATAACAAAACATTTTTAAATATATTTTATCAATAATAAATAGAATTTCAATAATCATGATTGTATTCAATAAAAATAGCATTTATTCAACAAATTATAAGGGAATTGAAGATTTTTGGACCAGCTATAAACAAGTGGAATTATTTGTATGGAAAAATATATCAAAAGTTGGGTTTGATGCAAAGTTAAAAACAATGATTGCAAAAAATCATATGCAACTTAGTGTAGTTTTAACTGACAATGAATATTTAATTGTCTATTTCTTGTTCAAGAATGATATTTTGATTCCATTAAAAATTAAAAAATCTGACTGTGCATGTCAAAAATATTTGCAAAACGGAAATGTGGTACCAATTGCAACCAAAATATATGGCTATCCAAAACCATTTTTTAAGTATAGGTGAGAAATATGAATATATCAACAAGTAGTAGCTTATTAATTAATGAAGCACCATTACAGGTGCTTCCATCTTTGGCCGTAGCACTGAAAAATGTACATGAAGCAATCATTTTGCAGCAAGTACAGTATTGGCTATCCAGATCAAATTTTGTTTTTAACGGCCGAAAATGGGTATACAACACCTTGGATGAGTGGCATGAACAATTCCCTTGGATCACCAAAAAATCTGTAGGAGATAAATTCCGCTCATTAGAAAAAAAGGGAATCCTCATTGTTGGTAATTTTAACAAATTGAAATATGACCGAACTAAGTGGTATTCAATCGATTATGACAAGCTCAATTCACTTATTAACAATGAAAACATCGATGAAAACGTTGATATGACCGATAAGGAAGTTTCTTCCTCATGCATAGAGAAGAAACTTCCACATGGAAGAGGAAAAAACTTCTCCATCGAAGAGGAAGAAACTTCGTCACCTATACCAGAGACTACCAGAGACTATGCAGAGATTACACAGAGAGTCAGAAGTAAGTCCGATTCTAAATTTCAAAATTTCAAACCTAAAGTACTAGATCAACTTGAAATCGAATTTGAAAAACTCTGGAAATTGTATCCGAAGAAAATTGGCAAGAAAGATGCTCTCAATAGTTACATGAATTGGCGAGCCGAAAGTCCTAAAAACACATATGAACGAGCAGTAAAACAGTTATCTGATTATCTTAAATATTTGAAAAACAACAAGATAACTAATCGCTATATCTTCAACGGCAACAACTGGTTTGGTGGCCACATTGATGATGATGTCGATTTGTCGAAACCGAAAAAGTTTAGCGGTAAAAAACATGTTCGTGAACTACCAGACTGGGACGAGGTTGCAAGAGAGCAGAATCAGAAAAAAACAGAGAATGGTATGAGCTCGGAAGAATATGATCGTGATCGAATTTTTAAAGAATTTTCTGCCACGGAGAATAAGGATCAGCAAAGTAACACTGTGTCATCTAAGCCTGATGCTGGTCACGGGAACAATAGCTTCGAAATGAGAGATGATGTGCGCCAAGTATATCACGACTTAGGTCTAGACGAATTTTTGGATTAACAACGGATGGAGGAGAAAAATTAGAAATGCTAAAAAAATTGGGTGAGGCTTTTTTTGAGTACAAAGGCCTTTGGAAGCAAGCAGGTGTTGTGTTGATACTAGGAGCAATACTTTTAATCTTGCCAATTGGAAGTAAGACCTACATAGGCCTTGAGGTAGTAATACGGCCTTTTATTTTGGCGGCAATATCAATTGTTTTTGCCCTTGTAACAACCTTGACGCTTATTAACGCACTTCAAAAAGCAAAGGAGGAGCAGTAATGTATTTAATTCGAGAAGAACCCGTTCAGGAAAAATTAGATGCCTTAAAAGCACGCGATTCTCATGCAATTTCCAAAGAAATGGATTGGACAAAGGTTGGGGTTTATAAAGTCATGAAAGATACAGGCACACAAAAGCTTGACAATAATAATCAACCATTGATCTTAATTGCTGATACTGAGCTGTTAAAGCTCGAATTAGCAAATCGCACATACAAATTTGTCATTGATCGTAAAGGACAGAGATTGTTTTTTTAAGATTTAAAGGGAGAAATGAATGAAGGATAAATTAGGGCCTCTTCAATTAGCAGATCGGCAAGCTGATGTCCTGTATCGAAAAATTAATCAGCTTAGTTCAAAATACAACGGTTTACTAAACATTCCAACAACTGATGCAGATTTTTTAAAAGCATTGGCTCAGGCTGAACAATTGCAAATGCCTAATAACTACAGTGTTGTAAGTGATAGAGTACGCCGAAATCAGACTTCGAAATTGCCAATGAAGTGGAAAAAGATAATAGTTTTCATGAAAATTTGCAATTTTACAAATTCAAAAATCTGCTCTAAAACTCTAATCCCAATTTATTGGATTGAATCAATTTTTAAGTCATCTACTGACAACACAGTTTTTACATGGGCACTCTTTACCTTTGATCGAAAATTTCAGCTCTACGTTACGGATATGAGAGATGCATATCAGTATTTTGATTTTAAATACACAGATCAAAATGAACTTGGAAAAGCTGGGATTTTAGTGCAACCAATTAAAGCATATTGGATTGAACTCCCGACAGGGTGTAAATACGTTAGTCATTTGCACGGGAAAGTTCACACTAAAAATATTGATAGCAAAATTATGGAGGTAAGCTAATGAGTTCAATAGAAAAAAGTTTGGAAACTAAATGGACCGGAAAAATCTATTTAGGGTGGTTATACATAGCTGAGGAACAAAAGTACGCAAAAGTAACTATATCTGGAGTTGAATTAGCCTGTTTAAAAGGTATTACTTTAGGAATGGCTCATGTATTTGATGGAATTCCTGCCAAAAAAGTATCTGCTGTTTTAGTCGACATTAATACAGGTACCCCTTTAGATTATGACTGGACCGATTGGGACGGAAAGAAGAAAACGCTAATCGATTTGGATAATAAAACGCTTGTTAGATATATAAATAATAATCAGGATATGATAACTGCTCCTAATCCTGTACTGATCTATCAGGAAAAGCTAAATGCCATTAAAGCAACAATTGAGAGGCCAGAAGAAATCCATGTAATTGATGTTAATGATCCGAACTTGCTATCCATGGAACATGCTTGGTCACCTGGAGAATTTATAGATATGGGAGAGTAAAAATGGAACCAATAAGAATCGATCTGGGGAAGTATGGCTATCTAGCTTATCTATGGGCTGATAATCTGGAGAAATTTGTCAAATTGCCGATGGTCAGTGTTGATATTAATGTCTTGCACAAAGATTTAGGAATTGCTCATATTCAAACTAATTGGAAAGAGAAGAATAAAAGGTTTAAAAAAGGTCAATCTCTAGTATTGATGGCCGTCCTAGTAGATATAGATACGGGACTATCACTATTTTCGGCTGAAGACAGAGTGCAATACGACAGTAAATTTCTAGTAGCTCTTGATCAACGAGCAATAGATGGATTTATGGAAAGTCTTTCAGAGATACCAGTAGATAAAGTAGATAAATGGTATAGCGAAACAATTGATGATTTGGCTAAAAAAATTAGTAAAAGACCAATGGACTACTACAAATATGATCTTAATGTACCATCTTTGAGAGATAAATTTACTGCCTAAGGTCAAAAGTGGATGGAAGAAATAAAGTAGAAGTATGAAAGACGGGAGAAATAATTATGAACAGTGTCAATTTAACTGGACGCGTTACTAAGGATATCGAATTATCTACAACTAAGTCCGGTCAATCAGTAGCAAGTTTTAACTTGGCAGTAAATGACCATAGGGATAAAAATGGTAACGAAGTAGCTTATTTTATCAGAATTGTTGCTTGGGGAAATTGGGCCAAAGTCTGTCATCAGTGGGCTAAAAAAGGAACCTCGATTGGAGTAAGTGGAAAGCTAACTTCAAATGTTTACACCACTAAACAAGGAGAAAAAAGATACATAACTGAAGTGGTTGCTCATTCTATTGATTTGCTTGCTCGGCCAAAGCAACAAGACAGTGACAAACCAAACACCACTCCAGCTGCACCAGTAGATGACGGTGTTAATCATGATATGAACCGGAGCTTAGGAGGAGAAGAGAAGAATAGTGCTTCAGCCGGTGAAAGTAAAAACTCTACACCAACAGAACCAGATTTTAATGATCTAGATTTTGGACTAGAAGATAACGATTTGGATGTACCGTTTTAGGATTTTATTTAGATGGAGGAGGAATGACGTATTTTACACTCTAGTTCGGATAATAATCTGCTTAAGTTGTTGGGAGAGGTTGAAAGAAGATACAGAACCGTTCTAGATGCACCAGATAATGATGATAACTTAAAAGAGTTACAAAAAATTGGTGAGAAAATTATTGATCTTCAAACATCAGAGCCAGCAGCTGTTATACGGCAGAAAAAAATTCTGATGCTACTTGAAAAAGGGTACGACGTTAGTCAAATTAGTCAACGAATTGGAATTACAAAGAGACACGTCCAGAGGATTTTAAAAGAAAATAATTTAACTCCTAAACCTAACTTTGTTTACAAAATTACCAACAATAATGGAACTGCATTAATGTTTTCAAATACATTAAGAAGTATTTTCAATTATTTTAGTCTCAACAGTCATAGTAGTAATAAACAAAAGATTAATGAGCTAAGAAAAAATGGACTGTACATTAAAACAGCAAAAGATAAATATTGCTGGCATGATATTCCTAATGCTGCTTTATACTACTTAGATTCTAAATGGTACGTGAAATTCTAAAAATTGATACTCAGGGGGAATGGAAAAATGAAAAAGTTTAAGTATCCACATTTTTTAATGATATTTGTAGATGATATTATAGCAATCTTGCTTTTGATACTCTATTTGATCACTGTTTTTCATGGACATGCAAATGGTGGAATTGCTTTATTAGTAATTGTATTTGCATTTATTATGTTTTTTCACATAAATAGGCTTATTAATTATAGTGCTCAGGAGAGGACAAAATAGTAATGGTGACGCATATAGGTACAAATGTAGAAGAATTAAGGCTATTAAAATAGAAAATGAAGTTAAAAAAGTTAGCAGCGGCCTTAGCAGCAATTACTATGTTTGCTTCTGGCTGCTCTTTTATAAATCAAGGACAAAATTCTACTGAAAGTAGTACAAAGCAATATCAATCTTTAGGCGGTTTAGATAAAAATGAATATCGCAAATTGGCTGCTTTAAATTATAAAAGTGGAGAAAATGTTGTAGTTTTTGTGAATAAAAACAATTCAACACTTAAGACAAAATGGACGAAAAATCAAATTTTTTATCAAAATCTTGACTCCCTGAATAGAACTAGTTCTTCTGTGACAGCATATCTTGATAGTAAGAATTTAGTTCAATATAGTAAACGAACGAGACAAACATGGAGACCAACAGGTTGGCATGGTAATCGACCTGGTCGAGAGATTTATAATCGTGGCCACTTGATCGCTTATTCTCTATCAAATGGCATAAATAAATTTGGTAAATACACTGGCAAATCCAATGGTGATTTAGATAATCCAAAGAATTTATTTACTCAAACTGCTTATACGAATCAGGATGTTCAAACCTACTATGAAAATCAAGTTAGAGAAGCTATGTATTCAGAACAAAAAGTTATTTATCAAGCAACTCCAATTTTTCGTGGTACAGAAAAAATGGCACGGGGTATTAATCTCCAAGCAGTTTCAACTGACGGAATGCTGAACTTTAACGTATATATTTTCAACGTGCAACCTGGTTATAGTTTTGACTATCAAAACGGTAGAGCCTATGTAAATAACAACATGAAAGTACGATTTAATCAGTAACTATTGCTTGATAACTTTTTAGGATTAAAAGAGGCTGAAATTTTAGGGTTTATCAAAAATTGAGATTGTTATTAAAGTCGATTTTAGTAAAAAACAGAGTGTAGACGTTACTGCATGTGAGTTTTCGATGGATATAGTTTTTAAGAAATAATTTAAAAGGGGAAAGAAGTAACAATGGAAAAAGAAAAAAGCCTTAGAGAAGAGCTTCAGAGTATTAGTAATAATGCGAGAAAAAATATGACTTTAACTGATGAGGAATACGATGAAACAGATGGAAGTATGATTTGGATGTCTGCACTTATAGAGGATAAACTTAAAAAATTTGCTACTCAAGGTCATCATGAAATGCGAATTAACTTATTCGATTTTTTTAGAAAAATCGATAGTGACATTCGGCCATTTAGCTCTTCCAATCGGCCTAGCTTTGAAGGAAGACACCAAAAAGAGTTTTTTGAGTACAGAAACGTGCTAACTCTTGCTGCACACATAGGAGTAATAAAAAAAGTGAACTTAGTCTTTAAAAAAAATGATGAAAAAACTTTTGACGATTATGTAAAACTAGCTAATTTGATTAAAAGTTTAGATTCTACACATGCCGTCCAATTAAGGCATTATTTGATGAAAAAATATGGAACTTTATTGCTAGACTGCAATATTGGTGTGTTTAAAACTAAATTCACTAAAGATGCTACTTACACAGACTATAGTGTGCCCGACATAAATATGATTCTAACGTTTGCATGGTAGAAAGGAAAAAACATGAATCTGTACGTATTTGAAAGAGATGGAAAACCAACCGATGACTTTATTCAAGAAGTTAATGAATGGGTTAATTTGCACAAAGAACTTCAAGTTATTGATTATATCATTGGCCATGATCGGAATGGCTATATTCAAACAATTACAGTTAAATGGCAAAGTGTGTAAAAGAGAGGAATCTTAGATGAAAAAACTATTTAGGTGGATAAAAACCTCAATAAGTGACATAGGTGAAGTTAATGATAAGGATAAACGTAGACTTTTACTATGGAGACATAACTTAGCCTGGATTTTTATCACGTTCTTTGGAGTTGGTTTTTGTCTTATTAGCTCTATACCTATCACAACGTTTTTTAATAAATCAAACATTTATTTTGTCCTTATTTCGAATTTACAAACAGATTAGTAAGCAAGCTGAGAAGAAAGGGTAAGTTATGTTAACTTGGATAAATAATAATTACGGTGCCATATTAATAGGTTGCACTCTTATAGCTCTTGCTACAGCTGTTCCTATAAGTATATATTTTTTAGTAAGCGCTCATCCACTAAAAAATTACTTTGTAGTAGGCTGGATAATAAGTATTTCTCTTCTATTCTTAGTACTAGTATCAGGATATCTCCCTGGTAATTTTGGAAAAGCCATAAGAGGAGAATATGGCCAGAAATGGGTTATTACCTCAAAATTTGAGGCAAACAAATCGCCTAAACAGTTACAAAAAATTCTTAAAAATAATGATGGTGAAAAAAATTTTGCTACGTATGACATAAGAGTTTGGCATCGGGGAAAAGAATATAGCGGAATCAATATTAAAAGCAAAGAAGGCAATAATAAAATTGTCTTTTCATATCTTGAACCGACAATGAAAGGTATAAAGGTAAATAAAAATAAGGCGTATATCTATATCTATCATAAGAAGGCTAAGCCTCAACCAAAAGTATTTAAATATGGAGAAGAGTAAATGAAAACATGGAAAAAGCTATGGG
>CATLCE010000027.1:0-19784 GCA_949888035.1 Lactobacillus johnsonii | reverse complement strand
GCAGTTGAAATTACTAAAGAAACTGAACCGGTAATTTATGAGCTTGTTGAAGAGCTTTGCTTAGCTGGCGGCTTGCCAATGCCGAAATTGTACATTACGCCTGATCCAGCACCCAACGCTTTTGCTACTGGTCGGGATCCTGAACATGCAAGTTTAGCTATAACTCAAGGCTTGCTAAACATTATGGATAAAAAAGAAGTTCAAGGAGTGATCGGCCATGAACTTTCTCATATTAGAAATTATGATACGCGTATCACTGTTTTAGCCAGTGCGCTAACTAGCTTGATAACAATGACTGGAATCGGGATTGTATTCTTCGGCTGGGGCGTTTTGACTAGTGAGACTAAAGGAATATTTGGCTTTTTTATCAAAATCTTGGCTCTTATTGTAATCGCAGTTGGAGGTATTATTTCAATTATTGGAATTCCGCTAGCTAAACTGCTTTTCTTGCTTGTTTCAAGACAGAGAGAATACCTTGCTGATATAGGATCTGTTGATTTAACTCGTGAACCTAGTGGCTTAATCTCAGCCTTGTCTAAGTTAGAGCAGCTAGAAGAGGGTGCAGCTACACCTGAGATTAGTTCCCAAGATTTAACTTTGCAGCATTTATATTTTAATTTTCCAAATGCACATAACTGGTTGAATCGACTTTTTTCTGATCACCCACCGTTGGATAAGCGAATTGAACGTTTGAAAAATAGTGACAAAATCAATTAATTTAATGGCTGACCATCATTGATGTTTGGCCTTTTATTGTGTAATTTTAGCGATTGATTGAAACTAATGGAAAATGATATTATTTGAATTAGAGAATGGCATTATATCAAGGATCTTTTAGTGTATTCTCCACGTAAATGGAGGTAATCCTAATCAAAATCCCTTAAACGTTCTAAAGTCAATGTGTTCTCCACGTAAGTGGAGGTAATCTACAGACCCATCGAATTCTATAGAAACTAATACAATGAATTAGATATCTCATAGTAAGAAGAACACTGGCGCTATGCTAAAGAGCAATTCACGAGTCTACTATGAAAGTAGTAGATAGTTAGGTGAGCGCGCATAGAAGTCAGATAGATGTGAGTACAAATCCCACCTTGCTTGCCTTAAAGAAGACGATACTCCGACGAGTGTCGTTTTTATTTTAGTATTTTTCCTTAATATGAGGGTAGAGCTTAAATATTTAATAAAAACAATTCAAATTATCATCCTATCACTAAATACACTAACTCTACTTGTTATGAAATAAAGCATTGATAAGCTATTTCGACTTGTTGTATAGCAGCAAAATCATCACGTAAAGCAGCTTTAAAGGCTGCTCTCCAAACTGGACAGTGGTTAATTTGAAAACTCAATTCGTTATATAATCTGTATAATTTTTTAACTAAAAATGCTAGAATTATTGATGTATTCAAATAGGGAGGTTTTTTGATGAAAAAAAGATATCTTTTAGGAGTATTAAGCTTAGTACTTCTGGGATTAGGAACAAGTGCTTGCTCTAGTCAAACAAACAATAGTAGCAGCAAACAAACAACTACTAGTAAGTCAAAGAAGTCTGTCGAAAAGACAGATGAAAGCAGTAGTGAGAGTACAAAACGCTCTAAAAAAGATTTAAGTACAGCGGCTGACAATCAAGCTAATAATAGTAACAGTAACGACGGTAAAGCTTATGGTGGAAATTTCCAAGATAGCAAGGGATACATAGCTATCAATAATGTAACCAATGTCGTTGTTAAGGGTTCTGACGGCGATGACCATTATGCTCTAGTGCAAGGAACTTTCACTAATAATGATAAAGAAAGCGTTGATCCAACATCTTTCTTTAGTAATCACTTAAAAGTAATGGAGAAGGTTGGCAAAGCTACTCATGATCTTGTTTTGGTCACCACAGACATTGAAAATGAATTAACACCTTGGGGAAATCAGATTAAGGAAGGTCGTAAGAAGGTTGAGCCTAATATGACCGGTAATTTTGTTATAGTATATAAATTAGATCCTGCAAATGGAGCTAAAACTAATGCAACCCATTATGTATTCGACCCTTACGATTCTAAATTTGGTAAATCATTAACTGTAAAAGTTTATGAGTCTAAGACCATTAAGAAATCTAGCGATAATGCAGGCAGCAATTCACATTCTGACGAAAGTACAGATACAAATTCAAGTGCCGATACAAGCAGTGATGCTGATACAGATGACTAATTAAATATTAAAAAAGCTGAGAACTATGAGGGTATTTCATAATTCTCAGTTTTTTTATTAGGTAGTATTATTGTCCAATTAATTGCTGGAAATCGCTAACTAGTTTTTGAAAAGTGGCATTTAAATTCTGCATAAATTCGTTTTGATTATTTTTCATTTGATCTAATAATGAATCGGCCTGATTTGGATTTTGTTTGATTTGGTCGATAGTAGAGCCCAGTTGATCAATTTGATTTTGTAAGGCTTGATTATTAGCAGCATTATTTTTCAATTGTTCATTTTCAGTTTTGATTTGGTTTAATTGGTTTTGTAATTCTTCCTTATTTTGATCCTGCTTATAGGTATTGATAGCACTTTGCAACTCTTTATTTTGTTGCATTAATTGCTTATTTTGTTCAGACAGATTATCTAATTTACTGTTAGTATTATTGAGGGCATTACTTTGAGCTTGCTCATTTTGAACTGTATCATTATGAGCCTGACAAGCTGAAATACCAAAGATGATGGCAATTAGTAAAACAAGTACTCCAAGAACAATGTATACTATTTTTTTCTTGTTTTTCTTTTTAGAGCTAGCTGGTTTATTAGGAGAAGAAGTATATTGCGCTGGTTTTGCTGGAGCTGGTTGAGGAGTAGGAGAAGAATCAATTACATTATTTTTATCCGTTACCCAGGCTTGAATTTTCTTGGTCGCATATTCATTATTAGTACCAATTGCGGTGATAATTACAGGATATACTCCTGCTTCAGACCGGTTAACGGCCTTTTTATTTATACTAAGATTATCATTTGAAATAAGATGGCCATTTTCTGTAACTGTAAGTTCCAATTGAGAGATTATTTCTTGATTGGTCAAATTTTGATTAAGAGGCCAGGTAATTGAGTCTACTCTGGTATTGATTTGTAATGTCATATCTAAATTCCTTTGAAAAACTTTAGTCTATTTAATTCAATTATACTAATAAAATTTACTTAGAGAAATTAATCAACAGCAGTAAAATAAAACTTAAACAATTATAAACTATAGAAATAATATAATTAAAATTATGTAAAATGGAGAAGAAATGAAAAGAACAGAAGCTATAACTTTAACTAATATGTGTATGATAAAAGATAAAGATAAAATTTTAGTTCTAAATAGAACTGATCCAGTTTGGCCTGGTTTAACTTTTCCGGGTGGCCATGTCGAATCTCATGAAGCTTTTCATGATTCAGTGGTTAGAGAAATAAAAGAAGAGACGGGATTAGAAATTAAGGATCCGCGTTTAGTTGGAGTAAAGCAATTTTTTGACCATAATAATGAACGCTATCTTGTCTTTTTCTATGTAGCTACTAAGTTTACTGGTACATTAAAAGCTTCTGATGAAGGAGATTTAACTTGGATGACAAGGGAAGAAATAGAAAAATCAAAATTAGCATATAATTTTGATCATGATTTACCAATCTTTTTCGATGAAAAGTTAAGTGAACATATCTTAGATGGAGATAGAGATCAGACTTATTAAAAAAAGACATTCGATTTGAATGTCTTTTCTATTAGTCTTGAGTATTTTCAGTTGAGCTAGTTGACTCAGAGTCATTATTTTGACTAGCTGGCGTTTCTGTTTCCTTGCTTGAACTTGAAGAAGATTCAGATGAAGCAGTAGAAGATGATGAAGTGTTTGAATTCTCAGAGTTTGAACTACTTGTAGCAGAACTTTGAGTAGTTGCATTTGCATTACTGTTAGTAGTCCAGCTGTTATCAAAGTAATAGTTAGGTTGAGGATTATAATAAGTATAATTACGACGTGGAACAGTATAGAAAGAAGTACCAGAGTTAGATTTTGGTAGGCTACTGCTTGCCTTATGTTCACTGCGTTGAATAGGTAAAGTAGTACTTGATGAACTAGAACTTTGGCTTTCAGAACTAGATTGCTCTTCTTTATTTTGGAGACTATCTAGTTGATCATCCATCTTAGTGTCTTCAGCTTTTTTCTGATCAGTTTTATCTACTTTTTCCTTTTTATCTTCTTTATTTTTAGGTTTCTCTTTTTCAACTTTTTTATGAGATTGCTTATGAGAAGACTGAATAATGGCATAGTCTGCTGCAGAAGATTTATGTTTTGGCTCAACCAAATTGTTACGACAACCCGCAAGTAATAAAAGACTACAACTTAAAGCACCAACGATTAACTTTTTCAAATTAATTTCCTCCATTTAAAACTTCTTTTATTATAACTAAAATTATTAGTATAAAACAGTAAAATTAAGCGTTGATAAGAAGGTATTTGAAAAATAATATATTATTTTTCCAGTTTGGGAGCTCAAAGAACATATTTTTTCTAGAAAAGATATAATAGATATGTAGTGAATTAATTTGTTAAATTTATTTTTAGATAAAGATGTTGGAGGTCAGTTTCTATGTATGATCTTGAAGACGTTTTAATGAAATCTTTTAGAGAAGATAATGGCATCAGTTCGGCATTTTCAATTGAACCGGTTGATGATAATGAATATCGTGTTTCAACTAATGTGGTTGATGGCTTGAACGATACTATTCACTTTTATTTAGTTGTTTATCCTAACGGAACTTATGCCTTGAATGATCGCGTGTTTACGGCACAAATGATTGATGATAATATTGGGAGTTTTGCAAGCATTGCCAGTGATGTGGCACGTTTAGCTAGTGAATTTGGTGTATTATTAGATGATCGCGGAGAACTAACACGTGACTATATTAATGCTCGCGATCTTAGAAATGAAGTAAACAACTTTACTCAATTATTAAATCGTGTAGTTGAATTTGCCCAAATCCATAGATAATTTAATTACAAGAGAAGAAGCTGAAAGCAGAAGCTTCTTTTTTTTTGCCTAATTAAGTTATAATTTGAATAAAAACAAGGAGAGAACTATGAAAAATTCTGAAATAGAGTTAATTGGGCAAAATGCCATGAATTGGTTAAAAGAAAATATTCATTTTATAAAAGCTGGTTCAGATATTGAGGTAGCAACACCCTTAATTGGTGCATATGGGGACTTAGTATATTGCTGGATTGAAAAAGAAGATGATTACTACCGCATTACTGATGATGGAGGAACTTTATTTAAGCTTGATCCCGGTCAAGAAAATATGGATTTACTTGAAGAAGCAATGGATATTGTAATTGGAGCTGGTTTTGAATTTGATGAAGAGACCTTAGAAATTTACCAAGTGGTAGATCAAGACGATATCCCAGCTACACTTAACGATCTGACTCAATTACAGGTTGCTTTGACTTATTTAGCCAGCTGATAGCTTTTCCATCATAATTAAGTTTTTAAGCATATGTTTTTTATTTTTAAAATGCCTATGATATAAATAATTGTGAAAGCGCTAATAACGCGTATTTCTTAAAATATTACAAAGAATGTAAAAAATATCTTAATTTGTAACATTTTTGTAAAACTACGGTATAATAAAAGTAAATAAAACAGCAAGCTTAAGTATAGCTTACCTTGCTGAGGAGCGTGAATTATGATGAGAAAAGTTAAGAAGAGAAATATCATTACAAGTTTGGGTGCAGCTGCAATGTTAGCATCTTTGAGTGTAGGTGGAACTGCTTTTGCAGCAAGTACTACAAGTACTGATAGTAGTACCGCAACTACTGATCAAGCCAAGACTTATCAAACTCAACTTGAAGAACATAAGAATTTACAAGCTTATACTAACCCCTTAACTGTACAAGCTTTAACTACTACTAAGGGTGTTTTACCTGATGCAACAAGTGGTATTTCTAATTGGAGTCAGGTTCCAGCTGGAACAGTAGCTGCTTGGGATAATAAGCCTGAAGTTAATAAGGCCGGAACTAGTTACGGAACAGTTTATGTTACTTTCCCAGATGGATCTAGATCAAGATTAGCAGTTTACGTAACAGTTAAAGATGGTGCAGCTAGTCAAAGTAGTGAAAATACAAATACTACTTCTTCAGATAAAAGCTCTTCAGCTGCGGTAGCATCAAAGTCAACTGCTAAGAGCTCACAAGTAGAAAGTGAAGCTAAGACTTCTGCCAAAGACACTGAGAATGATACTGAAAAGACAACTACTGTAGATAAAGCTGATAAAGATCAAGCAGCAAAATCCAGTTCTAAAGCTAACAAAGATGTAGTTGTGAAGGATTTAGGATCAACTACTGTTACTGAAAAAAATGTTAGTGTTGTAAGTAACTCAAAGGATAAGGACAAGAGTTCAAATCCAATTTCTGTTGCTACTCGCTTACCAGAAACTGTGGCTAAGGCTACTAATCCATTTGTAATAATTTGCGGTGCATTAATTGCAGCCGTAAGTGGTGCAGTAATTTGGAGTAAAAAATTAAAGAAAAGAAACTAATAGACAATAAAAGAGGTCGGAACTATAATTGTTTCGACCTCTTATTTTATTTATCTTTATTTTTGTCCTTATCTTTGCTATTTTGAGCTTTTTTCTTTTTAGGATTATCTGGCAAGATAGCAAATTTATCAAGCATTTTTTCTAATTGATTATTTTTTTCAAAAGTTAAACCCATATCTATCTTTAGCTCCTTTGAATTAAGATAAGTGAATTATACCCTATAACTTTAACTAAAAAAAGTAAGCTGCATCTTATAAGCAGCTTACTTTTTTAGTTTTTCCGTCTTAATTTAGCTAAAAAGTCTTCGTGTTCTTTTTCTAACTTTTCATCCTTATCAATAAAGAAGTAGCAGGCAGCCGCAATTACTGCCACCACAGCTCCTAAGAGTAGGGTCTTAGGAGTGAAGTTAGTAACCATATAACAAGAAATAATCAAAGCAATAATTGGAACAGTGTATTTTCCAGGTAGTGAAAAGCCATGTGTTGGATATTCATTACTGTGCTTAAATTTAATGACTGCTAAAATTGATGGTACATATTGAACAAAGGATGCTAAAACTGTGCAGGAAACAAGGAATAGGTAACTTTGAGTAGCTAAGGCTCCTGAAAGAACAGCAGTAAAAATAATACCAACCCAAGGAGCATCGTGTTTATTTTTCTTACCAATCCATTTCGGAAGCATCCCGTGTTCGGTAGCAAGGGATGCAATAAGTGAAGGAGTATTAAATGAAGCACTGAAGGCAACTCCAAAGATTGAAATTAACATTCCGACAATCATAAAAGCAAAACCCCATTGGCCAACACCAGTCTTTAGCGCACTCGCTAATGGATTAGAATAACCTCCTAGTTTTTGCCCACTTAAACCAATGGCAACTAAAAGCATCAAGCAATCTAGAATTGTTACACTAGTCATTACTGCAATTAAAACGCGTGGAATATTCTTTTCTGGATTATTCATTTGCTTTGCGGCAATTGGAATAAAGGAAAAGCCAGTAAATAAGTAAAAAATTGGTGTAAAGGCAGCCCCAAAATGCTTAAAGAATGGTCCAACACCGGTTAAAGCTGCATGTGGAATTACCGGAGTAAAGTGAGCTTTCTTAATAAAGAAGGCTCCCACAATAATGAAGACAAGTAATGTAATAATCTTAGCTGCAGCTGAAATGTTATTAACAATTTTTACCCAAGATCTACCAAAGAAATTAATAATTGAAAACAGTAAAATTAAGAAGATAACTCCACTAATGTAGACTGCATTATTTTTAAAAATAGGTAGAAAACTCTTTAGAATGGTTAATAAAGCAACTACTTCAGCAGAAAGAGTTGTACATCCTAAAAACCAAGTAAAAATACCTAGTTCATAACCCGAAAAACGCCCAAAAGCATTATATGAATAAAGCCAAGCGGCTCCGGATTGTGTGAAACGGCTGGATAAGTCAGCATAGCATAAAGCAATCATGCTGACAGTGACAGCAGTACAGAGAAGAACAAGAATAGCTGTTAGATTCATGTAACGATAAATTACAGAAGGTAGCAGGAATGTCCCTGATCCAATGACTGCATTAATACCTAAGAAATAGATAGATATAAAGGAAAGTTTCTTAGGTACGGAACTTTTATTAGTCATATTTTTACCTCTCTATCTAATAATGTTCTCCTTTATCTATTGTAGTGCTTTCGCATAGTAAATCTATACGAAATATTCAAAAAAGATAATAAAATTGATCTTAAGTAGTTGACTTATTAATAATAAGTAATACTATGAAATTGTAAGTGAGGATAGCTAGGTAAGGAGAAAATCATGACTGAGATTATTCAAATTTGCACTGTAGTCAAATAAATATGTAGAACTTTTCATTAAAATTATTGATTTTGTGATGCGAGGAAAATAAAAATGACAAAGATTGCTATTTTAGGTGCTGCTGGTCAAATTGCTCAATTAGTTGAACCAATGCTATTAAAGAAGACGGATGTAGATATGGTTTTATATTTGCGTCATCCTAATAAATTACATCAAGTTGATGAAAGTCGAGAAGAGATAATCAAGGGTGATGCAAGCAACTTTAATGAATTAAAGGCAGCATTAGCAGGTGTTGACCTAGTTTACGCAAACTTAGCTGGGGCAAACATTGAAGATCAAGCCGAAACTGTTGTTAAAGCAATGGATGCAAATGGCATTAAGCGCTTGATTTGGGTTTCTTCTCTAGGAATCTATGATGAAGTACCGGGAAAATTTGGTGAATGGAATAAGAATATTTTAGGATCTTACTTAACCACTTATAGAGCAGCAGCTGATAAGATTACAGAAAGTGATTTAGATTACACCATTATTAGACCAGCTTGGTTAACTAATAAAGATGAAGTAAGTTATGAAAAGACGGTTGGTGCTCAAACTCCATTCAAGGGAACCGAAGTGTCTCGCTTGAGTGTAGCAGACTATATAGTTAATATAATTGAAAATCCAGCAGAGGACCTTAAGAGTAATGTTGGTTTAGATAAGCCTGGAACTGACGGTGATAAGCCAGCCTGGTATTAAATTTAATAATAAGAAAAAAGAACGGTTTTTAAACCGTTCTTTTTGGTGTAAATGGAGCAAGTTTAAGCTTATCTAGTTGATTGCGATAATAAGTCAAACTCTTACGATTACAATGTAGGATTTCCATTAATTTCAAGTCAGAGAGGGTGGGGTCATTTACTTTATAGTAAATGTAAGAAAGGCGAAGTTTTCCTGGGGTAAGATCAAAATTTAAAATGTCCTTGTCTGGAGCAATTTTTCTAGTTAAAGAGGTTAAGGCAGAGATTTGTTTACCGGTCTTTGTTTGAAAAATAAGAGGATTTTCTTCAGTATTAGTCAGGAGAATAGAGCGATAGTTTGAATTTTTAATACTTGAAATATTAGCCTTACATAAATTAAGAAATTGTTTTGGGTCAAAGCCGTGAGCAATCAAAATTAGAACTTTTTTACAATCAAGACTAACTTCAGGCCAAGTTATAATTTCATTAATCTGATCAATCCAGTCAATGCAAATATGAGGGGTTCGATCAAAAGTATAGCCATGTAAATCGGTAAAAAGATAATTTTTAACTAATTGGTGGTCATAGAGAAAAGAAAAATATTTTTTTAAATGGGTAACATACTTATTAATCGTACTAATTGTTTTATTTTGATCTTGCTCTAAGTGGTCAATAAAGGCGCGGATATCTTGAGCAGAAACATTACTAACTTTAGGTTCTAAATTTGAATTTTGTAAAAAATAGTTCCAAAAATAATAGATCGATTGATTAATTGAAGTAATTGTTCGCGGCGCAAGATTTTGACTACTGCACCATTGATTAAAATTCTTTTCGTAGGGAAATAGCATTTTTATACCTCATTAACAAAAATGTAATTGTTACTTTAACATATACTTAATTATAACAAAAAAGGTTGGCGAACTTCCAGTCCGCCAACCAGTATATAGCAAAATTTTACTTCTTAATTCGAGTTTTGTACCATTTAATTCCAAAGTAAATAAATAGAATTAGTAAAAGAATAATAATTACGATTGTGTAATCATCAAAGATTCTAACTACGACTTGCCAATTCTTTCCCATATAGTGTCCTAAACCAACTAATACACTATTCCAAACTAAACTACCTAAAGTAGTCAAGACTAGAAATTTAGTCCAGCCGACATGGGCAATACCTGCGGGAATTGAGATTAAACTTCTAACAACAGGGATGCAACGTCCGTAAAAAATAGCGCCAATTCCATGTTTGTCGAACCAATTGATGGCTTTTTGAGCATCATCTTTTTTAAATCCTAAAAGTTTAAATAATTTAGTTTCAAGTAATTTTTCAAGTCTTGGTAGCGTTAGGTTACGACTAATTGAAAACAGGATAATCGCACCAATAATTGATCCTAGAGTTGAAGCTAGGATAACTCCAATTAGAGTTAATTTAGTTCCACTAACTAAGAATCCTCCAAGTGTCAAAATTACCTCTGAAGGAATAGGTGGAAAAATATTTTCAACGGCAATTAAAAGAATAATGGCAAGATAGCCGAAATTTTCGATAAAGTGTGTTAACCAAATTGTCATTTATATATTTATTGTCTTTCTAAAATTTTATCTACTTTCTTAAAGAATAAATCTTTATCTGCTTTTGTTACTTCAGTAATTTCTTTTCCATTAGGGTCGATAAACATGCGACCACTTGCTAACCCTGATGTAATAACATTTGCTTTTACCTGACGTGTCTCAACAAGTTCAGGGTAGAGAGCTGACATAGTAGTTAAAACGTCCCATAAATATAGCTCTGCGTTTGGAACAGAAATAATTAAGCTGTATCCTAAACCGACTAAGTCAATAGCTGGATACTTTCTTAAACTAGCCCAGTGCTGACGAAGTTCATCAGTTAAAGGAAGTTCTTCGGTACTTTCTAAGCCGACCATTTGAATTTTAAGATCTGAATCTAGAACACGCTTCACTGCATCCGGATCCCAAAAAGCATTCCATTCTTGAGTGCCGTCCGCATCAACGCTAACTACGTTTCCATGTCCGTCTAGAGAGCCACCCATCCAGTAGACTTTTTCAATTTTTGATTGAATTGAAGCATCTTCGTCTAATGCTCGAGCTAAATCAGTGATTGGACCAGTCATTACTAAGGTAACGGGACCATCTGCTTTTTTAATTTTATCAATCATATCTAAATGAGCAGGTAACGCAGCTTCTGGGGTTTTAATTTCACCGCTCTCATTTAAGATTGGAAAGTAGTTAAATGAGTATGTTGCCATCCGCCACTCTTTTGGAAATTGATGAACAGCACGTGAATTAGAGCGAGCAACTTCTAATTTATCACCACGTAAATTGAATCTATCGACCATTTTCCGACAAGCTTCCACTGAGGGATCGATATATCCATCGCCATCAATGGCACTAATTCCAATGAGTTTAATATCAGGCGCTTGCAAGAGTAAAAGAAGTGAAACTAAATCATCGATGTTTCCATCATGATTAAAATAAATATTTTTCATTATTTGCGACCTTTCTTTTTGGCTATTTACTATTCTATAAGAAAATGAAGGATTGAGTAAACAAAAAAGTCATCTTACTTGGTTTTAAGAAGGAACGTGATAAAATACTATGGGAATTTTAATAGGAAGGAAAAATAATTTATGGCAACGGAACATATTGAAAATAAATTAAAACTTTTACCCGATAAACCAGGTTGCTACTTAATGAAAGATGTTAATGGTAATGTGATTTATGTGGGAAAGTCTAAAAACTTAAAGAACCGCGTTCGTTCCTATTTTAAAAGTAAACAGGTGGGGAGACGTGCTGAACTTGTACGTGAAATACGTGATTTTGATATCATTACTGTCTCATCCGACAAGGAATCTTTTTTGTTAGAAATTACACTAATAAAAAAATATCAGCCTTACTATAATGTCCAATTAAAGCAAGGCACAGGCTATCCTTACATTGAAATTACTAATGAACGTGATCCGCAAACACGTTTGACATCAATTGTTCATAAAGATCACGGTTACTATTTTGGACCTTATCCAAATGTTTATGCAGCGCAAGCAACTTTGAAATTTATTCAAAAAGTCTGGCCCCTAAGAAGATGTACCGGTCATCAAGGACGTCCCTGTCTTTACTATCACATGGGACAATGTTTGGGAGCTTGCTTTAAGGATGTGCCAAAGAGTACTTATGATGCTCAGATTAGAAAGATAAAGCGATTTTTAAATGGAGACATCGCCCAGGTTAAGCAAGATCTGACAGAAAAAATGACACAAGCTTCAATGGATCTAGAATTTGAACGTGCTGCTGAAATTAGGGATCAATTGAAATATATTGAACAAACTGTTGAGAAACAAAAGATTATTTCTAATGATCATACTCAACGGGATATCTTTAATTTTTATGTTGATAAGTCTTGGATTTCAATCCAAATTTTCTTTTTAAGACAGGCTAAGTTATTACGTCGTGAAACAAGACTATTTCCTTTAACTGATACTAATGATCCACAAGATGCCTTTGTTTCCTTCATTGCTCAATTTTATGGACAGCGTAATCGTGTTTTACCAAAAGAAGTGTTAGTACCGGCTGGAATTGATAATGAATCTTTATCTGAAGTACTAAAGGTACCCGTAAGAACACCACAACGTGGTCAAAAGAAAGCCTTGTTAGAAATGGCTCATGACAATGCTAAGTTGAAACTAGATGAAAAATTCCGACTCTTAGAACTAGGCAATCGTAAAACTAAGGGTGCACAAAAAGAAATTTTTGACGCTTTAGGTCTGCCGTATGGACATAGAATTGAAAGTTTTGACCACTCTCATATTCAGGGAGCTGACCCTGTTTCTGCTTTGGTAGTATTTACTGATGGTGAAGCTGATAAACATGAATATCGTAAATACAAATTAAAGGGTGAGGTTGAACATCAAAATGCGGCTGATGAAGTAGGAAACACCCGTGAAGTAGTTAGAAGACGATACAGTCGGCTTTTAAAAGAACATAAAAAAATGCCAGATCTTATTTTAATGGATGGTGGTCAGATTCAAGTTGAAGCTTGTTTGGATGTTTTAAGAAATGAATTGAATGTAAATATTCCTGTTGCCGGAATGGTAAAGGATGATCATCACCGAACTAATCACTTGATTTTTGGTGATCCTACGAAAGGAGAAGAATTAAAGTTAATTCCTTTAGATCCAAAATCTGAGGGATTTTACTTAATGACCAGAATTCAGGATGAAGTTCACCGCTTTGCAATTACTTTTCATAGAAGAACTCATGCCAAAAATGCTCTTTCAAGTAAATTAGATGAAATTAAGGGTATTGGGCCTAAATCTAGAAATAAGCTCCTAAGAAAGTTTGGTTCTTTAAAGAAAATTAAAGAAGCATCAGTGGATGAATTAAGAGAAGCTGGTCTAACTCTTCCGCAAGCACAAACTGTAAAATTGAGTTTATAAATTAACCAATAAAAGACCTGATTTAATGGGGCTTGATATGGTATTATAGTTAAGAAACTTTAAGGAAATTTTTAATTATAAATTGATATATAAAGGAGGCACACATAATGTTTGTCGACCAAACAAAAATAGATGTACAAGCAGGAAAGGGCGGCGACGGTGCCGTTGCTTTTCGACATGAAAAATATGTTCCACTTGGTGGACCAGCCGGTGGAGACGGAGGCCGCGGAGGCAGTATTATTTTAGTTGCTGACTCCGGCCTAAGAACCTTAATGGATTTCCGCTTTAGACGTAAGTTTAAGGCAGATAATGGTGAAAATGGTCGTATTAAATCACAATATGGCCGTGGAGCAAAAGATGTAAGATTAAAAGTTCCGATGGGAACAAGTGTCTATGATTTTAATACTGGCGAGCTTTTGGGCGATTTAGTTGAAAATGGTCAAGAATTGGTAGTAGCTCACGGAGGAAAAGGTGGTAGAGGTAATATTCACTTTGCCACTCCAACAAGAACTGCTCCAGAAATTGCTGAAAATGGTGAACCGGGAGAATTCCGTACTTTACGTTTGGAATTAAAGGTCTTAGCTGATGTCGGGCTAGTAGGATTCCCATCTGTTGGTAAGTCAACCTTGTTATCTGTTGTAACTAAGGCTAAGCCAAAGATTGCTGCTTATGAATTTACAACCTTAACTCCTAACTTAGGAATGGTTGTTCTTCCAGATGGTCGTGATTTTTCAATGGCTGACTTGCCAGGATTAATTGAAGGTGCTTCAAAAGGTGTTGGACTTGGAATTCAGTTCTTGCGTCATGTTGAACGTACAAAAGTAATCTTACACTTAGTTTCAATGGATCCAAACAATGGCCGTGATGCTTATGAAGACTATGAGACAATTCGTAAGGAATTAGCAGGCTACACTAAGGATTTAACTACCAAGAAAGAAATTATTGTAGCAACACAAATGGATATTCCTGGTAGTGAAGAAAAATTTGCGGAATTTAAGAAGAAACTAGGAGATAAAACTGTCTATCCTATTTCTAGTGTTACCCATAAAGGTGTTAGTGAACTAATGGGTAAGACCGCAGATGTTGTTGAAGAAGTTGCTAAAGAAGAAACTGAAAAACCAGCAGAAATCAAAGTTGCCGAAAAAGAATATGTTTATAAGAAACCAGAAGATGAAGGCTTTAAGGTTGAAAGAACAGGCGAACACAGCTTTGTTGTTACAGGCAATAAGCTAGAGCGTCTTGTTCAAAGAACTAACCTTGACCATACTGATGGAATTATGCTTCTAGCTCGTAAATTAAAGCGCTTGGGTGTAGATGAAGCTTTAAGAGAAAATGGAGCAGTAACTGGCGACGATGTTTCAATAGCTGACTTTACTTTTGAATTTGTAGATTAGAAAATTTGAAAAAGTTGGGAGTAAGACTTTTGAATAAAAAGAACCGCTTTATTACAGGTTATGCCGGACTTCGTGCTCTAGCCGTTATTGGAGTAATTCTATATCACCTTAATCCAAACCAGTTTATGGGTGGATATTTAGGAGTACCGATATTTTTAGTATTATCGGGTTATTTAGTTACAGACCATATGTTTCATGCCTATGAGGAGCGGGGAGAGTATAATTTCAAATCTTTCTACATCAGGCGAATCAAAAAATTATACCCTCAAATGATTACACTGTTGTGGGGATGTAGTGCCTATATCTTACTTTTTCAGCAGAATCTTCTAGCTAAGTTGAATCAAATAGTCGTTACTAATTTACTGAACGTCTATAACTTTTGGCAGATAAAGAATGGACAAAGTTATTTTGAACGATTTGCAGCTAATGAATCGCCATTTGTTCATTTATGGACCATGTCAATTGAAGGTCAATTTTACATTATTTGGCCCCTAATAATCTTTTTGCTAGTTAAGTTCGCTAAAAAGAAAAAAACAATTTTTTGGATTATTACAGCCTTAACTTTATTTTCTGCTTTAGAGATGGCATTTTTATTTAAACCAGGTGTTGATACAAGTAGAATTTACTATGGGACGGATACAAGATTCTTTTCTCTCGGTTTGGGGGCAATGCTAGCAGTTTTTTGGCCAACTTGGAAGTTAAATGCAAATTTAGAAAAAAGAGATCATTGGCTATTAAATATTGTGGGAGCTATATCATTAGTAGCTATCTTACTAATGGCAACGAGTCCAATTTTTAATCCGCAAAAAGCATTTGCTTATCGCGGAGGGATGTTCTTCTTTTCACTAGTAACAACGATTTTTGTTGGAATCATTGCTCATCCAGGCAGTAGCTGGAACAAGTGGTTAACTAATCCAGTATTTAAATGGATTGGGTCACGTTCATATGGAATTTACTTATATCAATTTCCAGTAATGATTTTCTTTGAAGATAAGGTTAAAGATATTGCCGATCATGTGGTTTTATATCATTCAATCGAAGTTATTTTAATTTTGATAATTGCTGAACTTAGTTATCGTTTTATTGAAAAACCATTTGGTCGAATTGATTGGGAAAAAGTTCGTCAATTCTTAACTAAGGCCTTAAATTTACGAGCAAAGCACTATCAAGCAAAGATACTTTTTGCAACAGGGATAATAGTTTTTATTCTAGGTAGCTTTGGAATTTTAAAAGCGCCAACTGTCAAAGCGGAAAATCCTAATCACTCTCAACTAGCTAAGCAAATTAAATCAAATCGGAGTAAGCAGCTAAAGAGTAATAAAAAATTAATTAAGGAAGCTCAGTCTAGAAAGAAAACAGCACCAACTTCAAAAGCTGATCTTATAAAACAAGCTAAGAAAGCGGCAGTTACCAAACCGATAAATAAAGACTTTGAAAAATACGGAATTTCTCAAGTTGATTTACAACTAGCACAAAAAATTCAGGTAACTGCCATTGGAGACTCAGTAATGGCTGGATCTAGCCAAAACTTACAAAAATTGATGCCACATTTAATTATTGATGCAGCTGTTTCTAGACAATTGGGTGATACTATTCCACTTTTTGAACAATACAAAGCAAAGGGTGCTTTAAATGATAATGTGCTAATTGGCTTAGGAACAAACGGAGCCTTTCAACCTCAAGAACTTGATCACTTAATGCAAATTATTGGTCCAAAGAGACATGTTTTTTGGGTTAATACTCATGTGCCAACGCGTGATTGGCAAGATCAAGTTAATGGTGAACTAGATGCAGCAACGAAAAAATATCCAAACTTAACGATTATTAAGTGGCATGAATTTGCTGGTAGTCATCCAGATTGGTTCTACGATGATCATACACATCCAACTCCAGAAGGATCGAAATTTTATAGTGCCTATATAACTAAAGTTTTAGTTACTGAAGGAAAATATTAGAAATAGGGTTTTCATGGAAATACAATTTTTAGGAACAAGTGCGGGGCAACCATCAAAAAGTAGAAATGTTTCTTGTACCGCACTAAAGTTATTAGATGAATTAAATGAAGTATGGCTATTTGATGTGGGAGAAGCAACGCAGCATCAAATTTTAAAGACTAACATTAGACCTAGAAAAGTAACGCGAATCTTTATTTCACATACTCATGGTGACCATATTTTTGGACTTCCAGGTTTTCTCTCATCTCGTTCTTTTCAAGGCGATGGTGGTCCACTAACAATTTATGGACCAGCTGGTATTGAACAATTTGTACAAACTTCTCTCAGAGTTTCTAAAACTCGCGTATCATATCCGATTAAGTATGTGGTTTTAAAAGAAGATGGCTTAATTTTTGAAAATGATATTTTTGCGGTCTACACAGCTCGTTTAGATCACCGAGTACCGAGTTTTGGCTTTCGTGTAGTTGAAAAGCCACGTCCAGGTGAATTATTAATGGATAAAGTGGCAGAATACAATGTGCCTAATGGACCGCTTCTTGGTCAATTAAAGGCCGGAAAAACAATCACATTAAGTGATGGTCAAAAACTAGATGGACGTGATTTTCTTGGAGAAGAGCGTCCAGGACGAATTGTGACAATTATTTATGATACTCGGCCAACAAAAAATATTGGTGAATTAGCAGATAACGCTGATGTTCTAGTTCATGAATCAACATTTGATGGTGGAGAAGAAAAAATGGCCCATCGCTATTTCCATTCAACTTGCTTGGATGCAGCTCGAGTTGCTCGAGATCATAATGTTGGAGAGCTTTATTTAACTCACATTTCTGCTCGCTATACTGGAAGAGCTGGTAGACAATTGGAACATGATGCTAGAAAGATTTTTAAACATACTCACTTAGCTAATGATTTAGATAATTTTGAAATCACATTGAGGGGATAATAATATGAGTAATTCATTAAGGGATAAAGTCGTAGTAGTTACAGGAGCTTCTAGTGGTATTGGACGCTCAATTGCTTTAGAAAGTGCAAGTCGTGGTGCAACAGTTATTTTGATGGCACGTCATCAAGATAAGTTAGAAGAAATTGCCAACGAAGCACGTCAGCTTTCTGGAAATGAAGTATATGTATTTCCAACAGATATTAGCAAAGCTGATCAAATTGATCGCGCCTTTAATGAAATTGTTAGTCATGTTGACCATATTGATTATCTTGTCAACGCAGCAGGTTTTGGTGTCTTTAAAGAATTTTTAGAGACTTCACCTCAAGTCGTAACTGAAATGTTTCAAACCAATGTTTTAGGTTTGATGTACTTCACTCGTCTTGTTGCGCGCGTCATGATCGATCAAAAGCAAGGGCAAATTATTAATTTTGGCTCAATTGCTGGAATTGTACCAACTACTAAGACTGCAGCTTACAGTGCTACTAAGGCGGCTATTATTCAATTTTCAAACGTTTTACGTCTAGAATTGAAACCTTTTGGTGTTAAGGTCATGACAGTAAATCCTGGACCAGTTTATACTAATTTCTTTAATATTGCTGATGAAAGTGGTTCTTACATGAATAATGTTCAACGTTTCATGCTTGATCCAGATGATGTAGCTTGGCAGGTAGTCCACTTCTTTGGTTCTAACCGTCGTGAATTGAATTTACCTCTAAGCTTAGCTACCTTAGCAAAGCTTTACCAAATTTTCCCTCGTATTGGTGACTGGGCAAGTCTAAAATTTGCTAGCAGAAAGTAGGGAAGAATGATGAATAAGCAAAGAAATTTAGTAATTGGACTAATTATCGTTTTAGTGCTTGTGATTTTTGCGTGCCTAAATACTGAACCTGTAGCGATTAATTTTGGCTTTTTCCAACCTAAAATGCCTTTAATCATCGTCTTAGTGATTATGCTTCTATTAGGTGCTTTAGTATCACTTTTGATTGGCAAAGGAGAAAAAGTTTCTCCCGATGTAAAAAAAGCACTAGCAAAACAGAAGAAAGAATTAGATAATAAATATCGGAGTGAAATTGAATCTAGAGATAAACAAATAGCTGAATTAAAAAAAGTTAATAATTCTGAAGCTACAAAATAAGATTGGACTTGATTTATCAGCTCTTAGATTGTATCATTGAAATACGTGAGTATTTAGTGAATTTGTTTATTTAAAGGTTCGCAAGTCTCAATTCTATAAAAAAGGAGATCTAACTAATGGCAGTTCCTGCAAGAAAAACTTCTAAGCAAAAGAAACGTTCACGTCGTGGTCATATTAAATTAACCACACCAGCAATGCATTACGATGCTACTACTGGTGAATACCGTTTAAGCCACCGCGTTTCACCAAAGGGCTTTTACAAAGGCCGTCAAGTTGCTAACGAAAACAAGCAACAAAATAACGATTAATTAAAGACACCTTGGGGTGTCTTTTTTTATATAATTTTTGATTAAAGGAATAGGTATTAATGAAACTAGTTATTTTACACTCAAGTGATACGCATGGCTTTTTAATGCCAACTGATTATCAAGATAAAAACAATTATGATGCACCAATTTCACTTAGCCGGGTAAGCAGTGTCGTAAAAGGTGAAAAAGAAAAATACGGCGCAAATAATGTTTTAGTTACAGATAGTGGAGATTGTTTGCAAGGATCTCCTTTAGCTAGCTTTACACATAAGCTCCCTGAAGAGGAAGGATTACGTAAATTTACTGAAGCTTATAATGAAGTAGGCTATGATGCACGTGCATTGGGGAACCATGATTTTAATTATGGATTAGATTACTTGTCATATTACGTGGATAATAACCGTGCTCCGTTTATTAATGACAATGTTTTAGATGCAGAAACTAATGTGCCTTTTTTTGGTAAAGAATACACTATTATTGAAAAGGCTGGCCTAAAAATAGGAATTATGGGAATTACTACCCAATATATTTCTCACTGGGAATCAGAAGA
>CATLCE010000026.1:0-21138 GCA_949888035.1 Lactobacillus johnsonii | reverse complement strand
ATTTTTCATTCTAAAATTTTTCAACTTGGTAAATACGATTCATTAGAGTTGTTAAATCACTATTTCGCTGATGATAAGCTACTGTTAAGTAAAGACAGTCACTAGTTACTTGAATCCCTTCAAATTCAGTACAAAAATCTAAAGCATCAAGTTTTAAGCTATTATCTAAATTAACTACAGACCACTTATCTGGATCAGTTATCCCCCACGGAATTTTAACAATTTCACGAGGTTTCCCCTGTTTTGGAAAACCTAAAAAAGTTGTATGCGGACTTGGTTGACTCGAAATATAGATATCCTTATTATCATCTATTCCGTATCCCTGAATAGAAACAATCTTTTGATCATTAAAATGAGGAACCTTAAATGCTCCTAAGCATGTTAAGTTTTCAATATTAATATCTTCAGCTTTTTCTTCTGCCGCATCTAATTTGTTATTTACTTCGTTAAGGTCATAAAGCGCAAAATAGCCCGTATGATTTATATCAATACTTGCAATCAAGAAATAATGACCATTTGGTGAAACAGCTGCCTCTACTCTTACTAAATCTTTTCCTGGATAAACTGTACCTCCATCTCCATAACCAGCCCCTGCTCGGTTAAGGTAGGAAAGTCGTGGTAAATCAGTATTATTAGCAAATACTTGTGTTTGATACCCAGGAACTTCCACTCTTGCAATTTGTGTTGTCCAATAGGTACTTCCATGTCTTTTTGGCTTAGTACCAACAAACCATTTATTATTTTCTCCGCTTTGCACCCAGGTCTGTGTATGTCCACCAGCAGTTCCAGCTGAATTTTGGCCCTTTAAGTATAAAATAGGATGGTCTTCATCAAATGTAACAGTCTCACTATCATTTGGAGTTTGATAAACAACAACGTCGCTTTGTTTATGAAGAAGCTGCAAGGCAAAGACGTTACTTCCATCAATTGCGGAAGCTTGAACTACAACATGGTGAATATTCTCTAATTTATTTACTAGGCGTATTTGAGTTTCTCTTCCAATCATAACTGGACCAATCCTTTCTTTATTATTCTGCTCTCAAATTTATTATGAGCGATTTGAACCAAGACAACAAATAAAGTACACTGCTATCATAAATCTAATTTATATGGAGGAATTAATAGACGATAATGACTAAAAAAAGTATAAATATTTTAATTTTTAGTAGTACATGGAGTTTTATTATTGGTATCCTAACTGCTTTATACCTCAACTTAGTTAACTATATTATCGACTTTATTTGGGGTTATTTTAATCATCACGCCAATTTTCCTTTACGTCCTATTTATCCTTTTCTTATTTGTATTCCTTTCGGAATAGTTATTGGATTATTAACAAAAAAATTGGGCTCCTATCCCTTAACAATTGAAGAAGTGTTACATGATGTACAAAAAAATGGGAAACTCGATTATCATTCTTGGTGGAAGTCTTTTACTTTAGGACTTTTATCATTAGGAGCTGGTGGAAGTATTGGACCAGAAGCCTCCACTACTGTTCTTTCTTCTGGAATGATAAATTGGCTTGGGGATAAAATCAGATTGATCTCTACGCAGGCCTCAGGTTGGGTACACTTCTGGCAAATAAGTATTGATAAAGATAAGCTTCTTAGAACGCCTAACTTCAATAGCCTTTTTAATTCTAAAAATCATAAAAAATTTTTTATTCTATTCAATATTTTGATTGGAGTAATTGGAACTATTATAGTCTTTACTCTTTTTCCTGAAGAAGGTGCCTTCGGAATTCATAAGCGGCCTATTAATTGGTCATGGTCAATCTTATGGTATAGTTTAATTCCCGTAATTATCGGTATTATTTTTGGATACTTTTTCTTATATTTCGAAAAAGTATTTACTAAAGCAGAGGCCTGGCGACTACACACAATTTTTAAGGCAACTTTATGGGGAATAATATTAAGTCTTTTAACTTTAATAACTAACTACGTGCTGTTCTCTGGAGAATTTCATATTGTTCCCTTTTCTAAAACTGCTCTTTCTTATTCTCCTTCATTCTTATTGCTCATTGCTTTGATTAAAACTTTTTCTACTCATGCTGGCTTTGCAATGGGATGGCGTGGTGGTAAAATTTTCCCTGCTATCTTTGCCAGTGTTGCTGTTGGAGCTGCTGTTTCACAGTTTCTTCCAATTCAACCAGTAATCACTGTATCTATCCTAGTTGTTGCAAGTACTACTATTATTTTAGAAAAACCACTACTCAGTGCTATTTTATTAATCTTTTTATTACCAATTTCTTTAGCTCCTATTATTTTTATTACTGCTTATATCGTAATCACAATACATAAGTTTCTTCTGAAAAAAATTGATTTAAAATCCTTAATTTACTAAATTAATGTTAGAATTAAAACAATTTAAAAGAAAGAAGGTATTCAATTATGGCTGCCACTACAGAAGACAATTATCAACTATTATTAAAACAAGCCCAAGCATTAGTTGAAGGCGAAAACGATTGGATTGCAAATACAGCAAATATTTCGGCTTTATTATTTAATTCCCTTAATAATGTTAACTTTGCTGGTGTATATCGTTATGAGAATCAAGAATTAATTCTTGGTCCTTTCCAAGGAAAACCAGCTTGTGTTCATATTCAAATTGGCAAAGGAGTATGCGGAACAACCGCAAAAGAAAAGCAAACTCAAATTGTACAAAATGTACATGAGTTTGCTGGACATATTGCCTGCGATAGTGAATCAAATTCTGAAATTGTTATCCCTATCTTTAAAACAGACGGCAATTTATGGGGAGTTTTTGATTTCGATTCAACTAAATTAGCTAACTTTGATGAATTAGATCAAAAATACTTAGAAGAAATTTCTAAGGTGTTTAAATTCTAATTAATTATTTAACACTACAAACACAAAAAAAGCTCCACAATGGAGCTTTTTCTTCTAGTTAGATTTCTTTCAATGCTTGATCAATTGGTGTGTTCCCACTACTCATTGGAATAACCTTACCAATAGTATTTGGATATTTTAGAATCTCAGCCAATGTTTTAGCAACATCAGGTATTGGATTTGAATCAGCAGCCTTAACATTCAGGTGAATTTTACCAGTTCCAGCTTCCTCAGTAAGCGTCCCTGGTTGCAGGATTGTATATTCAAGATTAGTTGAATTCATTAAATAAGTATCTGCAAAAAATTTAGCAGCTAAATAATCTTCAAGTTCGGGAATCTTCTTCCATGAGTCTACATCTAAACTAAGCATTGAACTGAGCATAATATAGCGTTTAACACCTGCTTTTTCAGCAGCCATCATAGTTTTTATTGCTCCCATAGCATCAGTTTGAATAAGGTCCTTACCACGAGACCCAGCAGTAAAGTAAATAGCATCAAAACCTTTTACTTGTTTACTAATATCTTCTACATCAGAATGTAAATCAAGCTTATCAGATGTTACACCATCAAGTTTAATAATATTTTCTGGATGACGAGCAGCCGCTGTTACTGTATTACCATCAGCTACTAAATCTTTAATTAAGTCTGTAGCTACTCTGCCGGAACCACCAAAAATAAATATTTTAGCCATAATTTTTCCTCCTCGAAAAAACTTACAGCTTTATGATAGCTTACTTTTTATTAGTAGTACAAAATTTACACTCACTTTTTAGTAATAAAATCGAGTAATTTAAACATTACCTCTTTATTTTCTTTCGGTACACCATGAGCAATAATTTCTTCAGCAGTCTGATTTAGATCATTATTTTCAAGTGGATACCCACTATCGTTAATCGCAATTTCTCGAACGTTATCTTCTTCAGGTTCAAAATGAAACTGTAAGCCGATAACATTATCTCCTAATAAAAAGCCCTGATTCTCTACTAAGTCACTCGAAAATAAAAGTTTTGCACCTACAGGAATTTCAAACATTTGTTGGTGCCAATGAAGGGCCGTTAATTCTTTAGGAATATCCGGTAGTGTTGTATCTTTTAAATAAACTGGAGCCCAGCCTACTTCTTTATGAGGAGCATCTAAAATTTTAGCTCCGGTAGTCATTGCGATTTGTTGTGCGCCAAGACAAGCACCAAACATCGGCTTACCGGCATCAAGCATTCTTTTAATTAGAACTCTCTCTTGCTTAATCCACTCTAGATTATCATTTGGACTCATGGGGCCACCTAGAATTACGAGTAGATCTGTTTCATTAGCAGTTGGCAATTTACCAAAAATTTCAGGGTGATACACATATAATTCATGATGATGACTATCTGCCCAGGTTTTAATTGCTCCTGGCCCCTCGTTTGGAGTATGTTGCAATACATTAACGCGCATTATTTATCCCTTTAACTAGCATAAACTTCATGCTTTAAAATTCCTACATAAGGTAAATTTCTATACAAGCCATTGTAATCTAATCCATAACCAACTAAAAACTCATCAGGAGCCTTAAAACCATAATAATCTGCATGAAAATCTACGACACGAGTTTCAGGCTTATCAAGCATAGATACAACTTCTACGCTTTTAGCCCCACGTTCTTTCATTATTTTACTAAGTGCTTGCAAAGTACGTCCCGTATCAATAATATCTTCCATAAAAATTACTGGACGATTTGTTACATCCGACTTAATATCTTGCGTAATCTTTACTTTTCCTGTGGATTGGCTTCCTTCATAACTAGATGCCTTAATAGGATCAATAGTTAGCTTAAAACTTAATCTCTTAATCATATCACTAGCAAAAATCATTGCTCCATTTAAGACTGGAACAATAATTGGCTCTTCATTTTTATATTTTTTATTTAATTCAGCAGCCATTTCATCCATACGATTGTTTAAATCATTTTGAGTATACAATACACTTTCGATATCGTTATTCATTCTTTAATTCCTCTTTATTAAAATCGTCAATGATGAAATTCTAACATAAATTCGATGATTTTTTTAGTCTTTTTACACTTATTTATTAATTATTTTTACTACTAATAATTATATTGTTCGTATTTTATAAATAAAGAAAAATTATTTATATTTTTTTAGATTTTATCTTAAATATAAGTCACAAAAAATTCATAAATTACTCTTAATATTGATATCAATCAAGTAAGAAAGGAATGGTTTAAATGACATTATTATTAATTTTAGGTATTAGTGCTGTAGCATTACTTGCTACCAACGCAGTAATCATAAATAAACCAGTTCCAGTTCCTGTAAAGGTTCGTAGGAAATAAATCCATAATCCATTCTTCATTTTCCTCTACAATTTAGTATTAAAAACCCTCGTTGATCTAAGTCAACGAGGGTTTTGTTTACTTATATTTCTTTGATAATCATTTTTTGAAAACGATATCATTTACTATGCTTATATATCATGGCTACCCTGTATTATCTCAAAATTTTTTCAAATGCCTTACTAAAAGATGCTTTTTCCATATCCTTACTAATGAAATAAATAATGGCTTTATCTTTAAAAACTGAAAAGGCAATTCGAGCTGATCCAATAGTACCAAGATTTAATCGAAATTCATAAATTTTTTGTCCATTAATTCTTTTTCTACTAGCCAATTTAATCTTTGTCATCCCAGCGGTAACTTCTTTAACAATGGCTTTTTCAATTAGATCCTTGATTATCTTTTTTTGCCTATTATATTTTTTAAAAAAGCTTTTACATCCACGATCATCAAATATTATTCGCATTTTTTCACACTTAAGCCAATAAAAAAAGACCTCAATTTCTGAGGTCTTTTTTAATATAGTTTTTGATTATTCTTCGTTTAATGAAGCTTCATCAAATTGAACTGATGATTCCTTTGTGTCGATTGGTGCAGTACCCATCCATGAAATCATTTCTTTCATAGAATCAGTAATTGCGTCAGTACCAGCTCTCAAAAGCTTACGTGGGTCGTAACCCTTGTTGCCCTTGTCTAAGTCCATCTTGTCTTCGATGTACTTACGAGTTGCAGCTTGGAATGCTAATTGGAATTCAGTGTTGATGTTAATCTTAGCAATACCTAATTGAATTGCCTTTTCGATTTGGTCTTGAGGAATTCCTGAACCACCGTGAAGAACAAGTGGTTCGTTTGGAACTGCTTCTGCAATTTCCTTCAAACGATCGAAGTTTAAGCCAGTCCAACCTTCTGGGTAAACACCGTGGATGTTACCAATACCACAAGCAAGCTTGTCAACACCAGCAGCAACGAAAGTCTTAGCGTCTTCAACTGATGCTAATTCACCACCATCGGCACCTTGGTTTTCACCAATCTTACCGATTTCAGCTTCAACAGAGATACCTCTTTCGTGAGCTAACTTAACGATTTCCTTAGTCTTTGCTAAGTTTTCGTCAGTTGGTAAGTTGTGACCATCAAACATAACTGATGAGTAACCAAGTGCAATACATTCCTTAGCTGATTCAAAGTCACCGTGGTCCAAGTTCAAAATAACTGGAACATCGATATCCATGTTGTCCATTTCGTTAAGAACTAAGTCCTTAACAGTCTTGTAACCACCCATGTACTTAGCAGCACCAGTAGAAACTTGAATCAATAAAGGAGTTCTAGTTTCCTTAGCACCTCTTAAAAGTGCGCGAGTCCATTCAAGGTTGTTAGTGTTGTATGCACCTACAGCGTAGTGGTTTTCACGAGCAGCTTTGAAAATGTCATTACCATTTACTAAATAAGCCATTAAAAAAATACCTCCTAAATTTTTAACACATCACTAGTTTAACCCATTAGTGCAAAAATTAACATACTTTAGCTCAAAAAAATTCAGTGAATATTTTTATTTAAAGAAATATTACATTTCTTTAGGTGCATTTACACCCAAAAGTCTTAAAGCTTCAGTTAAAACAATTGAAGTTGCTTGAACTAATGCAAGACGAGCGTTTAGTTGATTATCTTCATCTAAAATTCTAACATTTGCATAATACTTATTAAATTTCTTACTTAAATCTAAGGCATATTTTGCAATAATTGATGGTTCAAATTTTTCTGAAGCTTTTTCTACAATAGCAGGGAAATCAGCTAATGCTTTTGCGACTGCAAAGGACCAATCATCATTTAAGCTTAAATTATCCATTGAGATCTCTTTATTAGCTTTGCGTAAAATACTTTGAGCTCTAGCATTAGTGTATTGAACGTATGGACCAGTATCCCCTTCAAAACGAACAACTTCTTCCAAATCAAAATCAAAGTTATCCATTCTATCATTCTTTAGGTCATGGAATACAACGGCCCCTACACCAACATCATGAGCAACCTGCTTCTTATTAGATAGATTTGGATTCTTTTCTTCAATTTGTTGTTCTGCTAAAGAAACTGCATCTTTTAGGACTTGATCTAAGAAAACAACGTTTCCTTTTCGAGTAGATAATTTCTTTCCACCTTGAGTAATCAAACCAAATGGAATGTGGTGAATGTTATCTGACCAGTCATACCCCATCTTCTTCAAAACTTGTTTTAATTGCTTAAAGTGACCAGTTTGTTCACCACCAGCAACATACAATGACATAACAAAATCATATTCTTTTTTACGATATAAGGCAGCAGCCAAATCACGAGTCATATAAAGACTAGAGCCATCAGATTTTAAAATTAAAGCTGGGTTTTCATCTTCTCCCAAGTTAACAACTTGAGCTCCACGAGATTCTTCAAGTAAGCCCTTTTCTCTTAATTCATCAACCACTGGCTGCATCTTATCATTGAAAAATGCTTCTCCATTATATGAATCAAAAGTTACTCCTAATTCTTTATAGATACGGTTAAATTCTTGTAAGGAAACTTCACGGAACCATTTCCATAATTTAATTTCTTCTTCATCACCGTTTTCTAGTTTCTTAAAGGCAGCACGTCCTTCATCTTCTAACTTAGGATCTTTTTCAGCTTCTTCATGGAACTTAACGTAGTAATGGAAAAGATTTGTGATTGGATCTTTCTTAACATCTTCCTCATTACCCCATAAACGGTAAGCAGTAATTAATTTACCAAATTGGGTACCATAGTCCCCAAGATAATTAATTTTAATTGGAGTATAACCAACTTTTTCCAAAGTCTTAGCAATTGAATTACCAATTACCGTGGAACGTAAGTGTCCCATTGACATTGGCTTAGCAATATTAGGAGAAGACATGTCAATTGGAACATTCCCTTCACCAAGTTTTTGATCACCAAAATGTTCTTTTTCAGTTAGAACATCCTTTAAAGTTGCATTGACTAATTTTGCATGATCAATTGCGAAGTTGACATATGGTCCAACTGCTTGAATACTGGTGAAATTATCATCACTAATTTTTTCTGCAATATCCTTAGCAATTAAAGCAGGATTTTTATGTTCAATTTTAGCCAAAGCAAATGCTGGAAAAGCATAATCACCCATCTTAGGGTTCTTTGGTCTTTCAATTAACATAGAAATTTTTTCTTTAGGTAAATCTACCTGTTCACTAACTAAATCAACGACTTTTTGTTTAAAATCCACTTATAACACCTCTTGCATAAAAAAAGTCTCTTCCTAGTAAACTAGAAAGAGACGAGAAAGTTCCCGCGGTACCACTCTACTTGATACAAAGTATCCGCTTATTAATTGATTTTAAAGTTAAAGTTAAACACGCCTTCATATTGCCCCATTGTCTAACTCCCACCAACCATAGACTCGCTGAAAACATATGCAATACTACTACTTTTAACCTTTTGTCATGAAGATTATATCAGCAAACTTAGGGAAAGTGCAATATTAAATCTAATGCATAGTAAAATTTTAATTAAAACAGTAACTTAATAACTTTTTTGTTTCCACAAACCGTTCATTATCATTTTCAGCACCTAAAATTACTGTAATCACTCTTTTTCCATTTTTATTCACTGTACAAGTAAAACATGAACCAGCGCCATCAGTAGTACCCGTCTTTAAACCATCAACAGGAAATGTCGAATCATAGGATGAGAGACCGTTTAACATTTTATTACTATTAGTCATAAGAGTATTTTGAAAATATGCTCTAGCTAGTTTCGTAGTATTTAGAATTTCAGGATAAGTAGTTATTAATTTTCTTGCTACAATCGCCATATCATTGGCACTCATTTTATTTTCAACTGTTGTCGTCATCCCTAAAAAATTTTTCTTTTTCTCTGGTAAACCATCAACAGTTACGAATTTAGCATTATTGAGTTTCCATTTACGAGCTTGCTGGCGCATTTGATTTAGAAAATTTGTCTCGCTTCCACTAACTGCAATCGCGAGTAAACGAGCTGCATTATTTGCCGACTTTATTAAAGCCGCATCGTATAGTTCTCTGACGGTATATTTTTGTCCTAGCCTAAGTGGAACACTTGCGTAATCTGGATTTGAGCCCAAGTTAACTATTTCTTGAGTCGGAGTAACCATTGTGTCCCAAGATATCTTTTTCTCTTTAATTGCTTGTAGAGTTAAGTAAACGGTTAAAAGCTTGGTCATTGAGGCAATCGGCAAGCTTTGATTAGCATTTTTAGCGTAAATGGTTGATCCATCTTTTGCATTAATTGCTACGGCGGCTTTAACGTTTAAATCTACTTGGTCAGCATGATAATTCGCTGGCATTCTATTTGAGTTAAAATTGTTTTTCCATACAAAAAAACAAATAGCTGCTATTACAAGGCTAATTAACCATAAATACTTTTTCCTAGATTTCTTCTTTGCATGTCTCATTCGGTCACCCAATTTCTCTTTATGCAATTTAACTTATTTCGTCATTACTTAATTATTTCTCATATTGCTTCATTATCTCTGAAAGATGAGCCGATAATTGAGTTGGTCGAACAATATATTGCCTCTCTGCAATTTTATCAGCAGTTAAAGAATGAATCCCCACAGCAGCTGCCACTGTTTCTAAGTTAGGTATAAATTGACCACAAAATCCACCAATAATTCCAGCTAATGTATCTCCCATACCACCAATAGCCATTCCTGGATTACCAAAAGGATTTAAATAAATATGCCCTGCTTGATCATAAACTTTAGTGTGATTGGATTTCAAAACTAAAATCGCATTCTTATTTTTAACTAATTTATCTAAAGCTACCTGATTTAGTTCATCATTTTGATCAGAAATTTTTATTCCACTTAATCGCTCCCATTCCATTTGATGAGGAGTAAAAATCAAAATTTTTGAATTTAATGGTAGTAAATCATTTTGCTGACCAATTAAATCTAGTGCACTAGCATCTAAGATTAGTGTTTGCTTTAAGGTGATGTTATCTCTAACTAGCCTTAAAATTTGTTGTGCTTTATCATCTAATCCAAGACCCATTCCACACACTACTACATCAGAACTTTTGATTAAATTCTTTAACTCTATGCTTTCATCCCAATTAAGAGCCATAATCTCTGGGTCTCTAGTATGTAAAGCAGCAATATTGACTTGGTCTGTAGCAACTGTCACTAAACCTGCACCACTGTTTAATGCGCCTTCTGCTGCCATAATCAGTGCTCCACCATATTTTTTACTACCTCCAATTAGGAGTAAACGACCATAATTTCCTTTATGGGTAGCACTTTTTCTTTTCTTTATTACTCTAGATATTAATTCTTGTGAAATAGATTTCATTTTGTCCTATCCAAAAAAGCTCATCTAATCGATGAGCTTTACTTTAAATACTGTCATTATTTTCTTTTTCTGCAAGTTGCACTGCATATTTAGTTAATTTATCTGCAGCTACTTCACGTGCATCAGTTTGAACACTTAAAGCATAATGTTCTAAATCATCTCTAAGCTCTTGTGAAATTGTATTTTCGTATTTTCCTAATTCACTATCACTAAATGGCTTAAGAAAATCAGTTATATTGTTAAATAAGCGCTCCATTGCATAACGCAATTTTTTATCATCAACACGTTTACTTGATGCAATCTGTTTTTTAATTCTTTCAAGGCTATGAATGGTATGTGGTAATAAAATATATTCATCTTTTCGTCTTTGCCAAATGATTACGCCATTGGTTTCAATATCATTTAAATTATTTTGTACTTCATCTAAATTACTATCTGGACCAAAAGAATAGCTTAAAGAATTATCATCCAAGTAAGCTGCATAATTATCATGCTTATCGTCTGCATCACCATCGTAATTATCCAAAAAGTTACGGGCTGCATTAATATCATGTTGAATTTCTCTCTTTTGTGCTACGCTCAAGTATTCTGGATCATAATCTTGATAAAGATGAGTACCCTCTTCAAACTGAACTAATAATTGCTCATTCTGCGCATCCTTTAATATCTTGTCAATTTTTTTATAGGTATCAGTTCCTAAATAAAAATCTTTCTCATCAATATCAAAATTGAAATCATTATAACAAGTATCACGGAATCCTAGTAAAGTCATATATGTATCTTTTTTCAATTTTGTCCACCTCTTTCAATCGTTATTTTACTCTTTTTCTAGATAAGCAGGTAGTTTTTAATTCAAGATAGATTTTTATAACTTAACCTATTTATTGCGTTGTTCATCTAAAATTCTTTTAAAGTTTGATAATTGATTTTTTCTTTGTTCACTAAAAGCTGCTGTTCCTGAATTCACATAGGCTTTAAAAAGTTTTCTTATTATTGGTTCCCAAACATTCTTTTGGGTAGAACTATTTTTTATCAAACGAGTAGCTAATTTATATGTCGTCTTAGGCGTTAATAGTTTCCTGAAATAAATTTGATTAGTGTCACTCACCGTTAAATATAGCATTTCAATAAAATCTTTTCTTTCCGTATCGTTTGTATTTTTTAGCCATTCAGCAATTGCCTTCCATGAAACTTCAGATGTGCTATCTAATTGCTTTACGGTTGCAAATCGATCATCAATAACGTGCCAAGTAAACATATCATGCTGGAGCAAACTATTTCCAGAAGCTGCCACAACAGTACAATAATCTTTTTCTCCAATCAGATCATCTTGTAATATCCCAATCAATGAGCCTTGCGGAATATATTTATGAATCTTACCCTTTAATTTTAAGAATCTATTCTTTAATCGTTCTTGATTATGAAAACCTGGTCCATCAAAACAGTCGATTCTAGCAATATGTGACAGGTCGGATTCTTTTAGGTTCAATGCAACGGCAAAAGCTAAATTTCCGCCCTTTGAATGCCCACCAAGATAAAATTTTCCTGAAAACAAATTTTTGATTTTTCGATAATAAGAACGAGCAAAATAATGGGCTGGTACCCAATCATTAAAAGACATATTAAAATTTTCTTTCCAACCGATGGTAGTAGCCGTTGTTCCCCGATATGCAATATAGTATTGATCTTCTGCAATACAAAATGTGACAGCATTAAATTGCATTTGTGTTTTTGTATCTACTTTACTAACCACATTGCGCCAACATAGTTTTTTAAAGCGGGGGTTTTGTAGCATAATCTTGATTAACTTTTCAGTATTCTTTCCACCAAGATTTCCCTGAGTTAAAGTCTTAATCTCTTCATCAGAAGCCAAACTTTGTAAACTATGATGCTGAGGAAGAGTATCAAAATTACAATACGCTAATTGAGAAAAAATCATGCTATCTACTTCGTTTAAGGGAAATTCATTAAAATTTCGCTTCTCTTTTGCAGCATATACAAGCATATTATCCACTTTTTCTTCCTCACTTTCTCGGAAATATTATATAATAGACTTCCTTGGCAGGGGCAAAAAAGGAAACTTAGGTAAGTATCTTACTCAAGTTTCCTTTTTCTCTTTTAAACTCTAATATGTAATTTTTCTAAGACCCTATCAACTTTTGGTCCAATGATCTTTTGAGCTAAACCAAATTTCACTGTTAAAAAGGCATAGAGTAAACCACCAATAACTACCGCAAGTGTAACAAGAACAAATGAGGTTGGCCTACGTTCAGGTGAAATGATTTTTCCACCAAAATTAACTACCCCGGTAACTATCACAAACATTGCCATTGAAAAAATTGCAATTCCAATAAACCGTCTTGATGTACGACTACTATTATATCTGTATCTAACTTTTAAGTGCTTTAAAGAAAGCCAGATGGTAATAATCAAGCCAATATTCGTAGCTAAGAGTGGTCCATATACTTTAAAGAATTCAATCATCGGAAGTTGGACAGCAAATTTAATGATAATTCCTAACACCAGGTACTTTATAGCTAGTCCGTTCTCTGATAGACCTTGTAAAATTGCCATTAAAACTGTAAATAGGCCTAAACTAATTGCCGTAAATGATGATAAGTACAAGACATTTGAACCTAATTGATCGTAGCCATAAAAAATTGTATAAATTGGCGTTGCAATAGCAGCCATACCCAATGAAGCTGGAATCATAACAAATAAGAATAATTCCAAGGTATTTTCAATTTGGCTAGAAATGCTGGCATAATCACGTCGTGCATGGGCACCTGATAAAAGCGGAATAGCAGTTACTGACATTGCAGTTGCTAAAGATACAATAATCATGATTAATTTATTTGCATTTAATCCAAATAAGGCATACCATGATTCAATTTGATCAGAACTAGCATGAACAAACATAGCAATCATTGGATGGAAGGTATACTGGTCAATTAATTGGAACAAGGTAATTCCAGAGTCAATGATAATAAATGGAATAGATTGATTAATAATCTCCCAGAAAATTCCAGCAGTAGAAATTTTAATTGCATGATTTGATTGCTTCATTAATGCATTTAGTTCATTTCGTCTACGATATAAAAACCATACTAAGAGCAAAATTCCAAATACCGCACCAATAGCTGCAGCTAAATTTGATTGAACTACTGCATGAACATAAGATCCATGTTGAACTTGCATAATAATGTAAGCAGTCAATAGCATCCATATTACACGTGCCAATTGTTCAACAAATTGAGACATAGCTGGAGGCATCATATCTGCATAACCTTGAAAATACCCACGCATGATACTCAAAATTGGAATAATTAAAACTGCATAAGAAAGACTTCTCATCACGGCAACTTGACGCGGATCACTTTTAGCCCCATGCAAAAGGGCACCAATGATATCATCAGTAGCTAAAATTGGAGCACCAAAGTACATAATTGCTGCACAAATCACACCAAACATGGCCATCAAAATTAAGCCGCGTCTAAACAGTTTTCGCCCAATATCATATTCATTTAAAGCATTATATTTTGCTACCTGCTTGGCAACCGCTCCGGGAATACCTGCGGTAGAAATAATAATAAATAAACTATAAATGTTATAGCTTTTCGCTGTTAAAGCATTGGCAATATTTCCATGACTTCCCATCCAGGCATACCATGGAATAATATACAATGCTCCTAAAATTCGTGACACAATAGAGCCAAAAGTCATCCATGCGGAGCCTTTGACCATTGTCTCTTTAGTATTTTTAGTATTGTTTTCCATAAAGATAAATTTTCCCTATATCCAGTTAAGCGTCTGAATTATATATTACTCATTAATGTAAATTGTATTTACAAATATTAATTATTTAGGAAAAACTTAAATTACTTAGCAACAATATTAACAATCTTGTTTGGAATAACGATGACTTTCTTGACGTCTTTTCCATCTAAGAATTTTTGAACATGATCAAGAGCAAGAGCTTCTTTTTCTAAGGTATCTTTATCGCTATCCTTAGCAGCCTTAAATTTACCACGAAGCTTACCATTAACTTGAACCATAATTTCAACTGTTGATTCAACTAATTTTGCAGGATCATATTCTGGCCATTTAGCATATGCAAGAGATTCATCATGACCAAATACTGACCAGATTTCTTCCATCATGTGAGGTGCAACAGGAGCAAGAAGTTGTACAAATCCTTCTGCATATTCACGTGGAATAGTCTTAGCTTTTTGAGCTGCATTCATAAAGACCATCATTTGACTGATTGCAGTATTAAAGTGTAAAGCTTCAAAGTCTTCTGTAACCTTTTTGACAGTCTCGGCATATACCTTATCAAGTTCACCATCATTTTCGTCAACAATCTTTTCTTGAGGAATTGCCTTTAAATCAAGATCGTTAACAAATAAGCGCCATACACGATCTAAGAATTTCTTAGTAGATGCAGGACCATTATCATCCCAATCAATTGAAGCATCTAATGGGCCCATGAACATTTCGTACATTCTAAGTGAATCTGCACCATATTCATCGATTACTTCATCAGGATTAACAACATTTCCTTTAGACTTAGACATCTTTTCATGATTCTTTAAAATCAAACCTTGATTATAAAGCTTTTGGAATGGCTCTTTAGTTGGTACAACACCTAAGTCATAAAGAACCTTGTGCCAAAATCTAGCATAGAGTAAGTGACGAACAGCGTGTTCTGCCCCACCAATGTAAAGATCTACAGGGAGCCACTTCTTAAGTAAATCATAGTCAGCCAATTCTTTATCGTTATGTGGATCAATATAGCGTAAGTAGTACCAACTTGAACCTGCCCAGTTAGGCATAGTATTAGTTTCACGCTTACCTTTTCGACCATTTTCATCAACAACGTTTACCCAATCAGTCAAATTGGCAAGTGGACTTTCTGGAGTACCTGATGGCTTAATGTCAGTTGCATGTGGCAAACGTAATGGTAATTCATCTTCTGGAACTAGTGAAGTAGTACCATCTTCCCAATGAATTACAGGAATTGGTTCACCCCAGTAACGTTGACGACTAAAGTCCCAGTCACGAAGTTTATAATTAACCTTCTTTTCACCTACATTGTGATCTTCAAGCCACTCAATCATTCTCATCTTAGCTTCTTCATTGTTTAAACCATCTAAGAATTCAGAATTGATGTGTTTACCATCTCCACCAAAGGCTTCTTTTTCTAAATTTCCACCTTCAATAACTCGATTGATCGGCAAGCCAAATTTAGTTGCAAAAGCATAGTCACGATCATCATGAGCTGGTACCGCCATTACTGCACCAGTACCATAACTTGCTAAAACATAATCAGAAATCCAAATTGGAACTTCTTTTCCATTTACTGGATTAACTGCATAGGCACCAGTAAAGACACCGGTCTTGTCTTTATTTAGATCAGTTCTTTCTAGATCAGACTTTGATTCAATTTTCTTAATGTAAGCATCCACAGCTTCTTTTTGTTCAGGAGTTGTAATTTCTTGAACTAACTTACTTTCAGGAGCTAAGACAGTGTAACTAACACCAAATAAGGTATCAGGACGTGTAGTAAACACATCAAATGTTTTATCACTATCTTTAACCTTAAAAGTAACTTGAGCTCCTTCTGAGCGACCAATCCAGTTTCTTTGCATTTCTTTAACTGGCTCTGGCCAATCTAAATCATCTAAATCTTCGAGCAAGCGATCAGCATAAGCTGTCATCTTAAGCATCCATTGACGCATATTACGACGGTAAACTGGATAACCACCACGTTCAGTTTTACCATCAATAATCTCTTCATTTGCAACAACTGTGCCTAGATCTGGAGACCAGTTAACAGGAACTTCAGCTTCATATGCCAAGCCCTTCTTATACATTTGTTCAAAAACCCATTGAGTCCACTTATAGTAATTTGGATCAGAAGTAGTAACTTCGCGGTCCCAATCATACGAAAAACCAAGCTTATTCAGTTGCTTTTTAAAATTAGCAATATTTTCTTTAGTAACTTTTTCTGGGTCTTCACCAGTCTTTAAGGCATATTGTTCAGTTGGAAGACCAAATGCATCCCAGCCCATTGGATGAAGAACATTATAGCCTTGGGCTCTCTTCATTCTTGAAACAATATCAGTTGCAGTATATCCTTCTGGGTGTCCTACATGAAGACCTTTACCAGATGGAAATGGGAACATATCTAAAGCATAATAATTCTTTTTCTTAGGATCAGTGCCTGTCTTAAAAGTATCATGCTCAGCCCAGTATTTTTGCCACTTTTTTTCTACAGTTTTGTGATTATACAAAAATATCTCTCCTTAAAACTAAAAAAACGCCCTATGATTAAAATCATAGGACGAAGTTAATTTCGCGTTACCACCTAAGTTCCACACATACAATGTGTGACACTCGTGCCCCTTAACGCGGAAGGCAAACGATAGACCTGTCGTTAGGGCAAGTTCACAGCATCATTGTTAAGCTTTACACCAACCAGCTCATCTCTAATAACAACTCTGACTTGTTACTACTCCCTAGTCTTTATTTTTTGATGGATAATGATTATAATTTACCACATCTACTAGAAATTACAAGGGGAGAAATTTTTTTGAAAAAGAAATATAACAATTTAACTATCCACGATACCCTTATTCCTGGATTTATTTTTTTAATTCTTTATGTAATTTGGGCACTCTTGGTCATTTATAAAAATCCTTTCATACATTCTTTTGACCAAACTATTATTCATCTACTTTCTAACAACAATCCTACTAATGTAGCGATTGCCACTAAATTAACAGTAATTGGTAATACTAGTACTTTAACCATTGCTACGATAATTTTATTTATTTGCTTGCTGATTGCCAAAAGATTCGCCTATGCTTTCTTCTCAGCCGGCTTAATGATCTGTGCCAATGGTTATAACTGGATTACCAAACATGCCGTTGAACGTCATCGCCCCTTAGTTCACCATTTAGTTTTTGCTGATGGTTATAGCTTTCCATCGGGCCACTCAGTAGGTAGTGCAACTTTCTTTGGTATTCTAATAGTCTTAACTATCCTTTTAGTAAAAAATAAATCCTGGCGCACTATTTTAATTATTATTTGGAGTATTTTCCCACTTTTTATTGGTTACACTAGGATCTTCTGTCATGTCCACTATCCCTCAGACGTAATTGGTGGATGGCTAGAAGGTACAACATTTGTTTTACTTGGATTTTCCGTTTTATACCACCTCTATTTAAAAAAGAATAAATAAAAAATGCTAACTGAGTATAATGTTAAACTCAGTTAGCATTTTTTTATTCAACAATTTTCTTCTGTTTATAAAGTTGATTAAGAACTAACGATAAAATTATCACAATTAAAGAAACCACATATACCGACTTTAAGCCGCTTAATAAAACTTCTCTTAAAGCGGGGATTAAATTAGGTGCTAAATGTTTAGCTTTATCAGCAGAAACAATATCATTCATCATTCTTTGAGTTAATTGCGGATGATGTGTTAACTGCTTTGCTACAACCATGTTAAATGTAATTCCATATATAGAGACCATCATAGTCTGCCCTAAATATTTCATCAATGTATTAAAACTAGTTGCAACTCCAATTTTATCGCGTCCTACTAAAACTTGAGAACGAACTTGCGAAGCAGTTGTAATAGCTCCAAAGGCTGTCCCATTAAATGCTGCAATCAGACAAAATACCCAAAATGAGGTATAGATTGGAACAAATATTAAGGCTAAATCGGCTCCAACAAGGACAATTAACATATAATCATATGTTTTCTTTATTCCCCATCGTCCAAGCATTCCACCAATTAAAAATGATCCTACAATCCACATTAACGAACTTGGTGTCACCGCAAATCCAGCAACAGAAGCGCTTGTCCCATTTATTCCTTGCATCCAAGTTGGAATATAGAATTCAAAGCCAATGACTACCCCTGAAATAAGCAAAGTAATCAAATTAATCATTGTAAATTCTTTGCTAGTTAGCATATCTAGTGGCATAATTGGATCTTTTGCTTTCTTCTCCATTCTAAAGAAAAGAAAGGCTGAAGCAACAATAATAACTAGTAGTCCTAATAAGATTAAATTAAAGCCATTTTCTATTTCTTGTAAGAAGACCATTAAGGCCAATAAAAAGATGACTAAACAAGTTGTTCCTTTTAAATCTAAAGTGGAATCCTTACTTGTCTTTGTTTCTTTCAAAAAGAAGATCACCAGTAAAAAGGCTAAAATTCCTAATGGAACATTAATATAAAAAATCCAATGCCATGATAAATGTTGAACAATGAATCCACCTAACAATGGTGCAATGACCGAAGCTACTCCCCAAAAACCAGAGTTTAAACCTAGCATCTTTGCTCTTTTTTCAAGCGTATATAAATCGGCAATAATGGTAACAGCTACTGGCTGTACTGCTCCTGATCCGAGCCCCTGAATTACTCGAAAGAGGATTAGTTCCACCATATTCTGTGCAATTCCACAAAGTGCTGATCCAATCACAAAAACAGCAATTCCGAATAGAAATACAGGTTTTCTTCCAAGGCTATCAGCTAGTTTTCCATAAATTGGGGTTGAGACAGCAGTCATTAATAGAAAGATGGAAACAACCCAATTCATGATTTCTAATCCATTTAAATCAGAAACAATTGTGGGCATCGCCGTCGATACAATAGTCCCTTCAATCGCTGTCATAAAGGTCGTTAAAAAGATAGCAATTGTTACAATTTTAGTATTACTTTTATTCTGCATGCTCGCTCACATATGTTTTTAGCGCTTCTACCTTATCTGTATGCTCCCAAGGTAAATCCACGTCTGTTCGTCCAAAATGACCATAAGCGGCAGTTTGGCGATAAATAGGACGCTTTAAGTTCAACATTTCGATAATACCAGCTGGTCTTAAATCAAAGACATTTCTAACCGCCTCTACCAATAGATCTTCACTTACTTTACTTGTTCCATGCGTATCAACCATGATTGAAACTGGATGGGCAACTCCAATTGCATAAGCAAGTTGAATTTCACATTGATACGCTAAGCCAGCTGCCACAATATTCTTAGCTACATATCGAGCCGCATAACTTGCGCTTCGATCAACCTTAGTTAAATCTTTACCTGAGAAAGCACCCCCACCATGACGAGCGTATCCACCATATGTATCAACAATAATCTTACGTCCAGTTAGCCCCGAATCTCCTTTAGGTCCACCAATAACAAAGCGACCAGAAGGATTAATCAAGAACTTAGTATCCTTATCAAGATATTGAGATGGGATGACCTTCTTAATTACCATATCGATCATTGCTTCACGAATTTCATCGTTAGTTACTGTTGCATCAGTTTGAGTAGAAATAACCACTGTATCTACACGTTTTGGTTTATTTTCATCATCGTATTCTACAGTTACTTGTGCTTTTGCATCAGGTCTTAGCCAATCAAGACGTCCCTCTTTGCGAAGACTAGCAACCCGTCTCATCAATGAATGAGCTAAAGAAATAGGTAGCGGCATTAATTCAGGAGTTTCCTTAATGGCAAAACCAAACATTAACCCTTGGTCACCAGCACCTATTTTATCTAAATCATCTTTGTCCTGCTGGTTTTCACGTGTTTCAAGTGATTCATTAACACCACCAGCGATATCACTAGATTGTTCATCAATATCGACTAAGATAGCACAATTATTACCGTCAAAACCAAGTTCAGGACGATTGTATCCAATCTCTAAAATAGTTTTTCTAACTACAGATTGAATATCCACATACGCAGAGGTTGAAATTTCACCTACAACTAAAACGAGACCGGTAGTAACAGTAGTTTCACAAGCTACACGACCATCTGGATCCTTAGCTAAAATTGCATCTAAAATAGCATCAGAAATTTGATCTGCAACTTTATCTGGATGTCCTTCTGAAACTGATTCCGAAGTAAATAAACGTTTTTCTTTTTTCATAGAGTCCCCCATCTTTCGGTTACAAGGCATCTTCGTTAAAAACGAATCCTTTCGGGACCTTAACCGAATAACAATATATACAATAAAAATTCGTTCATTTGTCTTTAAACACAAAAAAGGACTACCATATTTGGTAGTCCCGTGAACGATGGAGGATACAGGGCTCGAACCTGTGACCTCCTGCTTGTAAGGCAGATGCTCTCCCAGCTGAGCTAATCCTCCAACAACCATATTTAATATGGCAATGACCCGTACGAGATTTGAACTCATGTTACCGCCGTGAAAGGGCGGTGTCTTAACCGCTTGACCAACGGGCCAGATCTCACAATTGAGCACATATATTACTATACCAGATCTTTTTCAAAAAGCAAGTACTTTTTTCAAAAAATTTACTCAATAAATGAAATACATATTATGGCGAAAAATATTCTCCAACGGAGTGTGAGAGATTCGAACTCTCGATACAGGTAAAGCCCGTATACATGATTTCCAATCATGCTCCTTCAGCCACTCGGACAACACTCCATTATTTTATTATTGCCATAAACTCCGGCTGTCAGACTCGAACTGACGACAACCTGATTAACAGTCAGGTGCTCTACCAACTGAGCTAAGCCGGAATATTAAAAAAGAGCACGGCGACTGCCTACCCTCGCAGGCAGTTTCCCACCAA
>CATLCE010000025.1:0-22720 GCA_949888035.1 Lactobacillus johnsonii | reverse complement strand
ATGTAAAGAGTCCATTTTGACCTCCAATAGAAAGTTTTTGTGGTTATTAACATTCTATCAAACAGGTCCGAATGGACTTTTTATTTTTTATCAAGTGTTCAATTTAATTTTACAATCAGCGTAAGAAAAAAAGCTGTTTCTTAATTGAAACAGCTTTTTATAATATTCAAATTTAATTCAATTATAATTTACTATACTTACTTTTGTCTTTATGACTTTTGGCAGTAATGGCAGGAATAATAATTGCGAAGAGCAAGCCAAAGACTGCGCCAATAATCAAAGATTGCATAGGATTAAATTGCATCTGAGTTAGAGATGCAGCAATAAAACCGATAATTTCGCAAAAAATGCATGACCAAATCACTGTAATAATGTAGCGCATAATTTCTCCTTCTTTCGCTAGGTATCTTAGCAAAAATAAGATGTTTTAGCAAGCGAAGATAATAGAATTTGCTATACTTAAATTATCAGAAAGGGTGAGTATATGGGAGCGGTTAGTTTACAAAATTTAAGCGGTTTTACTCTACTTGAGAGTCCAACTAAAGTTAAAAATTTAGCTGAAAATGCTAAGAAAAAAGGCTATTCTGCGATTGCTTTAACCGATATCAATATTACTTATGGCCTGGTCGATTTTTATAAGGCAGCAAAAGATACCGGAATTAAACCTTTACTAGGGATGCAACTTAGAATTAATGGTTTAATTGATGAAGCTAATAAGTATGATCTCATTGTAATTGCAAAAGATGACCAGGGATATAAAAATATTTTACGTTTATCTAGTGCAGTTAATCTTTTAACTGAAAATGGCGAAAAAGAAAATATTTTAACTTTCGAAGATTTAAAAAAATATCTCGGCCATTTAATTCTAATTACTCCAAGCAATTTACATAGTGAACTAAAAATGTTGCAAACTAATAATCCTAAAATGGGAGCAAATTATTTACGAAAGCTGCAAGATTCTCTTCCGAGCTCATCTTCCATGTATTTGGGAGTCTATGCGGATTCAGGACAGCAAGAATATATAAATTATATTCGCTCACTGGCTACACAATTTAGCTTACCTCTAACTGCTGTAGAAGATGGACAGTACCTTAACCGTAATGAACAATTTTTAAGACGTACACTTCAAGCAATTAAAACTAATACTCATTTAGAAAATATAGAACAGTTGGCTAAACAAGCTGGTTCACACTATTTGAAAAATAGTGAAGAATTGCAGGTAAGTTATCGGAAGTTTGATATTGAAGATGCATTGGAGAATGCAGAAGAAATTGGAAAAATCTGTACTGCAGAAATCAAATTTCAAGATCCGCAATTACCCAAATTTAAACAAAATAAGTTTCCTACTTCAAAAGAATATTTGCATGCTTTAGCTCAAGAGGGGCTTGCAAAAAGATTTAATAATCAAATTCCCGCTCAATATCAAAAAAGACTTGATTATGAATTACAAGTAATTAATGAAATGGGATTTGATGATTATTTTCTTATTGTGTGGGATGTAATGAATTTTGCACATAGTGTCCATATTACAACAGGACCGGGGAGAGGATCAGCAGCTGGATCTCTTGTTTCATATGCTCTTAGAATTACTGAAGTAGATCCAATTGAATATAATTTGCTGTTTGAACGTTTCTTAAATCCTGCCCGTCAGCAAATGCCTGATATTGACTTAGATATTCCAGACAATCGTCGGGATGAAGTAATTAAGTACATGTTTGAAAAGTACGGGATGAATCATGCAGCCCAGATTTTAACGTTTGGTACTTTAGCGGCAAAGCAGGTTTTAAAAGATGTTTGTCGTGTTTTTGGATTAAATAAGGTCGAAACCTATCGTTGGTTAGATGCCATTCCGCACTCTAAGGGAAAAATCACCTTAGCTGAGGCCTATCAAAAATCAAAAGAATTGCAGCTACTAGTGAATACGAATGAATTGAGTAAAATTTTATTTGCGACCGCCGAGCATTTAGAAAATTTACCAAGGCACTATTCAATTCATGCGGCTGGTTTAGTAATTACTGATGATTCCCTGGCTGAAATCGTAGGACTTCAAGCAGGTCCCCTAGGAATTCCCGTAATTCAACAGACAAAATTGAATGTTGAATCACTAGGCTTGTTAAAGATTGACTTCTTGGGATTAAGAAATTTAACGATTTTAGGGAATATTGTTGCAGCTTTAAGAGCGGATGGAATTGACATTGATCCTAACCAAATTCCCTTAGATGATCAAGAAACACTTGCCTTGTTTCAGCGTGGAGATACAGATGCAGTGTTTCAGTTTGAATCTGATGGGATTAAGCGTGTCCTTGAACAACTTCATCCAGATAGTTTTGAAGATATTGTTGCAGTTAATGCCTTATACCGGCCCGGTCCAATAAATAATATTGATCATTTCATCAATAGAAAGCATGGAAAAGAAAGGGTTCAATATCCTGACCCTAGTTTAAAGAAAATTTTAGGTACTACCTACGGGGTTTTAGTTTACCAAGAGCAAGTTATGCAAACAGCTCAAGTTTTAGCAGGTTTTTCTTTAGGAGAGGCTGATCTGTTAAGACGTGCAATGTCTAAGAAAAATGCGGATGTAATTCAGCGTGAACGAGCTAAGTTTATTGAAGGTGCAATTAAATTAGGTCGTAAAAAGGAAACTGCTGAAAAAGTTTATGACTACATTGCACAGTTTGCTAATTATGGATTTAATCGTTCTCATGCAGTTGCCTACAGTAAGATTGCTTTTTGGCTTGCTTATTTTAAAGTGCATTATCCAGGAGCCTTTTATTTAGCTTTGTTAAACAGCAATATGGGTAATCGAAATAAAATTGCTCAATACCTAACGCAAGCTCAGGAAGCTGGAATTAAGATTTTGCCACCTGATATTGAAAATAGTAAGGCAGATTTTTCATTAGAGAATGGAAAAATTTTAGTCGGATTAAAGGCAATTCGGGGATTAAGAAGCGACTTATTGAAGCAAATTTTAGAAATTAAGCGTCCAATTAAGTCGATGACCGATTTTCTCTGGAAAATAGATAATAATTTGCTGAGTGCAGATGCGGTCGAAAATTTAATCAAGGCTGGAACTTTTGATCGACTAGCTCCTAATAGAAATGAACTGTTAAAAATAAATAAAGATTTAGTTGAGAGTGTAAAAATGGCAGGCTCAAATTTATCGTTATTCGAAACATTAGAGCCTAAAGTAGAAGAAGAAAAAATGCCAACTGCGGCTGAAAAATCAGCGATGGAAGTTGAAGCTATGGGCTTTAGTACTGGCATTAATCCGATTATTGCGGTTCAAAAATATGCTCGAAAGTTTAATGCAAAACGATTACAAGTTTTTGAGAGTAATGAACAAGGAATTGCAGTTGGAAAGTTAATGAAGGTTAAACCAATTACCACAAAAAAAGGTGATAATATGGCTTTTGCTGTTTTTAGTGATACTAGTGGCGAAAAAGACTTTACTATTTTTCCTCAAGTCTGGGAAAAAGTAGGTGAGAACTTGAAGATTGGTGAGATATATTTACTTCAAGTGAGAACTCAAAGTGATCGTTTTAATCCTAACAAAATTCAATTTCTACTTTCTAATGCTCGGCAGGTTAATTTCAAAGATTAATTCAATTTTTTTGAAAGCAAGGAAAAGAGAGCCTAATAAGGTTGAAAGCGAAAACATTTATTTTATAAGGATTATTAGTGAAAAAATAGGCTTTTTTTTGAAGACATTGAGTAAAAAAAATGGTACGATAAAATCGATGTGAGTAAAACACAGAAAATCGTAGAGGTGAATTCATGAAACGGATTGGTATTTTAACTAGTGGTGGAGATGCCCCTGGTATGAACGCTGCCATTAGAGCTGTTACTCGTACAGCTTTGGCAAACGGTATCGAAGTTTGCGGAATTCGTTATGGATATGCTGGTTTAGTTGCTGGTGATATTTTCCAAATGACTTCTGAAACAGTTGCGGATAAAATTAGCCGCGGCGGTACTTTTCTTTATTCAGCTCGTTTCCCAGAATTTAAGGAAGAAGAAGTTCAACTTAAGGGAATCGAACAATTAAAGAAGCACGGAATCGATGCTTTAGTTGTCATTGGTGGTGACGGTTCTTACCACGGTGCATTGAAGCTTACAAGACATGGCTATAATGCTATTGGTCTTCCTGGTTCAATTGACAACGATATTCCTTATACTGATTACACAATTGGTTTTGACACTGCATGTAATACTGCAATGGAAGCCATTGATAAGATTCGTGACACTGCAACAAGTCACCAACGTGTATTTGTTGTAAATGTTATGGGTCGTGATTGTGGGGATATCGCAATGCACGTTGGTGTTGCTACCGGTGCTGACGCAATTGTTATTCCAGAAGAACCTTATGACATTAAGGAAATTGCTGAAAACTTGAAGCAAGGATTTGCTAATGGTAAGAAACATGGAATCGTTGTTTTAGCTGAAGGTGTTATGGACGCTGAAAAATTTAAGGATGAACTTCTTAAATATGGTGACTTTGACGCTCGTGCTAATGTATTGGGCCATATGCAACGTGGCGGAAGCCCAACAATGCGTGACCGTGTAGTAGCAAGTGAAATGGGTGCCTACGCTGTTAAGTTATTACTTGAAGGTAAAGGCGGCTTAGCTGTTGGTATGGAAAACAACAAGCTTACTCACCATGATATTCTTGATTTGTTTGATGCAAAACACCACGGTAATTATGCGTTATACTCATTAAACAAAGACTTAGCCAAGTAGTTTTTGATTTTGTATTATAGGAGATTTTTTCAAGATGAAGAAAACTAAAATTGTTAGTACTTTAGGGCCAGCCTCAAACGATGTTGAGACTATTACTAAATTAGCTGAAGCAGGTGCAAACGTATTCCGTTTCAACTTCTCACACGGTGACCACGAAGAACACCGTGCACGTATGAACATGGTTCGTGAGGTTGAAAAGAAGACTGGTAAACTTCTTGGCATTGCTCTTGATACTAAGGGTGCCGAAATTAGAACTACTGAACAAGAAGGCGGCAAGTTCACTATTAACACTGGTGACACTATCCGTATTTCTATGGACGACACTAAGAAGGGTAACAAGGACATGATCCACGTTACCTACGATGGTCTTTACGACGATACTCACGTTGGTGGTCACGTATTAATCGATGATGGTTTAGTCGACCTTTTGATTAAGGACAAAGATGACGCTAAGAGAGAATTAGTTTGTGAAGCTCAAAACACTGGTGTAATCGGTTCTAAGAAGGGTGTTAACGCTCCTGGCGTTGAAATCCGCCTCCCAGGTATCACTGAAAAAGATACTAACGATATTAAGTTCGGTTTGAAGGAAGGTATCAACTTCATCTTTGCTTCATTCGTTCGTAAAGCACAAGATGTTCTTGACATTCGTCAATTGCTTGAAGAAGCACATTGTGAATACGTAAAGATCTTCCCTAAGATTGAATCACAAGAAGGTATTGACAACATCGACGAAATCTTAAAGGTTTCTGATGGTTTAATGGTTGCTCGTGGTGACATGGGTGTTGAAATTCCATTTATCAATGTTCCATTTGTACAAAAAGAATTGATCAAGAGATGTAACGCTTTAGGTAAGCCAGTTATTACTGCTACTCAAATGCTTGACTCAATGCAAGAAAACCCACGTCCTACTCGTGCCGAAGTTACTGACGTTGCAAACGCTGTTCTTGATGGTACTGATGCAACTATGCTTTCAGGTGAATCTGCAAACGGTCTTTACCCAGTTAAAGCTGTTAAGGCTATGGCTGAAATCGACATGCGTACTGAAAAGCAACTTGCTAAGCGTAACAAGTTAGCTCTTCAAAGATTCGAAGAATACAAGGGTTCAAACGTTACTGAAGCTATCGGTGAATCAGTTGTTAGAACTGCTGAAGAATTGGGCGTTAAGACTATTATTGCAGCAACTGAATCTGGTTACACTGCACGTATGATTTCTAAGTACCGTCCAAACGCTGATATTATTGCTATGACTTTCAACGACAAGATTCAACACTCATTAGGTGTTGTTTGGGGTGTAAAGCCAATGTTGACTGAAAAGCCTAAGTCTACTGAAGAAATGTTTGAAAAGGCAGCTGAACTTGCTAAAGAAACTGGTCTTGCAAAAGACGGCGACTTAGTAATTATCGTTGCTGGTGTTCCTTTGGGCGAAACTGGTACTACTAACTTGATGAAGTTACAATTAATCGGTACCCAACTTGTTAAAGGTTTAGGTGTTGGTGAACAATCAGTTATTGGTAAAGCTGTAGTTGCAACTTCTGCTGAAGAAGCTAACAGCAAAGTTCAAGATGGTGACATCTTAGTTGCTAAGACTACTGATAAGGATTACTTACCAGCAATCAAGAAGGCTTCAGGTATGGTAGTTGAAGCTTCTGGTTTAACTAGCCACGCAGCTGTTGTTGGTCTTTCACTTGGTATCCCAGTTATCGTTGGTGCTACTGATGCAGTAGAAAAGATCAAGGATGGTTCTAAGATTACTGTTGATGCTCGTCGCGGTGCTGTTTACCAAGGCGAAGCAACTAACCTTTAATCTGAATTAAATAGCTTATTAAAATAGTCAGCGAAAGCTGGCTATTTTATTTTTGTCTTTTTTTCCTTATACTATAAGATGATAGACAAAATAAAAGGATTGAGGCGCTATTATGTTAGGTGAAATAAGAAAAGGAAAAGTTACTGATGAAAATGAATCTGCTTTTTATGTGCAGGTTGAAGGGGTAACTTTTGAATTAAAGAAAATAGAAATTACACAAGATGAACCAATCCATTTAGGTGATGAAGTACAAGGCTTTATTTATGAAAATAAGGATAAAAAGAAAGAAATGACACAATTTTATCCTTTTGCTCAAAAAGATCAGTATGGTTGGGCAACTGTAACAGAAGTGCGCCGTGACTTGGGTGTTTTCTTAGATATTGGTTTGAACGACAAAGATGTTGTCGTATCTTTAGATGATCTTCCACTTGAAAAGGATCAATGGCCAAAGAAAGACGATCGCTTATTAGTACGTCTTGAAACTGATGAAAAAGAGCGTATTTGGGCTAAAATGGCTGAAGAAAACGTTTTTGAGCAATTAGCTGCTAATTTCCCAGCACATTTAGAGAATAAAAATATGTCCGGAACTGTTTATAGAAATTATGAAGTAGGTTCCTTTGTAATTACTGATCAGTACTACTTAGCCTTTGTTCATAAGTCTGAAATGTTTCGTCCATTACGACTAGGTCAAAAGATTAAGGGACGTGTAATTGGAGTTAGTCGATATGGTAGATTGAACTTAAGTGTTCTTCCTCGTGGATTTGAAGAAATTGACGATGACGCACAAATGATCTTAGTAAGTTTACGTCGTGAAGCTACAAAAACTCTACCATTTTACGATAAGAGTGATGCCCAAGAGATTAAAAATCACTTTGGTATTTCTAAATCAGCTTTTAAACGTGCCTTGGGACATTTATTAAAGGATGGGTTAATTACTGAAGATAAAGATGCAGGAACAATTAGCTTGGTAGAAAAAGATGACTCAGACACAGATAATGAAGGATAATTTAGAAGATTATTTACGATTTAGTCAAGTAGAACGTGGCTTAAGTCCCAATACAATTGTTTCTTACCGAACTGATTTAGAAGAATATTTAAGTTATTTAGAAGATCAGAATGAAACAAGTTGGGAAGTTGATTATCTAGTAGTTGATGCTTTTCTTGCAACACAAAAAGATAAGGGAAAAGCAACAACTTCAATCAGTAGAATGATCTCTAGCTTACGAAAATTTTATCAATGGCTTTTGCGGCAAGATATAATTGAACGTGATCCTTTAGTTAAAATTGATTCACCTAAAAGCGAACGTAGATTGCCGACAGCTCTTAGTGAGGAAGAAGTTACTAAATTGTTGGATGCTCCTGATACTAATACTCGTTTGGGGATTAGAGATCGAGCTATGCTTGAAGTGCTCTATGCAACTGGAATGCGGGTTAGTGAGTTAATTAATTTACGTACTGGCGATATTCACGGTGAGTTAAAAATTATTAGAGTTCTTGGTAAAGGATCAAAAGAACGTCTTGTTCCGATTACCGAAGTTGCTTTATCATGGTTAGAGAAATATCAAAAAGATGTCCGAGAGAATCAAGTCTTAAAAAGCGGTCAATTTACTGATGTGATTTTCCTAAATAATCATGGTCATCAATTGACGAGACAAGCTGTTTGGCAAAAGATAAAAAAATATTGTCAACTTATCGGAATAACCAAAAATGTTACACCACATACTCTTAGACATACTTTTGCGACTCATTTGTTAGAAAATGGGGCGGACTTAAGAGTGGTTCAAGAGATTTTGGGCCATAGTGATATTACAACTACGCAGATTTATACTAATCTGACGCAGAAACATATTTTGGAGGTTTACAATCAAGCACATCCACGTGCCTAACTATTATGATCAGCAAATATAAAAAAGATTACGAAAAAACTGTAATGGGATATTTATCTTATCTCCCAGATTTTAAAAACATTAAGAATCTGCAAGAAGAGATGAAACTATATACTAGCGATTCCAATCAATTCGAGGTTCTTATCTATCAACAAGATGGTAATGCTCGCGGTATTGTTGGTATTCAAGAAGAGAAAGATTTTATTATTATCCGCTATTTATCTCTTGATCCAACAATGCGTGATGAAAAAACAAAACAATTGGTAATGAATGACCTAAAGCATCTTTATCCTGATAAAATGATTACTGCCTTACCTAATTGGGCATCTTTATTAAATTATTTAAAGGAAAATAAAACTGATGAATAATGTTGATGAATTAACTTTAGATCTTCCTAATTTTACGGGACCATTAGATTTACTTTTACACTTAATTAGGTCGCAAAAAATAGATATCTATGATATTCCAATTGCAAAAATTACGGGACAATATTTAGCTAATTTAGCTCGCTGGCAAACTTTGGACTTACAAATTGCTGGAGAGTATTTTGTGATGGCGTCAACATTACTTAGAATTAAGTCTCAATATTTACTTCCTAAAAATGACTTTATTGAGGAAGATCAGTATCAAGAAGATCCACGTACTGAACTTGTTGAGCAACTAGTGCAGTACTCAGTCTTTCAAAGAATTGCCGAATACTTTAAAAAAAGAGATGAAGAAATGCCAATTACAGTGGCAAAGGATCCATCTGTTTCCCCTAAAAAAGAGATTGAACCACTTCCTTTAGGAGAAATTACAAGTGATGAGCTTGCAAATACTTTTAAAGTAGTTTTAGAGCGATTCAAACTGAGAAAGCCACAAGTTGGAAAAATTGAGGTTCACGAGACTTCAATTGAAGAAATGACAAGCTTTTTAAAAAACAGGTTACAAAAGAAAAGATCGACTAGTTTTTTTGATTGTATTAAAAACTTTCAAGATCTTGATCAAGTAATTGGTTTATTCCTAGCAGTTTTAGAATTATGTCGTGATCATAAAATTGTAGTAAAGCAAAATAGAGATTTTGGTGATCTAGAGTTAGAGAAAGTTGAGATTAATGGCAAGTAAAGAAGCAGAATTAGAAGCCTTACTTTATGCAGCGGGGGATGATGGTTTAGAAACTGAGAATTTACTACAGTTGTTAGAAATTTCTCCAGCTGCCCTAAGAGAATTAGCCAATCATCTTAAGGACCGATTGAAAAATGATGAAAATTCAGGTTTGCAGTTAATTTGCATCAATCAAACTTATAAATTAACCACTAGTCCGAAATGCGGAGATATTATTTCTAAATTTTTCCAAAAAGATCTATCTAAGAATTTAAGTCAGTCAGCACTTGAAATCTTGTCGATTATTGCGTATCGACAACCGATTACTCGAGTTGAAATTGATGACTTAAGAGGGGTTAACTCAGCGGGTGCGCTGCAAACTTTGGTTTGGCGCGGATTAATCAAAGTAGATGGAAAAAAGGATGTTCCAGGACATCCTAACTTATATGTAACGACCGATTATTTTTTACAGTACTTTAACTATGAAAGTTTGGCTGATTTACCGGTAATTGAAGAATTTGAAGCAGATGATAATCCTGTGAACCTATTTAATCAGGATGATAGTAGAAATAAAAAAATTAATTTTGATGAGGGTGAGTAAAATGGCTGAAAGATTACAAAAAGTAATTGCGCAGGCAGGTGTTGCCTCAAGACGTAAGGCTGAAAAGATGATTAGTGCAGGACAAGTAACTGTTAATGGTAAAAAAGTTACTGAACTAGGAACAAAAGTTGAACCTAGCGACAAGATTGAAGTAAATGGAGTTCCAATTGAAAAAGAAGCCCTCCACACATACTTATTTTATAAGCCACGTGGTGTCATTTCTTCAGTAAGCGATGACAAAGGAAGAAAGACAGTAGTTGATTTCTTTGAAGATGTACCATATCGCCTTTATCCAGTAGGGCGTCTTGATTACGATACATCGGGCTTATTACTAATGACAAACGATGGTGAATTAGCAAATAAATTAATGCACCCACGTAATGAAGTACCAAAGGTTTATGTAGCAAAGATTAAGGGAATTCTTTCTCCAGAAGAGATTCGCTCTCTTACTCATGGTGTGCGTATTGATGGAAGAAAGAGTGCACCAGCTAAGTTAAAGATTTTAAAGACTGATGAGAAAAAGAAGACCCAAATTGTTCAATTAACTATCCATGAAGGTCACTACCATCAGGTTAAGAGGATGTTTGAAGCAGTACATCACCTTGTAGAAAAATTAGCTCGTGAAAAGTATGCCTTTCTAACTTTAAAATCATTAAATTCGGGCGAGTATCGTGAATTAACGAATGAAGAAGTCTTTCGTTTAAATCACTTAGCTGACTAACGCTTTATTAAAAGCTATGATAAAATAAAACTAATAATCTATAATTTTGGAGGACTTTTGAATGAAGGAAAACAAATCTCAGGACAATAAAGAACCAAAAGGCCCTTACAAGCATTTTGAGCGTCCTAAAACATCTAGAAGGGCAATGCATCATCGGGAGTCAGAACCAGAAGCAGATCCAGAAGTTACTTCTAGAAAATCTACTCAATCAGAAGGCAGTCCAAAAGGTCCACATCATAGTCAGCTCTGGGCTGGGTTGATTATTGTTGCAATAATTATCATTGCATTAATTCCGATTGTTTCTTCAAGATTGCACGCAAACTCTAATAACTTAGCTGAAAAGAGCGTTAAAGTGTCAAAAAGCTCATCTTCTAAGTCTCACAAGCCTAAAAGTAAAAAGAGTAAACAAAGCTCTTCTAAGAAAAGTAAGTCAAAGAGTAGCAGTGTAAAAAGAGAAGAAAGTTCTTCAAGTCAATCTCAAGACACCACACCAGCTGTTGTTAGTCAATCAGAATCTCAAAGTAGTCAAGTTAGTCAAAGTAGTACGCAATCTTATGAATCTAGTGCTAGTCAAACTACTACTCAAGATCAAAGCCAACAATCAGCTCAAAACACAACTCAAACTAATCAGAATACTTGGCAAAACAATGGTGGAAGCAGCTATTCACAACATGAGGCACCAAGATCTTACACTGTCCAAGAGGGAGATTCTTTATCAAAGATTGCCCGTGAAAATAACACTTCAGTGCACCACTTAGAACAAATTAACGATTTAGAGTCAGCTGATAGTATTAGTATTGGTCAATCAATAAAATTAAGATAATAAAAAACAATAATGTTTACAATTCTACTAAGAAGTATTATGATTTACTCGTAAAACGTAAATACAAGGATGTTGTCTTCAGGGCAGGGCGAAATTCCCGACCGGCGGTTAGAGTCCGCGAGCTACACATGTAGTTGAACCTTAGGTACCGATAGTTATAGTCTAGATGGAAGAAGACAGACCATAGAATTAAACATGATTTAGATGATTAATAAGGTCTGTTGCTGAAGCGACAGACCTTTTGTATGTTATGGAGGAACTATCATGCAAAGAAAAACAAGTTTAAGTCATGTAAGATTGGCCTATTGGCTCGCTTGGGCGATGATTGGTGCATTAGCATTTTTGATTATGAAGATTGAGGTCCCAATTATTCCCGGCTTTGATTACTTAAAGATGGATTTTTCTGATTCATTAGTAGCTTTAAGTACTTTGGTTTTTGGTCCTTTGGGCGGGACAATGATTGCATTTTTTAAATCATTGTTAAGCCTCTTTATTTCGGGATTTAATCCAATTTCAATGATTGGCCAATTAGCTGCCTTTTTAGCAAGTTTAGCCTATATCTTGCCATTCTACTTCATTAGTAAAAGGCATGAAGACAAAGTACAATACCAAATTTTGGGATTAGCAGTCGGAACGATTGCGTTAACGGTAGTAATGTCTTTAGCAAACTACTTCGTTTTAACTCCAATGTATATTTCATTAATGGGCTTTAAGCTTAATTCATCACTTTTAACTTACATTGTTTCAGCGATTGTACCATTTAACTTAATTAAAGGAATAATTAACAGTATTGTTGTTCTATTATTGGCCAAGACCTTATTGCCAGTTTTAGAAAAATTTGTAAGACGTAATTTTTAAAGTTTAAATAGTAAAAATAATTTTATTTAGCAGGAGTCATTTGACTTCTGTGTTTTTGTTTTATGGTAGAATTTACTTTGAATGAAAAAGAAAGGACTAAATTATTTAATGCAAGTAGCTATTGATGGGCCTGCATCAGCGGGGAAGAGTACAGTTGCTAAAATTATCGCACATAATTTGGGCTATATTTATATCGATACTGGTGCAATGTATCGAGCATGTACATTAATTGCACACGATAATAATGTTGACTATGGGGATGAAAAGACAATTTTGAACTTAATCGACCATAGTACAATTGATTTTAAGCAAGAAGATGGAGAACAAAAGGTTTACGTAAATGGTAAGGATGTTTCAATTGACATCAGAACACCTGAAATTACCGAAAACGTTTCTCAAGTTTCTGCCTTAAGATCAATTCGTGAAAAGATGGTTGAATTACAGCGCGAAATGGCGGGTAAGCACGATGTTGTTATGGATGGTCGTGATATTGGAACGACAGTTTTACCAGATGCAGAGGTAAAAATTTTCTTAATCGCTAGTGTTGCATCAAGAGCTAAGAGACGCTTCTTAGATTTTCAAGAAAAAGGCATTCATCAAGACTTAAAAGATATCGAACATGATATTGAAGTTAGAGACTATAAAGATTCGCATCGTGAAATTTCTCCATTGAAAAAAGCAGATGATGCAATTGAATTAGATACTACAAACTTAACAATTGATGAAGTTGTAGCCAAAATAACCGAGATAATTCAAAAAAAGCAAAAAAATTAAACAAAAGTGTGGAAAAAAGATATCAAGTACTTTAAAATAAAGTATGATATTGGGAGGTAATTATGACAGATAATAGTAATCAATTCTTAGATGCTCTAAAAGAAATGCAGGGAGTTGAAGTCGGCAACATTGTTAACGTTGAAGTTTTAAGTGTTGAAGATGGACAAATCGCTGTTGGTGTTGAAAATGCAGGTGTTGAAGGTGTAATCACTAAGCGTGAATTCACTAACGACCGTAATGCAGATTTGAACCAATTGGTAAAACCTGGTGATAAGTTTGAAGCTTTAGTTCTTAGAAGAGCTGGTGGCGACAAGGAAAACGGTGAATTCTTCTTCTCAGTTACTCGTTTGAAGGAAAGAGAAGCTTACAAGGAATTAGAAAAGGTCTTCGAAGAAGGCAAGACTGTTGAAGGTACTGTAACTGGTGCTGTTCGTGGTGGTTTATTAGTTGACGTTGGTACACGTGGATTCTTGCCAGCTTCATTAATTTCTAACCGTTACGTTTCTGATTTGAAGCCTTACATTGGCAAGAAGATGAACTTGAAGATCACTGAAATTGATCCTAACAAGAACAGATTAATTCTTTCAAGAAAAGACTTAATCGAACAAGAACGTGAAGAAGCTTTCGAAAACGTTGCTTCACAATTAGTTGTAGGTGACACTGTTGAAGGTAAAGTATCACGTTTAACTGGTTTTGGTGCCTTTGTTGACGTTGGTGGTGTGGACGGTTTAGTTCACATTTCAGAAATTTCTTACAAGCATGTTGATAAGCCAAGCGATGTATTGAAGGCTGGTCAAGATGTTAAGGTTAAAGTTATCGGTATTGATGACGATAGACATAGAATCTCCCTGTCAATTAAGCAAACTTTACCATCCCCATTTGAAGAAGCTACTGAAGGCTTACATGAAGGCGACATCATTGAAGGTGAAGTTAAGACTTTAACTTCATTCGGTGCATTCATCGAAGTAGCTGATGGAATTCAAGGCTTAGTACACGTTTCAGAAATTGCTAACAAGCACGTTGATAAGCCAAGTGATGTTTTAAAGGTTGGTCAAACTGTTAAAGTTAAAGTTTTAAGTGTTGACCCAAGTGACAGAAGAATCTCATTGTCAATCAAGCAAGCTGATCCTAATGCTGCTAAGAGTGAAAACAACTCACGTCCACGTCGTCGTCAAGATTCTGTAGCTGATAAGTACATGAATGACAATGACAACGGTTTTGCTTTAGGTGACATTATTGGTGATCAACTTAAAGATAAGGATTAATCGTCATTAGTCTAAAAAAGCTGACTCCGGTCAGCTTTTTTTATTTCATTAGATAGAAAGGGGTAGAAATAATATGTCATTACCCGTAGTTGCATTAGTTGGACGTCCAAATGTTGGTAAGTCAACTATTTTTAACAGAATTATTAATTCGCGTGTAGCTATTGTTGAAGACAAGGCTGGAGTTACTAGAGATAGAATTTATGCCCGTGCTGAGTGGATGGGTCATGAATTTATCTTAATTGATACCGGTGGTATTACTCTAGACTCTGGTGAAATTGAAGAACAAATTAAGGCACAAGCTGAAATTGCCATTGATGAAGCAGATGTAATTGTGATGTTAGGGGATGTTACTCAACATATGACTAACATGGATGAAACAATTGCTAAAATGCTTTATCGAACTAAGAAACCAGTTATTTTAGCCATTAATAAGGCTGATAATCCTGAGCAAAGAACAGATATTTATGACTTTTACAGCTTAGGATTAGGCGACCCAATCCCAGTTTCTGGTAGTCATGGAACTGGAATGGGAGATTTACTAGATGCTATTGTTGGTGAATTTGGCGACAAGGCTAACCAGCATGAAGACGGTTCAATTCGCTTTAGTGTGATTGGACGTCCAAATGTTGGTAAATCTTCACTTGTAAATGCTATTTTAGGTGAACAACGTGTAATTGTTTCTAATATCGAAGGAACGACTAGAGACGCCATTGACACGACTTTTACTAATGATGGGCAAAAGTATACTATCGTTGATACAGCCGGCATCAGACGGCGTGGTAAGGTCTATGAGAAGACGGAGAAGTATTCTGTCTTAAGAGCAATCAGTGCCATTGAAGAAAGTGATATTACACTTTTAGTCTTAGATGCAAGCACTGGTATTCGTGAACAAGATAAGCATGTAGCTGGATACGCTCATGATGCAGGCCGCGGTGTAATTATTGTTGTAAATAAGTGGGATCTACCTAAAAAAGACAGTAGAAGTATGAAGGACTTTGAAGATACAATCAGAAGAGAGTTCCAATACTTAGACTATGCTCCAATTATTTTCGTTTCTGCTAAGACGGGTCAAAGAGTTCCAGATATCTTGAAGCTTGTTAAAGAAGTTCATGAAAATCAAACTCGTCGAATTCAGTCTAGTGTCTTGAATGACTTGCTTCTTGAAGCAACTAGAATTACACCAACTCCACTTGTTAATGGAAAGAGATTAAGAATCTACTACATGACTCAAGTGGCAGTAACTCCGCCAACATTTGTCGTCTTTGTAAATGATCCAGAGTTGCTTCACTTCTCATACCAGAGATTTTTAATTAATCAATTAAGACAAAACTTTGATTTTGTAGGAACACCAATTAAAATCTTAGCTAGAAAACGTAAATAAGCTTTAAATTTCAAAAAAATAGGGATATATCTGCGAAAAAGCTTGCAACTAAGCGTCTTAGTGTGCTAATTTTATTGCAGGGAATAAATGAATAACTCATTTTTCTTATTTTCAAAGGTTTTTGTTTAAAAATATCATTAGTTCATTTTGGGAGGTGAAGTGGAATGGCAAACAAGGCAGAATTAGTTTCTGAAGTTGCTGCTAAAACTGACTTAACCAAGAAAGAAGTTGCTGCTGCAGTTGATGCAATCTTTAACTCTATTCAAGAAGATCTTGCTAAGGGTGAAAAAGTTCAATTGATCGGTTTCGGTACTTTTGAAGTACGTCACCGTGCAGCTCGTAAGGGTCGTAACCCACAAACTGGGGCTGAAATCGAAATCCCAGCTTCTAAGGTTCCTGCATTCAAGCCAGGTAAGGCTCTTAAGGATGCTGTTAAGTAATTGTTTAGTTACTAGCAAAATAAAAACGTGCTAAGTTGTATAGCTTGGCACGTTTTTTGTGTACAATTATTGTGAGAGTACGAATGAAAAGAGTGAAAAAATGACTTATTCTGAACAACTATTAGATGCAATTCAAAATCATAATTTTTCTGATAATCGAATTCTCTTGAAAAAGGCGTTGGATAATGATGACCCAGAAATCCTTGCTTCTTTAGCTGAAAACTTAACTGATCTTGGTTTTACTGATCTTTCTAAAGAAGTTTATCGTTTTTTGATTGGACAGTTTCCTAAAGAAGACTTGTTTAAGGTCTATTTAGCTGAAATTTTGTTAAATGATGGTGATGAAGACGATGGCTTGCAGCTACTTTATGATGTAAAGCCAGATAGTGATGCTTACCTTGAAAGTTTGCTTGATTTAGCTGATTACTATCAAAGTAATGGAGTAATTGAAACAGCCCATCAAAAGCTCTTAGAAGCCCATAAATTAGCTCCTGATGAAGATGCCATTAACTTTGGCTTGGCTGAATTAGACTATCTTAGCGGTGACTACGGCGAAGCTTTAGACTTATACCATGAATTAGCTAAAAATAATAAGACTTTTGGTGAAGTAGTTTTAAGTCAAAGAATTGCAGCTTGTCTTGCTAAATTGGGTGAGTATGAAGAAGCCGCAAATGAAATTAAGAGTCATGAAAATGATATTTTAAGTATTGATGCTCTTTATGAAGCTGGCTTAATTATGCTTTCTGCTAATGATAATAAGGCTGCAATTAAGTATTTAGACCAGGTAATTGAAACTCAACCTGATTATGTAAATGCCTATCCACTTCTTGCCCAAGCCTATGCCGCAGAAGACAATAATGAGGAAGTGCTCAGAACTGCGCAAACTGGTCTATCTTATAACGAATTGGATGAAGTTTTATATAGTCTGGGTGCCAAAGCTGCTGCTAACTTGAATCAGTTAGATGAAGCAGAACGCTTGCTTAAAAAGGGACTTGAGGTTGCTCCTGACAACAGTGACTTGCGCTTGCAGTTGTCTAACTTATATCTTCACCAGCACCAAGATGAGGCTAATATTAGCTTGTTCAAGGATCTTGATGATGAAGAGTTAGAGCCACAAGCTCACTGGAATCTGGCTGTTTCTTATCAAAGACTTGAAGATTATGATAAGGCTAAGAGTGAATTCTTGCTTGCCTATCCAGCCTTTCAAAATAATGCAAGCTTCTTAAGACAGATGATTAGCTTGTTCTATGAATTACGTGAAATTCCAACCACAAAGGAATTGATTAAGAAGTACTTGCAAGTCCAACCAGATGATCTTGATATGCAAGATATGTTAGATGAATTGAATAGTGAAGAGTAGTAGAAAAGCTGGCCTGTTAGTCAGCTTTTTTGCTTGGTTCATATTTTTTATTATGTGAAGTTGCTGAAAAATAAGATAACCTTAAATTTTTCGATATTTTTCGTTTTTTTACAACGAAAGTCATATAAAATAATACTTAGAGATATTATGAGTAGGAGAAAATGAATGGCTATCGAAAAAGCAGAGTTAATTTTTGAAGATAAATTAATCCATAAGTTAGAAACTCTTGGCGGAGTTAAACAATGGAAATATGAGCCTTCAATCAAAACTACCGATCAGCTTTGGAGTAACTTTAAAAATATTCTAGAAGAGAATAATCGTGACAAATTAGATGAACCATTATCCGCGGGAGAATTTGCACAAGTAAAACGAATTATTACTAATTTAAAAACGCCATATGAAGCAGGTCAATTTTTATATGGCCTTAATGGTGTGTCACAAGTTGAAGTTGATTTAGATTCTGGAAAACATGTATATCTAACTGTATTTGATCAAGCTCAAATCGGTGCCGGTAATACAAGGTATCAAGTTGTTAACCAAATTAAAAGAGATGCAGTAATTCCTGGTTATCCAGACCGACGCTTTGATACAACCTTATTAATTAATGGTTTGCCAATAATCCAAATTGAAGAAAAAGCAGATTATCATGATGTTGATGAAGCCCTAAATCAAATGCATCGCTACATTCATGAACAACAATATGGAGACATCTTTTCTACGATACAAATCTTAGTGGGTATGACGCCACATGATGCAAAGTATATGGCAAGAACTACAGATGAAATGTTCAATAAGACTTTTGCCTTTCAATGGCAGCGTAAGGAAGATAATACTCCAGTATTAGATTGGCAAGAATTTACCTCTAATATGTTGTCAATACCAATGGCCCATCAAATGGCTACAAACTATATGATTTTAGATGGGACGCCAAGAAAACAAATGATTAAGGTTATGCGACCATATCAAGTTTATGCAGCTAGCTCAATAATTGATAAAGTTCGGCAACATGATTTTGATATTAACGACCAAGAAATTGGTTATATCTGGCATGCAACTGGGTCAGGTAAAACTATTTCGTCCTTTAAGACGGCTTGGCTTGCTTCAAGATTGCCAAATGTAGACAAGGTTATCTTCTTGGTGGATCGAGTTGCTCTGACTAATCAGACAGTTGATGAATATAGCGCTTATGATCCTGAAAAAGGTGAAAATGGTAACGGTGGTGTGGTTACTGATGCAGCAAACCGATGGGTATTATCTAAAAAGATAAAATCTAAAGGGAATGGAATTATAGTAACGTCTATTCAGAAGATGGCCGCTTTGGTTAAAGATAAAAAAGGTATCAATGATATCGCCAAAAAGAATATCCTCTTTATTGTAGATGAAGCCCATCGTTCAACTGCTGGTGATATGCTTCAAAGTATCAAGACTACTTTTACTAGATCTGCTTGGGTAGGTTATACTGGTACGCCTAATTTTGATAAAGCTCCTACTACAAGAGATATTTTTGGCAATTTAATACATGCCTATACTATTGTAGACGCTATTAGGGATGGAAATGTTTTAGGATTCAAAGTTGATTTTGAAACAACATTGTCTGATGAAGTATTAAAAGAGCAATATTTGCCAGCGTATTTTAAGGCAAGATATCCTAAATATAGTGAAAAACAAATTCAAGATCGAATTGAAAACCTACAACTTGAAGATATGGACGACATGATTGAGCCAAGCGTTTATGACAACAATCAAAAGCATGTCGAGTTGGTTGTTAAAGACGTTTTAGATAATTGGGATAAGCGCTCAAGAAATAGTGAATATAATGCCTTATTTACTACTCACGTTGGTGGTAACAAAGCTTCAACGCCAATGGCAATGATGTTTTATAAAGAATTTAAGAAGCAGAATAAGTTGCGAAAAAAGCCATTAAAGATTGGAATTACTTTTAGTCAGGATAATTCTAATAGTGACAATCAGCTGGAAAATAATAAGTCACTTGAAGAAGCAATTAAGGACTACAATAAGCAATTTGGAACTAGTTTTGGTGTTAAAGATGCGAAAGAATATACAGAACAGTTAGTTTCGAGATTAAATCGGACGATTTATGATGGAAACTACGTGGATCTTGTTATTGTTGTTGACCAATTGTTAACTGGATTTGATGCTCCGCAATTAAATACTTTATATGTAGATCGAACTTTGCAAGGCTCTGCTTTAATTCAGGCATATTCTAGAACTAATCGTGTTTATGACATGCAGACTAAGCCATTTGGTAGGATTGTAAATTATCGTTGGCCGGTTCAAAGCGAGAAGCTAATGAAAAAAGCTTTGGCAGAATATGGTGATAAGAATTCGGCCAATGAGCAACAGGGGTTAGATACGTCTGTTACTAACGAGGTCATTTCACCGAATTTTAAGAAAGTAAAAGAAGAATTAAAAGTTGTAGTTAAGCGACTAAGTGATACTACTAATAAATTCACTAGTGTTCCTCAGAATTTAGAAAAAAATCGTCAAGATCAAATGCTAAAAGATTTGCGCCAATATAATCATTTAATGGCAATGGCAAAGCAGGATGATGAATATGATGAACAAAATCCAGAAAAGTTTTTGAAAGAAATTGGCTTATCTCAAAAACAAGAAGAAACGTTAACGACAACCTTAGCCATTAAATTAAAGAAAAAAATTGCTAAAAGAATTGATGCAGATTTTGGTGATATTGATTTAAATATGGAGCATATTCATGAAGTAACTGTTTCATATAGCTATCTTAAACAATTAATAGCTGAGCTAATGAATCAAAAGCATAAAAAAGAAGAAGAAAAAGCTCAAAATACTGCTAAAAAGATTAAAGAACTTTCTGATCGAATGGATGACAGAAAAAAAGCAGAACAAATTAATCAATTTACAGACAGCATTTTGAATAATAACGGGTCTAATTTTAACTATCCTGTTACAGAAAATGATATTGATGAAATATTAGAAAGATATTCTAATCGTTCAATGCGTGAGGAAATCCTTGCCTATAAGCGTAAATGGGGCTTAGTTGATATTAAAGATAATCAACGAGTTAACGAAATTATCTATAATCATGTTCAAGGTACTGATGATCTTAATATGAATGGAGATTTAGACAACATTATTCGTGAAGCATCACAAGTTTATACGACAGATGCGGAAGATGAAAAGATACGTGAATTTGGGAAATTTAAATATCTTAGAAGTTTAAGTGATAGTATTAGAGAATTTGCTGACGAAATAACAAAGAAATATTAAAAAGGGAAAATTTATGGATAAAGCTAAAGAAATAACAAATAAAATATGGGATATGGCAAATAGATTAAGAGGAAATATGGATGCCTCAGAATATAGAAATTATATTTTAGGTTTTATGTTTTATCGCTATCTATCTGAAAGACAGGAAAATCATTTATTTAAGAATAAGATTTTAATGAATACTCCCGAAAATATTGATGATATTAATGATGAGTATAGAAGAGAAGTTTCTGGAAAGGATGGGAGCGATTTATTAGCTTATATTGCAAATAGTACAGGTTATGTTATTGGACCAGAATATACATGGAAAACAATAGTAGATGAGGTAAATAACAATACTATTAAACCTGATACATTTCAGCAAATGCTAGAAAGTTTTGAAAATAATTTAAAACTTAATACAAAGTCTATTGATGACTTTAGTGGTATTTTTGCAGATATGAATCTTAATAATTCCAGATTAGGAAATACAACAACAGCTAGAGCTAAAGCATTGACTGAAATCGTTAATTTAGTAGATAGAATTGAGTATAAGGACGAGAACGGTAAAGATATTCTAGGACGAATATATGAATATTTAATCAAAGAGTTTGCAAGTAATTCTGGTAAAAAGGCAGGAGAATTCTATACACCTCATGAAGTATCACAAGTCTTAGCCAAATTGGCAACTGTATCATTTGATCAAAGTACGCTTTATCCAAGAGTATACGATTTTACTTGTGGCAGCGGATCATTACTTTTAACTCTGAAAAATGAAATAAAAAATAAGATCAGATATTATGGTCAAGAATTGAATACTACCACATATAATCTTGCTCGTATGAATTTAATGATGAATGATGTTAAATATGATCATATGAAATTAAGAAATGCAGACACTTTAGAACAAGATTGGCCGAGTGAGATAAATGAACAAGGAATTGAACGACCATTAAAATTTGATGTTGTTGTTGCTAATCCGCCATATTCACAGCGTTGGGATAATAGTGATCGTAAGTTAAAAGATCCACGTTTTAAAGATTATGGATTAGCTCCAAAGACTAAAGCTGATTATGCATTCTTACTACACGGTTTGTATCACCTAGATCAAAGCGGAACTATGGCAATTGTTTTACCTCATGGCGTTCTCTTTAGAGGAGCAAAAGAAGGTAAAATTCGTGAAGCTTTACTTAAAAATAATCAAATTGATGCAATTATAGGTATGCCTGCGGGATTATTCTATTCAACTGGAATTCCTACTGTTGTATTAGTGCTTAAGAAAAATAGAACTAATAAGGATGTTTTATTCATTGATGCATCAAAAGGATTTGAAAAAGGAAAGAATCAAAACAAATTAAGAAAAGAAGATATTGATAAGATACTCAATACTTATAAAGAGCGTAAAGATGTTGAACGTTATGCTCATGTAGCTTCATTAGATGAAATTAAAGAAAATGACTTTAATTTAAATATTCCTCGATACGTTGATACTTTCGTTCCAGAACCACCTGTTGATTTGAAGAAGGTGGCTGCTGATCTTCATGAAACCAATATTGAAATTCAGAAAAATCAGAAAGAATTAGTAGGGATGCTTAAAGAATTAACATCTGACGATGACGATATAATGGATGGATTAAACGCCATTATTAAGGAATTGGAGGAAGAAACTCGTGACTAAAAGTGACGATAAAAGAGTACCAGCACTGCGTTTTAAAGGCTTCACTGACGAATGGGAGCAACGTAA
>CATLCE010000024.1:0-30107 GCA_949888035.1 Lactobacillus johnsonii | reverse complement strand
ATTTCGATTCCGATGATAATAATGATCCAAATGACCCACCAATTCCTCCTACCACTGATGGAAATGGCCCAACTGTTTCTCCTACTAACAATGGTGGATCTAATATACCTCCAAAGGAAAATATTCCTACAAAAAAGTTTGATGGGGGTACAACTATCCCGAATGCATATTCTGAACAAACAAGTACTCCTATTACTCAAAATAGAACCCAGTCACCTAAGATTAAGAGTGATAGTAGTCAAGGAACTTCAAATACCAGGACCACTAAAAATTTTGCTAATAGTTCTAGATTTGTTAACGATATTCCTACAAAATATCAATCAAATTCAACTGCAGTAAGCACACCACATACCCAAATGCCTTCAAACAATAATGAAGCAGCAACAATCTCCAATGCATACTCACAAACAAATACTCCAGTTAGTCAAACAGAAATGCCTACTACCGAAGCAAATAATGAGGTGCCTAGTGAATTTACAAACAGTTCCAAATTCGTTAATGACGTACCTGAGCCTACTCAGCCCAGTAACACATCAGAACAACATACTGTAGTTCCAAATGCATATTCAGAGCAAACAAGTGTCCCAGCTAATCAAACTGAAACACCTACTACAGAAGTAAGTAATGGAGTGCCTAATGAATTTACAAACAGTTCCAAATTTGTTAATGACGTACCTGAGTCTACTCAGCCCAGTAACACACCAGAACAACATACTGTAGTTCCAAATGCATATTCAGAGCAAACAAGTGTCCCAGCTAACCAAACTGCAACACCTACTACAGAAGTAAGTAATGGAGTGCCTAATGAATTTACAAACAGTTCCAAATTTGTTAATGACGTACCTGAGCCTACTCAGCCCAGTAACACATCAGAACAACATACTGTAGTTCCAAATACATATTCAGAGCAAGCAAGTGTCCCAGCTAACCAAAATAAAGCTTCAACAATCAATTCAAGTCCTAGAACGCTTGATGATTTAAATAGGGATAACTTTACGACCGAGGATACTAGAAATTTTAATCAAGCTGCTGTATCAAGCAGCCAACCTCAAAAAACTCTAAATAATGTTTGGAAAGAAAATTCAAATGGTGGTAATGTAAGTAAAAATTTTAAGGATGCAAATAATTCTACTATTAAACCTAAGTCTAGGAAATCAATTATAGATAGTAAGCCACGTCCATCGTCAAACGAAGCTAGCACGAGAACTAGCAAATAAAAAATAATTTTAGTGTCAGATTATGAAATTCATAATCTGGCACTTTTTTTGTATTAAAAGAGGAAAACAATGAACAAATATTTGAACCGATACTCCGTTCGAGAAATGGTCATACCACGGACAACAAAGGTTGTCATTAAAATTTTCATGTTTAATATTATCGATTTATTAATAGTTTTTTTTGTCACACTAATTGGGGTTAAAATTAGTTCGGCTATTCCAACTAATCCGTTTTTCAAATTGGTGCTAGTAATTGCTTCATTTATAGTTGGAGTCTTCTGTGCTTCGCGTTCTGTAAATAATCCCGGAATCCGCCAATGGAAAATATTTATTTGGGCACTTATGGAAGACCGCCATAAATACTACCCAATTAGATATGAAAAAAAGGAGCGTAAGAATGCTAGGATTTAGTGCAGAAGAGAAAGCTAAAAAGTATGATCGACAAGCTAGATCGTACTTAGAGCTTTTAGGCACCTCAAATTGTACACCAGATGGAATAATGTCAGTATCACACAATTTAAAGGCCCGTGTTTTCAAACTACGTTCTACAGACCTATCATTCTTAGATGATGCTGATTTGGTTGATTGGTTAGATGCATTTACAACATTAAATCGTGTCTACACTGATGATTATAAATATTTTACTTTGTCTTCACGAATTGATACTTCTAGAAACCAACAGTACTGGCACTGGCTTAGAAATAATCTAGGGAAGGGTAAGCAAGAAGCATTAAGAGCAAGAATAATCTCAGAAAACCTAAATAGAGTAGTAAATGTAGAGCAGCAGGCTGATAAATATAGTGAATTAAATTTTTATATTATGATTTTTGGAAAATCGATAAGAGATATTCGCAATAAAACTCATTTAATTCAAACTGCTGATAACGGTGTACTAGGATTTAGAAGTTTAAATAAACAAGAAACACAAGAGTTAGAGTTTAACTTGCATAATCCAAATTGGAGATGATGAAATGAATATTTTAAATAAACTTGTTTTTTATAAAAATACTGACGAAATGCTAAAAACGGATCCTACTAAGGCTATCCCAATTTCAGAACAAAATCGATTAAAAAAAGCAGGATATGATCTTGATTGGATATCAAATATACAAACGGAAGGTGGACTGGTTCCAGACGACGATAGAATCTTAACAGGGTCAGGACCGTTTAGCATTTTGACAATAACGAAATATCAATCTCATCCTAAATTGATGTGGTTAATGGAATTTAGTCACCAAAACAACTGCATTATGCTGATGGATGTTGGTACAAATGAACCTGATAAGGTAATCAGTAGAATTAATCGATCGATCAATGAATTGCAAGATCAAACTCGCAATGGTCGGTTCGTTACAGATCAAGATAGAGCAGCAACTGAAGAACGTGAGTTGCGTGAATATGCGGCTAGTTTATCTGGTGAAGGAGAAATCTCAAAATCTATTTTGACACGATTAATAGTTTTCGAGCCTACTCAAGAAGAATTAGAAAGACATGTAAGCGAAATCAAAAGAGATTTAAGGTCTAACGGTTATCATGCAATCGTTAGATTTTTTGTACAAAATGATCAGTTCAAGACCTTAAATGAACCGCTTACAGAGCAACTGAATACATTTAATAATCGTGGTATTGATACAATGCATGATATCCAAGATATTCGAAGCCGAGTACTTGGAGGGGGAGCAAATATGTCCGCCCAGCAACTAGTAGACTCACATGGAATAATGCTAGGATCTACTTCAACTGGTGGAGCTTTTATTTTTGACCAATTCAAATCAACGGCTCAACGAACTCACTTTAACTACATGGTCCTAGGATCTATGGGAGCGGGAAAATCAACACTTTTAAAGATGATAGAAGAAGGTTCTTTTGCGCGTAATATGTACATTCGCGCTATTGATAAAACTGGTGAATACAATGATTTATTCAGAGCTCAAGGAGGAACCATTATTTCTCTAGATGGTAAAAAGGGGCACATGCTTAATCCATTACAAGTATTGCCTACAGTAGTTATCGATGATGAACACAAAGACCGTGTAGACGAAGCTCAATCTTTCCACCAACATCTAACTAAGGTACGGATTCTAGTAAAAATGATCAGTAATGACACACTTAATGAATACGAACTTAACGAATTTACGAACCTGCTTCGTGTTTTTTACATAAAGCTTGGTTTATTACCTCCCGATTGGTCAAAACACCCTCAAAAGATTAAAATTACTACTTTTCCAGCAAGTGCATATCCAACATTTAGTGAATTTGATGCTTTTATAAAACAGTTAATTACACCTGATTTTTTGGAGAGAAATAATATTTCTGCTGATAAACAGATTCAATATGAACATATTCTAAATATTGTAGATAACATCGTTAGTGAAAATGGAGATATCTTTGACGGACATACAGATATTGGAAATTTAAGCGATGAAAAGATTCTATTATTTGATATGAAAAATCTCTCAGGCTCCTCTGAATCAGTTCAGAAAGCGCAAATTTATATGGCTCTTTCAATGATTTGGAGCCAAGCATTAATTGTAGGAAGACGAGAAAATCACTTAATTGACCAAGGTAAACTAGATCCGGAAAATAGACACTTTTTCAACGTATTTATCGATGAGTGTCATAACATTATTAATCCTAATAATTTAGAGGGAGCTAGATACGTCACTAATTTCCAACGTGAAACTCGTAAATTTGGTGCCGGTATTGGTTTTGCTACTCAATCTCCAGAAGAAATGGCACCAGATTCGGCTGAAAAAGCAGCAATTTCAATTCTAAAAGAAGTTTTTGAATTTACTGAATACAAATTCCTGATGAAGATGGATCCGTCACAGATTAAAAAGATTAAAAATCTAATGGGTGAAACATTAACATCTACGGATTATGACAAGCTTCCACAACTTGAACGTGGAGAAACAATTGTTACTATATCGGGTTCTAAGGAGAGATATAATGTGACGTTAGAACCCACCGAAAGACAACTTAAATTATTTAAGGGTGGTCAATAAAAAGGTGGCTAATAATGGATTTTATTCAAAAATATTTAAAGAGAAAAATAATAAAAATAATATGTATTTTAAGCGTCATCGTTGGTGGCGCTTTTATTATTGTCCAAAGTATTCAAACCTTAACATCTTTTTTGACAATTTTTATGGTCACTCAACAAGCTAGTGATTGTGGTGATAGTGGAGATGGAGGTCCTTTAGCACTTGATAGTTATGGAGGCTCAGGAGACAGTAAAGTTAGAGCAGTCGCTAAAGCAATTGCTAACAGTTTAGGAATTGATGCTGCTTCAATTTATGCTCAAATTGCTTTGGAAAGTGCTGATGGTAATTCTTATTTATCTAAGACTGATAATAATTTTGGTGGTATTAAATATTCACCGGCCTTATCACACTATGCTACACCTGGTACGGCTCCAACAGATGGAAGTGGTGGGATTTATGCTCATTTTAAGAGTTTAGATGATTTCGCAGCAGTGTATCGTAATACGGTTAGAAACATGCTTGATGGACAAAAACCATCAAATTGGCGTGAATACGTGCACATAATGAAGAGTAAAGGATACTTTACTGCGTCTGAAAGTGACTACTACAACACAGGTGTTGGCTATTATAATGCATATAAAAAGGGAGCAGGTAACAGTAGTAAGTCAAAAGCTTCTAATGTCGCTTACATATTACCCAAGAATGATAACAGTCAAAAATTGACTGAAAATGCGTCTAAACTAGCTTATAAAAATTTTAAAGATGTAAAATCTACGGTGGTCAAAACAAATATTATAGATGAGTTAGGTATACTGAAAAATGTTCCTATTAATTCTCTAGATTTAGTCCCTATGCGTCATATGTCACAAAAGCAACATGAAACCATGGGAAGTAAAGCTGATGTTAATCAAGCAGCTAATGATGCATTGAAGATGTGGGGTGCCAACATTAATAAGGCCGGTGCACATGCAATTGATAAAACTGGAAAAGCTATTAATAAAATCACAGGACAGCATGTTGTTAATACTGAAGGAACTAAAAATACAGTTCATAAAGCTGATGCAGCTGCTAATAAAGCAACTAATGATTGGAAAGCTTCACACGATAAAGCTAAAAAAGAAGAAAAAAATGTTCAAAAACATGGTGACTTTGCTAATTCTGATATTCAATGCTCGGACGGTGATGATGATGGTAGTGTATCCGGTAAATGGTCTTGGCCGTTCAAAGGTGTGACATGGGATCCAGGTAAATCATATGAAGATGGCCAACAATTTGGTCATACCGGTTATAGTCGTGGTGGAGGTAATTTTCACGATGGTTTTGACTTTGGGTCTGCTAAATACCATGGTAATGTCATTGCAGTCCATGATGGTAAAGTTAAATTTGTAGGCTCTAAATACGGTTTTTGGATTGTTTGGGTTGTATCTAGTGATGGCTATAATGAAGTGTACCAAGAAGCATTTGGTGGCAGAGGTGATATTTCTGTCAAAGAAGGAGATAGTGTAAAGGTAGGACAAAAGATCGGTAGATTAACACAGTCGCACTTACACTTAGGTATTTCAAAGAAAAAATTATCTGACCCATGTGAACATGGATATACTGATGATGGTACGTGGCTTGATCCAATAAAAGTTATTAAATCTGGCTTACATTCGTCCACTTCTAAACTGTCTGGTTCAGAAGATGCTGCAAGATTATGGATTATTCAACACGAATCAAGTGGTAACTATCAAGCTGTAAATGGTCGTTATTATGGTGCTTATCAATTAGATAGAAGCTATCTGACAAGTAAAAAGTATGGTGGCGATGGCAGTCTAAGTGAAAGCAATCAAGACTATGTTGCTGAACAATATATGAAGAGTAGATACCATACCTGGCAGGGTGCTAAATCACACTGGGAACAAAATAATTGGTGGTAAGGTTCAATAAAAAAGGGGTAAATATATGAACTCTGAAAGCAATAATTTAAAAGTAACTCGCATTACACTGATTGTTATAGCTATTCTAGGTGTAATATTGGTCTTTTTGAAAGTTCCTAAGACTAATGAATTAAACAGTGTTAAAAGCCAAATAACGGCAACTAGCGCTGAAATACAAGATGCTAAAGCTAGTGCAAAAAGTGCTTCGCCTTTAAACAATAACAGTAATTTTAACTTAGTAGAGGCAGAAGGTAATGTTCAAGATAAAGTTAATAAGGGTATCAAAATGGGGCTAGGAGGCCTCAAAAATACTAAAGACTATAATGCTCATAAAGAAGAGATAGCTTCATTAGTTGGACAAAACTTAGCAAATAAAATGTACAAAATGAATGGATATCCTGATTATGTCTATGATTTACCTAAAGGAAAATCATTTAAGTTCATTTTAAGTAAAGATACAATTGTTTACACTGCTTTTGAAAAAGTAACAAATATTCATAATGCAAAAGTTTTAGCAATTGTTAAGTATCAAGTCACGGATGGAAATTCAAATAAAGTTCAATACGATCGATTATGTTTGGCAGAGTTAAGATACGATTTAACGAATCAAAAAGTTATTGACGGTCAATTAACTCAGTTCTATCAAGGTATTAATCAATAAGATGAGGTATAAGAATATGACTAAAAAATCAAAAATAGAAATTATTATTTCAAGTCTTATTATTATTTCTTCTGCATTTATAATCTTTATTTTTAATAATCAACAGCAAAAAATTGATAACCAAACAAGAGTTGCTAAAACAGAACTTCGGAAAAAGAAGAAGGAATTAAAAGCAATTCCGAATGAAGTTCAAAAGAAATTAGAAGAAGCTAATCCAGACTCCAGTAATTTAAAAAGAGTTAAAAATTCTACAGAATTAAAAGATAAGGGCACTGAATTAATGCAGTTAATGTATACAATCAACTCTGATGGAACACAAAAAGAATGGTCTGAAAGAAATGCTAAACTTTTAAAATTAGCAACTAAAGATGCATTAAATGGTGCTGGTTCAAACTATAAATCTCAAGGAATAAATCGTATGTATGATTTAAAACAAACCTTTTTAAATGCATCTTTTAGTAGTGGATTAACTACTGATAAGGACGCACTAGAAGGTATTATCTTAGTTAATTATCGTCAAACTTCTAATCAACAAGATAATCCTGAACAGCAGGAACAGGCTTACTTATATAAATATTCATTAAAAGACCATAAGTTTACTAGTCTTACTCTTCTTGGAATTGTTAAAGATTCGAAGTATTAATTTGCCACAGAGGTATTCAAATGTTTAGAAAAAATAGATCGGTTATTTTGCAAAATAATCAAACAAAAAAAATAGATAAAGCTATTAAAAATAGAAAATTAATTAAGAGACTTGCAATTATTGCAAGTCTTTTTTTATTACTATTAGCAGGATATGGAGGAGTAATTCACCATGTTAATTCAATAGAAAATAGTAAGAGAGCCGTCTTTATTCAGAAAAAACCATCACTCATTTTCTTCTATAAAGATGATTGTAAATACTGCAATAAGATTTTTATTAACGTACTAGCCGAAAAAGAAATGAATAAAGTTAATATTCAATTTGTTAATTTAAATAGTAAATATAATCATGATAGATATAAAGGGGAATACTTAATTTCAGCAGTACCAACTTTTGTACTCTTGAACAAAGACGGCAAAGAAACAGATCGATATGTTGGATCAGATATGTCAAAAATCCAAAAATTAATTGATCAAGTTAAAGAAATGAAATGAGATGTCAAATAGATGTACAATTCAATAATTACATTTTTTAATGAAACTTTTGATACCCATTTTAAGCATAAAAGAAAGAAAAAATACTCTGCACGTACACATTATTTAAGACTAGTTGGAACTTTTTTAGGCGTGATAGCTGGTCTTTTCATTTATGCTCGTTTAAGTACTAAAACAACTGTTGCATATCAAAATAATTCTAATCCTGCAGTTACTTCAACGTCTAAAATGGAAAAAATAAGTACTAAATATAATCCAAAAACTGGTTTAATGGTAAGTCAGTTTTATATTGGCAATCCTAAAAAAGTAGGAGATGTAAGTGATGATTCCAACTTAACTAATCTAAAATATTCCGTAAAATACAAGTCAGTTAAAGGTGATTATAAGCATTTAAAAACTAGATTGATTCGAATAAATGATCATTACTTTGCAATAGAAACTCATAATATTGAACCTGGATTTCTAGTTTTTAGATACGACATAACTCCAAAAAAGATCAATAAAACTTTAAGTACATCGTATAATGCTCACAATACTATTAACTTTTATGTTAATGAAAAGGATGTAAAGAAAGCTACAGCATTACTTCCAGCTTCAAAAGATATGTATCGAGTTGACTATACTTCTTTTGTAGTTCATAAATACCAACATGCAATTAATGAACTAAGTAAAGACATTAATTCAGCTAAAAAAGCAAAGAAAGCTGATAAAAAATTAATTGAAAAGCTACAGACAAAATTAGAAGCAGCCGTTCCATCAGATCAAGAAGATTTACAAAGTCAAATCGATGAGACTAAAACTGATATCCATGAACAGAACCAATTAATCTCCCAATCAAAGCACAAAATAAAAAGATATGAAGAACGAATTAGCAATGTTCAAGATAATAATGTTGATGATGACTAAAAATCAGGGGTGGACACGCTAGTGGCCAAATGTTGCTACATCAAGCTTTATTAGTGGCCTCTTTCGTGGCCACTTAAAAATATAGTGGCCACAAAAAGGCCATCAGGTGGACACGCTAGTGGCCAAATGCTGTTCTATCAAGCTTCGCCGATGGACACGCTAGTGGCCTATGATGGTGTCCGTGTATATCCCCTATCACGGCTTGAGTTTTGGTTGGCACCGCCAACCTAGCTACTTTTCAGAGAAAAGAGCTAGCAGAAACTCCTTATGCTCTTTAATAAATACTAGACTCCTGTAGCAAAAATCATGAAAAGAGGTTCAAAAATGGCAAATGTTTTTGTAAGAAACGTAACTGAATCTGATCTTAAATCCATTGATTATAAGGTAAAAAAATTGCAAGAAACGGATCCAAAAGGACGATGGAATCGTAGTAAATACATTCGAATGTTAATCAATAATGATGCGAAAAAAGAACTTGAAAATTATGAAAAGACTCAGTATGAGCTCATGATCAAGCGTCTTTTAGAGTTACAAGGTGAGACCTTTAAAACGCTCAATAAAATCTTATATTTAATGACAAATGGTGAACTACCAGAAGCAATGAATCTATTAGACAAGGTAGCAAATGAAGGTAGTTAATAAGAAATAAAGGATTGAAATAATGAGAAATTCAGAAATAATAAGAAAACATATTACAATTCATAAAACTGATCTACAATACCTTAATGAGATTGTCAAAAGTCACGAAAAAATAAATACTATCTCTCAAGCAGTATCCTATATTATTACAAGCTCAAATAATTTTGATGAACTAAAAAAACAGTTTCTCAATATTCAAAAAGAACTTAAAGATGCGCAAAAAGAAAATATTAGACTGAAAGCACAATCAAAACAATTATCTAGAATTGAGAATGAAATTGGAGTCTTACTGGATTTACAAGGTGTCGGAACCCGGAGCTTTCCGGAACAAAAACTAGAAGATTATCGACTGGGATTTGATCAACTAGTTGATAAGCAAATCAAAAATTCACAAGAAAAAATGGCAACGAATTCCGTTAAAATTAGAACTAGAAAATCTGGTGAATATGATGATTTATTCGAATAAAAAGACTGAGAAAAAAAGTACCTTTTGGTGGATAAAAAGACTGCTTACCATGGCTGGTCTTTTTTATTTTGGAACGTATTATGTAATTACAAAGTTTTTCCTACACAATTTTAAATACTCAAAAAAGCTGTCTAATTTATCCTTACTCTTACTTGTAATTTTCGAAATAGTAGGTTTGATTTATTTATTAAAAGATCAAAAAAAGAGTAGGTGATTGATTATGTCAACTCCCAAAATAATACTTAAAGTTAAATTTTCTGCATACGCTCCATCGGATAACAATTCACAGGATTTCGGCAACTATGCCGTAGACTATATGGGAAGAAAACAAGCACTAGAAAGTAAAGAATATTTATCTTCGGATGAACAAAATGAACTAGCTTACATCAATAATCAATTATCGAAAGTTGATAAAAAGTTAGAATTAATTGATTCATTTTCTCCACGTTTTCAAGGACGATCAAAATTAGATCAAGTAACTAACAAAGCCTTAGAAATTAAATCAATAGCAGAAATGAATGCAGATGAATTTGCTAAGTACCAAGACTATATGAGTAGAAAAAATGCAATTGAAGCTAATTCAAATTCACAATTATCTAATAGTGAAAAGAACGAGTTAGCTTTGATAAATGGTTACCTAAACAAATATGACATACCTACAGTTCAAGACGACAAAGTACTTCCAGGATACTTTACTAGCGAAAAAGAAATTATAAGAAATGAAGATAAGGCGGACATTCGAAAAAAAATAAGAGAGTGTGCAATGTCTGGTTCGATCATGTGGCAGCCAATCATATCTTTCGACAATAATTTCTTAAAAGAAATGAAAGTTTATGATCCCACAACAGGATACTTAGATGAAGCTGGCTTACGAAAAGCTTCTCATAAAATGATGAACTACCTAGAAAAAAAGGAAGGCTTGAATCCAATATATTGGACGGCAGCAATTCATCGTAATACAGACAACATTCACATTCACTATGCATTGGTTGAACAAGCTAATTCTAGAAAACTGCAAAAATATAAAGGTATAGAAGAACCACGAGGAAAATTTAAGCAGTCGACGTTAGATGGTATGAAAAGTACTTTTGCTAACTCTTTTTTTAGAACAACCGATCTTTTAAGAGACTTAAATGAAGCACGTCAACATCTTACAAAGTCGGTAACTGCATCGTTCGAAGAATCTATTACTCAGCCCAGTTTTCAAAACGATCTAAACAAATTTGTGCAGAATTTACCAAATGAGCGTAGAAAGTGGCGCTTTGGTAGTCTAAACAAAATGCAAAAAGATGATTTGAATAAATTAGTTGATCACGTTATGCTTGACGATCCTGAATATGGTAATTGGACCAAGCTTTTTACTACATATAGAGATTATTATGAATCGCTATACGGGCATTCGAAAAATAATAAAAAAAATATTGCCTACAAAAAATGGCTCGATATGCGTTCACGAGTTGGTAATGCCTTACTTTCTGATTTAAGACGAATGGATAAACGAGCAGAATATTATCGTGAAAAAATTAATATTCATTCTAAGAATGCAGATAATTTTTGTGAAGAAGTTGTTAGAAGCCTACAACTGGATAATAGAAAAAAGAAAAAAGTGTTTTCTAAACATAGACCATTAGGCTATATATCTAGAAAACACTATCAAGAAAAACATGACGAATGGCGTAGGATACAAGAACATAGGATAAAAAAGAAGAAAGATAAATACAAGGAAGAGAAGAAATTAAAAAAGAATGCAATCCGTCCCATCATACGCAAAGCAACCGCCAATCAACTATATAGTAGAATGCAAGCCGTATTTGACAAGGAGATGACATCAAAGGATAAACAACAAGCCTTACTTGAATACGAGCAGTTAAATCAATCAATTGAACATAATCAACTTGAACAATAAGTATCAATAAACATTATAGAAAGGAACCAAATGAATAATACTAATAATGTTGACCATATTTATGTAGATGACAACTGGTTAACGACTAGAGAACTATATCAAGATATTTTTAAGATTAATGATATTAAAAAGTATTTCAATAAGCAGAGAGAAAAATTTAAAAAACTGTTCAATAAGCCTAATCCATATCCAGGAAAAATTGACTTATCCTTAAAATTGCCGACTTCTTTTACAACAAAAAACTATGTTGTTAAAAAAAATCAATCAAAAATGGACAATATTCCGAAATTAAAAGTAAAAGATCAATTTAAACCAGTAAATCATAGTGGCATCCAAATAAGTCTAACTCAAACACTTCCTTCAATTATGGACAGTGCAAGAAAATTTCACTATATTTCAAAAAAGAAAAAGGATAATAGTCCAAAAGTTCAGAAACAAAATTATAAGGATAAAAAATTAAGTTTTAGTAACCCTAACCAGTTATCAGAAAATAATATCGCAAACATTGAACAACAAATTTCAGATCGTGGTAAGTATATGAAGTTCGATCCTATCACTCGAAATATAATTTTAAAGAGTGAATTTAAAGGTGAAAATATTGAAACAGCCGACTCTTTAACAAAGCAATTAGGTAATTCAAACCTAATTAGTAATATTGATCATTTAAATACTTCTAATGATGTTTTAGTTTACGGAAAAAATCATGGGTCAGTAGCTTTAATCTCTGCAGATCGATTAGAGAAAAAGTACCCTAAAGAATTTAGAGAAAAAGCAATTCCTTTTACTAAAACTAATTCACCCTTTTATAAGGAAACATCGGAAACACGAGAAAAAAGAGCATTAGCTGCCTTTAAGGCTTTAAACATTAAAAAGCCAGAATGGAGTTCTTCAGCAATTAAATCAGCTCAAAATAAAGTTGCACGCTATTTAAGTTATAAAGCATTAGGTTTAGCTAACTACAATTTCAAATTTAGCAAAGAAGAAAAAAATGCTCTATCTAATTTATCTAAAGATAACGCTCATCAGCTACTATCAGAGGCATATAACTTAGCCGATATTGCAACCAATAAAATATATAATCAAAGAACTAAAACAAAAAATGTAATTAAAACCAGAAAAAAGATGACCACAATGCAACCTATAGAAGGATTTTATGCAATCGAAGGATTAGATAGGTAATTGGCAAAGTGGCATGATTTTTAACTAAATAACGCCACAATAGTTGACTTAAATAATAAAAATGTTAGGATTAAATCAAAAGAGACTTTTAAAGAAATCAGGTATTAATTATGAACTGGAAAGAAGAATTAATATATAACCTTATTTTAGGACTATCAATAATTGGTTTAATCATTATCCTAATCATTGCTGCAAATATTTTTATTTTTAAGCCCTCTATAAACTGGTTTAACGGTCTAGGAGGGTTAACAAAATTTTTACTTGTTTTGTTTATATTTTTAAACATTAGATATTTATTCAAAAAAATACTTGATGATTAATAGAAAAGAGGATACTTTATGACAGAATTTAATGAATACCAGTTTGGCCTTGAACTTGTTAAATTAATCGATGACTACTCCGATCGAGAAAAAACAGAATATAACCAAGGATATTTGGATGCATTACAAAGAGTTAGTGCAGCCTTTTCAGGTAATCACTATGAAGAGGGCGATGAATAAAAATGACCGAGACTGGAAAAATTACAGATTTACTACGAGAAAAATACAGTATTTCAAAAGTATCAAAACACTTAAATATAACTACTAAAGATGACTTATTTTCAGCCTATCGAAAATTAGCAAAATATTTATATCAAAATGCTTACGCAAATGGTGATCTATCCTTTAAAGATGATATTGAAGCAATAAAAGCAAACTTAGGTAATTATTTAGGAGACAATTACACGATTAAAAGTGTTTCTAAGCTAGATAGAAATAACTTCAATGCTAAAGAAATTGAGACTTTATATACTGCCTATCATTTTAAAGATATTCACACCAATCCTTCTTCTGCAAAAGATACAAACACATGGCTTGATCATAGTTATTTGGCAGATACAATTCACCATTTTGAACCTGAAGGATCCATCAATTCTGCTTTAGAAAAGAAACTCATAATCATTGATCCTCATAATACAAAATTAAATAATCATGATACAGAAGCACAATGGTCACCTTCCTTTAAATCTCAGAATAAAGTAGATGATTGGTTAACAACTAAACTACATGGATGGCATATTTATAATTCTAATTTATTAATCGGCTATAATAAGATATTTAAAGATTTACGACAATCTCCACAGTATCAAACTTTAGATTCAGCTACTATTGAAAGACTTGAAAAAATAATACCGAGACTCCAACTTAAACATAAAATTTCAGATGATTATTATAGACCCGATCCACTGGCCGAATTAATATACAAACAAGGAAAAAAGATTCCAAATACAAATAAGTATAAATACATAGATCAATCAGGACATGAATTCATTAACTCAGTTAAAAGAATAGATAGAGCCCACTACAAAAACCAAGCATTAATCTTCTTAAATAATTATTTAGAAAACACCTATAATTTAACCTTACAACAAGAATATGAAACGAATTTAGAACCTAGTAAACATGCTAAATTTTATCAAGAAAAGAAATATATCAAACAAGAGACGCGACAAGAAATGTCGCGTCTTTCTTCTTTATTGAGTAATACATTTAAAGGAGTAGAAATAGATAATGACGTTGACTTAAAAAAACTAGATAAATTAGTCCCAGATTTAGAAAAAACAAGTCAAATTTTACCAAAAACGGATAAAAAACCAATTCTTAGATTTCGCAAGCTAAAAAACCATAAAGCACTAGGCTTATATACACCATTAAATAATACTTTAGCAATTGATTTTAGAAAAGATGGACAAGAAACAGGACTCCAAAGCTTTATTCATGAGTTTGGGCATAACTTAGACTTTACAACGAGCGATACTCTTTTATCTCTCAACGATCAATTCAAGCCAATCTTAAATGCTACACAAACAAAGATAAAAGAAAGTGTTCTTTCCAACAAAGATAAGACCTATTTATCAACTCCAACAGAAATTTTTGCTCGAAGCTTTGAGTTATATATGTCAGATAAAGGATTAAATAATTCATTAATCAAAGATCCTAAAGAATATAATGATTCTAAAAATGAAAAATTCAAATGTTTTGATGAAACTACGCGCTTAAGAATTTTAAATTATTTTGATAGCCAATTTCCTCAACTTGCTCGAAATTTAAATAAGTTAGGTGAAGCACGAACTGATCTTAGCTATAACGTTACTATGCACCATATAGGACTGTCTGATACAGATAAAGCCATAAATAAATTTGAAAAAATTATTTTAAATGGAAACAGGCATGATAAGGGTATTGGTATCAACTGGTACGATAAAATTGATTCACAGAAACGGGAACTCATACTTCTGCCAAAAAATGAGCTAACTAAAGATGATACATTGATCTTCTTAGTGGGAACAAAGAAAGATAATATGGAAAAAGCATTTAATCATATAAAAATTCCTAATTCAACAATAAAAACTAAAGATAATACTATTTCTATTACTTCGAAAAATGCTCTACAAACCTTAAATGCTTTGTCAAACAATACTTCTTTTAATCTACAAATAAATTCAGTATTTAGAGCTAAAGGAAAAGCCATTAGTTCTAAATTTGTAAATAAGCAAATATTTAACTCAAATAAGGGAAAAGACCAACAAAAAATCAATTTAAACACCCAATTATTTAATGAATTAGATTTATAGAAAGGAACAAATACCATGCAGCAAGAAAAAGAATTTAGACAGCATTATACTCACGATCAAATTGAAGCTGCTAACAATGCTAATCTGGTAGACTTTGTTCAAGACAGTGGCGTTCAATTAAGAAGAGTAGGTCATGATTCATACAAAGGCGTAGAACATGACAGTTTAGTCATCACACCCTCAAAAAATAGTTTCTATTGGAACTCCATGTCAACGGGTGGAGTGGGAGCGCTAGATTTTGCTACTAAATACCTTTTAGCAGATAGCAATTTAGAGGAAGGTGAAAAATTCCAAAAAGGTATGGAACTAGTCTTGAAATCAAGTGCAGGACAATTTATACCCCACAAAGAAGACCTTCAGCCATTTACTTTTAACAAAAATCAATTATCTAAGCAATTCAATCAAGCTTACGCATATCTCACCAAAACAAGAAAAATAAATCCTAAATTAGTTAAACAATTACATGAAGCAGGATTAATTGAGCAGGACCAATACGGTAATGCTCTTTTTTTATGGCGTGATCCTACTACTAGAAAAATTAAAGGTGCGTCTGTACAAGGGACTAAAATCAATCACGAAAAATACGGTAAACGTGGCACTTTAAAGAAGATTGAACCAAATTCTACTAAAGGATTTGGTTTTTCTTTTTCTGTAGGTAAACCAGAAAACTTATATTTTTTTGAAGCACCAATTGATGCCATGAGCTACTATTGCTTACATCCAAAATTACACAATTCTCAATTCATTGCTATGGACGGGCTTAAAAAGACTGTATTCGCTAACTATTTTAAATTAGCCGATAATCAGCTATCACAAATACAAAGTGGGGTTAAAACGATTAATTTCGGTGTAGACAACGATTCAGCTGGTACCCAATTTATGGAAACTTTCCAAGAAGATGATGGGACCTACAAACATCTTGTTAATAGTCAGGGAGAAATGGTTCCTATCAACCGTGTTTCTCCATCATCTACTGAAGGGAAAGATTGGAATGAAGTGTTACAGAGAAAGTCAAAGTTATCTTACCATTCAAAAACGCTAAGTTTTAAAAAAAAACAATTTGAATTAACACCGGCTTATGCAACTAATCATGCTGTAACTCAAATGGAACATTTACTTGATGACTATAACCTAACCAGTCAAAATTCTAAAGTTTATGTTTCAAATAATAAGATTAATACCATCTATAGCAATCCGCATGCACCTGAAATTCTTGGGCTAATTCAACTTGATACTCAGGATCTTTTGAATACTACTACGATAATTGCCAAAGATCGGACTAATCAATATAAGGCTATTAATAAGCATATAGATCAGCAGGAACTGCTAGACAAGACTATTAACTATGTAGTGGCCAAGAACTTAACTACAGGCCTATATAAGCCCAGAATTGGCGCTACTCGTGCCAACTTAAGCATGAATCAAAAGGAAGTTCGAGAACAAGTTATCAACTCACGCTCATACTTTATGAAAAAAGCTAAAGAAGTAGAACAATTTGAACAATCACCTATTTTTTCCAAAATACATCACATTTTAAAAAAACAAGATAAATTACTAAATCGCTTAACAAGTAGCTTAAATATTAAAAATGAAAAGAATCATTATCTATTAACTGGTTACCTTCAAAAAGGAAATGCTAAGAAAAGCTTTGCAATTAATATTAATCCTACTGTAATTACGGAAAATGATGATAAAATTTCTCAACTTTTTAACCAGAAGTTATCTAATCATAAGTCAATAAAAAATAGCTTCAAAAAAAGCTATGCAAAGCAACAAACTATATTGAATAGAGAAATGTAAGGTAAAAAATAATTATGAAATTTATGATTTTAAATGAAAAAGGAAAACAAGCCGAAAAATTTGCTAATTTTCTAGGTGGAAAAAGTGGATTTTTGAAAAGCGGTGATAGCTATGACATTGTTCATGCTTCTGGTCATTTATTAAAATATAAAAAACCACAAGACAATGTTCCTGAAAGCTATGCAAAGCAATTTAATGACTGGGAAAACTTGAGTTCTTATCCGTGGGACACGAGTCTATTTAAATGGGAGTATGAGATTAACCCATCAGGTAAACCACCGACAATAGAGCATTCAAAGAAACTATTAAAAACTATTAAAGCAACTGCAGCAGGTCAAGATGCTATTATAATTGCTACAGATAATGACCCAAGTGGAGAAGGTGATGTATTAGCTTGGGAAATAATTAATTATATAGGTTGGAAGGGACAAGTATATCGACTACACTTCAAGTCAGAATCAAAAGAAGATATTTTAAAAGCCTTTACCAAAATGACTAATGCACGTGAAGGAGACGATCAAGCTTTATATCATGCTGGCCTTGCAAGACAACGGTTTGATTATATTTCTCAAGAACTTTCTCCATATGCAACAATTGTAGCTAGAGAACACTACTCTACTGACGCCTTACGCCTTGGGCGACTTAAATCAGTTATCAATATGGTCGTTTGGTACCAAAATTACTTACGAAAAAATTACATAAAGAAACCCTTTTTCGAAGTACGTTTCAAAGATAATAATAATCATGTTTTTAAACGTGAATATACAGAAGATTCTGTATTTAGATTTAGTGACAAATCCTCGGCAGAAGCCGAAAAAAACAATTATCACAATTCTCAAATTAAAATTCTAAGTAAGGAAACTAAGCGACAACAACCACCAGCTTTACTCAGCTTAAGTGATTTAAACGTTCTAGTAAGTAAAGATGGCTTTAGCGACACTGCATTTGATAGTACTTATGAATCAATGTATCAAAATGAAATAGTATCTTACCCTAGAACAGAAGATACAAAAATAACTCAAGGAGATTTTGATGAACTTTTACCCTTTGTTGATAAAATGGCTGATGTAGTTGGTATCGATAAGTCTCTCTTAACCCATCGCACACTTAGAGCAAAACACAAAATAGCTCATGATGACCATGGTGCCAACAGACCAGGAATTAAAGTTCCGAATAGTTTAGCCGAAATAGAGAAAAAATTTGGAAAAGTAGGAGTAAGTATATATACGCATCTTGTCCACTCTTATCTTTCAATATTATGTGAAGATTATGTTTACGAACAGGAAAAGGCATGTCTTCAGGATTATCCAACCTTTCAATCAACTATCAATAGACCTATTCAGCTGAACTACAAAAAGATATTCGACGAAAAATCATTAAATAATCCCACTAAGACCGAAAACAATGATCAATCTGATTTTAGTGAAGAGGCAGCTCCGTACATTTATGAAGGATCAAATCCTAAACCTGCTAAACCTACTAAGAGTTTCTTAAATAATTTCTTAAAGAAACATAATCTAGGTACTGGTGCTACACGAATAGCAGTATTTAAGACTTTAGGTGAAGGTAACAAATCTACAATGCGACTAACCAAAAAAGATGGATACGTACTTAATTACAACGGTACATTGTCAGCATTATTAACGAAAAAAGCTTACATAGCTAGTGTGAAAGTTACCTATCGTCTTCAAGAATTAATTCAGCAAGTACGCGATCAAAAACTAGATTGGAAGCAGATTCCTCCATTAATGAATAAGATCGTTGCTCACGACATGCCCATTATTCAGAAAAACTCTTTGGCATTAAATGATGATTCTGAATTACAAAAATTAGCTGCTGAAGCTAATCCTGAGTATGAAAAGAAAGAAAAAGCTGAAGGAATTTGGCTCGGTAAACAAGTCAAAATTTCTAAAAGTTGGAGAAAGCATGAGTTTTCCGACCAAGAATTAACTGATCTTTTTGCTGATAAAGTTATAACTTTTAAGGCTGAAAAAAAAGATGGTACTTTTTACATTGCTAAAGGTAAGCTATATAATCAAACCGCATCTGTTATAAAGAATGGCCGTAAAACCCAAATAAAATTTGTTGGATTTGCATTACTGCCTCAAGAAATAAAAGCTGATGAAAATCACTTTGTAGGAATATGGAAAAAGAAAAAAGTACGAGTTTTCAATAGGTGTGGTTCCCACATTTTTACTAAACAGGAGCAATCTGATTTATTGGCCGATAAAAAAATTACATTTGATGGGATCTCAAAGAAAAATGGTAAAACATATAAATATACTGTTACCGGAAAACTCGGGTATAAAACTTTTAAGGGGAACAAGCTTGTAGAATTCAAGCCTAAGTTTAACTAAAGTGGCATAAAGCATTGCTAAACTTAGCCAAAGTGCCTAATTTGAAGTATAATTACTTATGAAAGGTTAGGGATCATTCATATGGAAAAAGAAACTATTTTAGGCACATTGATTCGACAGCTCGAATTAAGTGGATTTCAAGAGTTAGCTAGAGTATCGGGAGTTCCACTACGTACTTTAGTTCGCTACGATCAACAGCTAGCAAAAGAAGGTAGGAAGACTATCTCTAGTTGGAAAGCAGAAAATATTATTAAGTTAGCTAATACTCTTAATAAGACACCTGGTGAATTTTTAGATTGGCTACTTGGAAAAGAACGATACAACGGTCTTTTAGTTAGTCCAGTTGATCAGACTATTCAAGGCGTGCCAATTAGTGATCACCTAGTTTATGAAGAGCTTCTTACTGCTCTTTTAATAAATTCAAATTTAGGGTATGTTCCTACCACAAAAGATATAGAAGAAATTTTAAAAAAATGGGAAAAAATTCCTAAATCCACTCTTAAAGAAATACGAAAAAATTATATGAACTCAGTTATTTATAGTTTGGCACAGAGCCAACTTAAACCAACAAATACAAAATAATATAAATATTTTTATTTAGACCTTCAAATTTAATTTGAAGGTCTTTTTTGTTAGAAAGAAAGGAAAAATTATGAATAAAAATTTTAATGAAGATAAAAAATCACGAAATGCATTTGCTCAGCCTGGAAAAGTATTTATAAATGGTAGTAAAGCTCATACCGAAAATATAGATAATGCAACCAGCGCCGGAATAAATTCAAATGCTCAAAAAGAAGGCAAGGTATTAGGCTATATTAGCGCCAGAAAGAGTTTTTAAATGAATAAAATCAATAAAACAGCAAACAATAGTAAGAAAGATGGATAATACTTAACTGAAGATTTAGGTATTTTTATTTTGCTAATGAAGTATAACAATAGATCTCCTCCTCATATATCTTTTACTAAATTTTAAAAATATTAGGTATTAATAAGGAGTTCAAATTCAATATGAAAAAAATCAATAAATATATGTTATCAGCTGGTGCTTTACTCTCAATTGGAGTTAGTTTAGTAGTAAATTCGCCAGTACATGCTGACAGCGTCACTTCGGAAGCACATCAAAGTGTTTACCATTTAACTACAAAAGACGGTTGGTCAAATGATTTGCAAACAATAGCTTGGAATAGTAAAGGCAATTACTATGATTTATATTTCCTCCATTCTAAAACAGCTGACGATCCTAATGAGGCAGGGAACCAAAACTGGTATCACACAACCACAAAAGACTTCGTGCACTTTACTCCTCAAAATGAGGCAATCAAAGCTGATGGTCCAGAAGCACCATATACATGGACTAGTGCATGGACCGGAACGGTTCTAGTAAACAATGGGCAGATCAAGGGGGTACCTAAAGGAGCACAAGTTGCTTACTTCTCGGGTTTGGAAAAGCATGATGGAGGAACTCAAAATATCTGGGCTGCATGGTCTAGCGATAACGGAAAGACATTTTCTCACATTCTAAACGGTGCTTCTCCTGTAATTGATCACTCTTGGGGTTGGACGAGCCAAAATCGTGTAGATGAACGAGACCCTGCAGTCGTTTATTGGCATGGAAAGATGTTGATGTACGTAGCTGAGGGCAATGAAATTGGCGTATATCAATCAAAGGACGGTATTCATTGGTCAAAGGCTGATCCAAACGGTCGTAGTAAAGTTCTAATGAGTACTTATATGCGTGGTATCAATTCTCAAGATTCAACTCCTGTAGAATGTCCCGCACTTCGTACAATGAAGATGCCTAATGGCCAAACTAAACAAGTTCTTTTCTTTGGTGCAAAAGCTCCCCATGCTGGCCAAACTACGGGAACTTACTACATCGTTGGCCATTTAGATCAAAATGGACTTTTTGCTCCCGAAACTGATGCAAAAAGACTAGACCAAGGTAGTGATTATTATGGAGCAAACTTCTCTGGCAGTGCAAATCTTGCTGAAGCTGCAAAAACTATTAAGTCAATGGGTTGGGTTGGTAACTGGAGCTACACAGCAAACGGTATTCACAATGATGAAGCTGCAAATTCTGAGTTTACCAAACATCTAGGATCATATTCTGTAGCTAGAAACATTGAACTAACCAATGATAAGACTGTTAAATCAACGCCTATTGTTGGTCAAGGCAAAGAAGTAAAGCACTACAATAATGTTTCGAAAGATCACCCAATAAATGGTGTCAATGCTTCTTCAAATCGACCATTCACTATTGGTAGAGACACTAATGGTTTAATTCATAATATGTTAGATGTACCTAATTTATCCGTAAATAAGGCTTATAATCTTCACTTTTACAATACTGAGGGTAACTATAGAGGACGTATTTACATCGACATCTGGCAAGGCGGAGATTATGTAAGATTTAACTATGATCCAAGCAACGGCTGGTACAATGTTAAGTCGAGATCAGGAGAACTTGATAAGGGTAGAAACGGACAGATTGCTTCCAGCTACTACTTCGACGGCTTGCTAGGTAACGGTAATGGATATTCTGCAAATTCAGGAGTAATGAATCAAAAATCCATTGATTTAAAAGTTTTAACTGACAAGAACTCAGTCGAATTCTTCTTCCCTAATGGACAGACTTATACAGTAGCAAGATTTAATTCTTCTCAAAAACAAGATTTTAAGATTTTTACAGAAGATCCAACTAACGGTAACAGAGTAGATATTACACAAGCTAATTTAAATTAAAACTAATTAAGGTCACTTATTGATTATTAATCAGATAAGTGGCTTTTTTTGTAGCTAATTTGTAAAAAACAGAGACGAGAAATATGAGACGTAATTTTAATTAAGCGACTTGATTACATATCAAGTTGCTTTTTTTATGAAAGGAATTAATAAATGAGCGATTATGAAGATTCTAAAGGCTATGTGACTGATGAGGCACTTCATAAATGGATCAAAGATGATGAGCTTGAAGTCACTGACAATATAAATGAAGCATTATACATTATGAGAGATGGCACCATGATTAGTGGAACAGATTCAGAAACTGGAATTCGTGGTCTTGATCATATGTGTGCACAAGACATTATTAGTGAAGGAAATACTAGAAACTTATATGGATCTGGTAATGGTGTTGAAAAATTTTGGCAAGCTTTACATGCCAAAACTGGCTTAATACGATATGCTCCTGAAACTGAAACAGCTTTAATTGGAGAAGGGCAGGAATTAACTGATGAACAGCTTAAAGCCCTTAGTTCAGCTGATTACAAAATTGAAAATTATACTAAACTAGCTGATGAAGCAAATTGGTTAAACAACGAAGGAAAGAAAAATAGAGATACTGTAGCGAGACCGAATATTACTAAAGAAAAAGAAGAATTTAAACACAAGCTAGAACAATATCCAGTAATCGTTAATAGTAAGCATGATGGTGAAGCTAATATAGAATTACTTCATTTCAAAGATAGATTAAAAGATTTACATTTAAATCTTGCATATGGATCTGACTTACCAAGCGATAAATATAAAGATATGAAAATATCTGAAAATGCATTATATGTGACAGGTAAGCAACTTCAAAAGCCTTTTTATTTAGGAGAATCTCTTGAAGAAGCAAAAATCACTATGAGTAGTGATTCTGAAGCCTTGGATTATGGCGAATTATATGCAAAACAATACGGCTATGGCATTCTATCAAACAAACAAATTGGTTCGACCACACCAGTATATGCACACGAAGAGTTTGAAGAAGTTCCAACTGATGAAGATGCTCTTGACTATGCTAAAATCTATAATTCAAGAACAAATACGAGTAGATATACTCAGGATAACAATGCTGAGAGAGCAAATATAAAGTCACGTTCAAATACTAGATCATTAATTACCAATGAAAAGCACACTGAAGCTTCACTTGGTCAGCGACAAAAAAATGCAATTGATAACTATTATAAAAATCATAAGCTTCCAAATGGTGTTGACTTTGTAGATCTTGAAAAGCTATCTTACAATAACGAGTTCCGCGATAATCCATGGATCGCTCAAGATATCGCAGATTTAATTAATCATGTCAACACTGGGTCCAAATATGGAGTCATGTTTACAGAAGATAATGAGGTTGCAATTCACAATATTTCTAAAAAAGAATTGGAAACAATCAGTAATTTAGAAAACTATGAGTTTGACCCTACTTATAAGACAGTAGCAAAAGATTTAGCTAAAGTTGCTCCTGAGGCACCTGACTTTTCGATTGATCTCGGAGATCCTATGTTTTTTGATTTTAATGTTATTGAAAATGATTATTATAATCCAAATGTTACTGATGAGAAAAAAGTAGAACAGGCTAGAGTAGCTGAGGATCAATTAAATCGTGTATATGCGAAGAAATTTTTAAAAGAAAATCATTTTTCAACTAATAAGAACAATATTGCCAAAATGGTTAGAAATATCGAAACTGACAGAAAGGAGGCAGAATCCAATCATAAGGATACAAGTGCTAAAGCTGCTTATGAGAAAGAAACAAAATCTTTATCAAACAAAAGTGTTAAAACAAAATATCAAAAAGATTTTGGAAAGAAAAAAGATGATGAGCAGAAAAGAGAAACTAGAAAATCTAGTTCACAACAACTTTTGCAAAATACCGAATTAGATTTGTAATTTAGCCCAAAGTCTCTCATATGGATCAAAACCCATTTATAAAATTAATTAACTCATGTTAGTTATGATTTTAATACTTATTTTCAGGACGCATTATGCGTCCTTTTTTGTTTGGAGAAAAAATGAAATTTATTGATATTTTTGCAGGCATTGGCGGTTTCAGATCAGGACTAGAAAGAGCTGGTCACCAATGCGTTGGATATATTGAATGGGATAAATTTGCTCGTAAAAGCTATCAAGCTATTTATAAAACGAAAGGAGAGTATACTGCTCATGATATACAGCAAGTCAAAGGAGTCGAATTACCAGAAGCGGACATCTGGACTTTTGGGAGCCCGTGTCAAGACATCAGCATTGCTGGCAGACAAGAGGGACTCATCAAAGGCGCTAAAAGCTCCATGTTCTTTGAAGTTATCCGATGCCTTAAAGAACGAATTGGGGAGGGAGAAGACGTTACCTGCCTATCTTATCATGGAAAATGTTAAGGCTTTGCTATCCAGCAATGAAGGGTGGGATTTTGCAAAAGTCCTGCTTGAAATGGGAAAAGTCGGGTACGATGTTGAGTGGGCAGTTCTCAACTCTTCCGATGTCGTGCCTCAGAATCGGGAAAGAATCTATATTGTCGGACATCTTAGAGGAAGACGTACCAAGCCAGTATTTCCTATCAAAAGACAAAGTCCAGCTACTTCTGAAGCAAAAATAATTTATTCGCCAGAATTAGTTAAACCTAGACATCAAAGCCAAATTGTACTTTCTCCAAATGGCTGCTCCCCTACATTAACGGCTACTGACTATAAACACACTTACAAAGTTACGGTTAAGCAAGTAGGTAATATAAGAAAAAATGATAGTTTTGGTGGTAATCCGCAGACTGGCAGAGTTTATAGTCCTGATGGTTTGTCACCAACTCTAAACACGATGCAAGGTGGAAGTCGGCAACCTAAAATTGTTGTCAAAGCTTGTCTAACGCCTGATCGAATTAAAAAACAACAAAAAGGCCGTCGATTTAAAGAAAATGAAGAAGCTGAATTTACTTTAACTGGTCAGAATAAACACAGCATTCTAATAAATAATGGGGAATCAATCGCTATTAGAAAATTGACTCCTAGAGAATGCTGGCGACTTCAAGGTTTTAGCGATAGTCAATTCGATAAAGCACAGGCTGCTGGTATAAGTAACTCTCAGCTGTATAAGCAAGCTGGGAATGCTGTCACTGTACCAGTGGTTGAACAAATTGGAAGAAAGCTGAGTATTATTCAAAATTAAAATTGAGGTAGCTCATGGTGGCATGCATAATGACACTATCGTTACTTGTGAAAAAAAGATAAAAAGTTAGTTTTAAAATAACAAAATGAAAATTAAAAACAAAGCTCCACCATTTATCAAGAATTCTTTAGTAGAAAATTACAAAAAAGTGTTAAAAATCGTTGGTTACAGATAAGGGATAATAATATATCAGAATAACTAAGCAAATAAATACACTAATACTTATCAGATTAAACAAAAAAGCTCTGTCAACTTGACAGAGCTTTTTGTTTAAAAGAAGTATAAGCTGCTTTGCTTATACCGACACTTTTTAAATAAAGTGTTCTCGTTACTTTGGTACGTGCCCTGTTTTAGCTCGCTTAACGCTAAGGCAGTGGGCTACCCGTTCACAATAGTGTGAACCTCATTATTTTACCGCGATCTTTATACATATATTACCATATTACGGAGAAAAAAATAAAAATGAATAATCATTTCAATTATGTTCATTCTAATAGAGGAATACATTTAGAAAATAATTATATCGTAGCTACACCAAAAGATATTGAAAAATTATTTTCGAGAAGAACCTACATTTTATCAAGGTCAACAATTAGGAATCAGCGCAGGGACCGTTGATATCAGTCCAAATTTGAGTAAAGAAAATGCAATATCTTTAGCAGGCTTAGTTTCAAAAGAATTAGTCAAAGAAATGAATCAGAATAGAAATAAATCAATTTCAATTAAATTGAAAGAAGGAAAGAAAATTATGAATATTGATGAATTAAAAGAAAAAGTAGAAAATTATCCAGTTATTGTTGACGGTTTCGCAGCAGACACTGATACTGCTTATTTAATGAAACTCAAAGACAGAGCTAACGATTTAAACATGTCTGTAGCAAAAGGCAGCGAGCTAAAAGGCACTAATCGCGATGATAGAGATTCAATATATCTAATTAAAGCTGGCATAAATCCTATAAAAATGGGCAATAATTTAGAAGATATTATTAATTCAGTACTAGAAGAAGGAAGTTTAGACGGTCACAGATCAAATGCTCTACCGATCTCACTTACCAAAGATGGTAAAGTCCCAAGTAATAGCGACATTCAAAAAGAATTTGCTCAATATGCTGACAGCGTTAATAAAAAAGCCAATGATCAATTCTTTGGTCAACAAACTACTACAGCAAAAGAGTATTTAGAAGGCGTTAATGGCAGCTATGCCGTTAAAAATAATGATAATAAATGGAAAATTCACCCTACACAGCAAGCTTTAAACGGACAAATTAAAGGTGAGTGGGGCTATGCATTAAAAGATACTAGTAAACTAAATACTCTTGACCCTAATGCTCCAATTTATGCAATTAGTAATAAAGAACAAGATATCTATACAAAATCAGACTTTCAAAAATCAGCTCAAAATATTTTAGAAAATAGCAATTCTCAAAAGCATGCTCATTTTCCAATTGATAATAGATCAATAAACTTAATGACTAACAATGAACTAGAATATGCCATTAATTCAGGCACACCATTAGATAGCATTGAGGAAGAGATAACTAACGACATTGATGGTAACTTTAACGCTTATAAAGATATATCAGAAGGTCGATGGGGACTAAATAAACGTTCATATGTTGATAACGTAACTGCTCAAACTCAAATGATTGATTTTTATACTTATGATCCTAACCAAAATAAAAAACCGAAATTAATTGCTAATGATTTACAAGATTTAAAATTCAAATTAGACAATGACCAAATTAAAAATGATATATCTATAAAAGAAAATAAGAGAGTAAATCCTCAAGAATACGAAATGTACTTGAAAAATCATAATATTTATATGAATCCTTCTCGCGAAGATTTTGAAACAGCTAACGAGAATGCTGGTAAGGATAAAAATAGCAATCTACAAGGCATTACTAATACGCCTCAGACTGAAAAGGAATTAAATAGAATATATGCCAGAAGATTTCTAAAAGAAAACGGATTAGAAGATAGTAAAAAAAATATTTCTAACGTGGCCAAAAATCTTGCATGGAATAGAGAATATAACCAAGCATGGAATAAAGCCAATCCTACTAAGCCTCAAAAAGATACAAGTGCAAAAGCGGCTTATTTAGAAGAAAATACTATTTTTAAAAATCCTGAATTCAAATCGGAGTACATTAATAATTATGGTAAAAGGACATCTAATACTCATAAGTTGTCTAATTCTTTTAAAAATATGTCATCTGATCAAGATTTAGATAGATAGACAGCAAAAAAATAAATAATGTAACGCCTCATAGTTATTAGCTTTTACTAATATTATGAGGTGTTTTTCTTTGCTCTCTACAAGCTTTAGAAAGGAGTAGGATGTGGATCAAAATGCGGTTTATTGGCAGTAAAAAGAACATTGTTGGTAAGATTGAAGAGGTTTTAAATAAGCATACAGATGGTTCAGAGAATACTTTTTTAGATCTCTTTGCTGGCTCTAATGCTGTAGGTAATTATTTTGCTAAAAAATACAAAATTATATCTAACGATATAATGTATTTTTCCTATGTAATGGCCCGTGGAAGTTTAGCACCTTCTTATTTCCTAATTCCATAACTTTAATCATTTGCAAGTATATTGTATTATTCTTATTTTGTGCAAAAATAGTTGACACACTAATTATGTAAGTATACAATAGTATACGTAAGTTAAAGGATAACTTACAAACCAATCATCATTTTTATATTTAAGGAGAAATTATTATGACATTCGATATTATATTCATAGCTTTAATTTGTTTTGTATTTGGTCTTAGCTGTGGATCATCAAAAGTAAGAAAACTGTTATTTGATTAAACAAAAAACGCCTTGATATATCAAGGCGCTTTTGTATATAAAAAGGATTCAACCTAAGTTGAACCCTAACCAATCATCATTTTCCTTAAATTTAAAGAAAAATGTATCTTTAGTCATCACACTAAAGATCATATTAATTATACCGTTATTATAAATAAAAAAACAAGCAATAGTATGAATAATAGAAGACTAAAGAGGATTAGAACCATTGACTAAAGATAGAACCGAATATCAACGTAATTATAAACGAAAAAAACGTAAAGCTAAAAGAATTGCAGCAGCAAATGGAGATATTAAAGCTCAAGAGCAAATAGAAAAAGAAAAAGAAAAAAATCGTCTATATATGCGTGAATATAGAAAAAAACATGCTGATAAAGAAAAATTATTCAAGAAAACTAAGGACTTCATTGAAGAAGTAGCTAGTAAAAAGCAACTAATTCTCTTGGCTGAATTAATTAACGATAAGCTAAAAAGTATTAGTAAGTTGTAATCTTAGAAATAAAATATTTTATATATTCAAGCAATCTACTAAAGTGAATAATAAACCTGGTATAATAAAAAAGTGGACTGCCTATCAGTCCACTAGCTCAAACAATAGAGATGATTTCTCTTGAAGGAGTCCTTTAATGTGCTTGGCTGGTGGTGTATTGGTAGTACACTAGAAACAAGAAGCACTATTGCTAAACTCTCAGCCCAATTGTTTGATTAATAATTCATTCATTGCCTGAATAAATTATAGCATGGTTTAGCTTGTTTGAGAACTGCTTAGCATTTGCTAGGCAGTTTCTTTTTTATATGTTACTTTACATAAGATACATTATACGAATCAATCGTATGACAACCGCACTACTTTTTCTTTCAATTTAATAATACACTAACGTTAAAAATGCAGTGATATATCAAGCAATATCAGCATTTCTTTGTTTTTTTTGAAATTTAACTATAATTAACCCTATCTACTCTATATTAGAATTGTAAAGTGAGGCTTAAACAATGAATTTTTCTAAGGATATCTTAAAAGATATAAAACAGGTTCTTAAACAGCACCATATTTCTCTATGGGACTTTTGGTTATTGGTAGATTTAGTAATACTATTTTTTGCAAACAGCTATCAAAAATTTATTTCTTTTACTATTGATAAAATATTTACTACCGATGAAACTTTTTTATTTAAAATCTACAATATTTTATACGGTTGGTTATTTAAAGCCTACAATATTTTATATGGTTGGAGTGCAGTAACCATTCTAATGATTATTTTTGTAGTAGTTATTATAATTTCGATTACGTCAAAATTTAGTAAATTTTTTAGTATTTCAGAAGATCCAGATAATATGTCACGTGGCCATGATCAAACAATTGGACCTAGTCGATATTTTTCTTTCCTTATCTGGTTTTTTCATCAATGTTGGATTTTCTGTTTCTCTACATTAGTATTGTCAGGTCACTTTAGTTTTAAAGATTTACCTTCATTCAATTTGATTCAAATACTTTTGTTTATTTTCAATAGCTTATACTCTATTCGTATACTTGTATATTCTCTTTTTTACGTCGAATATCCTACTAAGCACATTGGCAATCCTATT
>CATLCE010000023.1:0-30605 GCA_949888035.1 Lactobacillus johnsonii | reverse complement strand
GAATGATTGACCAATTAGCTAAGTCAACGATTCCGGTTAAAAGCGTGAAGCTGCTTGCTTCATCACGTTCAGCGGGCACGCATCTTAAGTTTCGGGATCAAGATTTAGTCGTTGAAGAAACTACTCCGAATTCTTTTAATGGGATTGATTTAGTGTTATCTTCAGCTGGCGGTAGTGTATCAAAGAAGTTTTTGCCAGAAGCAGTTAAAAGAGGGGCCGTTTGTGTAGATAACACCAGTGCGTTTAGAATGGATGAAGATGTGCCTTTAGTCGTTCCAGAAGTTAATCCGGAAGCTTTAAAGAATCATCATGGCATTATTGCTAATCCAAATTGTTCCACTATTCAGATGGTGATGGCGCTAGAACCAGTTCGCCGAAAGTTTGGCTTAAAGCAAATTATTGTTTCAACTTATCAAGCTGCGTCTGGTGCAGGCCAAGCCGCAATCGATGAACTTAAGAAAGAATCGCAAGATTATTTAGATGGTAAGAACATGCAAGAAGATGCCAAGATTTTGCCAACTAAAGGTGATAAAAAGCATTATCCTTTAGCATTTAATTTACTTCCTCAAATTGATGTTTTAGAAGATAGTGGTTATTCTCATGAAGAATGGAAAATGATTCACGAGACTAAGAAGATTATGCTCAATGATATGAATTCTAAGGATATTAAGGTTACTGCAACTTGTGTGCGTGTACCGGTTCCAATCGCTCATGGGGAAAGTGTTTATTTCACTGTAGAAGATGAATCAGCTACTGCGCAAGATATTATGGATGTGATTGCGGATTTCCCAGGGGATGTATTACAAGACGATATTAAAAATCAAATTTATCCTCAACCAATTAATGCAGAAGGTTCACGCGATACCTTTGTTGGAAGAATTCGTCCTGATTATGAAAACAAGGGAGCCTTTAATATGTGGGTTGTCTCCGATAACTTATTAAAAGGCGCTGCTTGGAATACTGTAGAAAATGCAGAGTATTTGGTAAAGATGGGTTTGATTTAGTAAAAAAGAGATTGATTTTAAATCAACCTCTTTTTTATATATGTAAATATTTTTCATCATTTTAGGCCTCCACCGACTCTTTAAACAAGAAGATAAGGCATCGCGGGAATGAAATTACCTCATTTGTATCTTAGCACTAAAATAACTAGATTCATGAACAGGGAAAATTATGCAGCCAATAAAATTTACTTGTTATTAGAATAGGGCTAAGAACTTCTAATCAAAAGTCAAGACTAAAATTATAGCTTTAATAGGATTAATATTATCTATATGTTGTATGTTAGCTAGAGCTGATAACACTAAATATAGAATGATAAAAGGTGAGGATTTACATGGCTACGTTAGAAATTAAAGATTTACATGTTGAAGTTGAGGATAAGGATAAGAAGAGTAAAAAAAAGATCCTTAAAGGTGTGAATTTAAGTTTGAAAACTGGCGAGATTCACGCAATTATGGGGCCTAATGGAACCGGGAAATCTACTTTATCTGAAACAATTATGGGAAATCCCCGCTACCATGTTACTCAAGGAGATATTCTGTTAAATAATGAAAGCATTGTTGAAATGCCCGTAGATGAGCGAGCTCGTAAGGGGCTATTTCTAGCAATGCAATATCCAGCAGAGGTACCTGGTGTAACTAATGCAGAATTTTTACGTGCTGCAATTAATGCTTGTCGACCAAAAGATGATCCAATATCAGTGATGACTTTCTTGAATGAATTGGATAAGAATCTTGATTTGTTAGATATGAATGAGGCCATGACTGAACGATATCTTAATGAAGGATTTTCAGGCGGAGAAAAGAAACGTAATGAAATTTTACAGATGCTAATGATTAAACCAAGTTTTGGAATTTTAGATGAAATTGATTCTGGCCTTGATATTGATGCATTACGAGTAGTATCGCGTGGAGTTAATGCAATGCGAGGAGATAAATTTGGTGCTTTAATGATAACGCACTATCAACGTTTACTTGATTACATCGTTCCAGATGTTGTACATGTCATGATGGATGGACGAGTTGTAAAAGATGGAGGTCCTGATTTAGCTAAGAAGCTTGAACAAGAGGGATATGCAGGTTTACGGGATGAACTTGGTTTAGATATTAAATTAGTTGATGAGAATTAGGAGAGTTTTATGCTAACTAAAGAAAATTTGCTTAATTTTTCTCATAAAAATAATGAATCCTCATGGTTAACTGATTTAAGAATTAAATCCTTTGAAAGACTAGAAGAACTTGATTATCCTAAAATGCAGCGATTCTCGTATCAAGATTGGCCTTTGATTAAAAAGGAAGATTTTTCTTGGTCTAATCAAGCTGACTTTTCTTTAAAAGAGGAGCAGAAACTTTTAGAAAAGAAAGGTATTATCTTAACCGATATTTTTACAGCAAGTAAAAAATATCCCGAACTTGTGCAGTCAACTTTAGGGTCAGTAATTAAACATAATGAAGATAAATTAACTGCCTATCATTATGCCTACTTAAATTCTGGACTTTTCCTCTATATTCCTAAAGATATTATCTTAACCGAACCGATTACAATTTCTTTAAGCCCAACTCAAGATACCTATATTTCTCACCTTTTAATCGTTGCCGATAATAATAGTAAAGTAAAATTTTTAGAAGAAATTCAAGATAAAGAGAAAAAAGCTAGTTCAGCAAGTTTAATGGTTGAGCTTATAGCACGCCCAGGGAGTCATATTGAATTCTCTTCACTTGATGAACTTAGCCAAGACACAACCCTTTACTTTAATCGTCGAGCAAAAATTGAAAAAGATGCCCATGTTGAATGGGCAATTGCTTTTATGAACGATTGCAATACACTGGGAGATCTTGATTCTGAGTTAGTTGGGGAAGGAAGCTTTGCAGATTCTAAGGCAATCGCAGTTACAACTGCTAACCAAAAAGTGGGAATTAATAATCGCGTAACTAATCGTGGTCCGCACTCAACTGGATTAATTAATCAACGTGGGGTCTTACTAGAAAATTCCAGGTTGATCTTCAATGGAATTGGTCAAATTGTGCATGGTGCACATGGCTCAAAAGCTGATCAACAAAATAGAGTCCTAATGATGTCGGATGAAGCTCATGGGGATGCTAATCCATTACTTTTAATTGATGAAAATGACGTTATTGCAGCTCATGCTGCTAGTGTTGGTCCAGTTGATAAAGTCCAAATGAACTATTTAATGAGTCGAGGAATTCCTTACGATCAGGCACAAAGATTAGTTATACGTGGCTTTTTAGGTGCAGTTTTAGATGCAATTCCAAATAAAGATGTTCGCAGAAAAATGATTGATATTCTAGAGAGAAAACTGATCGATGGCCAAATTAAACACTGAAAAAATAAAGCAGGATTTTCCAATTTTTAATCAAAAGATTAATGATGAAACTCTTGTTTATCTAGATAATGCTGCAACTAGCCAAATACCGAAGTTTGTTGAAGAAAAAGTTAGAGATTTTAATGAAAAAGAACGTGCAAATGTCCATCGCGGAGTCCATGCATTAGGCTTAAGAGCTACTAATCAATATGAATCAAGCCGTCAAAAGGTGGCTAATTTTATTGGCGCAAATAATGCTAAAGAAGTTATTTTTACTTCTGGATGTACTGATAGTTTAAATTTAGTTGCAGCTAGCTTCGGTGAACAAAATATTCAGGCAGGGGATGAGATCCTAGTCTCAATTATGGAACACCATAGTAATCTTTTGCCTTGGCAGCAACTTGCTAAAAGAAAACAGGCTAAGTTAAACTTTATTGAAATAAATTCAGATGGCTTACTTGATATTGAAAATTTAAAAAGTAAAATCAGCTCAAAAACTAAAATTGTTGCCTTGACGCATGTAAGCAATGTTTTGGGCACAATTAATCCAATTAAGGAGCTTACTGATCTAGCTCATGAAAAAGGAGCAATTGTTGTAGTTGATGGTGCACAAGCAGTTGGACATTTTCCAATTGATGTAGCTGAATTAAATGTAGATTTTTATGCTTTTTCTGGCCATAAAATGTTTGCTCCGACAGGAATTGGTGTTTTATATGGAAAAAAAGATCTCTTAGATAAAATGCCACCTTATCGTTTGGGTGGTGAAATGATTGCTAATGTAACTAGAGAAGGAGCAACATGGGCAGAAGTACCATATAAATTTGAAGCTGGTACACCAAATATTGCTGGTGCCATTGGACTTGGAGCAGCAATTGATTATCTGCAGTCTCTAGACTTTGAGCTTATTCAAAAACATGAACAGGAATTGACAAGTTATGCCTTAGAAAAGCTTAAAAATGTTTTAGGATTAACAATCTATGGTCCACAAAAAAGTAATGGTCGCATTGGAGTAATATCTTTTAATTTAAAGAATATTCATCCCCATGACTTAGCAACTGCACTAGATTTGGACGGAATTGAAGTTCGTGCTGGCCATCATTGTGCTCAGCCTCTAATGGCTAGCCTTAATACGGAGTCAACTGTTCGAGCTAGTTTATCTATTTATAATACTAAAGATGATATTGATAAATTAGTAAGTTCTCTCCACGAAGCAAAGGAGTTTTTCAGTGAGTTTAGATAAATTAAGAAGTTTATATAAAGCTGTAATTTTAGATCATGCTCAAATGCCGCGAAATTATGGACAACTAACTGATTTTAGTCATGAAACTACTGTATATAATCCAAGTTGCGGTGATAAAATTCATCTGACAATTTTGATTGAAAATAATAAAATTAAAAAAATTGCTTTTAACGGCGAAGGGTGCACAATCAGTAAAGCGTCTGCCAGTATGATGACAGACTTGGTAAAAGGAAAAAGTATCAAAGAGGCAATTGAGCTTTCACAGCTATTTTCAAACTTAGCAGCCAACAAGAAAAGCGACACTTTAAAATTAGAACAATTAGGAGATGCTCAAGTATTAGTAAATATTATGCAATTTCCTGCCCGAATCAAATGCGCTACTTTAGCATGGTGGGGACTAGATCGAGCATTACTTGGTAAAGAAAAGGAAGAAGAAAATGACTAAAGCAGAGGATATAGTTAAAGACGAAGATTATCAGTTCGGCTTTCACGATAATGTAGAACCGAAATTTTCAACTGGTCGTGGCTTAACAGAAGAAGTAGTTCGACAAATTTCAGCAGAAAAACATGAACCTAAATGGATGCTAGATTATCGTTTAAAAGCTTTTCATATTTATGAAAAAATGCCAATGCCAGATTTTGGTCCCGATCTTTCAGGGCTTGATCTAGATAATATGCTTTATTATCAAAAAATGACCGGTAAGAAATATCGTGATTGGAAGGATGTACCACAAGATATTAAGGATACTTTTGAGCGACTTGGTGTACCGCAAGCAGAGCGAAAATACTTAGCGGGTTCGGCTGCCCAATATGAATCGGAAATGGTTTATCATAAAATGAAAGAACAATTTGATAAACTAGGGATCATCTTCACTGATACGGATACAGCTTTGCAGGAGTATCCTGATTTATTCAAAAAATACTTTGGTAAGTTAGTTCCAATTGATTCAAATAAATTTTCTGCCTTAAACTGTGCTGTTTGGTCAGGAGGAACTTTTATTTATGTGCCAAAAGGAGTGCAAGTTCCAACACCAGTTCAGGCATATTTTAGATTAAATGCAGAAAATTCAGGCCAGTTTGAAAGAACTTTGATCATTGTTGATGAGGACGCGCATCTTGATTATGTTGAAGGATGTACTGCTCCGCAATATTCTTCAGATTCTTTACATGCGGCAGTTGTTGAAGTAAATGTCTTAGATAATGCATATTGTCGTTATACTACAATTCAAAACTGGTCTGATAACGTCTATAGTCTAGAAACAAAGCGTGCAGTTGCTGGAAAGCATGCAACTATGGAATGGGTAGACGGTAATTTAGGTGCGAAAGTTACCATGAAATATCCAAGTGTCTATTTAAACGGTGAAGGTGCTCGCGGTACTATGCTTTCAATTGCAGTTGCCCATCACGGTATTCACCAAGATTCTGGAGCTGGAATGTTTCATAATGCTCCTAATACTTCTAGCTCAATTGTGTCCAAGTCAATTGCCAAGGGCGGTGGGTCAACAGATTATCGCGGTAGTGTTAAGTTTTCTAAAAAATCAGATGGCTCAAAGGCACACGTGGAATGTGACACGATTATTATGGATGATATGTCTTCTTCTGATACGATCCCAACTAATGCTATTGAAAATTCAAATGTAGCGATGGAACATGAAGCCACAGTTTCTAAAATTTCTGAAGACCAGCTGTATTATTTAGAAAGTCGTGGCATCCCAGAAAGAAAAGCAACTGAAATGATTATTATGGGCTTTGTTGAACCCTTTACTAAGCAATTACCAATGGAATATGCAGTCGAACTTAATCGCTTGATTAGCTTCCAAATGGAAGGAGCAATTGGATAGTGCTAGAAATAGAGAAATTATCTAATACCGAAAAGGAAGTTTACCAAGCCTTAAAAAAAGTAATTGATCCAGAACTTCAGGTTAACATCGTTGATTTAGGATTAATTTATGGTATTGAAGTAAGCGAGACAAAATGTCAGATTACGATGACTTTAACGATTATGGGATGTCCTCTAAGTGAGTGGTTAGATCACGAAATTACTAAAGCTGCCAAAAGTGTTGATGAAGTTGATGAGTGCCAAATTAAACTCGTTTGGTATCCGCAATGGAATCCAAGTATGATGTCTAGAGTGGCACGGATGACCCTTGGAATTCATGGATAGGGGTAAAGATGGAAGATCATAGTTTTATTTCATACGCAAATGGTAAATCTTTAGTGGAAATTAATAGCACCATTCCTGTTCCGAGAACTCGTAATTTCTTCAGGATGCTTTTAGCATATACTGGTCCTGGTGCATTAGTTGCTGTTGGATACATGGATCCAGGAAACTGGGCAGCCTCAATTAATGGTGGTCAGAGTTTTAATTATCTTTTGATTTCTACTATTTTAATTTCTAGTTTAATGGCTATGCTTTTACAATATATGGCCGCAAAACTAGGAATCGTTACTCAAATGGATCTAGCACAAGCCATTCGTGCACGTACTAGTAAAAGATTAAGTTTTATCCTTTGGATTATAATTGAACTAGCAATTATGGCAACTGATGTAGCGGAAGTTATTGGAGCGGCAATTGCTTTAAATCTTTTATTTAAGATTCCCCTAGTTATTGCAACTTTTATCACTGTCTTTGACGTATTACTCTTATTGTTATTGTCAAAAGTTGGATTTAGAAAAATAGAAGCCCTGGTATCCTGCTTGATTATGGTGATACTACTGGTTTTTACTTATCAAGTCATGTTAGCTAATCCTAACTGGAAAAATATTTTTTTGTCTGCATTGCCATCTCCAGAATTAGTAGCTCAGCATCCCGTAGTTAATGGATTATCACCTTTAACAGGAAGTTTGGGAATAATTGGTGCCACTGTGATGCCGCATAATTTTTATTTGCATTCATCTATTTGCCAAACTAGAAAAATTAACCATGATAATCTTGCAGATGTTCAAAATGCAGTCCGTTTTACTACGTGGGATTCAAATATTCAATTAATTATTGCCTTTTTTGTTAATGTACTTTTATTAATTATGGGAGCTGCTGTTTTTAAAAGTGGTGCAGTCAAAGATAGTTCATTCTTTGGTTTGTATGATGCTCTAAGCAATACGACTATGTTAAGCAATCCAATTTTGATCTCAGTAGCTAAGACGGGAATTTTATCAGTCTTATTTGCAGTTGCACTTCTTGCTTCTGGTCAAAATTCAACAATTACTGGAACTCTCACTGGACAGGTAGTAATGGAAGGCTTTATTCACTTAAAGATGCCACTATGGGCAAGACGATTATTTACTAGATTATTATCTGTGATTCCAGTTATTATGTGTGTACTGATGACAGCAAAAGATTCAATTTCTCAGCAACATTTTGCCCTAAACATGCTTTTGGAAAATTCTCAAGTTTTTCTAGCATTTGCAGTACCGTTTTCAATTGTGCCACTTTTAATTATGACAGATGATAGGAGAATGATGGGACAGTTTAAGAATAGAAAGATTTGGTCAATTCTAGGGTGGGCCAGTTCAATTGTTTTAATTTTCTTGAATTTGTGTAATTTACTAGCTACTTTTGTTTCCTTTAATATGATGCCAAAAAGAGATGCAGTAGTTTTCGCTTATGCGATCATTATGTTGATTATTTTATTAATGGGCTGGACATGTTGGGATATGCGAAAGAAGAAATAACTGTAAGAAATAGTTTTAATATCTTTAATAATTGGGTTAATATTAAGAGAATAATAATTTAAATAGATCGGATTAATAAAAATGATTTATCAAACTTTTGCCCAATTATATGATCAGTTGTTTGATTCAGATATGTACAAGAGCTGGGAGAAATTCACTTTAGCTAATATTAATAAAAAGAATGGTAAGCTACTCGACCTAGCTGGTGGTAGTGGACGATTAGCTGTTTTACTTGCTAAAGATGGTATAAATGTCACGGTAGCTGATTTTTCTGATGAAATGCTGAGTTTAGCAGACCAACATAGTACTGAAAATAATGTTTCTTTACAGTTGGTTCAAGCTGATATGCGAGATTTAGCTGGCCTTGAAAAATTCGATGTAATTACTTGCTATGCGGACTCTTTCTGTTATCTTGATGACGAAGCTGACTTGTTTCAAGTATTTTCTGAGGTCGCCAATCATTTAAAAGATGATGGTGTATTTCTTTTCGATGTAATTACACCTCATCAAACTGACGATATTTACCCAGGCTATATGTACAATTATCAAGATGATGATCATCGTCGAGCATTTATGTGGCAGAGTTATGCCAATGAAGATGTCGAACATGGGGTGATCCATGATTTAACATTCTTTAATCGTCTACCCAATGGCGAATATGATCGTTTATCTGAGACTCACTATGAAAGAGCATATGATTTAGATACCATTAAAGAATTGTTGAAACATGCTGGTTTTAACTCAATTGAAGTTGGATCTGACTTTAGTTTAGAGATGAGAGATAAAAAGGCAACTCGCTGGTTCTTTAAGTGTCAAAAATAATAAAAGTATCCAGGGAAAAACATTAAAATAAAGCACTGATAATCATCGTTAAATAAACGTTGATATATCAGTGCTTTTACTTTCTAAAGAGTTATGTTTTAAATCAAATTAAGACTTGTTTACGAAACTCTTTTTATGCCGCATATGCAGATTTGTATGAATCTCTAGCGGCATTAATATCTTGCTCTTGAATAGAATAATAGGATCCTGCCGGATACATTACAGAAGCTGTATTAGTATGTTGTAAGCCAATTGCATGACCTAATTCATCATTGTTTGAAATATCAATAAAGACATTTGCTTTAGCATGGTTCCAAGTCTGGTTGCTGGAAGTCTCTTGATTTTGTCCTTCACTAGAATTAGAAGTTACTGGCTGATTTGGCTGATTCCGAGGATAGCGTCTGATCAGAAGGTTGATCGGAAACTTTAGGTGGAACTAGCTTTAATGGATTAAGATCGCTAGCATCTAAGGTTGATATTTTTTCCTTTAATGTACTAATTGAATCGTTAGTAGCCGTGCGAACAGTAGGATTATTCTTATAAGTATTAACACTTACAGAAACAAGACCTAATAGAAGAAAGAGCTTAATTGTTTTTCTGACACTTTTCATGTAACTGTTATCACCTCCATTCGACAACAAGTTCATTTGGGAGATGTGAATAATTAATGGTGAAATAGTTATATATTTTTAGTGAAAGTTAACTTTTTCTTAGTAAGTAGTAAAAAATACTATGCACTTAGCGTATGAGAATAAAGGTTACTCTTCTTAATTCATGTTCTACTTTTTTTATTTAAAGTTGCATCCAAGACAAGTTAAGGGAATTTATTACATTTTAAGACTACAATAGAAAGTGAAAAGATTTTTGAGAAGAGAAGGAAATTAAGATGTGTACATCAATTTTATATAGTCCAAAAGATAATTATTTTGGTAGAAATTTAGATTATGAAATTGCCTATGGTCAGAAAGTGGTAATTACTCCTAGAAATTATCAACTTAATTATCGTCATTTACCAACACAAGATACTCATTATGCAATGATCGGTGTTTCAGTAGTTGCCAATGACTATCCATTGTATTGTGATGCTATCAATGAAAAAGGATTAGGAATAGCCGGATTAAATTTCACTGGTCCTGGTAAATATTTTGCTGTAGATGAAAGCAAAAAGAATGTTACTTCTTTTGAACTGATCCCATATTTATTAAGCAGTTGTGAAACTATTGAAGATGTAAAGAAATTATTGTCTGAAACTAATATTACTGATGAAAGTTTCTCTAAAGATTTACCAGTTACTACTCTTCATTGGTTAATGGGTGATAAAAGTGGTAAGAGTATAGTTATTGAATCAACAGAAACTGGTTTACACGTTTATGACAACCCAGTTAATACTTTAACAAATAATCCTGTCTTTCCAGCTCAAGTTGAAACCTTGGCTAACTTTGCTTCGGTTTCTCCAGCTCAACCTAAAAATACACTTGTACCTAATGCAGATATTAATCTGTATAGTCGTGGATTAGGGACCCATCATTTACCAGGCGGAACAGATTCAAATTCTCGCTTTATTAAGGCATCTTTTGTATTAGCTCATTCACCAAAAGGTAATGATGAAGTTGAAAATGTAACTAATTTCTTCCATATTTTACATTCAGTTGAACAAGCAAAGGGTACCGATGAAGTTGAAGATAATGTATTTGAATTTACCATGTATTCAGACTGTATGAATTTGGATAAGGGAATTTTATATTTTACTACTTACGATAATAACCAAATTAATGCTGTGGATATGAATAATGAAAATTTGGATACTTCTGACTTGATTACCTATGAATTATTTAAGGATCAAGCCATTAAATTTGAAAATTAAAGGTTAGTTTAAAATAATTTAGTAGTAAATTTTGACAAAGTAAAACGGGTAAAGTTGATTGACTTCACCCGTTTTAGTTTATTTATTATTTAGGTTAAAACGAATTTTATTTTAAAAAGTAAATAATTACAAAACAATACTGGATATGATTTGATCATTTCAGTTTTTTTATCCCCAATTTAATTCATCATATTTTGCTTGGATAAATTCCCTAAATAAAGGTAGGGTGAATCCTAATTTACCGCGAATGATTGTTTTGATTAAATCATATTTAATTAGCTTAGTACGATATATATTTACATATTGCTTGCTTTTACCCATTTTTTCAATAATTGCACTAATATTATTATTTTTTGACATCTCGTAGAGAAATTGAAAATCAATTTCTGTTAATTCATGTGAGATGACATCATATGCTTGATTGAAAAGCGTATCTTTAAAAGCTAACTTAGTATAATTCCAGGAGTCTTCAAAATTTTTACCAGTAGATAGCTCTTCATACATCAAATCGCCAATTAATTGAAAAGCATAAGCATAACCTTGTGTCATCTCGGCCATTTCTTCAGCTTGGTCACTTGTAATGTCAAATACTTTAATATACGCTTGAGCAATTGATAATTTTTGCAATTTATTAACGTGAAACCTATCAGCGCGTACTAAAAAAGTTAAATTATGCGAACTAGAAAGTTCCGCCACTTCCTTCAACAATCCATTCATGATAACAGAAACTTGCAGTTCACTTAAGCTCCAATTATTAAATTCTTCAGCTAATTTTTGAATTGCTGGTGTATTAGAAACTTCATCAATACAAAATGCGACTCGCATGTTAGCTTGTTTCAGTAATTTTAAAATTTTAGTGATTTCGGTTTTATAGTAGATTTCATCATGTTTTTCATTTGCTTCAGCAAAATTTATAGAAACGAATGGTAAGCTAATTGAAACAGATGAAGACCACTTTTTTAATTTATTAAGCATTGGGGCTAGCTTAATGTACATTATACGAAATAAATCTTCAGTATTATGAAGAGTTACTACGATTGTATCATCATATTTATTAAGTTCTTTGCCAACTTTGTTCATAAAAACTGTTTTACCTGAACCACGAACACCAGTAATAAAAAGTGAGTAAGTGGGATGTTTTTTGTAACGATGTGCTCTTTTAGCATATTTGACAGCATCATTATTAAAATCAAGATATAGTTCAGGAATACCGCCGAATTCGGCATCAAATGGATTTTCACTGTACATTTTAAAACCTCATTATACTTCATTATACTTTACTGCAAATTTTTATACTTCATTATACTTTGCGGCACAATTTTATACTTCATTATACTTTTTAGGTGATTCTAGAATTGTTTTGCATAAGTGCATTAATGTTGATAGGATTTTATCTTTTGCGACTGAAGTATATAAAGCACTAAAGCAAGCTTAGATATGAATGTAAAATAAAATGAGTAATAGTTTCTATATGAACTGTAGGAAAGCTATTGCTCATTTTATTTATATTTAGTTAAATCATGAGGGATAAGAAAGAGAGAAACTAAAAAGTTCTAGATTAATTTTAAAATTCATCTAAAATCATCTCTTGTTCAACGAATTTATCGAAGTAGGGCAATAAAAAGCTAACATAGCCGTAACCATTTGGCTTAATAATTTGATCATCAATTAATTTTCGGCGATATACAGCAATGTAATTCGGTCCTTTTTCCATAAGATTACCAATAACCTGACTTTTAACCTTGTGTTGCTTAGATTTAACCATAGCTTGTACGAATTCTTTTTCACGTTCAGACATGTCACTATAAACTTTGAAGTAAACATTTCTATTTAATTCACTAATATAGATGTCTAAGATGTTGTTTATATCAGATATAGAAATCGTCTTATTGGAGGAATGAATGATTTCTTCCCACAAATGATAGCCCAATAATTGAAAAGCATAAGCAAATCCTTGAGTTTGTTTAGTCATATATAAAAGAGTTTCAGTAGAAAACGTATAGCCAGCTTTACTAAAAATATGCTGATAACTATTTTTTATACTTTCAATATCTAAAGGATTCAAAACGATTCGATTGGCACGCAATAAAAAGGTAAGAACATCATCATTTTGGATTTCTGAAACATTTTCTGGTAAACCTGCCATAAGTAAAGAAACATTAAGATTGTTTCGAATCATAATTTGATAACAACTAGCAAATTTTTTTAATAATGGTGTTAAATGTACTTCGTCAATGTTAATTAAAACATGAAACCCTTTTTTTGTTAGTTTCTCTAAGGCATCTTGGAATAATAATTGAAAATTAGATTCAGCCTGTTGATGGAAACTAGCACTCATATCTAGTCCAAAGAAGTTCATCTTTAGGTCGATATTTTTTATAATCTTCAAGTTAAGAAGATGTCTTTGTAATTGATTTATTAGGGAGATTAAGAGATCATCATCTAGAACTAAATTGATTACTAACCAATTTTTATCTTTACTTATTAAATTAGAAACTTCTGTCATCAATGTAGTTTTTCCCGAACCACGTTGCCCGTAAAGAAGGGATGTTTGAAAAGGCGATCCCACTCGGTTCAATTCAGTAACTATACGTTGAGTTAATGAATCACGATTTAAGAAAACACTGGGCATTTTTCCAAAACTAGGATTAAAAGGATTTTCCATTTAGTTACACCTCTTTTTATAACTTTTTATAACTTTTATTTAATTTTATAACTTTTTATAACCTTTTTCCACTTTAGAAAGATCGGGTAAGGAGCAGTAAACAATAGCTATAAACTGTAATAGAGAAAACTCCACATAAATATGTGTTAAAAACGATAATTTAACAACTGAGTAAAAAGTTTCCTATAATATATAGATGTAAATTATAGAAATGATAAAGAAGGAAATAAAATGGCAGTCCCAAAAAAGATTGAAGTTCGTGGTGGGCGTGTTCATAACTTAAAGAATATTAATGTAGATATCCCACTTCATAAGTTTGTAGCTATTTCAGGACTTTCGGGGTCAGGAAAGTCATCCCTGGCAATGGGAATTTTATATGAAGAAGGGTCGCGGCGCTACTTGGACGCTCTATCTACCTATATGCGTCGACGGATTAAGCAAGGTGCGCAAGCGGATGTAACTAGTGTAAAACATATTCCATCTGCCTTAGCCCTGCGCCAGAGACCAAGTGTTCCTAATGAACGAGCGACTGTTGGAACAACTACTGAAACATATAATGTTTTACGACTAATTTTTTCAAGATTAGGTTCACCCATCTGTCCTAATGGACACCGAGTTGTCCCAAGTTTAGATATTGCAGAAGCAATGTCTAAGTCCGGAGAGGAGATGGGACAGGTTACTTGTCCAACTTGTGGGGTAAAGTTTCACGTTCCAAGTGCGGAAGATTTTTCTTTTAATTCTGATGGAGCTTGTGAGCGTTGCGGAGGAACTGGTAAAGTACGGCACTTAGACGAAAGTAAGTTAATTGCCAATCCCAATCTTTCGATTAGAGACGGTGCTGTAGCTTCTTGGAATTTACCAGGAAGGAACTTTATGCCAAATGTGGCTGAACATGCGGGCGTTAGAATTGATATTCCTTATAAGGATTTAACTGAGAAAGAGAAAGATTTTGTTTTAAATGGTCCTGAAAAGAAGTACAAGATGGATTTATTGTCAGGAACCGGTCGAGTTTTTCATAATTTTAATGCCTTATATGAAAATGCGCATCAAGCTGTTTTAAAATCAGCTGAAAGTAGTAAAAGTGAACGAGCACAGAAACGTCTTGCAGAATTTTTTACTTATTCAACTTGTCCTATTTGTCATGGAACGCGTCTTCGTCCAGAACTACTTAATCAGTTAGTTAATGGAAAAAATATTGATCAAGTTCAACATATGCAACTAGGCGATTTGCCTAAATGGAGTAAAGAAGTTCTCGCTAGTCTGCCAGAAAATATGCATCCCATGGCTAAAGCCCTACTCAATGAATTTATTAATAATTTGCAGCCATTACTGGATTTAGGATTAGATTATTTAACCATGGCACGAGCTGGGAATACCTTGTCTACTGGTGAATTACAAAGAATCCAACTTGCTAGAACTTTACGTACAGAAACTACCGGAGTTTTATACGTTTTAGATGAACCTTCAATTGGATTACATCCCGCTAATATTAATGGATTAATTAAAGTATTGCGAAAATTAGTTGCACAGGGTAATTCTCTTGTGGTCGTTGATCATAATGTTGATATTATAAAAGCAGCTGATGAAATTATTGAAATTGGTCCTGGTTCTGGTGAAGCTGGAGGAGAAATTTTGGATCAAGGCACTCCTTTAGAAATTGAAAAAGATCCTCAATCTTTAATTGCACCTTATTTAGATGGCAAAGCTGATTTAATGGCTCGTAAAGTTAGCGATAAAGTTAATTCTGAGCAAGTTACTTTCGAAGTAGATCACTATTTTAATTTACATGATATTAAAGCAGGCATTCCTGTAAATCAAATTACTGCTGTAACTGGCTTTTCAGGAGCAGGTAAGACTAGTTTGATTTTAGATTCTATTGTTCCAGCAATTAAGGCCCAAGATAAGGGAGAGTCTTTACCAAAGCAAGTTAAAGAATTTAATTCTCCTGTGCACCATGTTGTAAGTGTGGATGCTTCTCCAATTGGAAAGAGTACGCGTTCAACAGTCGCAACTTACACTTCAATTATGGATAATTTGCGTAAGCTCTTTGCTCAGCAACCTTTAGCTAAAGAAAAGCATTATACTCCCAGTTACTTTTCTTATAATAATAAAGAAGGAGCTTGTCCAACTTGTGGTGGTACGGGAATCGTTACTTTAGATATTCAGTTTTTGCCTGATATGCAACAAACATGTCCTACCTGCCATGGAGATCGATATAATCAAAAAATTCAAGCAGTTAAATGGCATGGTCTTTCGATTGTGGATGTTCTTAACCTGGATATAAACGAAGCTATTCCAATTTTTAAAGAGATTCCAAAAATTGAACGTGATCTACTTTTATTGAAAGAAGTAGGTCTTGATTATTTGCACTTAGGAGAAAGTACACCAACTTTGTCGGGTGGGGAAGCGCAGAGATTAAAATTAGTAACACACTTAAGTCAGAGACAAGACGATACCTTATTTGTTTTTGATGAACCTACTATTGGTCTGCACCCCTTAGATGTAAAAGTATTAGTTCATGTAATGCAAAAACTTCTTGATCAAGGCGCAACAATTATTACTATTACGCATGATCTTAACTTAATCGTTAATACTGACTACATGCTTGATTTAGGACCACGTGGTGGTGAAAATGGAGGAAAGTTAGTGGCTAAAGGTAGACCATTAGAATTAATTAAAGATCCGCAAAGCTTGACCGTAAAGTATTTAGCAGATTATGTCGATCAGTTTAAATTAAATAAAATAAACAGTTAATAAGAAGTAGCCAACCTAAGAATTGTAGTGACCCTCGAAATTCGGACACGAATTTCGGGGGGGTCTTATGACCAAATTATCTAAAGAAGATAAAAAGTATTATATTGAAGCCTATATATTTTTCATCCTTGTTAATTAGTTAAAATTGTTAAATAATTTTGTATAATAAAGTGGCAATTCAGTAAAGTTTGAGAGGATGGAAGCATAGTATGGAAAAGTTAAAAGCAATTCAATTTAATTTTGAAAATTGTGAGTCTGAGCAAATTCCAATTGAGTATATTCCTTATTTTAATTTTAAAAATGTATATACTAACTTAAGCCATCGCTGGAACCATGAAGATGAAGATAGCGATGTCCTTAAAACTGGTCTTGAATGTGATGCGTTTACTATGATTGCTGACTGGGATAAAGTAAATACCATTGAAACTTGGGAAGAATATAATTTAGCTGACCGGATAGCTAAATTTCATGATTTAGTTGATGTAGATTTGATTTTTAAATCTGGAAAAACTAAAAATATTTATATGCCATGGGAAGATGCGAACTATGGTGAATCTAACGCTTTAATGATTGTCCTAAAATCTGATTCTAGTTCTTATGTTACTAATAGTAGGTTCAACAATAGTACATTTTTAGAAGTTTATATAGAGAAAAAGGCGTAGGCCAATATCTTTTTAGATATTAGGCATGCGCCTTTTTATTAGTCTTTGAATATGGTTAAAAATCTATTATTTTCGAATAAATTTTTGATCACTACTTGGAACACCATTTTCATCAGAAATATAGCGTTCTACACGCATATGAAGATCATACTTTTTACGTAGATCAGCTAATTCTTGCATCATTGGTGAAGCGTGGTGGGCATCAAGAGATTCTTGGTTTTTCCAGCTATCAATTAGAAGAATAGTTTCAGGATCATCTAATGGTATAAAGTACTCATATTTTTCATTTCCTGGTTCTTTTCGAATACGGTCGGCTATGCCACTACTTTCCATTTCTTCAGCAAATTTCCGTGCACTTCCATTTTTACCGGTATAGTAAAGATTAACTGTTAATGACATCTCTAATCCTCCTTAATTATCCATCGTAGTTCCTTAGCACCTTTATATTAAAATTTAGTCAAGAAAAAAGAAGTGTTTATCGTTAAGATTTGAAAAAATCTGGTAAGCACCTCTTTTATAAACTAATTTTGTTAATCTTAATGTAATTGTTTTAATTCATTTAATACTGCATCATAATTAGGTTCATGTGTAATTTCATCAACTAATTCACGGTATAAGATTTTACCATTCGGATCAAGAACCCAAACCGAGCGAGCAAGAATACCAGATTCTGGAATTAATAATCCAGTGGCCTTACCAAATGACAAATTTTTATCCGACATCAATTGCATATTTTTAACATCTTCGGCAGCACACCAAGTCTGCTGGTCTTCAATAGTATTAGTTGAAATAGTCAAAAAGTTAACTTCTGGAAATTTATCCATTGTTTTATTAAAAGTTTTGGTTTGAATACTGCAAACCGGAGTATTGATATCTGGTACTACACTAATTAAACTAAACTTGCCTAGCAAATCAGACTTGGTGAATTCATGATTATTCTTATCTTGTACTGTAAAATTAGGCATTTCTTCACCAACTGCTGGCGGAGTACCTATTAATTTAACTTCTTTACCTTTAAAAGTGATTTTCATAAGTTATACCCTCTCTTTCTTCTTATTATCTTAAATATAGCAAATTATAGGAGGTATCTTAAATATTTAGCCTATGTAGTGAAATACCATACCTTAAATGCATAGATGTCTAGTAGAAATAACTATTTTTAATTTATAAAGGGTGGATATAAAATAATAGATGAGAGAAATAAAGAGTTTGACGGAGGAAAAAATAATGGCAAAAAATGAAGAAGAAGTAAAAAATAGTGTCTTTGGCTTTGGTAAATTTAACGAAGCATACGCAAAATACTTTCAAGGAAAGAGTTTTCTTAATCCTTTAGCTTCAAGTAAAGAGGCAAAAACTGGTGTAAGCAATGTCAGTTTTGAGCCTGGATGTCGCAACGATTGGCACATACACTCAATTCCTCAAATCCTAATTGCCGTTGCAGGTGAAGGTTGGTATCAAGAAGAAGGTAAACCAGCACAGAAGATGGTTCCCGGTGATGTTGTAATTGTTAACCCTAATACTAAACACTGGCATGGTGCTACCAAGGATTCATGGTTTGCTCATGTAGCAGTAATGGTCGGAGACGGTAAAACCACTTGGCTTGAGCCAGTTTCTGATGAAGAATACGATAAGTTAGGTTAAATTTAATAGAGTTTATATTAATGAATTAGGTAGATAAAAAGTTAAGTACTGACTATAGTACTTAACTTTTTTCGTAAACTTGATAATTTCTTTAAAGAATACTTGAAGTAAAATATTTCGATTCTTTTAAGAAAGTAAAGAAATTATAAAGATGGTTGAACAATAAAAAATAGTCGTTTAGGCTATAGTCGTCAATTAAATAAAGAAGCAAATAAACTGTTAGGTGAGACTCCTACGTAAATATATGCTGATGCCCAGGAACATCCAGAGATGCCAACGGGTCAAACAGGAACTGTCGAGTTAAGGCTTTTCCCAGTCAGCTAGTTGAAAAAACTTTACGTTACGTAGTGTTAAAACTGAACGACGAGTATTAAATCGCTATTATAAGACCAATGCAGTTTTTGCGTTGGTCTTTTTGTTTGTTTGCCGATTTTTTAGAGGGAGAGATTACTATGTTAAAATTCAACTCTAAAGATCGTGTAGTAACTGATGCGACTTTAGCTAAGCAAATTGCTGGAAAAGAAAAGAGTGAAGTATTAAAGCAATTAGATACGTCAATTAATGGGTTAAACCCTGCGCAAGCAAAAAAGCGTTTAGAGCGCGATGGGTTAAATGAAGTATCAAATAAAGAGTGTCATCCAAAATTGCATTTTTTATTTGATGCTTTCATGACTCCATTTACAGGAGTATTACTGTTTTTAGCTCTTTTATCTTTTTTGACTAACTATCTTTTTGTTCCTGCAGATCAAAAGGATCTCAGTACAGTCATTATTATGATTACAATGGTTTTAATTTCTGGAATAACTAGTTTTATCCAGAATGTTAAAACCAGTGACGCAGTTGATTCACTATTAAATATGGTATCTGTAACCACGAATATCAAACGAGATGGAAAAGATCAGGAATTGCCAACTAAAGATGTTGTAGTTGGTGATATTATCAATCTAACTGCGGGGGATCTGGTACCAGCAGATCTGTATTTATTAAAAAGTAAGGATCTCTTTTGTTCAGCAAGTTCATTAAATGGTGAATCTAGTCCTGTTGAAAAACTAGCAGATGAAAAGCCAAAGGAAAATGATAACTATCTAGATTATCCGAATATTTTATATGAGGGAACAAATATTGTTTCAGGCTCTGCAATGGGTGTTGTATTTGCTACAGGTGATGAGACAGTATTTGGCAATTTAGCACGTACTCTTAGCAAGAATAAAAATAAAGAAACAACTTTTGATATTGGAATCAAAAATGTTTCAAAGATTTTATTGATTATGACCGCCGTAATTGCACCTCTTGTATTTTTAATTAATGGTTTAACCAAAGGGGTTTGGCTTAATGCATTGATTTTTGCTATTGCTACAGCTGTGGGACTAACTCCAGAAATGCTTCCTGTAATTGTTACAAGTAATCTAGTTAAGGGATCAGTTGAAATGGCAAAGCACGAAACCATTGTTAAAAGAATGAATTCAATTCAAAACTTTGGGTCCGCCGATATTCTTTGCACAGATAAAACTGGAACTTTAACACAAGACAAAGTAGTTTTAGAGCGTCACTATGATTTGAATTTAGAAGAAAAATCAAAAGTCTTAGAACTATCATATTTGAACAGTTACTATCAAACAGGGATGAAAGACTTAATTGATAAGGCGATCATTGATGCAGCTAAAGGTGAATTAGATACAAATGACATTAATCAAAATTATCAAAAAATTGATGAGATTCCCTTTGACTTTAAAAGAAGACGAATGAGTGTCGTGGTAATGAATAAGAAGCATGAACACTTATTAGTAACAAAAGGTGCTGCTGAAGAAATGCTTGCTTGTTCTAACCGGTTGGAAATTAATGGTGAAATTAGGACTCTTAATCAAGAGCAAAGACAGGAAATTTTAAATAAGATCAATCAAATGAACCAAGATGGGTTACGGGTGGTATTGCTAGCCTATAAGAAAAATCCTGCTCCTGTTGGTGAATTCAGTGTTGATGATGAGAAAGAACTAATTTTAACTGGATTTTTAGCATTTTTAGATCCACCAAAGGATAGTGCTAAAGCTGCATTAACTGCTTTAAAGAGGGATGGAATTACTGTAAAAATCTTAACTGGAGATAATGAAGCTGTCACTAGAAACGTTGGCAAGCAAGTTGGGTTAGATATTACTTCCGTATATCAGGGAAAGGATCTAGAAAATAAAAGTTCAGCTGAATTGAAGAAAATGGTTAAAGAGTGTGATGTTTTTGTAAAACTATCACCTCAACAAAAGGCGCAAATTATTCAATTATTAAGAGAAAATAACCATACGGTAGCTTATATGGGAGACGGAATTAATGATGCACCTGCTATGAAAGCAGCTGATGTCGCTATTTCCGTTGATACAGCTGTGGACATTGCTAAAAAATCTGCTGATATAATTTTGTTGCACAAAAACCTAATGATTTTAGAGAAAGGTGTTCAAATTGGTCGGCAAGTATTTGGAAATACGATGAAATATATTAAAATTACGCTTTCATCTAATTTTGGTAATATTTTATCAATTTTAGTAGCATCCTCATTTCTTCCTTTTCTTCCAATGCTTCCAGTTCAACTTCTCATTTTAGACTTAATGTACGGTACCAGCTGTCTATCAATTCCATTCGATACAATGAATAAACATTATTTATCTGAACCAAGAAAGTGGAGTACGAAGAAGCTTCCTAAGTTTATGTTCTATTTTGGCCCTACATCTTCAATTTTTGACATCATAACTTTTGCATTACTGTTCTTTATAGTTTGTCCACAGATTATCGGAAGTAGTTATGCAGGAGCAACTGCTTCACAAAAGTTGCTTTTTTCAGCTGTCTTTTGTACCGGCTGGTTTATTGAATCGCTTTGGACCCAAGAAATGGTTATTCATGCACTTAGAGATCCACGCCTCCCATTTATTAAACAGCATGCTACAGCAATTGTTACATGGGCAACGATTGGTATGGCTGCAATTGGGACTATGTTACCATTTATTATTCCTGTCGCAAAAGCAGTGAAATTTGGTCCAATTCCAGTATATTTTTTAGGAATTGTATTTATTTTATTGATTTTATACATTGCTTTAACGATGTTAGTAAAGAAATGGTATCTAAAATCAGAGAAATATTTAATCTAATTGTTTTAATATTAAATCTATTTTTAAAGGAAGTATGATTTACTACATACTTCCTTTTGTTTTATTGTGGTATATTTTATAATTAGGTATCTAACAGTATACATTCTAACTATTAACAAAGGGGTTAAAAGATGACAGATAAAGTAGAAAAATATCAAGAAATGATGGATTTATTCCGTTTATACTTCAACTTTTCTAAAAGATTTTATGGGGAAGAAGTAAAATTTAGTCAACTTACTCCTCAGCAAGGACGAACTTTAATGTATATTCAAGCGCATCCCGGTATGATTCAGCGAGAACTAGCTGATAATTTTCACTTACGTAATGCCAGTGTAACTAATATGTTGAAAAATCTTGAACGTGATGGATATATTCAACGCAAACAAGATGAAAAGTCTGCCCGAATTAAACGAATTTATCTTACCCACTTAGGCGAAAAACAAGTTATTGAGATGAAAAAAAGCTTTAACTTGATATTAAAAAAACTTTCTAGTCGAGTAGACGAAAAGCTATTAGATCAATTAATACCATTACTCAAGGAACTAAATCGACAAGTTCGAAATGATTAGGGAATTGACAGTTAGGTATCTACATGTTTTAATACTAAGCGTTAATTATTATTAGGTACCTAACTATTAAGGAGGAATGTATTAATGGATAGAGGAAGACCCCAGATTGAAAAAGGAAAACATAGTTTTAGTTTTCAAGATTTTTTTAAATTAATAAATCGAGTGCATCCCAAATATTGGCAATTAATTGTTGGTATTCTGGCTGGCTTAATTGCCACGGGAGCAAACTTAATTGTTCCTCAATTTGCACAAAGAATTATTAATAACTTTAAGCATTTAAATATAAACCTGGTAATTATTACTGGAATAGTATTTTTTGGTGGAGTAATTATTAGTGCCTTATCCGGCTACATTTTGGGAGTGTTTGGAGAGCATGTCGTTTCAAAACTTCGTGATAGTCTCTGGGCCCGCTTACTTAAGATGCCAGTTAGTTATTTTAATAATACTTCGACGGGTGAAATTTCATCAAGACTAGTTAATGACACGTCGCAAGTCAAGAATTTACTTGCTAATACCTTACCTAATGCAATTACTTCTTTATTACAATTCTTTGGTGCTGTCGTCATCATGTTTATGATGGATTGGCAGATGTCCTTAATCATGGTTCTTGCTGTTCCTTTAGTGATATTTGTCCTATTACCATTTATGAGATTGTCAGGAAAAATTGGCCGGGCACGTCAAGATGAACTGGCAAAATTTTCTAGTGATTCAACTAATGTTTTAAGTGAGATCCGTTTGGTAAAATCAAGTAATTCAGAGAAGAAGGAGCTTGCTACAGGAACAAAAAGAATTGCTAAACTTTATGCAATCGGGGTAAAGGAATCATGGATTAATTCCTTAATGCAGCCAATTTCTAATATGTTAATGATGATTTTAGTAATTGGTATTTTAACTTACGGTGCTATTCGTGTTATGCAAGGTACACTTACTATGGGTGCACTTATTTCCTTCTTAATGTATCTATTTCAATTGATGGGTCCAGTAATCATAATTAGTCAATTTTTCAATGAATTAGCTAAGACGTCAGGTTCAACTGAACGTATCGGCGAAATGCTTAATGAACCAATTGAAGTATCTGCCGATAATCAAAAGGTTGATATTGCTGGAAAAGAATTGAAGCTGCAGAATGTAAGTTTCTCATATGAAAAAGGAAAGCAAATTCTACATGATATCAATGTGTCGGCTAAGCCTAACACTGTTGTCGCCTTTGCTGGTCCATCAGGTGGTGGAAAATCAACAATTTTTTCACTAATAGAACGTTTCTATAAACCAACTTCGGGAAAGATAACTATTGGTGGTCAAAATATAGAAGAGATTGATTTAACTGATTGGCGTAAACAAATTGGACTTGTAGGTCAAAATTCATCAGTAATGCCAGGAACTATTCGCGAAAATCTTGTTTATGGACTAGGAAGAAAAGTTAGTGACGATGAATTATGGCATGTTTTAAAGATGGCATATGCAGATAAATTTGTAAAAGAGGCAGAAGATGGCTTAGAAACACAGATTGGTGAACGAGGCGTGAAGCTATCAGGTGGACAAAGACAGAGAATTGCAATTGCGAGAGCCTTTTTGCGTGATCCGAAAATCTTAATGCTTGATGAGGCTACTGCAAGTCTTGATTCAGAATCTGAAGCTATGGTACAAAAAGCCTTAGCAAGTCTGATGAAAAATAGAATGACTTTAGTAATTGCTCACCGTTTAAGTACAATTGTTGATGCAGATAAAATTTATTTCATTGATCATGGAACTGTTTCTGGTTCAGGTACTCATGATGAATTAGTTAAATCAACACCTCTTTATGCAGAATACGTGCATAATCAATTTAAAAAGTAGTAGGTAAAAATAGCGGCTTTTAAGTCGCTATTTTTGTATAAATTAAAATAAGGGTTTTTTTACGCTTTTAGGATATGATTATCATAGGAAAGTAAAAGCAATAAATTTAATAGAGGTGATTATGAAACATTTAAAGTTAAATAATGGTGTTAAAATTCCAATTTTTGGCTTTGGAACTTACGAAATTAACCCAGACCAAACAAAAGAAGCCGTTTTGTTTGCTTTTAAAGATGGCTACCGTTTAATTGATACAGCACAATATTATCAAAATGAACAGCAGGTAGGGGAAGCGGTCCGTGCAAGTAATCTTAATCGAGATGAAGTTTTCATTACCACAAAGACCATGACTGATGGATATGAAGCGACTAAGCAGGGACTAGATGAATCTCTAAATAAAAGTGGTTTAGATTATTTTGATTTAGTCTTAATTCATTGGCCAATGGACCACGATTTAGATACTTGGCGTGCACTAGAAGAAGCATATAAAGCTGGTAAAACGCGAGCTATTGGTATCAGTAATTTTAATAGTCGGCAAACTTTAGAATTAATTAATCATGCAGAAATTCGTCCCACGGTTGATCAGATTGAAACACATCTTTTATTACAACAATGGAAAATGCACGAATTTTTGAAAAAAGAAAATATTATTCATGAAAGCTATAGTCCCTTAGGTAACGGCCAACAAAATCTGATGACTAATCCAGTGTTACAAAAAATTGGTGAAAAATATGGTAAATCACCAATCCAAGTGATTTTACGGTATTTAGTCCAGAATGACATTGTAACTATTCCTCGTTCTACTAATCCAGCTCATATTAAAGCTAATATTGATATCTTTGATTTTGAGTTAGATAAAGAAGATCTTAAGCAACTTTGTGCTTTAGACGAGCGTAAGCCAATTGATGGCTGGCCAGCAGAAATGAGAGAAGATGAAGATTATTAAGCCATAGAACATAATATAAAAACATAAAAGAGTAATTGTATTCCCATAGATAGAATGAGGTAGACAATTACTCTTTTTCACTATTCATTTAATTATTAAGCGAGTCTCGTAATTTTTCTAAAAATAAGTTTCCTAAATTAGATAGCTTTCGATTCTTCTTCCAAATAACGATATTAGGATCAGTAATTTTGGGAGAAAGAGGGCGAGCAGTTAAACCCTCTAGTTTCTTATCATATAAATTATTGTAAGAAATTTGAACGCTATGACCTTCACCAGCTAAAAGAGACGCAGTATAAGCTAAATTACTGGTTGCAACCGTTAAATCAGTTGGGGTAATCTTACAATCGGACAAAGTGTTTAAAATGATTTGAGTAGAGCTTGGGGTTATATAAATTTGTTTTGAACTAATAATTGTGATAATAATAGATAAAACTTAACACTTTACTATAAGTAAGAAGGTCGATTTTATGCCTATCAAAAAGCCACTAGCAGATTTGATCCGGCCCAAAAATTTATCGCAATTTGTAGGTCAAACTAAGCTAATTTCTGAAGGAAAGCCCCTTTATCAGATTATCAAAAATCATGTTCCAATTTCGCTCTTATTATGGGGACCGCCTGGAACAGGAAAAACAAGTCTAGCGCAAATTATTGCTCGAGAATATGATTATCCGCTAGCCACTTTTAATGCTTCGATTGATAATAAAGCAAAGCTGATGCAAATCATTAATACTTATCCCTATCAATCGTTTGTTCTACTGATTGATGAAATTCATCGCATGACGACAACATTGCAGGATTATCTTTTGCCTTATTTAGAGAACGGACAGATTCTTTTAATTGGCGCAACTACTGAAAATCCTATTATGTCAATTGTTCCTGCTGTCCGCTCACGTTGTCAGATTTTTGAATTTGAGACTTTAGACGATAAGGATATTAGTGAGGTTTTAGTCCGAGCTCTAAAGGAAGTATTCCATTTAGATGAAAAACAAATAGATAAGGAAGCAATTAACATTATTGCTCGCTCAGCTGATGGGGATTTACGTGTAGCATTAAATTTATTAGAAACTATTCATGCAGTTAATGGAGAAGAAATTTCAGTTAAAAATGTTAAGGAATTTGTAAAAGGTCAACATTTCGCTTATGACAGAAAAGCAACTAAACATTATGATTATTTAGCAGCTTATTCAGATTCAATGGCTGGGTCCGATACTGATGCAGCCTTGTATTATCTTACTGTCTTACTTAAAAACGGAGATCTACCATCAGTGGTACGGCGTTTGCGAGAAATTCCATATACATATGTTGGCTTAGCTAACCCAGAACAAGTAACGCAAATAGTAGTTGCAGCTAATCAGGCAGAAAAAATAGGGATGCCAAAAGCAAAATATCCTTTGATGTTTGCGACTATGTTAATGTGTTTGTCCCCTAAGTCAGGTGCTTTTGATGAAATTTGGGCAAAGCTAGATAAAGATACTATTCATCCTAATAAGCATCCCATGCCACGTGGATTACGAGATATGCATTATAAGCATTCAGAAGAAATAACAGGTGGTGGGTTGATAGATAATCCATTTACACAACCATTTCAAATTGCAAAACAAAATTACATGCCTAAGGGGCTTGAAGGTCAAAGATATTATTTTGCAAAAGATAATATTAATGAGAAAAAGCTCGAACAACAATATTTGAAACTTCATAAATATATTTATGGTAAGGAATATGGAGAGTAGGTCATTTTAATAATTATGCTAAAATGAAGGTGAAAGAGAAAAGAAGGTAATATAATGAAAATAGACGCATTTGCACATATTTTAACGCCTGATTTTTATCAGACCATGTTAAAAATTGATGCTACAATTCCACAAAAATATCCTTTTATAAAGATAGAAACTCTAGTTGATTTAAATCAAAGAATAGCTAATTGGCCGGATAAAAATACTAAGCAGGTAATTTCATTTGCTAATATCAATCCAGAAGACTTTGTAGATGAAGAGAAAGCTAGTCAAATTGCACAAGAAGCAAATCAAGAACTGTCTACTATCATAGCTTCTTATCCTGATTATTTTGAAGCGGGAGTAGGGATGCTAGCGCTAAATAACGTTCCTGCTTCGCTCGAAATCTTAGAGAAAATTAAGGCCGATAAAAATTTAGTTGGCGCACAGATTTTTACTCGTCATTTAGGTAAAAGCATTGCTGATCCTGAATTTGAACCAATTTTATTGAAAGCAGCTGAACTGCATCTTCCTTTATGGTTACATCCCGTTTTTGATAATCGAAAACCAGATAATAATCTAGTATTTTCTTGGGAATATGAACTATCGCAGGCTATGTTGCAACTAGTACAAAGTGATATCTTCAAAAAAGCACCTAACTTGAAAATTTTAGTTCACCATGCAGGGGCTATGGTTCCATTCTTTAGTGGTAGAATTAATCACATTTTAGATCCAGAGCATGCTGAGATGTTTAAGAATTTTTATGTTGATACGGCTATTTTAGGTAATACGCCAGCTTTGCAATTAACAATAGATTATTTTGGTATTAATCATGTCTTGTTTGGAACTGATGCTCCGTTTGCAGTTATGCCAGCAGGAGCTGATGAGATTGTATCTAATGCAATTGAAAATTTAGATATCTCGGATTTATATGATAAAAAGATCTTTGAAACTAATTATTATCATATGCTTGAGAGACAATAAGGGAGAGAGTGAGTATTATGAATGCAAATGAAAAAATTATCGCACTAGTTAAGCCTGAATATTTAAATAAAATACCTAAGATTTTTCGTAAGCACGCAACTGAAAATACTTGTAAATTAATTGCTAAGGAGCATCCGGATTTATATAAAGCTTTTGAAGAAAAAGCTAGTGCAGAAGAAAAGGAAGAAATGAAAAAAATAGTGAACGGTATTTTCGAAGAACGAATGAAAAAACATAAAATGTTGTAAAAAAGCAATCTTCAGCATTCATGCTGTTGATTGCTTTTTTTGTGCATAAAATAATAGCTCATATTTCTATTCATGCTTACTAAGTGATACATTAAAAATGAAAGAATATAGGTAGATTGGAGGACTTAATATGTATAATTTCGATCAAGAACCAGAGCGGCGTCACTTAGTTGATGAAGCTGGTTTAAATACCTTTTTAAGTAAAGTTTATGGCTATATGGCCCTCGCTGTTTTTGTATCTGCTCTGAGTGCTTACTTAACGATGACTGTATTTGCTAGACAAATGGTTTCTTTAATGGTTCATCATCCCTGGACGATGTGGCTTTTATTATTAATTCCGATTGTTCTAACATTTGCAATTAATTTTCAAGCTACGAGAAATCCAGTAGCAAGTTTTATTTTACTGATGGTGACAGCGATTATTTATGGAGTAACTTTTGCTTTTATTGCAGGCACATATACAGGGCAAGATATTGCTTCTGCTTTTGTCGCATCTGCAACAGTCTTTGTTGTAATGGCTATTTTAGGTACAGTTACTAAGAAAGATCTAAGTAGGTGGGGCTCGTATGCTTCGGCTGCATTAATTGGATTAATTGTAGCTATGTTAATCAACATGTTTTTAAAGAGTTCAGCAGCTAATTACATCTTTTCATTTATTGCAGTTATTATATTCACTGTTTTAACTGCTTGGGATGCACAAAGAATGAAGAACATCTATTTACAATTTGGTGGTGAAGTTTCTACGAACGGATTAGCTGTTATGGGAGCTCTTCAGTTATATCTAGACTTTGTTAACCTATTTTTGCAATTCTTAACTATTTTTGGCTCAAATGATAATAATAATTAAAACAGTGTTTATAGTGGTTACGATATTAGCGATATATTAATTCATCTATATTTTAATAGACTAGAATTATCCTTTGAGTAGGATAACTGAAAGCTTATTGAGAGATTTATCAGTAAATAAAAGCCCATGTTTTACACGGGCTTTTTTGTTGATCGATAATTGTCTGATTGGTCTGATTGAGCTAAAAATAATATGAAAAGATAAAAAGAATATAAAATATTAATTTTATTTATTAATACTTTTGTTATTTTGTGCTAATATCATACTAAAACAAATTTTAAGGAAGTTGTACCAATGAATCTAACATATCTTAAATCCAACTTGTTAATTGTCTTAAAATCAAAGAAAAACCAACTTCTTATTGTTATTCTTATCCTATTTTCAACCTTTTCTTTATTTATAGTGGAAAATCAAAAAATAGGAGATGGAACAAAAAGCTGGGAAACTTATAGCGAATCCTTGCAGGCTAATGCTAATTATTTTGATAGTGAAATACTAAAAAAATCTACTTATAAGAATACCTATGACAATTTAAATAAACAAGCTCAGGAATTAGCTAGTTTACAAAATAGTCAAGTATTTACCGATCCTGTGCAATATTTAAACAGCTATCGCAATTTGCTAACCACTATGCAAGCAGGCTATACGAACCACTATGCTGGAGCTAATACATTAAATGTGCCATCGCAATTTTTTATTAGCAAAGAATTGAATCGGATTAATTATTTAATTAATCATAAGATTCCGATTGTAATGAATAATGAAAGTTCAGCAACATATTTAATTTATGTTTTATCATTTTTAGGTACTGTTATCTTCTTTTATATTTCTTTCATCTCGGCTGATAGCTGGATTATTAACTTAAAGCATCAATCAGTCTTAAAAAATATTCCTTATTTCTTTAAAGACGAGATAATTGGAAAGATTAGTATTAACTTTATCTTAGTTTTCTCATCAGTATTACTCTCTATAATTGGAGCTTATGTATTTGCTGGTATAAAACATAATTTTGTTACTTTAAACTATCCAGTTACTTTTTATTTTACTCATGCACTTACTATTCCCTTGTGGAGTTATTGCCTTGTCTTCTTAGCATATCTTTCTGGATTAGTTATTTTTGTTACAAGTTTAAGTATGTTTTTAAATCAGATAACTAAGAACATTTATTTAACTATCTTCATCGAAGGCAGTATTTACGCTTTATTATTTTTACCAAAAGATATTTTGAAGTGGCTTCTATTTTTACCATCGCCATATTTAGATTTAACCAATCTATTTAATGGAGACCTTGCAAGTAATTTGCATTTAACCAATGTTAATTTTCTGACTGGTTACTTAGTACTTTTGATCTGGTCATTGATTTTGATTTATGGATTTAAGTATCTAGGGGAGAGGAAGGGATGAAAATGAAGAAACAATATTTTATTTTTCAACTAAAATGCTTTTTCACTAATCCTAAAAATATTGGTCTATTTGTTTTAACTTTTATTCTTTCTTTATATTTTGGCTTAGTTAGCGTACCTAATCGGCAAATAATTGAAAAAGTTGATCCTTATGCAATTAAGGGAGAATACCAACGATATAATTTATTCTTGAAAAAAGCAGTAACAAAAATAAATGAAATGCAGAAATCAAAAAATGCACATGAGGTGCCGAATGAAGGATATGTTAATGCTCTAAAAACTTATCC
>CATLCE010000022.1:0-33211 GCA_949888035.1 Lactobacillus johnsonii | reverse complement strand
CTAACAAGCAAGATGAATGGGTAGTAGCTCAAATTAAAGCTGCTTTAGATGGCTTAACTGCAGAACAAGTTTCTAAACTTGTTATTGCTTACGAACCAATTTGGGCTATCGGTACTGGTAAGACTGCTTCTGCTGATCAAGCTGAAGAAATGTGCAAGACTATTCGTGAAACTGTAAAAGACTTGTACAATGAAGAAACTGCTGAAAACGTTCGTATCCAATACGGTGGTTCAGTAAAACCAGCTAACGTAAAAGAATTAATGTCTAAGCCTGACATTGATGGTGGTTTAGTTGGTGGTGCTTCTCTTGATCCAGAATCATTCTTAGCATTGGTAAACTACCAAGATTAATTAACAATTTATTTAAACGGAATTAGAAGAAAAAAGGAGAATCTCCATGTCTGTTATTACTGATATTCACGCACGTGAAGTTCTTGACTCTCGTGGTAATCCAACTGTTGAAGCTGAAGTTTACACTGAATTAGGTGGCTTTGGTCGTGCTATCGTACCATCTGGTGCTTCTACTGGTGAACATGAAGCAGTAGAATTACGTGATGGTGACAAGTCTCGTTTTCTTGGTCAAGGTGTTTTAACTGCTGTTGAAAACGTTAATGGTGAAATTGCAAAAGCTGTTATTGGCTTAGATGTAACTGATCAACGTTTAATTGACCAAACTATGATTGACCTTGACGGTACTCCAAACAAGGGTCGTTTAGGTGCTAACGCTATGTTGGCTGTTTCATTAGCAAGTGCACGTGCTGCAGCTGATGAATTAGGTTTACCTTTATACGAATACTTAGGTGGACCAAACGCTCATGTTTTACCAACTCCAATGATGAATGTTATTAACGGTGGTAAGCACGCCGATAACAACGTTGATATCCAAGAATTCATGATTATGCCAGTTGGTGCTAAGTCTCTTCATGAAGCTGTTCGTATGGGTGCAGAAACTTTCCATACTTTGAAGAGCTTGCTTCAAGAACGTGGTGAATCAACTGCTGTAGGTGACGAAGGTGGTTTTGCACCAAACTTGAAGAACAACGAAGAACCATTTGAAATTTTAGTTGAAGCTATTCAACGTGCTGGCTACAAGCCTGGTCAAGATATTTCTATTGCATTTGACTGTGCAGCTTCTGAATTCTACAACAAGGATACTAAGAAGTATGTGACTGTTGCTGACGGCCGTGAATACACTGCTGAAGAATGGACTTCACTTATGGAAGACATCGTTGACAAATACCCAGTTATTTCCATTGAAGATCCTTTGGACGAAAACGATTGGGAAGGTTGGAAAGTCTTCACTGAACGTTTAGGTGATAAGGTACAAATCGTTGGTGACGATTTATTCGTAACTAACACTAACTACCTTGAAAAGGGTATTAAGATGGGTGTTGCTAACTCAATCTTAATTAAACTTAACCAAATCGGTACTTTGACTGAAACTTTTGAAGCTATTGAAATGGCTAAGGAAGCAGGCTACACTGCTGTTGTTTCTCACCGTTCTGGTGAAACTGAAGATACTACAATTGCTGATTTAGTTGTTGCAACTAATGCTGGTCAAATTAAGACTGGTTCAATGTCAAGAACTGATCGAATTGCTAAGTACAACCAATTAATGAGAATTGAAGAAGCTTTGGGTTCAACTGCTCAATACAAAGGAATTCACAGTTTCTACAACTTACACAAACAATTTTAATTAATAGTTGAAATAAAAGAAAAAGGGACGTTGCTTTAGGTGACTCCCTTTTTCTTTTAGCATTCATTGGCTAAATATGGTAAAATCAGTACAGTAAGAAATTTAGGTAATGGAGGCAGCGCTTTGTATAATATCGTCATGACGCTACTCATCATTGTTAGCTTTTTAATTATTATTGCTACGTTGATGCAGCCGCAAAAGCAACAAGATGCCTTAAACGCATTGTCCGGCGGTGCAGTATTTAGCGGCCAGACAAAGAAGCGTGGATTTGAAGCATTAATGGAAAGGATTACCGCTGTATTATTGGTTCTCTTTTTTGCTCTTGCTTTGATCTTGGCAGTACTTTCATCCAAGTAAAAAAAGCCTTCCGGTCACAGGAGGGCTTTTTTAATTTCTTTTAACTTAACTTATTTTATAAAGAAATTGAGGCAATTTATATAATGACACAGAATGAACGAGTTTTAGCTGATGTTTATGAAACATTTAGACATAATCCTCAAGAACAATATGATGTGGATCAACTTGAAAATGATCTTAGTCGTAGCCAAAGATTGAATTTTCCTGATTTGGTTAAAGCTTTAACTTTTTTAGAGCATAGTAAAAAGATTGTAACTGATGGTCAGGGAAAGTACCAGTTGAATCAATTAAACACTGTTGCTGAAGGTACCTTTAAGGCAAATGATAAGGGATTTGGTTTTGTCAGATTTGATGATGAAAGCATGGAAGATGCCTTTATTGATAAACATAATACCAAATTTGCTATTGATGGGGACCGCGTTAAGGTAAAAATTATTGCTGGTGCTAATCCATGGAATGGCAAAGGTCCAGAAGGTAAAATCGAAGAAATTACTGAACGTGGTGTAGAAACTTTAGTTGGAGAATTTCATCCATATTCTGATGAAGTAGTGAAATCAAGTGGATTTTACGGTTATGTTGTTAGTGAAAATAGAAAATTAAAGAAATATAAAATTAATATCACTGATAATGGTGTTAAGCCACAAATGGGTGATATGGTGAAAATTTCTATTACTAAATATCCTGATGAAGATCAACCAGATGAAATGCAGGGTGTAGCACTTCTCACAATCGGTAATAAGAATGATCCTGGTGTTGATATCATGTCAATTGTTGTTGATAATGATATTCGGACTGATTGGCCTGAAGAAGCAATGGATCAAGCAAATAACATTCCTGATCATGTAACTGAAGAAGAAAAAAGTAAACGGGTTGATATTACCGATCAACCAGCTGTAACAATTGACGGTGACGATTCTAAAGACTTTGATGATGCAGTCGTAGTTTGGAAACTCCCTAATGGTAACTATCACTTAGGAGTACATATAGCTGATGTATCTCATTATGTAAAAGAAGGCACACCGCTAGATAAAGAAGCTTTTGCTCGTGGTAACAGTACATATTTAGTTGATCGTGTTATCCCAATGCTTCCATTTAGATTGTCAAATGGTATTTGCTCTCTTAATGAAGGTGTAGAACGTTTAGTTCTATCATGTGATATGGAAATTACTCCAGAAGGTAAACGTGTTGGATATAGAATTTATCCATCAGTTATGAAGTCACATGGACGTTTAACTTACAATAATGTTAATAAAGTTCTTGATCCAAATAATCATGAAAAGTTAGAGCAAAAGTATGCAGATGCAGCCCCAATGCTTCATGAAATGGCCGATTTACATAATATTTTGTATAAAAAACGTCACCAACGTGGGGCTATTGATTTTGAAGAACCAGAAGCAAAAATTGTAGTTGATGATAAGGGTAAGCCAACAGATATTGTTCTTCATGAACGTGGAACTGCTGAAAAGATGATTGAATCCTTTATGTTGATGGCAAATGAAACTGTTGCCGAGGACTACTATAAGAAACATACACCTTTCCTTTATCGTGTACATGAAACCCCAGATCAAGAAAAAATGCAATCATTCTTTGAGTTTGTAAGTGCATTTGGACTAAACGTGAAGGCTGATCCAAATGACGTAAAGCCAAAAGATTTGCAAAAGATTGTAGCTAAAACCACGGGTACACCTGAAGAAGCTGTTGTTCAAATGATGATGCTTCGTAGCTTAAAGCAAGCACATTATTCTCCTGAACCGCTGGGTCACTTTGGTTTAGCAGCTAAGTACTATACTCACTTTACTTCACCAATTCGTCGCTATTCTGATTTAATGGTCCATCGTATGATTCATGAATATGCAAATGAAAATATGGATCAAGATATTCAAAAACACTTTAAGGCTCAACTTCCAGATGTTGCTGAACAAACTTCAACACAAGAAAGAAAATCAATTGATACTGAACGAAGTGTAAACGATTTAAAGATGACCGAGTTTATGGCTGATAAAGTTGGTCAAACATTTGATGCAATAGTTTCTTCAGTAACAAGTTTTGGAATGTTTATTCAATTGCAGAATACTGTTGAAGGTTTGATTCATATTTCGAATTTAAATGATGACTACTACAACTTTGATGAAAAATCATTGACTTTAACTGGACGTAATTCACATAAGCAATTTAAGATTGGAATGCCAATTAAAGTTAAGTTGATTAGAGCTGATGTGGAACAACATCAGTTAGACTTTGAAATTTATGATCCGAATGCACCAAAACGTCCTCAAAGAAGCAATAATCATGGAAAACGTAGCTTTGATAAAGGACGAAAAAATGGTGGAAACAAGAAAAATAACAACACTTCTCATGTAAACAATGGTCATAATTTTAAGATTCGTCATCGCAAAACAACAGCTGTCAAGTCCAATAAAAAATAATTAGGAAGAAAACGATGAAACAAAAAGCAGATAATTTGATTGCTCAAAATAAAAAAGCAAGTCATGATTATTTTATTAAGGAAACTCTTGAAGCCGGAATTGCATTAACTGGGACAGAGATTAAATCAATTCGTGCACGTAGAATCAATTTACGTGATGGATATGTTCAAATTATTAATGGATCTGCTTTTTTAGAAAATGTTCATATTAGTGAATATAAAGAAGGTAATCGCTATAATCATGATCCTTTACGCTCACGGCGCTTGTTGCTTCATAAGAAAGAAATTGCTCGTTTAGCCGGAATTCAAGCTCAACAAGGGATGGCAATTATTCCTTTAAAAGTATATTTAAAACATGGATTTGCTAAGGTTTTAATTGGAGTAGGCCAGGGGAAGAAGCAATATGATAAACGCCAAACCATTAAAAAGCGTGATCAAGACCGTGAAATTCATCGTAAGTATGGGATTTAGTAGGTGAATTAAATGATTAGAAAGGCAAAATTAACTGATTTTCCTTTAATTTATCCAATTTTAAAACAAATCTTTGACGAGATGGACATGGATACTATTAAAGCTCTTCCAGAGAGTCAGTTTTATGACTTAATGAAACATGGCTTTTATTCTCCTCATTATCGTTACTCACATAATCGAATGTGGGTAGAAACAGATGATTTAGATCGACCAATTGGTCTCATAGTAATGTATGGTTATGACGATCAAGGTTTAATCGATATTTCATTAAAAAGTTCTTATCCGAAAGTTGGATTGCCTCTGGATGCAGTTATTTTTTCAGATAAAGAGGCACTCCCGCATGAATGGTATCTGGATGCTATTGCTGTTTCTCCAAAACACTGGGGAAAAGGAATTGGACAGAAGTTAATTAAAATTGCTCCCGATATAGCAACGCAAAAGGGATATAAAAAGATAAGCTTGAACGTTGATCAAGATAATCCTAGAGCTGCTCGCTTGTACGATTACATGGGCTTTAAAACGACCTCTACCATGACGATTGGAGATCGTATGTATGATCATATGATTAAAAAAGTTAATTAAAGTAAAAGAGAATCAATCATTAAAGAAAGATTGATTCTCTTTTTGTTATTAAATTTAAAGAAATATTTAAAAATAACATTAATTACATTATTAATGTTGCACACCATTTAAAAAACTGTTAAAGTAATAAAACTATGTAAGATTGGAGAGTGATCATAGTTTAACTTAGAAAGGAAATTAGAATGAAATGCTGGATGAATTACAACGAGTCCAAGTAGCTTTACATGATATGTTATCTCAACCAGACCTAAAGAAAATAAATATTTCTAAACTTTGTATTGAAGCAGGAATTAGGAGAAGAACTTTTTATTTGAGATACGGAAAAATAAATAACTGTATCGAAGCTTGTATTTTGTTAGAGTTAAAAACAGAGTTACGTAAAAATGAAAAGAATAGTTTAAGACAAATTCTTAATAGTTTATGTAGCTATATTCAAAAACATAAACAATATTTCTATAATGCATATAATTTCAGTGAAGAAAACTGTATGTGTGAAAAGATGAGGGAACATTTTTTTCAATATATTCGCTCATATGTTTACAAGCGAGGAAGTTTTTCAGAGCTCATCCTTAAACAATTGACTAATATCCTCTATGATCGAATTTGTTTTTGGATTAGTCATAGCTGCAATAAAAGTTATAGTTATTTATTGGAAGATTTAGCAATCATTATTGAATTAATTGATTTTCAAAAGCACGTTTGTTCTCATCAATATCAAGTGTTTAATTTCTCACATTATTATTTAAACTGTGATTAAGAAAGTGCATTAATTTGATTTTGAAAATTAAAAGTTGGCAAAAATAGTGGTTTAGTATGCCACTGTGTAAAAAGCAAACTAATTAAAATAATAAAGGGGACGTCTTCAGGGCGTGAGATATCACAGCTCCAGGTAAGCCCCATGTCAGTGACTAGTGAACAAACGCTAGCCACTTTTTTAATACCTGAGTAAAATCCGTATCTTCCTTGTTTTAAACTTCCTTTGATCCAATAATTTAACCGAGTAATATAGAATAAATTAGTAAAACGACTATTAAGTTTTTTTACTTTGACTAGAGAATGATTGACCACATCAACACTATAACTTGCTAAAAGATGGTTAGAGTCTAAATAAAGTCGACCAATTTCATTATGGTTAATATCAGTTAAAATGATTGGTTGGTTAAATTCATTAAGATTACCTTTTAAGATATAAACTATTTCACCCTGATCATTTTTTACTGGAATTTGACCACAAGTTTGACCATGTGTAAGTTGGACAGTATAACGCATAATTTCATCTGCCTTTAGAAAAATTATGTTTATTTACAAAAATGACGAATTGCGTATGCAACTCCATTATCATTGTTACTTTTAGTAATAAAGTTAGCAATTTTCTTGATTTCAGGCGCAGCATTTTCCATTGCTACACCTACGCCAGCCATGCGAATCATTGATTCATCATTAAGATTGTCGCCAATGGCCATTACTTCATTTGGTTGGTAGCCTTGCAAGCGAGCATAATCCATTAAAGCAATCCCTTTTTGAGCTTTAATATTGTTAATTTCGATATTAGTAGAAGAACTCGCAGTGACAATTAAATCACCCATTTTTCCGATTTCTTCACAAATATGTTTAAATACTTTAGGGCCATCAGGATGAAAAGCAACAAATTTCATGGCTTCAAAGTCTGGTTTTTCAAGCAAATCTTTAAAGTCAGAAACATATTTAATTCTCATGATTTCATCTGAGCCGGCAGCAAAAGAAACTGCCTTTTTAAAAGTTAATTTTTTGTTGAGATCAACTAATAGATCAGAAAAGTTAGCAATTCTGCGCAAACGAGAATCTGAATAAACATTATCTGCAGCAACTATTTCAAAGTAAAAACCAGAATCTTTGAGTAATTTATTGATCTTAATACTTTGGTCTTTAGGAATTGGTTCATTTACAATTAGTTTGCCAGCAGTATTAAAGACCATTGCACCATTCAAATTAATGAATCCTGTATGAAGCCCGGCTTTAGCAAGTATGCCCTGAGATTCGGAAGGTGCCCGACCTGTTGCAACTAAAAATTCAACGCCTTTTGCTTGTGCTTCTTTTATAGCAGCAATATTTTCAGATGAAATTTGCATTTGTTTATTTAACAACGTGCCGTCCATGTCACTTGCAATAAGTTTAATCATTTTAAGTCCTCCAATCTTTTATCTATATGATATCATGAACTTGGATTTCTTAGAGAGACAAGAGGATAGAATAAGTATGAAAAAATTAATTGGAAATGATTGGGATGAAGTTTTAGCACCAGCTTTTGAAAGTGAAAAGTATCAAGAATTACGTGATTTTTTAAAGGAAGAATATCAAACGAAACAGATATTTCCCGATATGTATCATATTTTTACTGCTTTTAAATTAACAAGTTTTGCAGATACGAAAGTTGTAATTTTAGGACAAGATCCATATCATAATCCAGGTCAAGCTACTGGGATGAGCTTTAGTGTTAATCCAGGAGTTCCATTGCCTCCATCTTTAAAAAATATTTATAAAGAACTATATGATGATGTGGGTGCAGTCCCAGTAAATCATGGCTACCTTAAAAAATGGGCAGATCAAGGAGTATTACTCTTAAATGCAGTTTTGACTGTACCATATGGAAATGCTAATGGGCACCGAGGTAAAGGCTGGGAACTAATTACGGACACAGCTATTAAGGCGCTAAGTGACCGAGGAAAAGTTGTCTTTATTTTGTGGGGAAAATTTGCACAAAATAAAATTCCTTTAATTGATGAGGGAAAGAATGTAATTATCAAATCTCCCCACCCTAGTCCTTTTTCAGCAGATCGTGGCTTTTTCGGTTCACGTCCGTTTTCTAGATGTAATGATGCTTTGATTAAATTTGGTGAAAGTCCAATTGATTGGCAATTACCACAAGAAGTAAACCCAGCAGATATGGCATAGTTTTTGTTTTGAGAAAAAGCTTTGAAATTGTAAAATATTATCTATAAATAAAAAAAGAAAGGCTTAATTTGTTATGAAAGTATTTGACTCACTTAAGAAAAAAGCAGAAGAATCAAAGAAAGTAATTGTTTTTCCGGAAGGAAACGATGACAGAATAATAAAAGCTGCTGTTCGCCTCGAAAAAGAAGGTATTGTTAAACCACTTTTACTGGGAAAGCCTGATGAGGTAATAAAGACTGCTCAAAGCTTGAATGTTGATCTAGGCTCAATTGAAATTATTAATCCGGCAGTTTACCCTGATTTTGAAAAAATGTGTCAAGACTTTGTTGAGTTAAGAAAAGGAAAGAATACTTTAGCAGAAGCAAAGAAAATTTTACAAGACGTTTCTTACTTTGGCACAATGTTAGTATATGAAGGAAAAGCCGATGGGATGGTTTCAGGAGCTACTCACTCTACTGCTAATACTGTGCGTCCAGCTCTTCAAATTATTAAGACTAAAAAAGGTATGAGCCGTGTCTCAGGAGCTATGATCATGGAACGCGGAGATGAAAAGTATATTTTTGCTGATTGTGCTATTAATATTGATCCAGATAGTGAAACTCTAGCTGAAATTGCTTATCAATCAAGTAAAACAGCTGAAATGATTGGTCTTGAGCCTAAAATTGCAATGCTTAGCTTTTCAACTAAGGGATCAGCAAAGGGCCCAATGGTAACTAAGGTGCAAGAAGCGACTGAGTTAGTACACCAAAAATATCCAGACTTAATTTGCGATGGAGAATTACAATTTGACGCTGCAATTGTTCCTCGTGTTGGAGAAGCAAAAGCCCCAGGTTCTGCAGTTGCTGGACACGCAAATGTGTTTATTTTCCCAGAACTACAATCTGGTAATATTTCTTATAAAGTGGCAGAACGTTTAGGTAGATTCAGTGCAATTGGTCCTGTATTGCAAGGTCTTGCTGCTCCAATTAACGATTTGTCACGTGGATGCAAGACGGAAGATGTGTATTTATTAGCTATTTTAACTGCTGCTCAAGCTAATATGGAGAAATAAAATGAACTCATTAGAAATAAATTCTGATGAACAGATGCAAAAGTTAGGCAACGCAATTGGTAAAAGTAGTAAGGGTCATGATTTATTGCTCTTATCTGGTGATTTGGGTGCCGGAAAAACTACATTAACTAAAGGAATTGCAAGAGCTTTAGGAATTAAACGTCCTGTTAAAAGTCCCACTTTTACAATTGTTAGAGAATATCGGGAAGGTAAGAGACCGCTTTTCCACATGGATATGTACCGGCTAGAAGATGGAGACTTATCAAGTATTGATATGCCGGGATATCTAGCTGAAGATGGGTTGGTCGTAATCGAATGGCCGCAATTTATTATTGAAGACCTACCTAACGATTATCTTGAATTATCGATTAAGCGTGTAGATGATTCATGGGATTCTACTAAGCGAATAGTTGAATTTAAAGCTGTCGGAGAAAGAAACAAGCTTTGGTTGTCAGAAATAAAAAAATATTTTGAATAATAAAAAATGGTTAAGCTTAGATAGGCTTAACCATTTTTTTGATTGGATCATCTCCAACACGTTTATTTTCCTCAATTAAAATACCTGCACAAGCTTCGCTATCGCTTAAAGCATTATGGTGGTGCCATAAATTGATATTTAAAGCTTCTGAGACTGTATCTAGTTTGTGATTAGGAAGATAGGGTTCAAAGGCTTTACTAGTTGCTAAAGTATCAATTGCAAAGTAATGGGGTGCCGGAATATTATAGCGAGCCAGTGATTTCTCCATTACGCGGCAATCAAAGCGAGCGTTATGGGCAGCTACTAACATTCCTGGTTGATATAATTTTTTTATTTTTGGCCAGACTTCAGCCATTGTTGGAGCATTTTTTACGTCTTCAGCTGTAATGCCATGAATTCTTATATTTCTTCCATCAAAAGGCATTTGCGGATTGATAACTGTATAAAAACGATCCACAATTTCATTATTTCTAACCATAACTAAAGCAAGAGAACAGGCACTTTCCGGATGACTGTTTGCCGTTTCAAAATCCATTGCAGTAAAGTTCATTTTTATCCTCTAAATAAAACATTATTTTTCTTTTTAGTATAACACTTAAGGTAGAAAACTATCCATTTAATGCGGTATGATTAAAGAGATGATTATTTAAGGAAAAGAGAGATAAAAATGCAACTGATGGATTTAAAAAAACAGGGGATTGACATTCAAGAAAATATTCCATTGAGCCGTTTTACTTTTACTAAGACGGGAGGACCTGCGCAGTATCTTGCTTTTCCTAAAAATTTAAATGAGCTCGAACTATTAGTAGATACGGTTAAAGAAAATAATATTCCCTTAACTGTTATTGGAAATGCTTCTAACTTGATCATTAGAGATGGTGGTATTTCTGGTTTAGTTTTGATTTTGACAAAAATGGACACAATTGTTGCAAATAAAGATGAGGCAACTGTTACAGCGGATGCTGGGGCAAGAATTATTGATACATCTGAAGCAGCATGTGAAGCTGGTCTAAGCGGTCTAGAATTTGCGGCTGGTATTCCTGGTAGTGTAGGAGGAGCAGTCTTTATGAATGCGGGCGCCTATGGCGGTGAAACAGAATTTGTTATTAAGTCTGTTCGTGTCTTAACTCGTGCTGGTGAATTTAAGACTTACACACATGATGAAATGGAATTTGGCTATCGCCACTCCGTGGTTCAAGAAACTGGAGATATTGTTGTGAGTGCTACTTTTGGTCTTGAGCCAGGAGATAAGTGGGCTATCAAAGCAAAGATGGAATATTTTAATGGTTTACGCAGAGCAAAACAACCACTAGAATATCCTTCTTGTGGAAGTGTTTTTAAACGTCCAGCAGGACATTTCGTAGGACCAATGATTATTAAAGCAGGTCTGCAAGGTAAAAGAATCGGTGGAGCAGAAGATTCAATGAAGCATGCTGGCTTTATCGTTAATGTTGGCGGTGCTACAGCTACTGATTATTTAGATTTAATTCATTTAATTCAAAAAACAATAAAAAAAGACTTTGGTATTGATTTACAAACTGAAGTAAGAATTATTGGAAAAGAAAAAGATTAGATACTAGTACAAAGCTACAAGTAACGGCTTGTGGCTTTTTTTATGAGATAGATGGTGAGAAAAAATTGAGCGATATTATTAAATTAAAGCATGTTCGCAAGGAATATGATGATGGTTTTGTAGCACTGAAGGATATTAATTTAACGATTGAATCGGGAAAATTTTATTCTTTGTTAGGACCATCAGGTTCTGGGAAAACTACTATTTTAAGAATAATTGCTGGATTTAGCGAACCAACGAGTGGACAAGTTTTTTTTGATGGACAAGATATTACTAATTTAGATGCTGCTAAAAGAAAAATTAATACTGTTTTTCAAAATTATGCTTTATTTCCTCATATGAATGTTTTTGAAAATGTGGCATTCGGTTTACAGATCAAGAAAAAGGATAAGCAAGAAATAAAATTAGCTGTTAAAGAAGCTTTACACATGGTTCAATTGGATGGCTTTGCAAACCGAGAAATTTCTGAATTAAGTGGTGGACAGCAGCAGCGAGTTGCAATTGCTAGAGCAATTGTTAATCAGCCAAAGGTACTACTTTTAGATGAATCTTTATCTGCCTTAGATAAACGTTTAAGAAAAGATATGCAATTTGAATTACGTGAAATTCAAAAAAAGCTGGGGATTACTTTTATTTTTGTTACTCATGATCAAGAGGAAGCCCTAGCAATGAGTGATGAAATTTTTGTTTTAAATGAAGGTAAAATTCAACAAAGTGGTAGTCCGGTTGATATTTATGATGAACCAGTTAATGACTTTGTTGCTCGCTTTATTGGCGATTCTAATATCTTAAGTGGACGAATGATTAAGGATTATGAAGTAGAATTTGTAAATCATCGTTTTGAATGTGCTGATGCAGGTATTAAACCTGGTGAAAAGGTAGAGGTCGTTTTAAGACCTGAAGATTTAGATATCACTGATATTGAACATGGAAAACTAAGAGTTGTGGTTGAAAGTCAGCTCTTTTTAGGAGATCATTTTGAAATTAAGGCTATTGATAGTGACGAGAATGGATGGTTAATTCACTCCACTAATCCAACTAAAATTGGTAAGGAAGTAGGAGTATATTTTGATCCTGAAGATATTCATGTTATGCGTTTTGGCGAAAGTGAAGCTGAATTTGATAAGCGTTTAGAGGCATATGAAGGAGAGGAGTAAGATATGAAAAAAAGTAAATTGTTTTTTCTCATTCCTTATATTCTATGGCTTGGGTTATTTGTTATCGCCCCGATTATTTTGATTACAATTAATGCATTTAAAGGGGATGATGGCTTTACTTTAAAGAATTTTCAGCAATTTTTTGTTAATGGTACTTTTTTAAGAATGACTCTAAATTCATTTTGGTATGCATTCTTAATTACCTTAATTACGCTGCTAATTTCTTATCCAATTGCCTATATTTTAAGCCAAATGAAAAACCAACAATTTTGGCTGTTATTGATTATTTTGCCTACTTGGATTAACTTGCTTTTGAAAGCTTACGCATTTATTGGCATTTTTAGTAAGCATGGCTTATTGAATAATTTTCTACGCCTTTTTGGAATAGCACCTGCAAATATTTTGTTTACTGATTTTGCCTTTATTTTTGTTGCAGCTTATATCGAAATTCCATTTATGATTTTGCCAATTTATAATGCAATTTGTGACATTAATCCAGCTGTAATTCAAGCAGCTTATGATTTAGGCGCAAGTAAATGGCAAACATTTATTAAGGTTTTATGGCCACTTTCAAAATCTGGAGTTGAGTCAGGAATTCAAGCAGTATTCATACCTTCACTTTCTTTATTTATGCTAACTAGGCTAATTGGAGGAAATCGAGTAATTACCCTTGGTACTGCGATTGAAGAATACTTTATGACGACTATGAATTGGTCAATGGGTTCGACAATTGGTGTGGTATTAATAGTGTTAATGGTGATTGTTATGCTCTTTACCTCATCAGATCATCATCATAAAAAGGAGATCAAACTATGAAAAAAATAAAATGGTCCCGAATCTATTTTGCTTTTGTTCTGGTTTTGATGTATTTACCCATTTTTTATTTAATATTTTATTCTTTCTCAAGTGGTCATAATATGGATCATTTTGAAAAGTTTACTTTAAGTCATTATCAGGATCTTTTTAATGATAATAGGCTATTAGCCATCTTTCTAGAAACAATTTTACTAGCACTCTTATCTAGTTTGATTGCCACTATAATTGGTACTTTTGGAGCAATTGCAATTAGTCAGACTAAAAATAAAAAAGGACGAAAAACTTTGTTAGCCTTAAATAATGTTTTGATGGTATCGCCAGATGTAATTATCGGAGCGAGTTTTTTAATCTTCTTTACTTTTTTAGGGATTGGCTTAGGTTTTGGATCTGTTTTATTAAGCCACATTGCTTTTTCAATTCCAATTGTTGTATTAATGGTTTTGCCCCGCTTAAAAGAATTTGATTATTCTTTAGTAGATGCTGCTCGAGATTTAGGTGCATCCACTTGGCAAGTTTATAGCAAGGTAATGATTCCGGCTATTACACCAGGGATTTTAGCTGGCTTTTTTATGGCTTTGACTTATTCTTTAGATGATTTTGCAGTTACTTTTTTTGTGACAGGAAATGGTTTTTCAACATTGTCAGTAGAAATTTATTCACGTGCGCGCCAAGGAATTAACCTAGAAATCAATGCCTTGAGTACTGTAATGTTTATTTTTGTAATGATTTTAGTACTTATTTATTATGTAATTACTAATCATAAAACCCATATTGGTAAGGGGCGTGCACAATGAAGAAGCTATTAATTGGAATAGTGACTATTTTATTAGTCTGCTTTGGCTTAGAAGCTGGGGCCAAACAATTAAATAATAATGGTGTTAGCGCTAATAACAAAAATTTGATTATCTATAATTGGGGTGATTATATTGACCCCAAGCTAATCAAGAAATTTGAAAAACAAACTGGATATCATGTAATTTATGAAACATTTGATTCTAATGAAGCCATGTACACGAAGATAAAACAAGGTGGTACTGCATACGATATTTGCGTCCCTTCAGATTACATGATTTCAAAAATGCGTAAAGCTAACTTGCTTGATAAAATTGATACTAAAGAAATTCCAAACTACAAAAATATTGGGAGTGAGTTTTTACATCACTCTTTTGATCCAAAAAACACCTACTCTGTTCCATATTTTTGGGGAACGTTAGGAATTGTATATAATGATAAATTTGTAAAACCTGGGCAAATAAAGCATTGGAATGATCTCTGGTCCAAGGATTATCGGCATAATATTTTAAAGGATTATCGGCATAATATTTTATTAGTTGATTCTGCTAGAGATATTATGGGACTCTCTTTAGCGTCTATGGGAAAGTCTTTGAATACTACTAATTCCTTAGATCTAAAATTAGCAAAAACAAAATTGGACGGTCTCGGACCCAATGTAAAAGCAATTATTTCAGATGAATTAAAAATGTATATGATTCAAAATGAAGCTGCTGTTGGAGTAACGTGGTCTGGCGAGGCTCGTACAATGCTAAACGATAATAAACACTTACATTATGTAGTGCCACCTGAAGGCTCAAACTTATGGTTTGATAATTTTGTCATTCCTAGGACCGTAAAGAATAAAAAAGGTGCTTATGCTTTTATTAATTTTATGCTTGATCCTAAAAATGCTGCTCAGAATGCAGAGTATATCGGGTATGCAACTCCTAATGTAAAAGCTCAAGAATTATTACCAAAGGAAATAAAAAACGATAAACAATTTTATCCAAGTAAACAAGCAATGAAAAATTTACAAGTTTATCAAGACTTAGGTCCAAAGAAAATTCAAGAATATAATGATCTATTTCTCGAATTTAAAATGTATGGTCGATAAGAGCTTGGTTTAGGTATAATTAAATTTTAGGAGGGTGGCAATGAAGTTTAATATTGAGCAAATATTTACCTGGCAAAACCTGATGAATATTATTGATATTTTAATTGTATGGTACATTATTTACCGTTTAATTATGTTGGTAAGAGGGACCAAAGCAGTTCAATTAGTTAAAGGGATATCATTAATTATTCTGGTCAGAATTGTAGCTGGGTTGTTACATTTACATACGTTAACGTATTTTGTCGATCAAATTCTTTCTTGGTCAGTAATTGGAATAATTGTTATTTTCCAGCCAGAAATTAGGCGTGGCTTAGAGCATTTAGGTAGATCACCAATTTTTGGTGGGACTACAATGACTGAAAAGCAAGCTGCTGAAAAGATGATCGGAGAATTAGATAAAGCAATTCAGTATATGTCAAAAAGAAGAATTGGTGCTTTGATCACGATTCAACAAAATACAGGACTAGAGGACTATATTGAAACCGGTATTCCAATTGATGCTGATATCACTGGTGAATTATTAATCAACATTTTTATACCTAATACGCCATTGCACGATGGTGCCGTAATTATTCGCAATAATCGAATAGCAGTTGCTGCAGCTTATTTACCTCTTTCTGATAACAGTATGATTCCTAAAAAGCTTGGGACACGTCACCGTGCAGCTGTTGGTATCTCAGAAGTTACCGATGCGATTACTATCGTTGTTTCAGAAGAAACCGGTGGAGTAACTATTACTCGTAATAGCCAGTTTATGCTTGATCTAACTAGAGAAGAATATTTGAAATATTTAAATGCTCAATTAGTTCCAAAAGAGGAAGAAGAAAAGCCAAAGTGGTATCAAAGAATTGTAAATCATGTTTGGAATTGGGGGTCAAATAAAAAATGAAAAAGTTTTTTGATAAACCTTGGTTCTATCGAATTATTGCTTTGATTTTGGCTATTTTATTAGCTGTTTATGTAGCATCTAATCAGCAAGGTTATGTTACTCAAGGCCGACGTGAAGAAACCTTAAAAACTGCAACTAAAACCCAGGTAATTAAGGTACCCTTACAAGTTTCAGTTAATACGGATAAGTACTATGTAACGGGATATCCTGAAAAAGTAAATTTAACTTTAGAGGGATCGAATGCTTTAGTTACATCTACTATTAATACTCAAAACTTCCGTGTCTACATTGATTTAAGCCATTTAAAAACAGGAGAGCATACTGTACCAATTAAGGTAAATGGTTTAAGTAGTCAATTAACTTATAATATTAGCCCAAGTAAAGTACGCGTAAATATTCAAAAGAGAAAATCTCGTACTCTTCCTGTACAAATAGAGTATAATAAGAGTGCTGTAGCTCATGGGTATAATCTTGGAACTGCTAAAAGTGATCCAGAAGTAGTTAATATTACTGGAGCTAAAAGCGAAGTTAACCAAGTTGATCGAGTAGTAGCTCGGGCAAATTTACCAAAGGGAATAGACAGCACATTTGAACGTGAAGAAATGCTGGTAGCACTTGATAAAGATGGACATCAGCTTAACGTCGTTATGGATCCAGTAACGGCATATATTACTATCCCAATTAACTTATCTAAGAAGAAGGTTAAGATAAATGTAACGTCGAAGAATGAATCTTCGACTCATGTTTATTCTTTAACTGCAAAGAAAGAAAATATTGAGATATATGGTGATGAAAATACGCTCAAGAAAATAACGTCTCTTCCTTTAAAGGTTGATTTAAGCGGTATTAACCATGACATTACGAAAAATGTCGCACTTAAATTGCCAGATGGCGTTGTTAAGGCATCACCATCAGTGATACCAGTTCATATAAAAGTAACTGATACTACTGCTAAAAAAGAATAAAACAAGGAAAGGTTGTTAAAAATTATGCTTAAATATTTTGGAACAGATGGTGTACGGGGGGTTGCTAATGCGGGCTTAACTCCAGAAATGGCTTTTAAATTAGGTCGTGATGGAGGATACGTTCTTACTAAGGATAAAAAGGATGGAGAAAGAGCCAAGGTATTAGTTTCTCGTGATACACGTATTTCTGGACAAATGTTAGAGTACGCATTGATTTCTGGTCTACTTTCCGTCGGAATTGAAGTTTTAGAAGTTGGTGTAATTACTACTCCTGGTCTTTCTTACTTAGTACGTGCACAAGGGGCAGATGCTGGTGTTCAAATTTCAGCTTCACATAATCCGGTTGAAGATAATGGAATTAAATTCTTTGGTAGTGATGGTTTGAAATTATCTGATGCTAAAGAAGAAGAAATTGAAAAATTGATTGATGCACCTGAAGATAAGCTTCCACGTCCTTCTGCAGAAGGTTTAGGAACTGTAACAAATTACCATGAAGGAGCTTCTAAGTACTTACAATTTATTGAAAATACTTTACCAGAAGAATTAAGTGGAATTAAAGTTGTTGTAGATGGCGCTAATGGAGCTGCTAGTGCTTTGATTTCAAGATTATTTGCTGATATGGGGGTTGACTTTACTACCATTGCAACTCATCCAGACGGTTTAAACATTAATGATCATGTGGGTGCAACTCATACTAAGAAATTACAAGAAGAAGTTGTAAAACAAGGTGCTCAATTAGGTTTAGCATTTGATGGGGATGCTGATCGTTGTATTGCTGTCGATGAAAATGGGAACGAAGTTGACGGTGATCACATTATGTACGTTATTGGCTCATATCTTGCTGATCATGGTCGCTTAAAGAAAGATACAATTGTTACAACTGTAATGAGTAACCTTGGTTTTACAAAGGCTTTGGAAAGACGTGGTCTTAAAAATATAAGAACACAAGTTGGTGACCGTTATGTTTCAGAAGAAATGAGAGCTAATGGTTATAATCTTGGTGGAGAACAATCAGGTCACGTTATTATTAGCGACTACCACAACACAGGTGATGGGATGCTTACGGGATTACATTTATTATATGTAATGAAGGATACCGGTAAATCCCTCAGTGAATTATTGAGTGACTTTAAAGAATACCCACAACGTTTAATTAATGTTCCTGTTGAAAATAAAAAAGACTGGAAAGAACATAAACGCATTACTGAAGCCATTGAAAAGGTTGAAAAAGAATTAAGTGATGAAGGACGTATTTTTGTTCGTCCATCTGGAACTCAAAGTTTGCTTCGTGTAATGACTGAAGCTCCAACACAAGAATTAGCTGACAAGTACTGTGAAGAAGTTGCTAAGGTTGTTGAAGAAGAAATGGGTTCAAACTAAAAACTAATTATTTTTGGCTTTATTTAAAATTTAATATGGTGATGGTGTTCACCAATTTAACCGATTAATATCTGACGACGCCTACTTTCTTGGATCAACAGGGAGGTAGTGTCGTCTTTTTTTATGCATTTTTTGTATAATAGAAAGGAGAGTAACCGATTACATAAGGAGAAAAACTAATGAATATAAAATTAATTGCTGTAGATCTTGATGGAACATTATTAAATGATAAACAAGAAATAAGTGTTAAAACCAAGCAAGCACTTCAAAAGGCATCAAAGATGGGAATAAAAATAGTTCCTTGCTCAGGTAGACCATTTCCAGGTATTAAGGACTATCTTAATGAATTGGACTTAAAGGATTCTACTCAGTATGTGGTTGCATTTAATGGAGCTTTAGTGTTAAATTCTCAAGGAAAAGCAATCGTTGAAGAACTGTTAAGCTATAATGATTTTGTCTTTTTTGAAAAGATTGCTGATAAATTACAAGCAAATTTTCATATTGAAGTAAGAGATAAGTTTATTACATTAGATCATTTTATTAACTATTATCTATCACGTGAAAGTTGGCTAACAAGAATGCCAATAGAGGTTTCTGAACTAAAAGATATTTCGGAAGATATTAAATTTACTAAGGCAATGTTTTCAGGATCTCCAGCTGAAATGAAGAATATTTATGGGAATTTATCAGAGGAAGTATTTGAAAGATATAATGTCTCAACTTCAGATGAAACTTTGATTGAGATTAGTTCTAAGCATGCATCTAAAGGAAATGCGTTAAAAGAGTTAGCTAAAAAACTAAATTTAAAAGAAGATGAAGTAATGATTTTTGGTGATCAAACTAATGATATTTCTATGTTTGATGTGCCGGGATTCTATAAAGTAGCTATGGGAAACGCGGTTTCTGAGATAAAAAAGCGTGCTAATTTTATAACTAAAACAAATAATGAAGACGGAATAGCGTATGCATTAAGAAGGCTGGTTTTTAATGAATAGACGATTGAAAAATTATTTAAGTGTAGGGATTTTTGCTTTTTTTGGAGGTGGACTGCGAGCCTATTTAAATTTAATCTGGTCACAGACTGGAACTTTGACTGCTAATATTATTGGCTGCTTTTTATTAGCATTTTTTACTTATTTTTTTGTTGAATACCGAGAAGGAAGAGATTGGCTAGTTACTGGATTAAGTACAGGATTTGTTGGTTCCTTTACTACTTTTTCAAGTTTTAATTTAGATACGCTTAAGCAATTAGAAAGTGGGATGAATAGTCAAGCAACTATTTATTTCTTTAGTTCCATCTTTATTGGTTTTTTATTTGCTTATTTGGGAATGTTAGTAGGTAAAAGAACAGGTAGAAAGTTGGCAGAAAAAGCATGATAACAGTTTTAACAGCCGGATTCGGAGCTATTTGGGGAGCAATTTTAAGATATGGCATTACTAACTATGGTAAAAAACATTGGTCTGAGAAATTTCCGTACGCAACGCTATTAATAAATCTTACAGGAGCATTTTTATTGGGATTTATTTTTTCTCGTAAATTCTCACCCTTTATCTATGCTTTGATTGGAACAGGAGTATTAGGCGGTTATACAACATTTTCAACGTTAAACGTTGAATTGCTGTCTCATTGGCGAGATCGTAATTACAGTGTATTCACCCTATATGCATTGCTATCATATGGTGGTGGCTTAATTTTAGTATTTTTAGGATATAAAGTAGGTACTTTGATTTAGATCTCAATAAAAAAGAATGTATCAGATTCCGATACATTCTTTTTTTGATAGTTATTAATTTTGATTTTTAATCGAAACTTTTCCTACTTTGCTTGAAATATCAATTAAATTAGTTGAATCTTCCTTACCAACATAGCCTTCAATTTTATCGTAATCATCGTTTCCGTAAATAATGGCATCAAGAGGAAAATCAGTTGGACCAATTTTTTTGGTATTAATTTTGAATTTGAAAAATATTGCCGGTGGGACATTAACCGATATATTACCAACTTTACTTTGAATTGATAAATTAAATTTAGACTTTTCAGCCAGTGATAAGTTAATTTTCCCCACATCAGATTTAATATTACCACTTCCAGTAAGATTATTTAGAAGCATTAATCCGGTATCGGTTACTAAATCTATATTCTCACTTGTAAGCCCATTTACAGCGATCTTGCCACTTTTAGTATCCACAAAAAAGTTTTTAGTATTAATATTTTCTAATTCCATATTCCCACTGATTGTGTGATAAGATATTTCTTCTTTTGCATTCACATCATTACTGTCCAGCATTCCTGAGTGACCATTAACATGAAAGACATTAGCGGAAGTATTAGAAATGACAATGTCTCCGGATTTTAAGTCTGCTTGTACTCGTTTAAGAGTAGAGTGAGCTAATAGAAAATCTCCTGAAACCGCAGTTACATCTACCATACAATAATTAGAAATCTTATTAATATAGACATCCCCACTTTGACTGCGAATAGTTAGAAAACCAGTGAACTCTTTAGGTAAAAATAGCAAAGTTTTATTTTTAAAAATACCAACTAGTTTGCGAGGGCCTTGGGTAATTTTTAAAACATTTCCAACTTTTTCAACTGTTGAGTGTAGGTTTTTAATATCGCGAGACATAAAGTCATGTACGATTAGTTGGGAAGAATTGGTTGGTAAAACTAAAATATCACCCAAGCGATAGTTAAGATGAATTTCATCAATTTGATTTAATTTTATCTTTAGTTCATTGACTAGTTTTGAATCGAAAATTTTGGCGAAAAAATCATTATATTTTACATAGTCATTTTCTTCTAAAGATTTTAGTTGAGAAAGCATGGTATCAAGATCCGTTAAATTTAAAAGTGCTTTTTGTTCTGCTTCAAATTGACTGGCACCATGCTGAATTTCTTTTTTTATTAAGTTTTTAATTTTTTTACTTAAAGTATTTTGTAAAGGCTTATTTTCTTTAATATGAGGAAATTTATTGAAAAATTCTTTTAGTTTTTCATCAATCATGCTGAACTCCTTTGATATTTGTTACACTTTTATTATATAGCACTAAAAAATCTATGGATTTACTTTATTAAGTGTAAAAAAATAATCTTAAAATTTTCATTAGGAGAAAAAATTGAAATTTGTAAAATGGATTTGGAGATTGGTTGTAGTTGGGCTCATCTATATATCATTGAGTTTAACTTTAACTAGTCCCGTAGAATTAAAAGTAGACAGTACAGCCGGCTTAGTAAAAAGTTCTATTAATAAGGTGGTTGATCAAGCAAATAATAGTGATTTACAAATGGGTGTTAGTTTTCTGCAAGATTCAGGTATTGAAGATACACTCTTGTCGCAATTGCCTAAAAATATCGAATTAAAGACATCTTATCAAGGATTAAATCAATTAAGCACCAATTATTTGGCTAATGATAAGTTAACGGATGTTGATCTGAATTTAAAGAATGATACGCAGCAGGAGCAAGTTTTTAATCAAGTCATATTACAATTGGTAAATGAACAGTTGAGGCAAAATCCTGATTCGGTAAAACAGGCTGCTGAGATTTATCATTTAATTTACTTCTTGTTGATTGGACTATATATTTTGGCAATGGCTTTAGCTTTGTTTGGAAAAAAAGTAGCCCTTATTCCACTTTTAATTGCGGCTATTGGATCATATGGTGTTTTATCTTATGCAGCCCAGGTAGCCACGAGTTCGCTGCATGAAAGTGTGTATAGCGGAATTAATGTAAGTCTAAGCAGCGGATTAACACAAGCTTTAATTACCGCAATTATTGCGGCTGTAGGCTGTCTATTTATTAAAATTAAGCAGAAGCAGGAATAAAAATGCTATTTAAGACAAGTGATAATGTAGAAATTAATTACCAGTTAACGGGAAAAGGAAAAACTATTGTTTTGGTTAACGGCTTTGGAGCCTATCAAGAAATATGGTCAGCACAAGTCCCATTTTTAAATAAATTAGAGTATCAAGTTTTAACTTATGATCACAGAAATATGGGAAAAAGCCAACGAACAGAAAAAGGTCATACTATCGAACGTTTGACACAAGATTTGAATGAATTGACATCATTTTTGAAAATCAAACAAGCTATTTTTATGGGACATTCAATGGGCGCTTCTATCATCTTTTGTTTAATGAAAAATAATCCAAAGCTGGTTAAACAAGCATTGTTAATAGATCAGTCACCTAAAATGCTTAATGATGAAAATTGGAAATATGGCTTTATGGATTATACAAAAGAAAATTATTTAAAAAAATGCCAAGAAAGGCCACGGGTTCATGAAACATATAATGGCTTGGATGATAATGTGTATGCTAAGTTAATGAAGGCCAAGAAAGCCAATCCATTTAATAGAAAAGATAATGTAGATTTGCTTGAAAATCATATGTCATTAGATTGGCGAAGAGTTTTAGAAAAAACAACAATTCCAACTACTTTTTTTGTTGCAAAGGAAAGCCCTTATTATCGAGAGGGATATGAAAAGAAGCTTGAACAAAAGAATAGCCGAATAAATAGCTTTATTATGTCACCGACGGGACATGTAATTATGGCGGAAATTCCACAGCAATTTAATATAAAGTTAAAAGATATTTTAAAGTAAAAAAGAGGGTCTCGTATTAGAGGCCCTCTTTTTAATAAACTAACTTAGTCTAGTTTTTTATTAATATTTGCTAAATTCTGATAATTTTCTGTCATCCATTTTATGTAACTTGTATTGTTGGGGATGGTTTCACGAACTTGCAAGATTGGAATATTTTTTGACTTAGCTCTTTTTACAAAATTATTAACAGTTGAACTGCTTACTTGAGAATTTTTAACAAAGAAAGAAATTCCACGATTATTAATTGTTTGGTTCATTTGATGAATAATTTTGGCACTTGGATCTGTTTCATTTTCAATTGCTTCTTCAAAAGCTTTATCACCAATCTTAAAGTGAGTAGCATTTAAGGCATAGTCAAACACTGGCTCGCTGACATATACTGGCTTTTGTTTTGCACCATCAATAGAATCTGCAATTTTTTGTATTTTATTGATTTTTGCAAGATATTTCTTTCCATTTTCTTTGTAGTAAGCTGCATGTTTTTTGTCTATTTTAGAGAGTCGCTCTACTAAATAGTTAACATATTTTTTAGGCATTTTTAAATCAAACCAAATATGCGGATTTGCGCCATTTTTTAGATTCATTAAATCTTCGCCAACTAAAACAGCAGACTTATTAGTTGATTTAGCAAGCTTAGGAAGCCAAGAATCATAGCCCAAACCGTTAGCAACAACAATTTTTGCATTTTGAACTTTTTTTGCGTCTGCAGTTGTGGGTTCAAAGTCATGTGGATCAGTAGCACTGTTAGTAATAATAGCAGTTGCTTTACCATATTTTCCTAAGACATTTTGTGCGATATCGGCATAAACATTAGTACTTGTTACGATAGAAATTTTATTTGATGAATTTTCTTTTTTTGAGCAGCCAGTAAGAATTAAAACAAGACTACTAATTGCAAAAAAGAGAGCAAAAATCTTTTGATAATGTTTTCTCATTCTATATATTTATCCTTTCGAATTATGTTGTTTAGATCTGCATTCAATATAAATCATAGCAGAATTTACTAATATTTTTTAATTTGCTAATTTATTTTTAGTAATTCGACTTAGTAAGCTTGTGTTATAGTAGAAAGAAATTATGAATTAAGGTTGATAAAAAATGAAAGCTACAATATATATCACGGGTAGTATTGCTGCATATAAGGCAATTAGTGTTGTACGTGATTTTCAAAAAGAAGGACATGAAGTAAGGGTAGCGATGACCGAAGAGGCAGTTCATTTGATTGGAACACAAACTTTAGCTGCCTTAACGAAGCATCCAGTATTAACTGATCTCTGGAAGGAGAATAGAGCTGATAAAATTCAGCATATTGAATTGGCCGACTGGACGGATATTGCGGTTGTAGTTCCGGCAACAGCTAACTTTATTGCAAAAATAGCCAATGGGATAGCAGATGATGCTGCAAGTACAACGTTTTTAGCAACTGCTGCACCTAAATATGTTATTCCGGCAATGAACAGCCATATGTGGAGTAATCCTGCATTCCAAAGAAACTTACAGCAATTAAAGCAAGATGGAATCTTTGTAATGGATCCTGATACGGGCCGTTTAGCTGAAGGATATAATGGTAAGGGAAGAATGCCTGAACCAGCAGCAATCATGAACTGGATAAACTCATCTCTTCAAGTAAATGATGAATTAGCTGGTAAAAAAGTTGTAATTACTGCTGGCGGAACTATCTCCCCACTTGATCCTGTTCGTTATTTAGGCAATCGCTCTAGTGGAAAGATGGGACTGGCCTTAGCAAATGCAGCTCTTAGGGCTGGTGCAGAAGTTGTTTTGATTGTAGGACATGTTTCAGTTCCTATTCCTGAGTCATCAAAAATGACGGTTATTCATGTAGAGACGACTGAAGAAATGCTTGCAGCTGTGAAGAAAGCTTTTTCTACTGCGGATGCTTTAATTATGGCGGCTGCTGTAGCGGATTATGAGCCAGTGAACTACATAGATCATAAAATCAAAAAGCAAGATCAAGGAGATAAACTAAAAATTTATTTAAAAGAAACTCCTGATATCTTAAAAACAATGGGAAGTTTAAAGCAAGAACAGCAAGTTGTGGTTGGTTTTGCAGCTGAAACAAATGATTTACTCGAAAATGCGACTAAAAAGTTAAAAAATAAAAATGCAGATATGATTGTAGCCAATAATGTTAGTCAGGGAGTATTTGGAAGCGATAGGGATAAGGTTACGGTATTAAGAAAAGATAAAGCAAATGAAAATATCGCAGAGACAACTAAAGTAGAAATAGCTAAGAAAATAGTTACTTTAGTTGCTGAAGAGCTTGAAAGTAGGAAAGTTATAAAATGAAAAAAACTTTGTTAACTAAGCGAGAAATTATTTTTGTATGTTTAATGATTGCTGTATTACTGGGATTGTTTATTTCTAGTTCAATGACTTATCATGAGCAAGAGATGTCACCGGGATTTATACATCGTCATTTTCCAATTATTGAAAGAATAGTAGGAAAGTGGAATATTTATTATGGTGGACGATGGCATAATGCAATTTTGGACAATGGTGAAGCTGGGATGACACAGTTTGTCATGAGAAAATTTGCTCACTTTTCGTCTTATTTTTTAGTGGGCCTATTTGCTTGTTTGGGATTAGAGCGATTGTTTAAGAAATGGTGTGGTCCTTTATTTATTTGGCTAGGTATTATTGGTTTGGCTGGATTAGACGAATTTCACCAGTATTTAACTGGAGATAGAACACCTAGTGTTCATGATGTAGCGCTTGATTCAGCTGGTGCACTTTTAGCGATCTTAATTTGTATTTTTGTTTATTGGCTTAGACATCGTGTAGAAAAAAGTAATTCCTAGATTGAATTTAAACCTTTAGTGCGTTATGATTGACAAGGTTAACTATATTAAATAAAAAGAAAGAAGGATTCTTATGTCAGGACATTCAAAATGGCACAATATTCAAGGCCGCAAGAATGCGCAAGACGCTAAGAGAGGTAAAGTTTTCCAAAAATTATCTCGTGAAATTTATATGGCTGCAAAGAGTGGTGGTCCTGACCCTTCAGGAAATCCTACTTTACGTATGGTTATGGATAAAGCACGTGCAGCTAACATGCCTAAGACTAACATTGAACGTGCTATTAAAAAGGCTGAAGGTAATTCAGATGAACATTATGATGAAATTACCTACGAAGGTTATGCACCAGGTGGTGTTGCAGTTTTAGTTGAAGCTTTAACTGATAACAAGAACCGTACTGCTTCTGATGTTCGTGTTGCCTTTACTCGTAATGGTGGTTCTCTTGGTGCAACTGGTTCTGTTGCTTACATGTTTGACCGTAAGGGGTACCTTGTAATTGATCGTTCAACTACTGACGCTGATGAAGATCAAGTTTTGCTTGATGTTATGGATGCTGGTGGAGACGACTTGGAAACTAGTGATGATGCATTTGAAATCTACACTGATCCTAAGCAATTTACTGCTGTACGTGATGCATTGGAAAAAGCTGGCTATAAGTTAGCTAATGCAGAATTAACTATGATTCCACAAAACACCACTCCAGTTCCAGCAGATAAGAAAGAGCAATTTGCTCATTTAATTGATGCATTAGAAGATAACGATGACGTTTCTAATGTATATACTGCTGCTGCAGATGATGATGAATAATAATTTATCGCAAAATAGATCTAAAATTATATTTTAGGTCTATTTTTTTGGACTGACCTTTAGGTCAGTCCATTTTTTTTGCAAATTATTTTGAATAATAAAAAATAATTTTGATTTTTTGCGTACTAATAAATATAGAGTAAAGGAGGGATTAAGAGTGAATGAGATGTCGGAAAGAATTTTAGAAGAGGCGATTGAAAGACATGCTAGTGATATTTTTATCTTTCCTATTATCAATGGATACGAGGTAAAAATTCGAACTGCAATGGGTTTAGATAAAATTCAAGAGTTAAGTCGACATGGTGGAAGAGAGCTCTTAAATTATTTTAAGTTTCAAGCACAGATGGATATTTCTGAACGGCGTAGACCCCAGGTAGGAGCGTATCAGACCGAGTTTAAAAGAAAAAAGATATTTTTACGTTTTTCTAGTGTTGGAGAATTTGCCGGAGCTGAATCTTTAGTAGTTAGGTTGATTTATGGAGAAAAGAATAATAATTATTTTCTTCCGGAGCAGTTTAATTTAATTAAAAAACTTACCAATCAACGTGGATTAATAGTTACAAGTGGGCCAACAGGATCGGGAAAAACTTCAACCATGTATGAGTTAGCGCAAGTGATTGGAAAAAATAAAGTTGTAATGACTATTGAAGATCCAGTTGAAGTGTGGAATCCAGACTTCTTACAGACGCAGGTGAATCTAATTGCGGGGATTACATATCCCGATTTGTTGAAAGCAGCTTTACGGCATAGACCGGATATTTTAATTATTGGTGAAATTCGAGATCAAGAAACAGCAAAAATCAGTATTAATGCGGCGCTAAGCGGCCATTTAGTTTTAGCTACTATTCATGCTAAGACGGCTTTGCAAACAATATCGCGTCTTGAAGGATTAGGTATTACTAAAGATGAACTGAGTAATTGCTTAACGGCGGTTTCCTATCAACGGTTATTACCTATAAAAGATAAAAATGATGTTGCTTGTTTAATGGATATTGGATATGGAGAAATGCTTAATCAAGCAATCACTAATAACGATAAACGTGGTAATTTGCATGATTGGCAGAATAGTTTAAATCAATTAGTAAAACGAGGAAAGATTAGTGAAAAAACTCAGCAACTTTTTGAAGAAGGATAAGTTAAATAGTGCTGATCAATTGATTTTTATTGATTATTTAAGGCAGGCCTTAATTAATGGATATTCCCTAAATGCTAGTTTGAGACTATTACCAAAAATTTGGAGGGGTAATTCTAGTCAACTTCTTTATGTGAATCAACGAGTAGAAGAAGGAAACCAGTTAGGGGATGTACTGCAGGAAGTGGGATTTTCTAGTACTTTAGCTGCCCAAATAAATTTGGCAGTTATTGATGGAAATTTATTATCTTGCTTAGATCAAATGAGTAAGCTTATTCGATTAAAGAATAAGCAATTAAAGAAATTAAAGGGAGAATTAGCCTATCCAGCGCTTTTAGTTGGAATGATGGTTACTTTGTTAATTTGTATGCAAACATTTCTAAAAACAGAAATGTCTGATAATGACTGGACTAGCAATGTAATGCTTGGTGGTCTAGTACTTTTAGTCATAGTAGCAGTATTTTTTATCAGTAAAACAATTAGATTACTTAATAAACAAGATTATTATGCTCTTAAAAAACTAACAAATTTACCTATGATTGGAGCTGTTTTACGGTTATATGTTCATTATCTGGTTGTGTCTGATTTAGCAGTTTTATTAATTAATGGTTTTTCACTACAAAAAATCTGTCAACTTACTGCTATGCAACCTGATAGGTCATTACAACAAGTTATCGGGGTAAAAGTAAAAGATCAACTAGAAAAGGGTACTGAAATTAAAGAAATTATTGAGCAAGAATTTTTCATACCTAATAATTTGGTCATGCTTCTAGAAACTGGAACAACTAGAAAGGAAATTGGAAAACGTGCCTTATTACTTAGCAAGACACTTTTTTATGAACTGAATCTAAAATTGAATAGCCTAATTCTCAATATCCAACCGATATGCTTTATTTTTATTGGGATTTGTATTTTAGGGATGTATTTAAAGATATTAATGCCGATGTATCACTTAATGGAAACTATGTAGAGGAAAAATAAAATGAAAAAATTAAAACAATTTATTATAAAAAATAAGCAAGTAAAAGGATTTACTTTAGTAGAAATGGTAATTGTAATTGCTATCATTGCAATGCTAATTTTGCTGATTGTGCCCGGACTAAGCAAACAAAAAGATAGAGCTACGAGTAAGACTGATGAGGCTTTAAGAACAACAATTGAGACACAAAGACAGCTTGCTGAAGATAATGGAGATGGAACTTCCTTAGAAGAACTTGTAAAGAAGGAGTATATCTCTCAAAAGCAAAAAGAAAGATATGAAAAATTACCACAAAAATGATTTTCAAAAAAACGAGAGGATTTACATTAATTGAAACAGTAGTTACATTAGCAGTGGTTTGTCTTCTAGTCTTAATGCCAACTCTTTATGTTAAGAATATCAAGGAGCAGGTGGTTTTAGATAATAGTACACGTCAAGTGAAATCTACCATTAATAAGTATTTACATCTAGCAACAGTAAAAAAGAAATCATATTTTTTGTCATATTTTGATAATAATTCTTCGATTCAAATAAAGGAGCCGCATCAGGTCTCACAAGTTTATTTAGATAAACATATTAGAGTTTACAATTTTGATAATCTTTACATTAGCAATCATGGAACAATTTCACCACGGACGATTACCATTAAGAATGGTAAGAAAGAAAATAAAATAAAAATACAAATGACATGGGGAAGAATGGTTGAAGAATAAAAGAATAAAAGGATTTATTTTCTGGGAAGCATGTTTAGGATTTACAATTGCTTGTTTGGGAGTAATTTTATTGGGCTTGACACTTAAGCAAAATAGGCAAACGGAAAAACAAATTGAAAAAAGAGTAGATAAATCCTATGCTGAATATATTTTTAAACATAGTGATAAGAAAACATTATTAGTCCATGATCATGTCTATCATAGGTAAAAATAATGAAAAGAATAAAAGGTTTTACTTTATTAGAGGCAGTTTTTGCAATTGCGGTTACGATTTTATGTGCGCAAATACTTTTTGGACTCGTAAATACACTTAGGAAAATTAATCATCAAAAAAGTGGAATAAATGAAATTGCATATAGTTATGTACAAGTAAATAATTTTTTAAAAGAAAGTGGACATGTTGAAGTAAGTACAACTGGATCAGACCCAACTAAAATTATTCTCAGAAAATTTTCTGATAAAAAGAAAAAGAAGAATGATCCAACTTACGAGACATATGTGATTGATTTGAGCTCAAATGATACTTTAAGAATGCGGACAGATGAGGGTGGACATATGCCTCTACTTTTTAAAGTTAAAAAAATTAGATGTTCTACGTCAAAAGATTCATTTACAATCCTGATAACTGAAAAAGATGGTAGACAAAGTGAAATGTATTTTAAAACAGATTTACCAGAAAAAAAGGAAGTGAATCCAGCTGATGAGAAAGAAAAAAAGAGTTAATCGAGTAAACGGGAGTGCTTTGGTTAGTAGTTTACTGCTTATTAATATCTGTATTACTTTTACGTTAATGTACCAGCATACTTTTACTGAAAATATGGAAAGTAATCTTTCTTTAATAAATTATTTCTCTAAGTAATAAGGAGTGCTTGCTAGTATTTGAGGATACCTATAGAATATTAGAAGGAATATTAAAGAAGGAAGAAAAATGCAAAAAGTAGAAGAATTGTATCCAAAATTTCAGACAGCTATTGAGCATTTACAAAAGGCTCTTAATGTTTCTTTTTCATCTGCATTGACGGAAACCTTTGATAATTTAGAAAACGGAAAGATCAAAGTTGAGTCAGGTGCTCCCGATAAGGAAACTGTAGCTGAATTGACTGAAGAATATCGTCAATTAGATTATGATAATTTGCCACGGGCATTGAAAGTACAAATATTTACTTTATTAGCTTTAAAAGCCATTACTCAAGATGCTCATGACTATAACTTGATGCCTACACCATCGGTGGTCGCTACAATAATTGCTTTGATTTGGCAAAAAATTGTTCCTACTGGTAAAAAAACTGTGGTTGATCCAGCCATTGGAACTGGAAATTTACTTTATTCAGTAATTAGACAGTTAATACAAGAGAATCATTCTCAAAATAATTACAATCTAATTGGAATTGATAACGAGGAATCTCTCTTAGACTTGGCTGATATTGGTGCGCATCTTGAAGATTTAAAGATTGATTTGTATTGCCAAGATGCATTAGATCCATGGATGATTGAAAAGGCCGATGTTGTCTTAAGTGATTTACCGGTAGGTTACTATCCACTAGATAATAATGCTCAACGCTATGAAAATCATGCAAAAGAAGGACATTCATTTGCCTATACTTTATTTATTGAGCAAATTGTAAATAATCTTAAGAGAGATGGCTTTGCATTTTTAGTGGTACCACGATTATTATTTACTGGCAAAGGCTCTACTGAATTCATGACTTGGTTAGCAAAAAAAGTTAATATTCAAGCTATTGTAGATTTGCCAGATAATATGTTTTCAAGCCAAATTCAGCAAAAATCAATTTTAGTTTTCCAAAATCATGGAGATCATGCTGTGGAGCGTGAAGTATTGGTAGCTAAATTAGATTCACTAAAAGGACCAGAATCTTTAGTAGCATTTAATATGAAGTTAAATGATTGGTATGATAAAAATAAAGATTAATTTTATAAGTATGTGAGGTATATATATGAAAAAAGTTTTAGCAGTAAATTCAGGTAGTTCATCATTTAAGTACAAATTATTTTCTCTTGATAATGAAGAAGTAATTGCATCGGGTATGGCTGACCGGGTAGGATTACCAGGCTCTGTTTTTACTATGACTTTAGCTGATGGTAGTCAACATGATGAGCAAAGTGATATTGCTAACCAAGAAGAAGCTGTTCAAAAGTTACTTAGCTGGCTTAAAGAATATAATGTTATTGATTCCTTAGAGGATATTGCGGGCGTAGGACACCGTGTAGTTGCTGGTGGAGAAGAATTTACTGATAGTACAGTAATTACTGAAGATAATCTTTGGAAAATTTATAATATGAGTGACTATGCGCCTTTACATAACCCAGCTGAGGCAGATGGTATTTATGCCTTCATGAAAGTTTTGCCTAATGTACCAGAAGTCGCTGTTTTTGATACGTCATTTCACCAATCATTAGATCCAGTTCAATACTTATATTCTGTTCCTTATAAGTATTACGAAAAGTTCCGTGCTAGAAAATATGGTGCACACGGTACTTCTGCGCGCTATGTATCACGTCGTACCGCTGATCTTTTAAATAAACCAGTTGAGGACTTAAAGATGGTTCTTTGTCACTTGGGTAGTGGTGCCTCAGTTACTGCTATTAAAGATGGAAAATCTTTTGATACTTCAATGGGATTTAGTCCTGTTGCAGGAATTACGATGAGTACCAGAAGTGGTGATGTAGATCCTTCTTTACTTCAATTTATTATGAAAAAGGGAAACATCACTAGTTTTAACGAAGTTATCAAGATGTTGAATACCGAATCTGGTTTATTGGGTCTTTCAGGAATTTCACCAGACATGAGAGATATTGAAAAAGCTATCAAAAATGGTGATAAGCAAGCTCAACTTACAAAAGATATATTCATTAATCGAATTGTTCGTTATATTGGTGCCTACATGACTGAAATGGGCGGATTAGATGTTTTAGTCTTTACAGCAGGCATTGGGGAACATGATGCAAGTGTAAGAAAGCAAATTATGGATGGTCTTACTTGGCTTGGTCTTGAATATGATGAAGAAGCCAACAAAGCTAATCATGAGGGTGTGATTACTACACCAAATTCAAAAATTACTGCTATGATTGTTCCAACAAATGAAGAATTAATGATTGCACGTGATGTTGTTCGTTTAGCAAAATTAGATAAGTTAAACAAATAAGGTTAAAATCAAAGTTATAGCATTTTAATAGGGACTGTGATATCATTGAAACATCTGGGGATGTTTTGGGATTCGACAGGCGTAGATTCGCGTTGACTGCGATTCGTAGGTCACGTCTACGTTAAAAACGTCACAGTTAAATTATAACTGCAAATAACGAAAATTCTTACGCAGTAGCTGCTTAGTCAGCCTGCGTGATCCAAAGATGGATTGCTCGTGTCTATCTACGGGTCTTACCATTTAACGAGCTACGTTTAACTACTTACCTTAATAGTTAGAAATAAGATTCTTAGGTTAGTTTTGATAGTTTAGCCCTGTTATATGGCGTTTTATCAAA
>CATLCE010000021.1:0-33768 GCA_949888035.1 Lactobacillus johnsonii | reverse complement strand
TAGCCGATAGGCTCTACCCTTCAACACAAATCTGTTCTAAATGCCAGTACCGCAAGACCGGCGATGAAAAGATTACTCTGTGGGGCAATAAGAAGCATCATACCAAGCATAATGAATACATCTGTTATCAGTGCGGGGCTGAACTTGACCGTGACGAAAACGCCTCGATCAATCTGTACCAGTACTTAGAAAGCAAATGGTATAAAGAAAAAAGCCGCACTGAAAAACAGACAGCTTAATAAAAACCAAAGTATTAATTATTAGGGGGCTGGCTAATCCCCAAGCTGGATGAGTAGCTAAGAAGAGTCCAGTAAAGAAACTGTCCTAACAGGTCAATGCGGTGAGAGCTTTTAGCTTAAGTTGGAAAACCTGTCTCGATGCAGTGCAAAGAAGGCATCTGTGTGAAAGGCACATAACGGCAGTAAGGAAGAAAAGGCAGAGGTGAAATAGCCCGAAGCCGAGTGTACTTAGCTTACACAATACTACACATTTTCCATAGCAGTTAAGGTCAAATTTTAGATATTTTTGGCAAAAGTATAATGATTAATCTAAATACAAAATCTCATTGTATAGAAAAAAGCAATTCTAAGAATTGCTTTTTACTTTATTCACTTTATTTAGTTGCTTTCTTTTTGGTAGTAGTTTTCTTAGTTGTCGTTTTCTTAGCTATCATCTTTTCAGGTTTCTTATATTCACGAATTACTTGCAACTTATCCATAATTGCATCAACCATCATATTACTGATCGCTTCAGGGTCAGCCTCAATTTGTTTTTCTGTTGCAATTTGATCAATTCTAAAATGAGAAACATTTATATATTCTGACCGAGTTTCAAAATAAACATTCAAAGCATAATCAACGCCTTCATCAAAGAAGTTAGAGATCTTTTTATAGTTACTATAAGGCAAATTGATGATATTTGTTTCCAGCGCAAAAGTTACCGGCCTTCTTCCAGTTAAAGCAAGCTGCGTTTGTATCAGAGAATCATGCTTAAAGGCTGCTACTACTTCTTTAACCATCTTGTCAGTATAAACCCTCAGCTTCTTCTTTGACTTGCTTACATCTGCATATTTTACAGTTTCAAGATCTTGAATGTATTCTTGATTTTCAATCTTATCAATTAAGTCTTTTAAATTAATTTCCAAAACGTATTGTCCTTTGATCTAAATTTGAGTTTTTCTAAGTATTACCTTACTCAACTTTTAAGCTAAATACAACTATAAGTCGTTTCAAAAATATATAAAATGTGCTTCAATACTAAACATGGAAACAAAAACAAGATCTCAAATGAGAAAATCACGCAATAAAAATTGGATTAATATTCTCTGCATCATTCTGGCAATCGGATTTCTGGGAATTTTTCTCAATTTTAACAAAATTAAGAAAAATTGGGAGTGGATCACGATAAAGCCAAGGCAAGAATTGAATGTTCCTTTAGAAAAACAACTTCCTGACTTGCCTAATGGATGCGAAGTGACATCCCTCTCCATGCTTTTAAACTATTATCACATCAATGTTTCAAAGGATAAACTTGCACAAAACATCAAGCATGTTTCATCCTTTACTGATGATGGACAATATCGAGGCAATCCTCATGAGGGCTTTGTCGGTTATATGAGTGTGGCCAATGCCGGCTGGTGCGTTTATAACGAACCGCTCTATAATGTTGCGCACAAGTACACTGACCGCATTCAAAACGCAACCGGCTCCAGTTTCCCTCATATTCTTAGCCTCGTTTCAAGCAGGCATCCCGTGATGATTATTACTACCTTGCATTTTAATAAGGTCAATGACATGCAAACTTGGAAAACGAAGCAAGGAAATGTCCATGTAACGCCCTCTTCTCATGCCTGTGTGATTACAGGTTATGATAAAAAGAAGCGCCTAGTCTACGTAAATGACCCGTATGGAGTTAAAAATAGAGCCGTCTCATGGAATAATATCGAAGCCAGTTACAACCAGCAAGGACGTCAAGCCTTGTATATCAACTAAAAAAGACCAAGAACAATAAAGTTCCTGGTCTTTTTACGTATATTTGCGTCGGTCGGGATTCTTAATTGAATAACCATCAGTCTTATTAAACTTGATCACAAAGATGCACGCTGCAAGAGCCACTCCAATTATGATCCACCTAAAGATTATGCTGATAAGAGATTTAGTACCTATCAACTTAAGTAGAGCATCGATACACTCAAAATCGAAAAAAATATATAAGGCACTATCAATTACCATCAAAATACTCAAACAGATAGCTAATATCTTTAAAAATTTTCTTCTCATTTGGAATCACCACGCATCCATCTAATTATTTTGCACATAATTATATTCCAACCAAAAAGAATAGCAAGCCTTATACGTCAACTAAAAAAAGACCAAGAACAATAAAGTTCCTGGTCTTTTAACTCAAGGCATATTTTCAAAAGAAAATATGTGGACACTTCCTGTTCACATCAGGGTTGTCCAACATCAGCACTTCCCGTGCCTGCTATTTAAAGTAGATGTCCTCTATCTCAAAAATATCCGCATCTCGCGTTGTTTTTCTCGACTCGTCATTAATATTATAGCTTAATTTTGCGCTTTCTGTAAAATTTTTTAACTCGGTAAAACATTTCAGTAAACATGGTCGCAAGTAAAATTCCCAAGGCAATCGAACACGTTACAATTCCCACCCGTAAAAACGAAGCTTCTGCGTCAAATACATTGCCGTTCACCAAAGCCCGCACTGCTTGATAAGCTGGCACGCCTGGCACAAGCGGAACTAAGGCCGGAATATTAAAAACTGTCACTGGGCATTTTTTAATCCGAGCAAAAAACAAACCCAAAATTCCAATCACAAATGCGCCCATTAAGTTAGACAACATTCTTCCCATTTGAGCTTTAGTAATAAACCAGCACACCATCCAGCCAACGGTTCCACTAATTCCTGCAAGATTCAAGGCACGGTGTGGCACATTGATCGTCAGCGCAAATCCCACTGAAGCAACATAGGAAAAGACAATATTAATAATAATCTGCATGTATATTGGCATCTTTACGCTCCCATAAACTTAATCACAATCGCTACACCACCGCCTAAGGCAATTGCCGTTAAAGTGGCTTCAAATAGTCTCACGATCCCCGATAACAAGTCCCCCATGAACAAATCTCGCAAAGCATTAGTAAAAGCCAGCCCCGGAACCAAGGTCATCAGCGCCCCAATTAAAATATTATCTACAATGGTTTGCGGAAATAATGCTTTGATAATAATCGCAATAATGCTCATCACTATGGCTGCAATTAATTCAGACAAAAATCGTACTTTAGTAAAGCGTTTGAAGTAAACATAGGCTAAGTACCCTAATGCACCAACTAGAGCAGCTGCCGGAAAGTCAATCCAATCATAATCATCCATAAAAAGTACCATTAAGGTTGAACTTAAGACTGCAGCTCCTATTACTTGCATCCATAAAGGAAAAGCAGGCGTCTTAGTTTCCACGTTTGCTATCTTGTTATGCAATTGGATCAAATCTATTTTTTTATTAGCAAATTCACGCGACAATTCATTTACTCGATCCACCAATTCTAAATTAATGTTTCGATCACGAATTTGCTTCATCTGGGACAAGTTTCCCCCATCTAAACTCATAAACACACAAGTTGGTGTGGCAAAAACTCGAGGATCATCTACACCGGCATTTTTTGCAATTCTGAGCATCGTATCTTCCACACGGTACATTTCGCTACCGCCTTCGATCATTAAACGCCCAGCCAGTAAACAGATATCTAGTATCTCTTGATAAAACTTCGCATCATGTTTGTTAGCCATAATTTTACCTACAAAATTAATTCAATTTTTCTAAATCAATAGTCTTGTCTACCCAATCTCCGCGGAAGAAATCGCGCTCGTGACTAACGATAATGACACCTCCCGGGAAATTTACAATCGCCTTTCTTAAAGCATCCTTGGTATCGTTATCAAGGTGATTAGTTGGCTCATCCAAGAAGAGCAAGTTTGCTGGTTCAAATTGCATCTTAGCTAGTTTAACTTTTTCTTGTTCTCCACCAGAAAGCTCTTTAAGTGGACTCATGGCTTGTTGTGCAGTTAAGCCCATTTTTGCTAAAGCTTGACGTAATTCTTTCGGTTTCTTACGTTCGAATTCTTCCTGCAAATATTGAAGTGGCGTCATATTATTGTTAGGCCAAGTCAAATCCTGCTTAAAATAAGCCAATTTAGCTGTTACTGATAATTCATAATTGCCATAAATCGGCTTAAGTTGCCCCAATAAAGTTTTAAGCAGAGTAGTCTTACCAATTCCGTTAAAACCGGTAATTGCAACTTTTTCACTTCCACCCACCGAAAAATTAAAGGCAGTTTTGACTAAGGCTTCATCATAACCGATAACTAAATCTTGTGTTTGCAAAAGCAAATTAGATGCAGTCGCAACATAAGGAAAATCAAACTTAGCCCGGCGATTATTCTTCGGTGGAGTTAAAACTTCCATTCTGGCCAATTGCTTTTCACGCGATTTAGCACTTTTAGCACGAGTACCGGCCTTATTTTTCCGAATATAAGCCTCAGTCTTTGCAATCTTGCGTTGCTGGTTCGCATAAGCCTTCAAGTAAGTTTCACGGTTAGCGGCTTTTTGGCGCAGAGCTTGCTTCAAAGTTCCCGTATAACGAGTAATTGTCCCAAAATCGATATCGATAATACAGTTAGTAATTCTGCCTAAAAAGTCGTAATCGTGACTCACAACGATAAACGCTCCTTCAAAATTGTTTAAATATTCCACTAACCAATCAATATGGGAAACATCAAGGTAGTTAGTAGGTTCGTCTAAAACCAAAACATCTGGGTTTTGAAGAAGTAATTTTGCCAAAATAATCTTAGAACGTTGACCTCCAGATAATTTAGACACATCATGGTCAAAACCTAAATCCGCTAACCCTAATCCTGAAGCTACACGTTCAATTTCGGTATCTAAATCATAGAAATTATTTTCTTCCAGATAAGTTTGAACTTTGCCTGCCTTTTCTAAAAGTGCATCATTACCATTTTCTGCATATTTAGTATAAAGATCGTTAAGTTCTTTTTCTTTTGTGTATAACTCATCAAAAGCTGTTCTCAAAAAGCCACGAATAGTGACTCCGGGCGCAAGTTTGGCATACTGATCTAAATATCCAACACTTACTTTATTTTGCCATTTTACTTGGCCTTCATCTGGAATAATATCGCCAGTCAAAATCTTAATCAACGTAGACTTACCTACCCCATTTTGACCAGTAACTCCCATATGATCTTCTTTATTCAATACAAAGTTTGCATCTTCATATAAAGTTTTATCAATGAAACTTTGACTTAAGTCTTTTACAGTTAATAAACTCAACTTTTTCACATCCCTTAAAAATCAAATTCAAACATTATAACACGTTCTTAGCTATGCTCTTTTTCATATACTTGTAAAGCATTCAAAATTCTTGGCCAATATCGCTTAGGCAAAATCAACTGCAATTGATCATGATAAATTGGAAAATCACTTGCCTTAAGTCCGGTAATTTCAGCCAAATCTTGATCGGTTAGATGATATTTATGAACGATTCGTTTAATTTCAACACTAGCATGTCCGCGAAACCAGGACAAGACAAAAAAGAAAACAGCAAAGATTCCACTTAATAAAATCGCCAGCTGCAAATTAAGATGAAAACTACGCATACAAATGAAGAAGACAGCAATAAAAGAAATGATAGCGGAAATAATCCCATATACTACAGGAAAGATTTGATTTTTATTCATAGTATTTCCTTTCAAAAATCATTAATCTAATCTTACATTTTATAAGCAAAGAAAAGAAGAAAAAAGATGAATTTCTTCAAAAGAAATCCATCTTAATTATTTCATGTAGATTAGATTTAATGATACAAATCAAATCTACCTACAGCTAATGTTTCTTTAATTCCGCCAGTTTCCATTAAAGATTTATCATCAATGATCTTTTTTAAAGCTGAAGCCAAATAGCCACGGTAATTGTGGCCAAGAGCCTTAGCAGCAGCCTTAGTATCGCCAATTGCAACGTCTACACCTAAATCATGATAACGATATGGATTTGGACGACTGTGACCTAAAACGCGTGCAGAGATATCTTTTGCTGCATAACCAGCCATTGAAAGAGCTAATTGAGCCGTATTTGGCCATGGCCACTTTTTACCTGGAACCATAACAGCTGACACATCTCCTAAAGCATAAATTGCTTCGTCTTCAGGCACAGTTAAATGTTCAGTAACTGTGATTCTACCACGATTTTGTTTAAAGCCTGAAGCCGCAATTACAGGATTACCACTAAAGCCCATCATCCAAATTGTAGTATTAGTCTCAATTTTATGTGGATCTTCTTCGTCTTTTTCAGAAGTCATCTTGTAGTAAACTGCATCTGCCTCAACCTTTTCAATTCTAGCAGGTTTAATAATTTTAATTCCTACTTCATCCACCAAACTTAAAGCATATTTCATTTGCTTATCGTCAAACATTGGCAACAATCTAGGAGAACCATCAATCATTCTAACTTCAATTTTATCAGGATCAACTCCAGCAATCTTGGCATATTTATCTCTTGAACTAGCAATTGCACCAGCAAGTTCAATGGCTTGGAAGCCTGCACCACAAAATACAATGCGTAAATCTTTTGGATCTTTGGTCTTCTTATAGTCTTCCATTTTTGCATAAATATGGTCACGAATTGCTTGAGCTGTTTCCGTATTGTACATTGGCAAAGTATTTTCTTTTACTCCGCTAATCCCAAAAGTACCCAAAACAAAGCCTAAGCCCAAGACTAAGTAATCATATTTCAAATCTGCATGATTCTTCAAATGAACCATCTTATTTTTGTAATCTACAGTAGTGACGTCATCAACAATTAATTTGCTCATTTTATCATCTAAAACATCCGTAAAATTATAAGAAATACGAGTGTAGGGATGGTTACCGGATGCAACTTCTGGTAAGCGATTCGTTTCACAGTGATAAGGATTGCGATCAACAAGAACAATCTCTACTTCTCTTTTGAGCTTTTTTTGTAACTCAACCACTGTCTTAATTCCAGCAAAACCTCCACCTAATACTACAATCTTCTTCATATTTAATCCTCCATTTCTACTCTAGATTAAAATTCCAATGAAATACGTAATTAAAAAAGTCATTGACCCAACTAACAATGTTTTAACAGCCGTAATAAATGTTTCTTTTTTTACTTGCTTTTGAATTAGTAGCTTGTTCTGCTTATAAACGAAAGGTACAATAAAGACTGTTAGCCACACTGTTTTAGGGGCAATATTAATAAATGGCAATAGTATAATAACTAAAAATGCCAACACATTTTTTACACTAAAAGCAACTAAACCAGCTTTTTTACCAATAAAGTGAATAATCGTTGTTCTGTGATTGGATTCATCCTCTTCTGCATCACATAAATTATTAGCTAGCATCAAATTAGAAATCCATAATTCATCAGCTAAAGCTAATAAAAATACCCGGCCTAGGCTTAGCCAGCTCCAAGAAAAGACTTGATAGGTATTTAGATAAACGCTCAAAAGCACAATCATAAAACCCATTGTAAAACCTGAGGCAAATTCTCCTAGGGGCAATCCTGAAATTGGTTTGGGACCAGAGGAATACAAATATCCAATTGCAAAACAGAATATTCCCATCCACAGTACTGGCAATCCGGCTTGGATAACTAACCAGATTCCTAATAAAGCTGAAATAAGGGTAAAGCTAATCATCAAACCCAAAACAAGTTTTGGGGAAATGTTTTCTCTCCCGATAATGTTAGTACTTTGTTGGTAAGCTTTATTATCGGCATGATAATAATCACTGTAGTTATCAAGCATATCAACCACCATATTGAACAAAAACATTGCTACAAAGAATACCAACGCTAAAGTCCAATTTAGGTGACGATAATAATATGCACTAAAGCACATCCCTAACAAAAAAGGGGCTACACTCGCTGTTTTAGCTTTTATTTCAACAAGTTCCAAAAATACATTTAATGACATCGATCCACAACACATCCTCTCAAAACATAATTTTGAGTATTTACAACAATTAAGGAAATTTCATCATGAATAATTATAAACCTTGGCAATCTTATCCATTGATTAGTTCACAATTATCCCAAGTTAACGATTACTTATTAAAAACAATCAAGGCTCCCATTCCTAGTCTTCAATCAGCGTTGCTAACAATGGCAAACAGTGGCGGAAAATATCTGCGTCCTACAATTTTAATTTTATCCGCTAGAAGCTGTGGAAAAAAGGAATTAGCCAATTCTCCTAAAATAATTAAATTAGCTACTTCGATTGAAATTTTACATATGGCTACTTTAATTCATGATGATGTTATTGATGATTCTGATAAAAGACGTGGCAATATTAGCATCCAAGCTCGATTTGGTAAAGACGTAGCCGTGTATGCAGGTGATTTACTATTTACTAATTTCTTTGATCTGATGCTTGAAACCATTGATGAACATGAATTTTTAGTTAAAAATGCACAAACTATGCGTCAAATTTTAAATGGTGAATTGGGGCAGATGGGCCAGCGTTTTAACATTAATCAAAGTTTTGATGATTATCTAAAAGACATCAAGGGTAAAACTGCCGCCTTATTTAGTCTAGCCAGTGAAGAAGGAGCTCATTTTGCTGGCGGCGATTTTGATCAGGTACAATTAATGGCTGACTTTGGCCAAAATCTAGGAATTGCTTTCCAAATGATTGATGACATTTTAGATTATGCTGGTGGCAAAAAATTAAACAAACCTACGCTAGAAGATCTAGCAACGGGAGTTTATTCACTACCCATCCTCATTGCCTTAAGTCATGACAATTTGCGCTTAAGACTTGACCCAATTTTAGCTAAAAAGCGTGAAATGACTGTTCAAGACATCGATCAAATTCAAGAAATAATTTTATCGAGCAACACCATTGAAGAAAGTCGCGCGATTGCAGAGCAATTTTCTCAAAAAGCGGTTAACAACTTAAAGGAGTTGCCCTCAAATAAGGCTGTTAAACTGCTTAAAAAAATGTCACGGGAATTATTATCTAGAACACTTTAAAGGCCCTGATCGGCCTTTTTTAATTCACGAAAACGGGGTTCTGTCTGCCATAATTCTTGGGGAGTTCCTTCCATCGTCAATTTACCATCTTCAATGAAAATCACCTGATTCATTTGATCGATTCCCTGCAGGTGGTGAGTAATCCAAATCAAAGTTTTACCTTTTAACTGTTTAATAAATGTATTAATGACAGCCTGTTCTGTAATTGGATCAAGGCCTACAGTTGGTTCATCAAGAAGCACAATGGGAGTATCACGCAATAAAATTCGCGCTAATGCCAAGCGATGACGTTCTCCACCTGAAAAGCGAAGACCAGCTTCATCTACCTTAGTTTCTAAGCCGTCAGGTAATTCTTGAACCATTTCGCTCAATCCTACTCGTCTTAATACTTGCCATAGTTGTTCTTCACTTGCATCTTCGTTTCCTAAACGGAGATTATTAGCAATTGTGGTATTAAAGAGATACGGCGTTTGATTAATGATACTAATGTATTTAGTAATTTGATCTCCAAATTTATCAGTATCAACTCCATTCAACTTTATCGAACCACTAGTTGGCTTTCGGTCACCCCTAATGAGAGAGGCAAGAGTACTTTTACCCGAGCCACTTCTACCAAGAATTGCCAGTCTTTCTGCTGGCTTAATAGTTAAATTAATTCCTTTTAAAATTTCTTTTTTAGTTCCAGGATAAGTGTAATGAACATTAGACAAAGTTAATTCATATGGCTTTTTCAGATCTATGGACTTAACTTCTTTTTTAGGTTGGGGAAGTTTATTTAAACGAACCAAAGACTTTTGATAGATATTAGTTTCTTGAGCTGCACTTGGAAGTTGAATAAAAGCGTCTACCATTGGAAAAACTGCTAAAACAAAAGCAGCAATCCAATTAGTAGCCGAACTATAGTGACCACCAAATTTAGCTCCAGCCCAAATAATTAAACTCACTACAATTAAAAGAAATAACATCTGCAAAAGAAAGTCGCGCATTCGTTCAAACTTTCTCATTTTTTGATGAACTTTGAGCCATTCTTTTTCACTGTCCACATGTAAACGCAAGTATTCTTTATTGCGACCTGATAAAATCCAATCATTAACCCCCATCACATTGTCGGTTAAATCTACATAGATTTTATCTTGAACTTCTTTTTCATAAGCTTGACGTACACCATTAATAATTACAGACCAATAGGGAATAGCAAAAATCATTAAACCAAATAAGATTAACACCCATAGTCCCATTAAAGGTGATAAGATTCCTAATCCCACTACAATTAAGGCATAGAGACCCCACGCAACAAACATGGGGAAAATAGACCGCAGATATAAATTTTGAATGTGACTTACATCATCTGCCAAAAGTCCCAAAATATCACCTAATTGATATTTACTATTGAAAAATACCGCATCTACTTCCAATGAATCATAGAGTTTTTTTCGAAAACTGGATGTCATTTTCAAAATCCAATTATGACTCACAAGTCTTTCAACATAACGAACTGCCGGACGCGCAATTCCAAACGCTCTAGTTAATACAATTGGAACATAGATCAATAAAATATTTTCTGGCATTGTTGCAGCTTTACTAATTAAATAGCCAGCGCAAAACATCAATCCAGCCCCACAAACAAAGGTCAAAATTCCTAAAAAAATGGCCAAAATCAAAGTCTTTTTATAGCGTTTTAAAAATGGCTTTACCCAATGATCATTTTTTAGAGATCGCAAAATTGGAATTTTATTCAGCATCCTCTTCACCTCTCATTTGTTTCATCAAACTTGTAAAGTAGCCATTTTTCTTGGTTAATTCGCTATAAGTTCCTTGCTCAACAAGTTGACCATGATTCATTACCAAAATATAATCCATCTTCTTAATCCAATGCAGTCTATGAGTGGCAAACAAAACCAGTCGATTTTCCATTAATGGAATCATCCGCTTTTTTAGATCAATTTCCGTTTCAATATCTAAGTGAGCTGTTGGTTCATCAAAAATCATGACTCGTCTTTTTTTATCCAAAAATGCTCGTGCTAAAGCAATCCGCTGCGCTTGGCCGCCTGACAAGACACGCTTACCTTGACCAATCACTGTATCTAAACCTTTGGGTAATTCAGCTAATAAATCCTCCAGCCCCATTACATGGATCGCTTCTTTAATTTCTTCATCACTGGCATCTGGAGTGTAAAAGGCAATATTTTTCCTTAAAGTCGTAGTAAAAACATAGGGCTGTTGAGGAATATAGATGAGTTGTTGATGCCAATCGGGAATATTCAAGGTCTTAGTTTCATGATTCTGGATTTTAAACTCACCATCTGACGGTGTTAAGAATCCACTTAACAGGTTAATCAGAGAGGTTTTACCAGAGCCACTCATCCCAATAATGCCGACTTTTTCATAGCCCTTTATTTTGACATTGATTGGTCCAATTTCAGCACCTTTTTCATAATCAAAACAAATATTTTTGGCTTGAAGTTCATCATCTTTTTGCCAAGTATGAAGCCTAATCTGAGCCACAGGTTCTTTAGGTGATTTAATGAGTTCATTTATCCTCCTAAAGGCATTTTTCCCATTTAAGGTTGCGTGAAAATCACCTGCAAAATTTCTGATTGGTAAGAAAAATTCAGGAGCCAAGATCAAGATTCCTAAAGCCGGAAATAAACTAACCTTGCCATTCATCAGCCCAAATCCCAAATAAACCGCAATTACGGCAATCGATAAAGTAGTGAAAAAGTCCAGGGCAAAAGTTGACAACATTGCAACTTTTAAAACTGCCATAGTTCGATGTCTGAAACGTTCACTTAACCTAAAAATACTCTTAGAGTAACGTTTACTTAATCCTAAATACTTCAAGGTATCAATGCCGCGCAAAGAATCAATGAAATTGTTAGATAGTTTTTGAAAATTACCAAATTGTTTAATTGCCTTGTCTTGGGCAGCATGACCTAGAATAATCATGAACAAAACAATCAAAGGATACATCGCAAGTAAGATCAAAGCTGAGGGCCAATTCAAAAATAGCATGGCTATAAAAATGAAAATTGGCACAATCATCATTGTCAAAACTTTACTGAAAACTAACTTGATGTATTGTCTTACTTCATCAATCCCGTCAAGAGCCATCGTAATCAAACTACCGGTCCCTTGTTTTTGAATTAAAGCTTGTCCTTCTACAAAGACTTTCTGTAGAAGCTTTTTTCGTAATTCTTCACTTACTCTACTTGAATAATGATCTAGTATTTTTTCATTTAGCCAGTTAATTATTTGTCTAAAGCTAAAACAAACAATAAAGACTAAAAGCATTTCAATATTTAAATTTTTTCCTTGCCATAGCTGGGTTAAAACTATACTTAACGCCACAGCTTGTCCAATAATGAAAAAGGCTTGCAGAACCTCAAGTACTGCAAGTCTTTTTGCGATTGAATTAGCACCTGCAAGTTGAAATAGATGTCGATCAATCATTAATATCCGTCCCCTACTCTAGGCATTTCAATTCTCTTACGGAAAATCCAATATGCCCAAATGGTATAAGCTAAAATACATGGTACCAAAATAACTGTTGCAATCGTCATGATTACCAAGGTGTAGTTTGATGATGATGCACTTTGAATCATCAAATCATAACTACTACTAATTGATGAAATCATGACTCTTGGGAATAATCCGCAAAAGATCAATGCAACTAATGAAACTAAGGTAAGTCCACTAAAAGTAAAGGCCAATCCTTGCTTATCACTAAAGGTGCAAACATGAGCTGCCACTGAGAAGCCAACAATCAAAACTAAACATACCCAAGTTAAGATTGGATGAACTCTCAAAAAGTCGGTTTGGAATAAAAGAAGTAATGCGAAAATCACTTCACCAACATAAAGTACCCAATATAAAGCTTGGGCATAGTTTCTGGCACGATCAGAAATAGGGCCTTTAGTTTTTAAAGTAATATAGTTCAAGCCGTGCAAATAAGTGAGAAGAACTAAGGCAATCCCACCTACGATTGAGAACCAATTAAAGTAATCAAAGAATTGGGCTTTCATATTACCATTTGCATCAATAGGCATCCCTTTAATCATTGAGATAAACATAACTCCCAAGAAGAAAACAGCAATTAAACTTCCAAGGGCAAGCATTGCATCCCAGAAAGGCTTGCGATATTCAGGACTTTGAGCACGGAACTCAAATGATACCCCACGAATGATCAAACCAAATAAGATCAACAACAGAATTAAATAATATCCAGAAAATAAAGTAGCATACCAATATGGGAACGATGCAAACATCGCACCTCCGGCAGTAATTAGCCAAACTTCATTTCCATCCCAAACAGGACCGATTGTTTCAATAACTTGGCTTTTTTCTTTTTCATTATAAGCCAGCGTCTCAACAGCCATTCCTACCCCATAGTCAAAGCCATCAAGGAAGAAAAAGCCTGCGAATAAAACGCCGATCAAAACAAACCAAAGTATCTGTAAGAATGACATTTAGAAGGCCCCCTTTGCAAATGGATCTGCTAATTTAGGTTCTTGATTTTCAATATCATCAGGATCCTTACGCAAGTAGCGAACCACTAAAGCAATCATGATAATCGCTAATATTGTAAACAAGCAGAAGTAGACAATGTTGGATGTGAGTAGGGATGCTACCGAAACATTTGGCGATACACTTTGAGCGGTTGTAAATACCCCATAAACAGTCCATGGCTGTCTACCAAATTCAGTAATCATCCAACCACAAGTGTTCATAATAAATGGTGCAAATGTCAGAATAGCAACCACCCATAGACACCAACGATGCTTATACAAGCTTTCATGACCTTTGCGAGTCATAATTAAACCAACAATTGAAACAAGAGCTAGAAGTGTTCCGAATCCAGCCATAAAACGGAAACTCCAGAATAAAGTATTAACTGGAACATAGTAATCCATCTTGTGACCAGCAATTCTAGTGCCATACTTCTTTTCCATTTCCTTATTGATTTCTTCCATACCCTTAACTGAACCTGTAGTTTTGTGGTAAGAAAGAATACTCAACATATCCGGAATATCAATGTTTCCTTTAACTTCATGAGTTTTTGGATTTACAAAAGCAATTACACTCCATGGTGCACGTTCACCAGTAGTCTTCATAACGGCTTCCGTTGCAGCAAATTTCATAGGTTGTTCCTTAACCAAATATTGCATTTGAAGGTCACCTAAGCCGATAGTTAAAATAGAGAAAATAAACATCAAGCCAAAGCTTAACCGCATTGTTTTATGATAAATTTGCTTACTTTCTTTTGAAATAGCACGCTTTTTAAGAAGTTGAAAGGCAGCTAAGCCGGCAAAAATAGTAGAACCAGTTAATAAAGCACCAAAAATAACGTGTCCATATTCAAATCCTAATTGTGGATTAGTGATCAAAGCACCAAAGTTAACCATTACGGCACGGCCACCTTTAATTGAATAGCCCACTGGGTGTTGCATAAAGGCATTAGCAGTCAAAATCCAAAATGCGGAAGCTAATGTACCAAATGAGACCATCCAAATAAAGAATAGATGTAAACCTTTCCCCACTTTATTCCAGGTAAACATCCAAAGTCCGATAAAGGTAGATTCAATAAAGAAAGCTAGCAAAGCTTCAAATGCAAGCGGTGCTCCAAAAATATCTCCCATAAATCTTGAATAATCAGACCAGTTCATTCCAAATTGGAATTCTTGAATTATTCCTGTAACTACTCCCACGGCAAAGCTAAGCAAGAAAACATTGCCCCAAAACTTTGTCATTTTTTTGTACTGGGAATTCCCAGTCTTTACATACATAGATTCCATGATTGCGACGACAAACGCTGTACCAATAGAAAATGGTACAAAGAAAAAGTGGAATATGGTTGTCATTGCAAACTGAAATCTTGCCAAATCGACAATATTCATATTACGCCTCCATTGAGAAAACCATTAGAAATTTCTTCTAATAATAACGTACATTATTTAATCCTATTTCCAGTCTACTGCTACTTATGAAATGTTGCAACACCTTAAATAATGCGCTTTCACAACTGTTATCTTATTTCTCTGTTAAGCTTCACTTTAAATTATAACATTATGCTTATACATTAAATTATTTTTGAATCCCTATCCGATAGTAAAGAACAATATTTATATAATTTTATTAGAAATATATTTACAATTAACTTCACAACCAAAAACCAATTAAGGATTATTATTATCGTTGAATAAAAATTAAAAAATTTTTTATAGTTATTGAATAAATTGCCGTTGAAACCACGGGATTTTAATCCCATGATGAAAACGGCTCTTTTCATCGTTTTCTTTTTAAAGTCTATGTTTCCTTCTTTTCCTTTGCTATAATTTGTAGAGAAAGGAGGGAACAAATGTGCTAACTGGAATAATATTAAGGCTCTATCCTAATCAAACTCAGGTTGGCCAACTTTGGCAAACGTTTGGTAATGACCGCTTTGTCTGGAACAAAATGCTCGATATGATGAACGAGCGCTATAAGAATAACAAAGATTTGCCTTTCTTAAGCAAGTTCAAGCTTAACTATCTGCTTAAGCCCTTAAAGAAATAATATCCCTTTTTGAAAAATAGCGATTCTTCTAGCCTGCAGCTAGTCAATGAATTTTTAAATCAGTCTTGGAAGAACTTCTTTAAAGATAAAACCGGCACTGTCGGCAAGCCTCGTTTTCATTCTAGAAGATATTTAAAACCGTCTTATACCGGCAAGTCTATTGTGAAAATCGCTGGAAGACGCTATCTCTATCTTCCTAAGCTGGGCTACATTAAAACCAGCAAGACGGATGTTCTAAAAGACGTTAAAATTAAACGCTATACGGTTTCTTTAGAACCTACTGGCAAGTATTACCTGTCAATTCAAGCAGAAGTTCAGGCCCCTCAAAAGCTTAAGAAGACAGGCAAGCAAGTTGGGATTGATGTCGGAGTTGTCGATTTGGCAATTTTGTCAAATGGTCTAAAGTATCCTTCTTTTGATGCTTCTTATTTTGAAAAGCAAAGCCGAATCTGGCAGAGCAAATATTCACGCAGACGCCATCAGGCCTATCTACTTTGCGAGCAGGATAAGAATCAGAAAGTTCTTAATCCTAGAAGCTTAGAAAGCTTTTCTAACTGGCAAAGAGCGCGCAAGTTTAAAGCCAGATACCAAAAGAAGGTTGCCAACAAGCGCAAAGACTATCTCCATAAGCTGACAACGCACTTGGTTAGGCAATACGATGTGATTGCAATTGAAGATTTGAAAGTCAAGAACCTTCAAAAGAATCACTGTTTAGCTAAAGCAATTGCCAACGCTTCTTGGAGTATGTTTAGACAAATGCTGGAATATAAGTGTGAAAGATACGGCAAGAAATTAATTGCTGTTAATCCTAAGAATACTTCCAGAATCTGTTCTAAATGCGGATTTAACAGCGGAGCTAAACCGCTAGAAATTCGAGAATGGACTTGTCTTAATTGTCAAGCCCACCACGATAGAGATATTAATGTAGCGGTTAATATCTTGTATAAAGCAACGCTAAGTGGTCAGGAACTGGCCGTGGTAAATAGCTAAGTTCCGTGAGTTAGGTATGAAGATAGCAATATCTTCTGTAAGATCCTAAACACTACTTAGTGTTCCCAGAAACCCGGTACTTTAGTGCCGGTGTAGTTCATAGTTATTTATACAAAAAAGCATTTCTATCCGAAATGCTTTTCCATATCTACCTGAAGATACTCCAAGTATTACTCTTTTTGCTCTTTGTAGTTTTTGAATTTTGATTAGTTTCTGAATTACCAGAATAGTAAGACTCAGAATTTGAAGATAAACTTGTTGTCGAACTAGAACTCGTTGAATTTCTAGTTTGAGGCGTATCTGAATTTGCATCAAAAATTTGATAATTAGTAAAGGCATTTGGATCTTTCCAATTAATATGGTTATGAAGCTCATTCAATTCATTTTGACGAGTTTCTTCGTTATCCAAAGTTTCTTTATCAAGATCTAGATTAGTTCTGATTTTATCAGAAGTTTTTTGTAATTCTTTAGTTGAAGCAACTTGAATAGAAGACCCATTAATCCAAGCGTCATGCCCTTGGATATAACCACTATCCAAATTGTTCATACAACCACGGTAATTCATAGCCAATGCGAACATATCATTGAAAGTAAGGTTAGTTTTGACATATTTATCAAAAATTTCCACTAACTTACGATAGTTTCTAATTGTATTAATTGACATCGCTTTTTGGGCTACCGCTTCAATTACTTGACGTTGACGAAGCTGACGACCGTAATCACCCCGCGGATCCTCTTTTCTCATACGAACATAAGCTACCGCATGACGTCCATTCAAATGTTGTTTACTCTTGTGGAAGTCACACCAGTCATAAGAAAAGCTAAATGGGACTTGAACGTCTACTCCACCTACCGCATCAACTAAGCTCTTTAAAGCCTTCATATTAACTTCTAGATAATAATTGATAGGTACGTTAAGCATCGTTGAAACTGTCTTAACTGCAGCTTTATTTCCACCTACTTCATATGCGGAATTAACTCTAAACATAAAGTATTTATTGCCAGGTTCACCCAAAACATCTACCAATGTATCACGAGGAATAGAAGTCATAGTGGCCTTATTTTTTTGCGGATTAGCCGTAGCTAAAATCAAAGTATCCGAGTTCCCTTGATCATGGCGCCCTTCAATACCTTGATCTACTCCCAAAATCAACACAGAAATTGGTTGCTTAGCTGCAATTTTACCTGAGGTAGCAGATGTGTTCCCACTAGCATTATCAATTGCATTGTGCACTGAAAAGTACATATGGGCACCCCAAGCAACTCCACATCCAGCTACAATTAATACAAGCAAGCCCATAAATCTAATGAATGTATTTCCTTGTTTAAATGAACTTTTTGATGCCGCAAACACTCGATTACGATGTAAATTGAGTCCCGAGCGATGCGAGCGATAGTTCTCTCTATTTTCGGAATTTGGATCCATATCGTTATATCGTTTCCCTTCAAAAATAATACAAATTTATTTGTACCACTTTTAAACAGCAGATAAAATAAAATTACTGATAATTAATAATAACTTATTCTTTGTATTTTAGCACATACAGTTTTTGAATAAGTGATATGTAAAAAGGAGATTTTTATGGCTTTACCAACAAGAAATGAAGTCCCAGAAGAATTAACTTGGGATTTGAGTCGTATTTTTAAATCAGATAAAGATTGGGAAAACGCGTACCAAAACGTCAAAAACGATATCACTGATTTGGCTGAATTGAAAAACACCATTACCAATTCTGGAAAAGATCTGTACGAAGCTATCACTCAAATGTTGGCTGTAAAGCGGCGCTTTGAAAACATTTATGTTTATGCCACAATGGCAAGCGATGTTGATACTTCAAATAATCATTATTTAGGCTATGTCGCCCGTGTCCAAAGCTTAGCTAGTCAATTTGAAGCAGTGACTTCCTTCCTTAATCCTGCGATCCTTTCTATTCCAGAAGAAAAGCTCACTGAATTTATGAAAGAGGAGCCACATTTAAAGGATTACGCTCATTTAATCGATACCATAACCAAGATGCGTCCCCATACTCTTCCAGCTCAAGAAGAAAAATTAATTGCCGACGCGAGTGATGCAATGAATACTTCAGAAAGCACCTTTAACGTTTTAACTAATTCAGATATGCAATACGGTTATGCTCAAGATGAAGATGGTCAAATGGTCCAACTTTCTGATGGGCTATATTCCAATTTAATTCAATCTCAAAACCGCGATGTGCGTAAAATGGCCTTTGATGTGATGTATGCGACTTATGGTCAATTTGAAAACACACTAGCTTCCACCCTATCTGGTGTGGTCAAAATGCATAACTATAACGCTCGAGTTCACAATTTTAAGTCTGCACGTGATGCTTCTCTTAGCGGAAATGGCATAAATACCAATGTTTATGACACTTTATTAAAGGAAGTCAACAAGCATCTCGATCTTCTCCACCGCTACGTTAGTTTACGTAAAAAAATTCTCAAGCTTGATGATTTACAGATGTGGGATATGTATGTACCTTTGACGGGAAAGCCTGCTCTTTCATATAATTTTGAAGAAGCTAAAAAAGAAGCTAAAAAAGCTTTAGCTCCTCTTGGAGAAGATTATTTAAAGCATGTCGATTATATTTTTAACAATCGAGTAATTGACCCCGTAGAAAGCCAAAACAAGGTCACCGGCGCTTATTCTGGAGGAGCCTATGATACTGATCCATATGAACTTTTAAACTGGGAAAATAACATTGATTCTCTTTATACTTTAGTTCATGAAACTGGCCACTCAATGCATTCCTGGTACACTCGCCATAATCAACCTTATGTTTATGGTGACTACCCAATTTTTGTGGCAGAAATCGCATCAACTACTAACGAAAATATTTTGACCGAATATTTCCTCGACCATATTAAGGATCCAAAAACGCGTGCCTTCATTTTAAATTATTATCTTGATTCATTCAAAGGTACTCTTTATCGTCAAACTCAATTTGCGGAATTTGAACAATTTATTCATGAAGCCAATGCCAATGGTGAACCCTTAACTGCCGAAGTTTTAGATAATTTTTATGGCGAGCTCAACCAACGCTACTATGGTGATAGTGTTACACCAGGTGGAGATATTGCTAAGGAATGGTCACGTATTCCTCATTTCTACTACAACTTCTATGTATATCAATATGCAACAGGGTTTGCGGCAGCTACAGCTTTAGCAAATAAAGTGGTTCATGGTGATCAAAAAGATAAAGAAGCTTATATTAATTACCTTAAATCTGGTTCAAGCGATTATCCTGTTGAAATCATGAAACGTGCAGGTGTTGATATGACTAAACCTGATTACTTAGAAGATGCTTTCAAGACTTTTGAAAAACGACTAAATGAATTTGAAAGTTTGATTGATCAATTCTAAAAAATATAACCCAGGAAATATTGATTTCTGGGTTATTTTTTTACTATTTTTGCTAAAAACGTATTAATGTAGCTAAAAACGTATTAATGTATAGGTAGAAAGGAGATTTTTGTAATGGAGGAAAAAATCAATCGGGCTTTATTAAGAGCCGGCTATAATACCCATATGGAATTTAATCAAATGATCAGTGAAATTGAGCAGAGTCAAAAACAATGGGCTGAAATTATTGAAAAACATATTGATAAAATTCTCCAATTAACCAAGGAATATCATGAACTGGCTTTAAAGATTACCATGCAAGCTAAAACCGATGGAGTCCCTGAAGATATTATGAATTCTAATAATCAATCTTTAGAGGTAATGGATGCCTTCAATCAAGAAATTTTGGATTTCGATAACTTTCTTAATGATCTCTCTCAACGTCAACATTTAATTGATTTAATCAAAACAGTAAACTATACAAATAACTTGTTGTATAAATTAAAAACGAAATAATTAAGAATTTTCACTATTTTTATTAATTTAATTTGACTACTTCTTAAACTACATATATAACTATTAAAGGAAAGTAAAATTTCTCACATCAAAAAACCGCTTCCTGCGTTGGGAGGCGGTTTTATTTTTTAATGATTAAGCTTCAGAAGCTCCTGAACTTGCATCAGCTTCATCACTCTTCATTTGATTATATTTAGTGACTGGATATGGCTTCATTCTAGTTGGATCAGTATCAGATGGTAAATTGTCAGCAGTATATCTAATATGAGCAATCTTAGCATGCTTTACATCTTCGATAGTTTTACAACCAGTTAATTCCATATCAATCAGTAGTTCTTTATTATATTGATCAATTACCGATTTAACACCCTTAGCTCCACCAAGTGCTAATCCATAAAGGAATGGCCGACCAATACCAACCATATCGGCACCAAGTGCTAAAGCCTTAAATACATGTGAGCCCCGACGAACACCCGAGTCAAAAACAACAGGAACTCGATGAGCTACCGCTTTGGCAACTTCTGGCAAATCATCAATTGTAGCTGGTTCACCATCAACTTCACGACCACCGTGGTTAGTTACGTATACCCCATCTGCACCTGCACCAATTGCCTTATATGCGTCTTCAGCATTAGTTATACCCTTGATAAATACAGGCAAACCACTTTCATCTTTAATTCTTTGAACATCCTTAGGACCAATCTTTTGAGCAGAAGCAGCATACATTTGAGCTACAGTTTGGCCTTCTCCTTTCCCGCCCAAGTAACGTGTAAAGAAGTCAAGGGGAACTGGATAAGTAAAGTGAGTTCTGATATTAGCTTCACGATAACCAGATACTAGAGCATCAACTGTTAACCAAATTCCCTTATAGCCTGTCTTTTTAATAGCATCAAAGACCATTCTGTTAAATTTCCAATCTTTACTTAAATAGAGTTGGAAATATCTTGAGGCATTTGGAGCAGCCGCAGCAATATCCTCAACACTCTTATTTGCATAAGTACTTGATGAGAAGAGTGCTCCTGCAGCGGCAGCACCCTTTTGAGTACCAACTTCCGCAGTTTTATTAGCAATCCCATGACAAGCAATTGGAGCAATCATTACTGGAGTCTTAAGTTTCATCCCCATAAATTCGGTATCTAGTTGCGGATGGCTCATATTAGTTAGTGCCCGGGGAACAATTTGATAATGGTTAAAAGCAGAAGTATTAGCACGCCAAGTCCATTCATTTTCAGCACCAGATGCGACATAGTAGTAAGCTGCCTCTGGCATCACATCTTTAGCTTTTCTAGCAAGCTCTTCGACATTGACCATATGTAATACTTCATCACGGGTACTTTGTGGAAATCCTTTGTAATAATAAGTCATTTTAATACTCCCTCTTATTATCTATGAAATCTTATATTTCACTTTCATTATAAAAGAAAATGCTTTCATGCTATAACAATATGACTTATTAGGATTTTCTAAATTTTATGTTTAATTAGATGGGTAAAGTAAGCTCCCAAATAAATGACTACGTCTATTAAAGAAATAAAGAAAGTTACTGGCCAATTAGTTACAAAACCTAGGTATAGACCAAGCCAGACACTAAAAAGTGCAATTCCTACTGACCACGCAATCATTCCGGGTACACTGCGAGCAATATAACGCGCCGTAGATGATGGCAAGGTCAAAAGGATAAAGACCAGCATTGATCCTACGATTTGTGAACCGATAGAAACAGCCATAGCCAAGGCAATCAAAAAAATTAAACCTACTAATCCAACTCTTACTCCATTAGCTAGCGCACCTACATGATCAAAAGAATCAAAATTCAATTGTCTTTGTACACTGAAAATCAACAATAAAACAATAATTGAGAGGATGACTAACTGAATAACCCCTTTACGGTCAACACCAATAATACTTCCAAACAAAATATTAGTTGCATAGCGACTATTGGAATTAGAAATAGCTAAAAACAACACACCTAATCCAATAAACAAAGCAGAAATGGCACTAATTGAGCTTTCTTTTTGGTCAGTGTGCATAGATAGTTCACCTACACTAATTGATCCCAAAAGAGTAAACAGAAGCATTCCCCACAATGGTGCCATATTCAAATAGACTGCAAAAGCCGCGCCAGCAAAGCCGATTTCTGATAATGTATGAGCTAAAAAACTAAAGTTTCTTGCCACTACATAAACTCCTGCTACACCACAAGTAATTGCAATGAACGTACTTGCAAGGAAGGCATAACGCATAAATTCAAATTGAAACATTATTCGTAATCCCCCTCAAATTCGCTCATCTTACCTTGAGTAATTGTACCGTGATTTAGGTACAAATAATTATTCATATATTTTCTAGCTAAAGGAACATCATGCGTTACAAAAAGCACAGTAATATCATGTTCTTCATTCAAATGCTTAATGAGCTGCATAAGTTCTTCTTTGGCAGAAGGATCAAGACTCGCCGTTGCCTCATCCAAAATAATCATATTAGGCTTATCCAGCAGCGCTTGCGCTAAATATGCGCGCTGCTTTTGCCCTCCAGAAGCTTCACCCATGCGAGTATTTTGAATGGAGAGCAGATGGGTTTCTTTCAACTCAGAGGTAACCCTTTCTTTAATCTTTTTAGTTTTAATTAAAGGTGTATTCAAACTGACAAAAGCTCTAATAGATAGAGGATAGTCTGCTTCAATATTTCTGAATTGTGGGACATAACCCAATTTTACACCTTTGGCAAATTCAAAAGTCCCCGAAGTTGGAATCAACAATTTCATCAAAATATTGATCAAAGTTGTTTTCCCCGTCCCATTAGGACCGAGAAGCGCAGTCATGGAACCTTTTTTTAATTCAAAATTTAAATTTTGAAAGATGACTTTTGAATCAAACTTCATTGTTAAGTCTTTAACTTTTAAAACATCAGTCAAAGTTTTGCGCCACCTTTTCTTCTTAATTCAGCTTAGTTACTATTTTTTAGAAACTTGAGCTAATTTTTCGTAATTTTCATTCATCCACTTTAAATAAGTTATATTGTTAGGAATAGTTTCGCGAACATTCAAAACAGGAATATCATGTTCTTTAGCTTGTTTTACAAAGCTCTTCACAGTTGAACTGCTGGATTGACTATTATTAACAAAGAATGCAATCTTACGATTTTTAATATCGTTAGTCATCTTGTTAATCATCTTTGGACTTGGGTCAGTACCATTTTCAACCGCTTCTTCAAATTCCTTATCGCCAATTCTATAACCAGCTTCTTTTAAAGCATAATCAAAGACTGGTTCACTTACAAAGACTGGCTTGCTATTCTTACCATCAATGCTCTTAGCTAACTTCTTGATTTTATTAATTTTAGCTAGATACTTTTGACCATTTTCTTTAAAGTAAGCAGCGTGCTTTTTATCTAATTTAGACAAACGCTTTACCAAGTAGTTTACATATTTAGTTGGCATGTTTAAATTATACCAAATATGCGGATTGTCGCCTTTTTTAAGACCCATCAAGTCTTCTCCTACCAGAACCGGCTTTTTATCCACTGAACTAGCTAATTTTGTCATCCAACTATCATAGCCTAAACCGTTAGCCACAATGATATTGGCATTTGATAATTTCTTAGCATCTGCAGTAGTAGGCTCAAAATCATGCGGATCAGTTGTACTGTTAGTAATAATTGCATGTACATCGCCGTATTTACCCACTACATTTTTTGCGATATCTGAATAAACGTTAGTGGTAGTTACAATTTGAATCTTCTTTGAATCACTGGTGGAGTCGGTTTGTCCAGAACAAGCTGAAACAAGCACCATTAAAGCACCTAATAATCCTAAGATAGAAATGGATCTTATAATTCTAGATTTTGTATTTTTCATGTTTACCTCCAAAATACAAATAAAAAAGCATTTAAATCAAAATTCAGCAATATTTTTGATTTAAAGTTAGCATAAGCTAGTTTTTATATTCTGTCAACATCTTTGAGAAACACAAATAACATCAAACTCTAAGAAGCTTGATGTTATCGATATTTATGCCATAAATTTTGCTGAATCATTTAAATGCTTTATCTAGAATTACATCATTATATAAACATATTTTTATATGATTGTCAAACTAAAATTCACCTTTAGCATGTTGCCTTAGAACATCAAGAATCTTAATAATATGGTTGTCAAATAGATAATAATACTTCTCTTGCTTAACTCTTTCACTTTTTACTAGCCGAGCTTCTTCTAAAATTCTCAAATGACGTGAAATCGCAGGTTGACTAACATCAAATTGCTTAACTAAATTATTCACGCTACTTTGTTTATTATCATTTAAATAATAAAGGATTTGAATTCGAATAGGGTGATTTAATGCTCTCGTAATTCGAATAATTTGATCATTCAACTTCTTTTTCCACCTGTCCTGTCAATCTTCCTTCATTATAACTTAATTTTAAAAACAAAAAAACGCCACCCTTAGGTGACGCAAAACATAACAGAGTATCTTGATTTAAGTAGAGATCATCAAGATATTTATATTATAATACGTTTTTTATAAAAATAGTAGTCATTTTACACGATAACATAGGTTATTTTTGTGTTTAGCCATTATTTTGAGATTATGTTATCTTTTTGGATTAGTTTTTTTCTAATATCACCTATTAAAAAATCGCTGCCTGAGTAGACAGCGATTTTTAATAATTTTATTCATCAGGATCTTTTGAAATTGGCTTTCTCCAGAAGCTAAGAACTAATCCGGCAACAAGAGAACCAATAATAGTTGCTAAGAAGTAAAGCCAGATGTGGTTAGCAAGTGGTGATACCCAAAGTCCACCGTGAGGTGCTGGAACTTGAATATGCCATAAACCAACAAGGAATCCACCAACAGCAGAACCAAGTACACATGATGGAATAACGTGACCTGGGTCAGCTGCAGCAAATGGGATCGCACCTTCGGTGATGAATGAGAATCCTAAGATCCAGTTTGATACACCTGCACGACGTTCTTCTTTGTTGAACTTGTTCTTGAAGAAAGTAGTACCAATGGCAGTAGCAAATGGAGGAACCATACCACCAACCATAACGGCAGCCATCATAACAGCAGCAGTTGCTGAATGAGGGTCATTAGCAAAGGCACCAGAAGCAAATACATAAGCAGCCTTATTGAAAGGACCACCCATATCGATAGCCATCATACCAGCCAAGATAGTCGTAAGCACTACCAAGTTACCAGTACCCATACCATTTAAGAAGCCAGTGATAAAGAAGTTAACTGAACTAAAGATTGGGTTGACAATGTAGTACATAATCAAAGCAATGAACAATAGTCCTAAAATTGGGTAAAGAAGCATTGGCTTCATACCTTCAACTGACTTAGGTAATTTTGCGAAAATCTTCTTCAAAAGAATCATCAAGTAACCAGCGATGAAACCTGAAGCAATACCACCTAAGAAACCAGCTGGAGAAGTTGCATGAGCTTGAACGTTAACTTGAAGACCATTAGTACCGTTGACAATGGCAGCCATATAACCACCAACTAACCCTGGCATCAATGCAGGCAAGTCACCAATTGATTCAGCGATATAAGCTGACAAAATTGGAACCATGAAGGCAAATGCTAAGTTACCTGCTGAGTTTAAGAAGATAAATGCAGGATTCTTAGGACCACCAGCCATGTAGTTTTCAACGATGAAGGAGATAGCCATTAAGATACCACCACCGATAACGAATGGTAACATGTGGCTAACACCGCTCATTAAGTTCTTGTAGATCTTGCCCCAAACACCAACGCTTGCATCACTTGATCCTTCGTCTGACTTGTCACTTGCACTAGCATGGTAAACACTAGCCTTACCATCCATAATGTCATCGATCAATTCATTTGGCTTATTAATACCATCAACAACTGGACGAGAAACTAATTCCTTACCATCAAAACGTGGCATGTCAACTTTCTTGTCAGAGGCAATAATTACACCCTTAGCGCGCTTAATTTCTTCTGGGGTTAACTTATCCTTAACACCTTCAGAACCGTTAGTTTCGATTCTAACTTCGATACCGCGCTTTTCCCCAGCCTTAATCAAAGCTTCTTGAGCCATGTAAGTGTGAGCAATACCGTTAATACATGCAGTAACACCAACAATTAAAGGCTTTTCGTCTTCCTTAGAAGTACCAGCAGCCTTTGCGGCTTCTTGCTTTTTCTTCTTTTCAGCGGCAGCTTTATCTTCAGCATCCTTCTTAGCTTCAGCGTTTTCAAACAAGTCAATTACTTCTTGAGGAGTTTGAGCTTTCTTTAATTCTTCAACTAAATCAGGATTTACCAAAAGTCCTGAAAGTTTTGCTAAAGCTTGAAGGTGAGTATTATCAGCACCATCTGGTGCAGTAATCATGAAGAATAAGTGAACTGGTTGACCATCCAAAGAATTGTAGTCAATACCATTCTTACTCTTGGCAAACAATACTCGTGCTTTATTAATGTACTTATTACGTGCGTGAGGCATTGCGATTCCGCCACCGATACCAGTGGTTGATTCATCTTCACGAGCCCAAATTGATTTAATGAATTCATCTTCATTATTTACAATGCCAGTCTTGACTTCAAGGTCAGCCATTTCTTTAATGGCGTCTTCTTTATTAGTAGCCTTGAGGTCCATAATCATGGACTCAGTACTTAATATGTCCTTGATTCTCATCGAACCATGTCCTCCTATTTTTATTTATTAATTAAGAAATTTGTTCTACTTTAATTTGTGGGAGTACAGCATCAATTTGACTCTTAACAGCAATATCTTTAGTAAAGGCAGTTGCAGCACCACAAGCCATCCCCATTCTAAAGCTTTCTTCTGCATTATGAGTCTTGAAGTAAGTACCAACAAATCCAGCGATCATTGAGTCACCAGCACCTACGGAGTTAACAGCAGTACCAACAGCACCCTTTGCGTGGTAAACATGATCCTTAGTCAAAAGGTAACCACCATCGCCAGCCATTGAAACCATTACATTTTGTGCACCCATGTTCAGAAGCTTTTCTGCGTATTCAAGCATGACATCGCTAGAATCAAAGCTAGTATCAAACAAATCTGCTAATTCATGATGATTTGGCTTAATTACTAATGGGCCATATTCAAGAGTATCAAGAAGTGCTTGTCCAGTAGTATCTACAACAAATTCAGCACCTGCATCCTTGATTGTAGGTAATAATTGTTGATAAAAATCAGTTGGTAAACTTGGAGTAAGAGAACCACTCATTACCACAATGTCACCCTTCTTAAGATCATCTAAACGTGACTTAAAAGCAGTGATTTCTTGGCTAGTAATTTGTGGACCAGCAGCGTTAATTTCAGTCTCTTTTTCAGCATGAATCTTAACGTTCACACGGGTTACATCTGAAATAGTAACGAAGTCGCTAGTGATTCTCTTTTGATTCAATTGACGAATCAATTCCTTACCAGTAAAACCACCAACAAAGCCCCAAGCTGTGTTTTCTACGTTTAATTGGTTAAGGATTTGAGAAACGTTAATTCCCTTTCCTCCTGCTAAAAATGAGTAATTATTAGTTCTATTAACTTCACCAGCATTAACTTTTTCAAGTTGCATTACATAGTCAAGTGCTGGATTAACAGTAACTGTATAAATCATTTTTGTACCTCCTCTATTTTTATCCCGGCAGGTAGTGCCTTTTTTTGACTTTGATTAAGTTTATTGATAATCACACAAACATCCTCTGCATTTGCAAAAACTGCAAAATTGCGTTCCCCAATCTTAGAGGAATCTGTTAAAACATATGCCTTATGCGCTTGAACAATTTCGGCTGCTTTAATGGCAGATTCCTCCGGATCGGGAGTAGTGATATTGCCATTTTTTTCAATGCCATTTGCCCCAATAAAACTCGCAGAAAAGTTCATCCCTTTAATTTGTTTTAATGCAGTTTGACCGATGACTGCATGAGTATCATCTTTAACCTTTCCACCAATTAAGATGGTTTCAATGCCGTGATTCAAACTACATAACGCAGTCTCTACTCCATTAGTAATTATCTTTACATCAGGAATTTCTGCTAAAAACGGCACCATCTCATAAGTGGTAGTTCCCGCATCAATAAAAATATTATCTCCAGAATGAACGAAATGTTCTGCCGCATATTTGGCAATTTCTATCTTAGTATCGTGATTAAGATTAAAACGAACATTTTGTGAAACATCACGAGAGAAATTCTTTACTGATTGAGCGCCACCATGAACCCTCTTGAGAATTCCTGATTTCTCCATTTGGATTAAATCTCGTCTAATCGTTGATTCAGAAGTATCAGTCAATTTACATAGCTCTGCCACCCGACATAATTCATGCTCGTTGACATAGTTTTCAATTAAACTTCGGCGTTCCTCAGTCAGCATAATTTTCACCTCAAAAAATATTGTATTCGCTTTCGGCTTCAAAATCAATCATTTTTGTTCAAAATAATTCAAATAAATTCAATTTTCTTCAAAATTAAGCAATTAAATGCAAAAAAAGAGGCAATCATTTAGATTGCTTCTTTATTACGGGATTATTCTTTTCTCAGTTCAGTGAAAGCAATTACACCAATCACTGCTGCATATAAGAAATAGTAAATAAGTAATACAAATTCAACACTACTAATTAATAAATATAAAATCGAAAAGATAAATATTGCGATCGCTGCCACGCAAGCTCCTAAATATAGGGATTTAGTTAATAAGTAGCTGCTAGCAACAATTAATAAGACATACACTATCATTGAAATGAATTGCACGGTTTTAGCTAAATTAGGCGAAACGATGATTACTTGAAATCTTCCCGCTAATTTTGCAATTACAACTAATGATAAAACCAATGAGAAAAAGCAAATTATTGGATAGACAATATTCTTCCAGTAGTTTTTCATCATATCACCGGCTTAATTAAATAAATCAGACATACTAGTTGGGATATTATTGTTCTTTGCGAAGTATTTCTTAAATGCTTGGATAAAAGTCAAATGATCTCTATCTTGATATTTCAATGTATCCATTACTGCCCAATATGCAGTAATTAAACAGTTAACCCCTAATATGATGATAATGCCAATTAAAATGTATAACAAATATAACATCTTGAATCCCCCACTTGTTTCGATCTACTGTATTATTTACTTAATACAGTAATATAGATTGCAAACTCTGTCAATACTTTCTAGCTAAAAGTAGAAAATCGCATCTATAAGCCACCATTTCCACCAATGCTTCAAATAATACTTTGCATATTTACGAAAAGCTTCGCCATAATTTTTGCACCTTTCGTGAACATAGATCTTCTCTTTTTCACCCCTTACGAACTGGTCAATTCGTCGACTTTTCAAAGTGAAATAGTAATTTCCATTTTCTTTTCGAGTGAAGGCATGCCAGCTTGCAAATACTAAAATAAAGATCAAATCTATAATGGCAATCAGCACTAATAAAATTAGTACCAAAATCAGCCATTCTTTAAATCCTTCCACTACTCTTCTTCCTCTTTCTTGTACTTAAGCAAGTCACCTGGTTGACAATCCAGCACCTCACAGATTTTATTCAATGTATCAAACCTTACTCCATGAGCTTTCCCGGTTTTCAAAATCGATAGATTCGCTGGGGTAATTCCCACTTTTTGTGCTAATTCTTTTGAAGACATTTTTCGCTTTAACAACATAAAATCTAGTGTCACTTCTATCAAAATACTCGCCCCCTAGATAATTGCGTCTGAATCTTCTTGAAGTTGCATCCCGTATTTGAACACAATGTAAATTACGTATATTACTGCAAGAAACAGCAATCCTCCTTGAGCGCCTGTAGGATAGGCAAGGTTTTGTATGTCGTCTTTCCCTGATTGTAAATTAAGACTCATTAAGAACAAAACAATCGTCATCACTGTATAAGTCGCCACCCACACTAACAATTTACGAATCAATTCTAAATTTTGATTAGCAAAAAAGATCTCATTTTTGATGTTTCTTACTAATCCTCGCGCGAATTTGCAGATAAAGAATTCAGCCAAAGCTTCAAGAAACAATACAACAAAGAACGCAATTGCTAGCCAAAACGTGTTTCCTTTACCCCAACTCCCAAAACCTGCTCTAAATCCTTGAGCAAAATCCGAATTACTGTTAAAACTAAAGGCAACCATCCCTAGCACAAATACACTAAAGACCATTCCTAAAACACAGAAAATTTGATAAATAAACGCTACAACTTCAATTAAATTCAACCAAAACTTTTTCATTTCAAGCTCCTCCTTCAGTTTATTAATTATTGTATTACGATAATTAATACTTGTAAATCAATATTTTATTATTGATAAATAAAATTATTTAGGCAAAAAAATCCCAAGTTAGCACTTAACTAACTTGGGATTTTTTTTAAAATTCAACTGTATATTTTTTGAGTTCTTCTTGAAGTTTACGAACACCCTTTGGTGCTTTGAATTTATTCTTAGCTAAATAAACCGAGAGCTCATCATCAAGTTCCTTAGCCACTTCGGCACGTGGTTCATCTTTGCTTGCTTTATACAAAGCTAATTTCACGATCTTCATAATATCCTCGTTCCCAATCAAATCAGGATCGCTATTAACCAAACTTCTTACTTTAATAATAAATTCGTTGTTGGCTGCATAAGTGTTATTGTGCATCCCAACGCCCATTTCAGTTTCTCTCATGATAAAGGCCCCTTTCATATCTTTTAATTAAATTTTAGCACAAGAAAAAGCCATGGACTTTTTCCATGACTTTTATTTAATATTAGTTTTTCTTTTTACGCTTTTTACGATCGGCTAATCCGAAGATTCCCAATCCAGCTAAAAGTGCACCAATCCAACTAATATTTTCACTATCCTTTTGACCAGTTTGTGGCAAAACCTTTTCATGACCCTTCTTAAGCATGGTCCTACCTAAACGAGTCAATTGGCCATTTTCATAAAGTACTCTGCCGTGTGAATCAACAATTGTACCGTCCTCAAGCTTGTGACTTCCTCTTGGGAAATCTTTTACTTCATAAAGGGGCTTAGTATCACTAGCCTTGGTTGAAGGCTTGTGAATTGTTGGAGTTACAGGTTTTGCAGGAACCTTATTAGTAGGCTTCTTGTTTGGTTGAACCGGCTTAGATGGTTTCTTATTCGGCTTATTTGATTCAACTGGTTTATTATGATCAGGTTTATTTGGCTTGTTATTATCTGGCTTAGATGGATTTACTGGATTATCTGGATTTGGAGTTGGAGTTGGCTGCTTAATCGGACTGTAAACAACTGTAAATTCAAGATTTTGTGAATTTGGACCTACAGTTTGAGCATTAATAGTCATTGGATTTGAACTGTAGCCTGAAATATTAGGAGCAACAATTTCTGGGAAAGTTGAGCTTTCCTTGTCCCATTTACCCCAAGTAGTTTCACCAGTTACCAAGTCCTTAACACCCCTGCGTATAAAGGTGATAGTTTGAATAGTATCTGGTAAAGCTTGACTTTGATCAGCATACTTGAAGTGGATCGTTTCTGTTACAGTTCGAGTATCAGTAACTTCCTCTGTCTTATGTTGAATTGCAATCTTAGTTACACCATTTTCAACCTTAACTTGATCAGCTGGCTTACCATTGGTGTACTCCCAATTAGTTGGAAGTGGCAAATTGTAAGTTACTTCTTGGCCAAGTTCTCCAACAACAGTAGTTGAAGCAATTACCTGACCTTTTGAATCAACAAGTTGAATTACTTGGCTTGCTTGAACTTTATCCTTAACATAAGTAATTTCAATGGTTGAGTTTTCAGTAGTTGCATTAACTACTTCTTCTCCTACCATATTTGGACTAGCAGTGTAGCCAGCAACCTTTTCTGGAGTATAAGCATCAAATTTACCAGAATTCCATTGCGTTTGAACTTCACCAGTTACCAAATTCTTATTTTGAGTGCCAGTTAAAGTTACCTTTTGAACAACTTTCTTATCGCCATTTGGTAAATGTTCAATGATTGTTCGAGTAACTGTCTTAGTAAGTTCCGTAGTTTCAATCTTAGGTTCAATTCTGATAATGGTCTTATTACCATTTTCACCAATTGTGATTGTCTTTGGAACTTCTCCACTTGCTTGCCAGTTTTCTGGGATATGTGGAGTAAATGGTAATTCTTGGCCTTTTTCACCAGTAACTGCTTCACTTGCAATAATCTTGCCATCTTGGTCTTGATACTCAATAGTCTGAGTTTCTTCAACAGGTGGAACAATATTCTTCGTGTAAGAAATATTAACAGTTACATTTGCGGTATCTGCACTAACTGCTTCTTGAGCAACTTGAGCTACGTTTGGAGTATATCCATCAATTGTTGCAGGAGTATAAGCTTCCCAAACCGCAGAATCAGTACTCTTCCAATCACTGTAAGTTACTTCGCCAGTTACTTCATCAAATGTAGCGACTCTAGTAAACTTAACCTTTTGAGTAACAGTTTCTTTAGTTCCATCTGGCTTAATTACCACAATAGTTCTTGTTGGTTCAGAAACTAATTTTTCCATCTTGGGATAAGTTTTATCTGGATTACCTGGAACCTTACCATTTGGAATTTGATCTTCAGGAGTATCTGGAGTAACCGTAATTGTGGCATGTTCCACTTGAACGACTACATCCTTGTGACCATCTGGGCCAAAAGTAATAGTTGATGGAATGGTGTAGCCATTGACTAGCTTCCAGCCTGCAGGAATTGTTGAATGAACATCAACTGTCTGATCAGTTTCCCCATTTACCTTATCGGTCTTAATAACCTGACCAGTCTTATCTTGGTAAATAATGTTAGTCGATTGTTTATTTGCAGTGTAGGTAATATCAACTGTGACATTCTTTTGACCGTCTTTAACTTCAACTGCAGGAACAATATCTTCACTTGGAGTGTATCCATCAATCTTCTTTGGAGTAAATTCGCTCCACTTTGCAGTTGACCATTCTCCATAAGTTACCTCACCAGTCACATTATCGTAACTTGCATTACGGTAAATCTTAGCGGTTTGAACTTCTGTACTCTTAGTTCCATCTGGATTAGTTACATTAATAATTCTTGTAATCGTTTGATTCAAATCTGTTTCGTGTGCACCATCAATTACTTCACCGGTTACAGTCTTTGCACCATCCGGAACTGGATTATTATGATCAACATTGGTTACTCCATGCTTAATCTTAATTATAGTAGTTCCATTATTAATGGTAATTTCAGTTGGTACATCGCTTGGATCACTTGCTACCCAACCTACTGGAATTTCAGGAGTAAATGGTAGTTTAGTTCCCTTAATGTGACCGCTAATA
>CATLCE010000020.1:0-34314 GCA_949888035.1 Lactobacillus johnsonii | reverse complement strand
TTTATATTATATCAAATTCGTTTGTCCTTTGTCAAGAACTTTTTTGAATTTATTTTTGCCTTCAAGTTCTTAACTTGACGACAGTTAAATATATTACCAGAAGTTTTTATCTCTTGCAAGCTTTTTTGAAATATTTTTTATTTCTTTTTGCTTGCCTGCTTCTGTTTCGCTTTCTCTCAAAAGCGACTTTATTAATATACCTGATTTATTCTTTTTTGGCAAGTACTTTTTTGAACTTTTTTAAATTAAAATTCCATCACAATGATCAATCTCATGTTGAATCACTTCTGCCGTAAAATCCGTGAATTCTTGGATTCTTTTATTAAAGCTTGTATCCTCATATTCAACGCTGATTGTCTTATAGCGTTTAACTGGGCGAACTCCTGTCAATGATAAACATCCTTCTTCAGTAATATAACTTTCTTTTTTAGCTAGAATTTTAGGATTCAACATTAACATCGGAAAAGGACCTACAAAGAAAGCAATAATCCTTTTGTTTTCACCAATCATATTTGCTGCTAATCCAGCAGCAATATTTTTATTTTCTATAAGAGTATCTTTTAGATCTTCAGCAATTTTCAAATCTGCTTGCGATGCTCTTTGCGATTTAGCTTTTAAAATCATTACATCATGAATAATTGCTTTAGTAGTCATAAATATTCCTTTCTTACCATTGTTAACAAAAATTAATAAATTTGAATGCTTTAATTAACGAAAAAGTTTTATAATACAATTTAAAATACTTTTTTGAGGGGAGTACTCTAATTGAAAAGAAAATTACTAGCAGCTACTGCTGCGATAACACTGGGACTTTCATCTTTCACACTGACTGCTCCAGTTAAGCCAGCATATGCTGCAACTACAGAACAAAAGACCCAAATGCGCAATTTCGTAAGAAGTACACTTGGAAAACATAATGTACGTGGATCTGTAGTAGTAATAAAAGATGGGGAACCACAACAAATTAGTTATGGTTGGGGCTGGTATGGAAAGAAACTTGGAAATGGTAATTCTAAAGTTGTATATCCAACTTGTTCTCTCCAAAAAGTTATTACTGCTGCAATGATTATTCAATTAATTAACGAAACTAATCACACTAATCAGCAATTTTCTCAATATACAAAAATTTCTCGCTGGTATCCTAATTTAAAAAATGCTGATCAAATTTCAGTTGGAAATCTATTAACCCATACCTCTGGTATTACGGCTACTGATACTGAAATCGATCGTGGGTATAATTATTCTGAAGATAACTCCATTAACTGGATCGTAGACCATATTAACTCTCGCGGAGAAGGTCAACCTGGAACTTATTTCTACAATAATACCAATTATATCCTATTAGCTGGAATTATTGCCAAGGTAACTAACCAATCTTACGAATCTAACTTCCAAAACCGAATTGTTAACAAGTTAGGTTTACAACATACTTATCTTTATCAAAATATCCCAAGAGATAAGACCGATGCCATTTCTTATACTTATAGCAATGGTAAAAATTACCAAGACGCTGAATATGTAAAACGCTCTTTAGCTTCCCAACTTCCTGGAGCAGCTAATATGTTTTCTACTCCGATGGATTACTATAAAATTTTAGTCGGTTTAAGCAATGGTCAAATTTTAGATCGTTCTGATTTTAACTATTTAACTCATTTGAAGAGTAAAGTAACTGAATATTCCGGCGGCGTTTACTTAAAAAATAACGACACATTAATGTCATCTTATGGAAACTTAGCTGGAACTCACTTTGGTAATTGGTTCCAAGTTACAACTGATATGAAAAATGGTTTAATTATGTTCTTAAACCAAACCGACAATAATGAAAATAATCAAAAAGATGTTGGTTATGAAATTTTGAATTATATTAAACCCAATACTTTCACGCAAAGATAAAAAAAGCGCCATGAGGCGCTTTTTTATTTAAATAATAAATCATACATCTCAGCAGTTAATGGAGTTTTTAAAAGTAAGTTCATCCCTACTGCTGATTTTCTCTTTGGCCCAATCTGCTCCTCTTTAACACTTGCACGATCTATTATGGCCTCCCCTAAATAAAAGAAATCTTTTCCTTCGGCATCGCTTCTTTTTACAAAAATATGTAATTTCATATCTTTTTGCAAAAGTCGCTTTACCTCTGCAGAATCTAAATGGCGCGGAGTACGAGTATACCATTTAAGGGTGGTGCCGTTCTGTAATTCATTATCGTACACATCACTACGTTTATCTTCTTGACTCTTTTTATATGTAATAAAAATTGGAGTTTCCTCTTCTCCAACTCGATACCCGTACATTGGAGCACTCACATCTAACGGCCAACTTAATAAACGACACACATCTTCTCGATCGTATTTTTGATAAAGAGTAAATTGCATATTCCAATTATATTTTTTGGCTAAAAGCAAACCTGTTTTAATCACATCTAAGAATAGTTGTTTGAACTGATCATTCTTAGCTAAGCTTTCCTGCAAATGTTCTGATAAATGATAGCCGAATAGATCCTTTTCTACTAAGGGAAAATTACCATATTGTTCCTTTTTCGTGGTTTTGCCAGCTTTCACTTCAAAAAATGCCAAATTCAAAAATCCTTCTACTGAGGACAGCACTTTAGAATCAACGTAGATATTATTTTTGTGTAAAAATTGGATATACTCTTCCTCCCCTACAGCCGAATCTATCAATAAAGAAAGCAAAATTAATTCATGAGGCCGTTTACCATTTAAAAGTTCTTTAGTCATAAAAGTCAAAACTTGATTTTCATACAGAGATAAAGAAATATCTTCATGATTTTTTTGTAAAAAGACACCATAGTTACCTAGCAATTTATTTTTAGCAAATACTTCTGGCGAAACAGTATGATATTTATAAAAATCTTCCAAATAAGGGATGCGGCCAATTTTCTGTTTCAAATCTTTATAAGATTGCTTGAGCTGCATTAAACCATCTAATTTTACTTTATCTAAAGATTGTAAAATCTTATCAGATGCAATTTGAGTAAAGTTAATCGTTGAAAGATCAATTAATTGCGGAAGGAGTGTTTCTTGTTTAAGCTGATCTTTATCAAGGCTATCATCTGAATTAAGAGCAATTGGAATTAGATAGTTATTTTTGTAATTTCCAATAAAGTCAATCACAGTTACATAATCTTTACCAGGGTATTTACGCAAACCTCGGCCAAGTTGTTGAATAAAGACAATGCTAGATTGAGTATTTCTGAGCATCACAATTTGATTTAGAGATGGTATATCTACTCCTTCATTAAAGAGATCTACCGTTATTATGTATTCAATCTTGCCATCTTCCAAATCTGAAATAGCCTGAGTTCGAATTTCTTCCTTATCTTCATTGGTTAAACTAACAGCAGGATGGCCTTTTTGATTAAATTCTGCCGCAATTTCTCTAGCTTCTTCTTGACGACTACAAAAAACTAACCCACGAGGCTTAGTTCCACAATAACCGTAATAATCTAATTCTTTTAAAATATAATCTACTCTTTTTTCAGCGGTAAGATAGCGTAAGCTGCTTGTTTCATCAATCAAACCCTCTTCAGTTTCATAATCTTCTACACCCACATAATGAAAAGGCGTCAGCATTTTCTCTTCAAGTGCATCCCGCAAGCGAATTTCATAAGCCAAATTATAATCAAAAATCTGATAAACATCTTGTGCATCCATCCGTTCAGGAGTTGCTGTCATCCCTAAGAAAAATTTAGGTTCAAAGTAGTTCATAATTTTTCGATAACTTTTTGCTGCAACTCGGTGAGCTTCATCAATCAAAATATAATCAAATTCTTCTTTATTTAGCTCCTTAAGAATATGATCTTGACTCAAAGTTTGGATCGTCGCAAAAAGATACTTTTTATTTAAATCATGATGATTTCCCGATAAAATTCCATAGTCCGAGTCTGCTCCACCAATTACTTTCTTAAAACTGGCTAATGCTTTTTTAGTAATTTGTTGGCGATGAACCACATATAAAAATCTGCGCGGTTTAAAATTCTTAACTGCAAAAGCTCCGAGATAGGTTTTCCCAGTCCCCGTGGCAGAAACTACAAGCGCTCTTTTTTCTTTTTCCGCAACTAAATTGTTCAATTCTTTTAGGGCAGCTCTTTGCATTTTATTAGGAGTAATCTTTTTGGGGCGAGATAAAGACCTATTCTTAGGCTTTATCCAATTTTGTCGATATTCTTTTAACCAATTATTAGTAAAAAGAAAACTCTCCTCTTTCAATTTGGCAATTTTTGTCCTTACTTGATCAAACAAGACACCATTCTCACTGGGGGTAACCTTAAGCATCAATTCATCATTTTGCAAAAGAGCCGACCGAGTAAAATTAGCACTTCCGACTAAGATACTTTCATAATTAGAATATTTAAAGTAATAGCCCTTTGCATGAAAAGGACCATCTTTAATTTTCACCTTTAAATTAGGAATTTTATTCAACTCTTCAAAAACTTTCGGGGAATTAAAGCCTAAATACGTCCCTGTAATAATTTCTCCAGAGATATTTTTCTTAGCCAAATCTGCCATGACCGCTTTAAATGGAACAAGCATGTTTTCACTGATAAAAGCAACTGTCCACACAAAGGATTCACAAGCTAACAATTCTCTTCTTAAATTAAGCCATAACTTATTATTTTGATCATTTTCCAATAATTGAGGATTTAAGAATTCATGTCCTCGGTATTTTTGATCATAAAGGCCATTTAAAATTGCATTTTTTAGAGTTTCACTCATTATTATCACCTCACAAAAAAATAGAAGCCCAAATTTTGAGCTTCTATTTTACCATTACCAACGCCATTTTCCTTTGTAGCGGTATAAAATTAATGGAATAATTGAAACGATTGCACACATTCCAATCAGTAAAAAGACATAAGCATGCTTTAGATTACTTGGTGTTTCCGCAGCTGGAATAAATGTAACAAAGAATGCCACTACTGTAATTACCATTGCCACTAGAGCAATAATAATACTTAAAACCTTACTCTTAGTCATGTAGTACGTACGATGAAGATTTTCATGCTTAGCTTTTAATACAATGTAAGCTGTCAACATGATCATGTAAACCATCAAATATTGGGCTGTAGTTGCCGCCAGTGACACGTTAAAAGCAAAGTCCGCATTTGCACCACTAGTAAAAGTAATCAATACTGCCGAAACAGTCACAATTAAGGATTGAGCCACCATTAAACGAAGCGGAACACCGCGATCTGTTGCTTTAGCAAAATACTTTGGCATATAGCCTTGTTTAGCCGCTTCATACATTCCTTGGTTAGGTCCTGCAAGCCAATTGCCAAGCTCTCCGATAATTCCGCAGGCAAGCAGTACTCCTACTACTTTTTGGAGTGCACCACCAGGAAGACCAATTGAGTTTAAGAGTTTACCATAAGTATAAACAAAACCTGTACTATTTTGGATTTCATTCTTGGGTACAGTCATCCCGATTGCCATACTACCTAATAAATCAAAGCAAATAGCTGTTGCAGCTAGTCCCAACATTACACGTGAGTAAGATTTCACATTTTCTAAATTCTTAACGTGTGGTGCTGAAGCTTCGCCCCCACAAAATGCTAGCATAAATGGAACAAAAGCTACCAAAGTATTTTCATTTAAATGATGTGGAATAACCGTGTTCCAATTAATGGTCATATGAAGTGGATTACCTTGAAACACGTAAATAAAGAATGAAATAATCAAACAAATTACTGGAAGAGCAATTCCTAAAATAAATAGCCATTCCGCAATTCGACCAATTTTTCTAATTCCAATTACTTGAATTGCTGTAGTTCCCCAGAGAATTACCATCATCAAAGTAAATCTAAGCATGGGATTAGTATTAAACTCGGGGGTATTTAAAGTGATCGATAAAGCACCAATGATTACATACATCATCGTATCCATACCAACAGTAATGTGAATCCATTGATAGCACATCGCCGTCCAGCCAGTTTTTTCACCTAAAGATCCTTTAACCCAAGTAAAAATACCACCTTTTTCCCAACCATCAATTGAGGCCATTTCACCAGCCATCTGTGTAATGGGAATAAACCAAGCAATTCCTGCAATTAATAAATAAAATAAGGCTGTTGGGCCAGTTTTTCCAAAGGGCGCAAGTTCATTGACGGAAATAACCATTGAACTGGTCATCGCAAACAACTTAAAAGCTGTCAAACGATTATATTTCAAGTCTTGCTCAAGCGCCCAATCCTTTTCCTCTGCTACTTCTTCCAAGCGCATATCCTCCCCTAAAAAATCTTCAATTATTATACACTTTAGACCAATTTAAAAAAAGCATTCTTTAAGAATGCTTTTTATTATCAAATTATAAGTCAATCTCTAATAAGATCGGGCAATGATCAGCACGTTCTCCAGTGTCAATCATTTCAGACCGCTTTATTTTATCGGCAATTCGATTACTCGTTAACCAATAATCAATTCTCCAACCAGAATTATTAGCTTTTGCGGTTCTCACACGTTGGGCCCACCAAGAATAAACGCCAGTGACATTACCATTCACTTTTCTAAAGGAATCAGTGAAACCTGCATTTAATAATTTAGTAAAGCCTGCTCGTTCTTCATCAGTAAACCCTGCAGAATGATGATTATTTTCGGGATGCTTCAAGTCAATTTCAGTATGAGCACAATTATAATCTCCACTGGCAATCACGGGTTTCTTACTATCTAATCCTTTCAAGTATTCAACGTACTTTTCATCCCAAACTTGTCGCTCACCTAGACGCTTTAAGCCATTGCCAGAATTTGGTGTATAAACCTGCGTAATATAATAATTTGGAAATTCTAAAGTAATGATTCTGCCTTCTTCATCCATAGGTTCTGGCGCTCCAATTTTAGGAAAAGTAGCAGTTGGATGATAATCTTTTTTATAAAGATACATCACCCCTGCATAACTTTTCCGAGCTGGTTCTTCTGAGGAACGCCACACATATTCATATTCAGGAAACATCTGTGCTAAAATTTCTTGATGTTTTTTAGTAGGACCACTTGCTCGTAATTTAGTTTCTTGAAGAGCAATTACATCTGGATTTTGTTCAACAATCGTATTTAAAACTTTCCATGTTTCTTGAGCTCGATTAGAATCACTGGTTAAAGCTGCATTTAAAGAATCAATGTTCCATGATATTAAAAGCATAATTTTTCCTCCCGAATCATAAAATATAATTATTACTAATTAAAACTAGCATATAACCACATTCTATGAATTTCCTTTCTATAAAATTTATAGACAAAGAAATCTTTTTGTTAAATTCTTTTACGAAAGAATTCAGTAGGTACGGTTCAATAGATATAAAACTATCTAAGTAGATCTTCCCTACTACAGAAAATATTAAGACTTTGCTGCTAAAACGGACTTAGCCAAATTACTGCAAAGAATTTAAATTATTAGTCCCTGCATCATTGCAATTAAAGGTCAGCCATTTCGCCTGGCACTTTGTAACTAATAACTATTAAATTCGACTGTCTAAAATTTTCTTGACTTTCTTATAAGGAGTATACAAATTGATTTCTTCATCATTCTTACGATTTTTAATATTAATTGCGGCAGCTATATTAGCGTTTAACTGTCCACAATTTTTACAATATGTTAGTTCGTGGTGCTTGCCATATCTAATCCCAAATTTGCGGTTACAATATGGGCAGTACTGAGAAGTGTAAGCTGGATTAACATCAGTATAAACAATTCCGAACTTATCACAAATATATTCTAGGCGCTCATTTAAAAGCCCTTTTACCCAGCTATTTAATAATAACCGGCTCCGTCTTTGAAATCTATTTTTTGTTTTTGGAAGTCTCTCTTTAGTAAAAGTCTGGTCTTCTTTGACTATTTCAAGAGGCTTTTCTTGTTCGATCATTTGATAAATTGCATAGTCAATAACGCTTTGCAGATGGGCTTTTTGGCGCTTTCTTAAATTAGTATAGCGTTTAGCTGAAGTTAATAAGCCTTTAGCTCGCATTTGATTACGTTTGGCATTTATTTTAGCAAGCTTATTTACTTGCTTAGTAATAATTTCACCAAAGTTTTGACCATACTCATTTCCACTGCTACAAGAAATTAAAGTGGCTAAGCCTTTATCAATCCCTAGTACTTGTGTTTTAGGCAAGCTTTTAACATGCGTCTGAATTAATTTATGAATTTCAATTCGTCTTTTTAAGCGGTCCAAGATAATTTGTAAATTGCCCTTAACTGAATAATGCCAAGGACCAGTTAGACTAACTCTAAAAACTTTCCTTGAAATTTGTGAAGTAAATCTAAATTCATCATTTTTAAAACGATACATGTTTTCGTCATAAGTCATCGATCTATTATGGATGCTTACTTTATGCGGATAAGCTTTGTAGCGTCTTGTTAAACGTCGAAGATAAGACAAAGCATGCTTGAACTGCTCCTTACTTAGCAGACCTTTGATTTGCAAGTATGTTTTGTTAATTGATTTAGGCAAAGCAATTTCTCGATATCGTAAAACGCTTTGCCAAAGCAAAGGAATTTTCAAGATAAAGAAAATAAAATGCTGCTCGGCTTGATTAACGTTGGGATTAGCTGAAACAATTTTTCGTATTTTATTAGCAGTATTTGACCACATGGCATTAATATTACTAATACTATCAAATAAAGCATAAGTTACATGTTTATCTAAAACATTAAAACACTCCATATATTTCTTATTTGTTTTGGCAGCTCGCAAATTGTTTCTTTTCTTGCGAAAATTAATAGTTAAATTATTAATGCCACAAAACTGATTAAAAAACATACCTCTTAATTTGCCATAGCTTACACAAAGCTGATCGATATTTTGAAACTGTTCCTCTGTTAGAGTTTGAGAATAGGCTTTAACCGTTTTTGGTAAAGAATTCTTTATTAGTGTTGACGATTTTTTCATTTTTATGACTTCGTTTTCCATAAAGCTTTGCAGAAAAATCTGTAATAACCGATAAAACATCTTGAACCAATTCTTCATCAGGACTGGCGTTAGGTGTTTGATTAATCACAGTTAGTTCTACATTGTTTTCCGCACAAATGTCTTTAACCAAATCAAACCCAAATCTCACTAGGCGATCCGGGTAATTGACCACAACTTGAGAGCATTCTTTATTGCAAATAAGATGAATCAATTCTTTAAAACCCTTACGATCATAATTAAGGCCGGATCCTTCATCGCTGATTATTTTAAAAGGGATTCCTAAATTTTCACAATAGGTTTGAACCACTTCTTGTTGTCTTTTTAAATCAGCTTTTTGATGATGCGAAGAAACTCTGCAATAGCCAACGACTAATTGCTTAACTTCATCATTTTCAAATTTCTTACCAGATAAAGCACTATCAAGCATAGCTTGAGTGTATCGTCTATGATTTCCTTCAGTTCGATAAGGCTTAAGCTTACCTTCTTTTTCCCAGCGTCTTAAGGTTGGGATACTAACATGTAAATATTGTGATGCTTGTCTAATCGATAAATAGTCTTGCATAATTATAAGATTCTTTCTTTGTTTTTATGATTATATTTTACTATAATTAACCATAAATTATTAGATTAAATCACTAATTATCATATTATCTACTATCTGTTATTTTCCTTTTTCTAAATTATACTAAAAAAGCTAGACTAGATGGATTTATCTAGCCTAGCTTCTATTTAAAAGGGAGTTGTGTTGAATGAGAATAACGAGAATTTATTTTACATTAGTGTTCTCTTCTAATGTTGCAGGTCTTTTTTACTAAAGATACGATTAAAACTAGGATGATGGAGCCAATCGTACCTGATACAACCAGTTGACCTGCAAAGTTTGGATCTAAAAATTTAAGTAATGCTTCACCAAGTAGTGCACCAGTTATACCGATTAATGTGGAGATAACTATATATAAGTTACTTTTACTAGCAATCACGCCGGCAAATAATCCAATGCAAATTCCAATTATTAAAATCCAAGTCCATTGAAGCATTAACATAATTTTTTAGTCCTTCCAAAAAAATTAAGTAATAAGGAATTAAGAAGATTTTGCAATCTTATTTAAATGTAATAGGCAATACCTCCTTTAGCTCTCATGCTTAACATTTCTGCTATGGTTATAATATTACCAGTAAAGTGACACTATGTCATTATTTACGGTTCTTCTTAAGAAAATGTTTACATTTTCACTAATCTGCACATTTTTCAATAAAATTTATTGGAATCCGCTTTAAATACGAATAAATTTTTAAAAAAGCTGTACTTTTTTCACAAAATCCTATTTTTTATGTTTTGTCTTTTCAACTCAAGTGTATAATAAGACTCGGTCATATTATTATTTTTACGGAGGTTGGATTTATGACAAAGATTTTTGCTTACGCTATTCGTAAGGATGAAGAACCTTTCTTAAACGAATGGAAAGATGCTCATAAAGATATTGAAGTTGAATATACTGATAAGCTTTTGACTCCTGAAACTGCAAAACTTGCTAAGGGTGCTGATGGTGTTGTTGTTTACCAACAATTAGACTACACTCCAGAAACTCTTCAAGCTTTAGCAGACGCTGGCGTAACTAAGATGTCATTACGTAACGTTGGTGTTGACAACATTGATATGGACAAGGCCAAGGAACTTGGCTTTGAAATTACTAATGTTCCTGTATACTCACCAGATGCAATTGCTGAACATGCAGCAATCCAAGCAGCTCGTGTATTACGTCAAGACAAGCGCATGGATGAAAAGATGGCTAAGCGCGACTTACGTTGGGCTCCAACTATTGGTCGTGAAGTTCGTGACCAAGTTGTTGGTGTTGTAGGTACTGGCCACATTGGTCAAGTATTTATGCGTATTATGGAAGGTTTCGGCGCAAAGGTTATTGCTTACGATATCTTCAAGAACCCAGAACTTGAAAAGAAGGGTTACTACGTTGACTCACTTGATGACTTATACAAGCAAGCTGATGTAATTTCACTTCACGTTCCTGATGTTCCAGCTAATGTTCACATGATCAACGACGATTCAATCGCCAAGATGAAAGACGGTGTAGTTATCGTAAACTGCTCACGTGGTCCACTTGTTGACACTGATGCTGTAATCCGTGGTTTGGACTCAGGTAAGATCTTTGGCTTCGTAATGGATACTTACGAAGGCGAAGTTGGTGTATTTAACGAAGACTGGGAAGGTAAAGAATTCCCAGATGATCGTTTAGCTGACTTAATTGATCGTCCAAACGTATTGGTAACTCCACACACTGCTTTCTACACTACTCATGCCGTACGTAACATGGTAACTAAAGCATTTGACAACAACTTGAAGATGATTAACGGTGAAAAGCCAGATTCTCCAGTTGCTTTGGACAAGAACAAGTTTTAATTAAAAACTGAATAATTAAAAACCATATTTCGATAAAATTACCGAAATATGGTTTTTTCTTTGCAAAAATCTGCATTAATTGAACCAAGTCATTGAAGATAAAGCTAGATCAACATCAAAGTTTGGCTTACTTAATTCTTCAAAAAAGCTCAACCCTTCCTTTGATACCTTACCTTGTAAAACTAACTTATTGAAGGCATCTCTCAATTGTTTTTGAACTTTAGGTTCATATTCGCCCTTATTAAGTTCTTCAATCGCTTGATTAACTAAACTTTGTTCTGCTTCATTTTTCAAAGTTACTTTTTCAAGTATTTCTTTCAATGATTGCTTTTGTTTCATTTTTTGTCCTCATATTTCTTTTAGATTTTTTGCCCCCCATTTTAGCATATTTTTAGCCAAATTATTCACCATTATAAGTATATGGATATTGGGCATGACTTGGCACTTCATTCCATACAACTGTATGACCCGCGCCATGAGAACAAAAAACAGAATTAGGTGTATTTTCTAAGTCAGACATTGGATCATAAGCAAGCCTTTTAATGATTTCATCCCGATTATGGCAAGGATAATAACCAGTAAAAATCGTCTGCAAGCGTCCTTGGCCATGAGTATAATTTCTGACCTTTTCACTATAGGACATCATTTCAGAAACAGGTGCTTTACCCTTAATAATGGTAGAAGTTGCCAAATTTTCTGGTGCATCAAACTTGCCACTCATTTTTTGAATATCGTTAAGTGCGCGCCCTACTTGATCTTGAGGAATTTCCAATTCAAAGTCATACCAAGGTTCCAAAAGCTGAACTGCATGTTTGGATTTTAATTCCATTAATCCTTGGCGCACTCCGCGAGAAGTAGCTTCTCTAAAGTCGCCACCAACAGTATGAACATTACTTGCACGCCCTCCAATGAGCGTAATTTTCATATCTGCAATTGGCGATCCTGTCAAAACTCCCACATGCGTTTTGGCTCTTAAGGCGGTCATAATTTGTTCTTGCCAATTTTTGCTCAGAACTTCTAAATCACATTTATTTTCAAAAACAAGCCCACTATTAGGAGCACTAGGTTCAAGTAAAAAGTGAACTTCTGAGTAATGACGCAAGGGTTCAAAGTGGCCCACAGCTTCGATCTTATCAATGATAGTTTCTTTATATAGAATATTACCTTCTACAAAATCAACATCTAAATTAAATCTTTCTTTCATGATCTGCTTCAAAATTTCACGTTGAACTTCACCCATAATTTCCACATGAATTTCTTGCAATTCTTCAACCCAATCTACATGCAAAAGTGGATTCTCATCCTCTAATTGTCGCAGAGCCTTTAAACATTCAAAAATATCAGCATCAGTTTTGAGTTTATAAACCAAAACTGGCTTCAAACTATCATCAATTAAATCTGAAATCCCAATTCCTTGACCAGGGTAAGTTTTGGTCAAACCAACCAGAACACAAATTTGGCTAGGATCCATTTCATTGACCAGTTCATATTTTTCGCCATTATAAGATCTAATCTGATTGATTTTTTCACCGTTAATTTCTTCTTTCGGCTTTATATTGCCACCCAAGAGCTTCATCCAAGTTAAACGCTCACCCTTTTGATCATGAGTGATTTTATAAACTCGACCCTGAAATTGATTTCCATACTGCGGCTCACTACTCCATTTTTCTAAGCCTTGCAAAAGAGCGTCAATCCCAGCTAGCTTAAGAGCAGAACCAAAATAAACTGGAAAAATCTTTCTTTGAGCTACTAACTTTGGAATATCTTCTTCAATACTTTCGCCGTTTAAATACTTATCCAGTAAATTTTCATCGGTTGTTGCAACATTTTCATAAAAATCTGTACCATCTTCTGTAAAATCGCTACAATTTGCGTCTAAGTTCTCTTGTAAATCCGTCAAAATTGACGTTTTATCTGCCTCGTGAACATCCATCTTATTCACAAAAATGAAGGTTGGAATTTGATATTTTTTAAGTAAATTCCAAAGTTGCTTGGTATACCCAGTAACGCCGTCGAGTGCAGAAACGATTAAAATCGCATAGTCTAACACACTCAAAGCTTCGATTGTTTGACTTGCAAAATCAATATGGCCCGGCGTATCAAGCAAAGTTATCTCAAAATCGGGGTTTGAAATCTTTGCGTTATGAGAAAAAATCGTAATTCCGCGCTTCTTTTCGAGTTCATCGGGATCTAAAAATGCATCCCCATTATCTACTCGACCTAATTTGCGCAAATTGCCGGTTTCATACATCAAACCCTCCGACAAAGTCGTCTTGCCTGCATCAACATGCGCCACAATTCCTAATGTTATGTGCTTCAATTTCTGCACTTCCTTTCAAATTTCAATTGTACGCTAATTTTTTCCAATAAAAAATCCGCCCTATCTTGGACGGAATTCTTAACAAATTATATTAGAAATCAACTTTATCTGGATCATTAGCGATTTTAGCACCACCATGTAAACCATCTAGCTTCTTCATATCTTCTGGTTCAATATCAAAGTCAAACACATCTGCATTTGCCTTGATGTAATCTGGGTGAACTGACTTTGGAAGTGGTAAGAAATTATGGTTCAATGACCATCTAATTAAAATTTGAGCAGGAGATTTACCATACTTTTCTGCAATTCCATTAACTACTTCATTTGAAAGAAGGCCACCCGTACCAAGAGGACTGTAAGCTTCATTCAGGATTCCTAAACTATCATTATATTTTACCAAGTCTTCTTGCATATCACTTGGATTAAGATAGTTTTGGTTGACAACAGGCTTAATTTCTGCAGTTTTAAGCAGTTCATCAAGGTGATGCTTTCTAAAATTAGAAACCCCAATTGCACGAATCTTGCCAGCTTGAACTGCTTCTTCCATTGCTTGCCAGCTCTCTGCGTTAAGCTCAGCCCAGTTATCTCTCATAGCTGCTGGATTTGGCCAATGAATCAAATAAAGATCAAGATAATCTAAATCTAACTTTTCCAAACTAGTATCAATGGCCTTTTTAGTGTTTTGATAACCATGATCACTGTTCCAAAGTTTAGTAGTTACAAAAAGTTCATGACGGTTAATACCGCTCTTTTTAATTGCAGCTCCGACACTTTCTTCATTACCATATGCAGCAGCTGTATCAATGTGACGATAGCCACTATTAAGAGCAGCAAGCACAGACTCTTCTGCCACTTGACCGTTAGGAGTTTGCCAAGTTCCAAAACCGATGACTGGAATTTCGACGCCATTATTTAATTTATATGTATCTGTGAGTGAGTTAAAATTCATATTTTTCCTTCTTTTTGATTATTGCGATTCTTAATTAATCATAACAATTATTAATCAACTTTGGAAAAAATATACTTTACGTTTCACGTGTAACAAATCTAATAATTTGTTTTTTGAAAGTTATTTTGCATGATTTTGACAAATTGAGAATAATTATCAACTTCAAATAAGGGATGCAAATTCAAGGTATTTTTACGATGACGATGATTGTACCAAATACTGTCAAAGCCATATCTTTCTGCACCTAAAATATCGGATTGCAAACCATCCCCAAAGAAAATCGTTTCATTAGGCCCTGTTTCAGTTCGACTAAAAAAGTAATCGAAAGTATGCTCATCAGGTTTAGAATAATGTGCTTCTTCAGAAGTAACAATTAGATCAAAGTAATCCTTAATTCCTGCAAGCTCTAAACGATGATTTTGCATAAATTTTTCACCATTACTTAAAACAGTTAGTTTATAGCCCGCTTTTTTAGCAAACTTTAAAGTATCCTCAACCCCAGGAAGCAACTTATGAGCCTGTCCAAAATATGACCGATACTCATCCATCGTTTTCTTACCATCTATCTCAAGTCCAAAATGTTCCTTAATAAAATCATGGAAAGTCATCTCACTTAAATCTTCATAAGTTAACTTCCCTTGTTCTAACTGTCGCCACAAGCCTTGATTGTAGGAATGATATTGTTTTTGTAAATCTGCATTTAATTCCCAATGATGACGATTAAACAAACTCCTTAAGGCGTAATTCTCTGTTGCAGCAAAATCAATTAAAGTATCATCCACATCAAAAATAATCTGTTTATACTGCATAAAACTCCCTTTCTAATAGTGACATTGACAAATCGTTATAACAAGCATCTCAAGTTAGTCAACTACCCCAGAATGAATTTTGGGGCTTGGTGGTTCGTTAGCTTGAGCTAACTATTTCACCAATTTGCTTAGATGCAGGCTTAACTTGTTTGAATTGCGAAAATCCAAACAGCGGTTTTCCCAATTACCAAAACCTTTTGAGTCCGCAAGTTGCCAAACGGACTACAATCTATTTAGATTGCCTTTTTTATTTTAGGATTTTTCCAAATACCTTTGCTTTTTTCTAAGATGTTTATAGAAGCATTCCAATCTCTTATGTGATAAATTCCGCATACTGGGCAAGTCCATTTCCGATCCTTAAGCGTAAGTTTCTTATAGCCGTTTTGTCCCATTATGTTTCCGCAGTTATGACACCTTTGCGTAGTAAATTTTGGATTAATCGTGACAAACTTTTTGCCATGAAGATCAGCTTTATATTCGAGCATGGTTAAGAAACCGCGCCATCCTGTATCAGAAATAGATTGGGCAAGAGCATAATTCTTTAACAGATTTTTACTTCTTAGTTCTTCGGCTACTACTAAATCGTGGTTTTTGATTAATGCAGTAGAAAGAACCTGCAAGAAGTCTTGTCTTTGTCTGCGAATCCTGTCGTGCAGTTTAGCTACGGCTAAGCGCTGTTTTTGATAGTTCTTGGCTTCACGCAAAGAGCGTCCTTCTTTTTTAGCTCTGCGCTGTCTGCGTGAGAGTATTCTTTGAGCATGAGCGAGTTTTTTCTTAGCTCTGCGGTAGAATCTAGGATTGGCTACCATTGCGCCATTAGAATCAGTCAAGAAATTATCCAAGTTAAGATCAATGCCGATCTGCTTTTGCGTCTTAACATAATTTTTTGCAAAGGCAATATCGCTTCCAAGTTGTAAAGAAAGATAGAACTGATCGTCTGCCGTTTTCTTAATTGAAGCAGTGCCAATTCTAGTTGGAATGCGATCAAGCAAACGTTTTTTAATTAATTTACGCAGTCCTGCAATTCTTACTATTCCCAATTTTGGAAGTTTGACATGTTTAGCGTCAATAAATCTAACCGTGCCATTATCAAGATAAGCTTCTTCTTGCTTTATGTACTGACAGTTAGTCTGATATGACCAGTCGCTTCGTTTCTTGTGAAAGGCCGGTATTCCATAGCCAATTTTATGATAGTTTCTCCATGCTTTGCGATAATTTTGGATTGCATTGGCGATAGCTAAACTATCAATATCTTTAACACGCAAGAAATCATACTTATCTCTAATATTTTTAGGACGGGCAATTAATTCCTGTGCCTCAAGAACCCTTTGAGCCTGACTTATTTCGTATTCGGACATTGCCTGCATTACAAATGGCAGACCGCTGTTAAGCTGTTTGATCCTACCGGCTTTTTTAACGTGATAGATTAAACGACCAGCGCCAACATATTGGTTATAGACAAAACGCTGTGCATTATAGTTCTGCTTAATCATTTTCTTTTGTTTATCGCTGGGATAAAATCTTACTTTTATGCCAAAGTGATACGCTAAACTGCTCATTCTTTTCATTTTTTCACCCCCCTTTGTTGATATGATTTGATTATAGACTATGCAGATACTATAATCAATAATAAATACTTATAAGTGAAGAGGAGAACAGCATTTCCTATGATGAAAAAGAAAGACAAAATAAAAGGCGCAGGCTATGAAAAGCACTATGTCTACAATACTCATTATCATTTGATTTGGTGTACCAAATACCGCAATCAGATTTTTACAAATACCAATTTAGCCGAAGAAATGCGAAAGCTTTTATTGCAGATTGCCGAGGATAATCAAATTAAGATAGAAAAAATGGAGATTATGCCCGAACATATTCACTTGTTGGTTAGCTTTAAGCCTTCTAAATCTGGTTCTAGCATAATCAAAGCTCTAAAAGGCAGAAGTGGCAGGCTGTTTTTGCAGGCACATCCCGAAATTAGGCAAAACAAGATGTGGGACGGACATCTATGGTCGCCAAGCTATTATTTTGGCAGTGTCGGCAACATGTCAAAAGAAGTGGTAGAGAAATACATCAATGATCAAGTCTATAACGCAATCAAAGACGGCAAGCCCTATCCATCCCCGCATTAAAATACGGGGATTTACGGGCGGATTTCATTAAAACGAAGACGACTTTCTTTTAACTTTTTATTGACTTTCTCTAATTTTGAAATTACAATTCTAATTAACAAAAAACGAAAGGAAGATTTATCATGGCAGTTAAGTTTGAAGCAATTAATCGTTGGCAATTCCAGCACTAGGATTGTTTTCTGCCATTTTGGTACAGATGCAATCCAAACGTTTTGCATCTGTGCTGGTAAATCTTTAAATAAAATTACCCGCACGATAAAAATCTACGTGCGGGTTTTGTTTTGAGCATTTCCTGCAATTTCGGGAAGTGCTCTTTTTGTTTATTTTAGGAGGAAAAATGAAGCGATTAATTACTACCATTGTTGCGATATTCACCTTTTTAATCGTAGCTTTTATTGTAGAACTGCATCCCACCAGTCGATTAAATCCCACACCTACTGTTGGTATTTTGCAGACAATGAGCCATCCAGCTTTGGATCAAATTCATAAAGGAATTATTCAGGGCCTAAAAGAAGAAGGTTATATCAATCATAAAAATATCAAGATTGATTTTCAAAATGCCCAAGGTGATCAAAGTAATCTCAAATCAATGAGTGACCATTTTCAAAATCAAAATGCGGCCGTGACCATCGGCATTGCCACCCCAGCGGTGCAATCCTTAGCAAATGAAAGTGGCAATACCCCTGTAATTATGGGGGCAGTTAGCGACCCAATTGGAACTAGTTTAGTTAAAAGTCTAAGTCATCCTGGCGGAAAAGTTACCGGAGTTCAAGATAAACAACCCGTGGGGGTTCAATTAGATCTCATCCGAACTATTATGCCCAAAATTAAAACAATTGGGGTAATTTACACGTCTAGTGATGATTCTTCAGCGGCTGAATATCGTGAATTTAAGAATTTGGCTGAAAAACATCATATTACTATCCGTCCTTACACAATTACTTCTACTAATGATATTGAACAGGTTGCTCAAACCATGGTTAACAAAGTAGAAGCTGTGTATGTTCCAACTGATAATACGGTTGCTTCAGGAATTGCCACTCTTTTAAAAGCAACAAATGCGGAAAAAATCCCTGTTTTCCCAGCTGCAGATACCATGATTAAGCCTGGAGGACTTGCTACCAGATCTGTCAGCCAATTCGACATGGGAATCCTTACGGGAAAGATGGCTGGACAAGTTTTAAAAGGTAAAAAGCCGGAAGATATGCCAGTAAGAAGAGTTACAAATTATGAAACAGTAATTAATGAGAAAACTGCTCAAAACTTAGGAATTACCATTCCAGATTCAGTAATTAAAGCTGCTCAAAAGAAAGGAAGGATTATTAAATGAGTTTAGTTACTTCTACTATCGGCCAAGGATTATTATGGGGAATTTTAGCCCTAGGACTTTATTTATCCTTTAGAATTTTAAACTTCCCTGATATGACTGTCGAAGGGACTTTCCCCTTTGGAGCAGCGGTTTGTGTTGCAGCTCTTGTAAGAGGAATGGATCCAGCAATTGCTACATTGCTTTCATTCATCGCTGGACTTGGCACTGGCCTTGTAACTGGCCTTTTATATACCAAAGGAAAAATTCCTATTTTATTAGCCGGAATTTTGACAATGACAGGAGTTTACTCGGTCAATCTCCGAATTTTAGGAAAAGCTAACGTTGGCCTTCTCAATCATGCTACTTTATTAAACGCAAAATTTTTGACTAAATTACCAGCAAACTTCCCTACGATCGTAGTGGGGCTAATCTTTGCAATTTGTATTGTGATCTTACTTGCTCTATTTCTTAATACAGATTTAGGTCAAGCTTTCATTGCAACCGGAGATAATGAAAAGATGGCTCGCTCTTTGGGGATCAATACCGATAATATGAAAATCTTAGGTTTAATGGTTTCTAACGGTTTAATTGGTCTTAGCGGAGGGCTTTTAGCTCAAAACGGGGGTTACGCCGACGTTAACATGGGAATCGGAACCATGGTTATTGGTCTAGCTGCAATTATCATCGGAGAAGTTGTCTATGGTAAAAATCTTAGCCTTTCTGCCCGTTTAGTGGCAGTCGTAGTCGGCAGTATTTTATATCGCTTAGTTTTACTTTTAGTTCTTCAATTAGGATTTAGTACCAACGACTTCAAATTAATTTCCGCAATTATTTTGGCACTTTGCTTAATGCTGCCATTATTCCAAAAGAAATTTCATATTCATAAAATTTGGAAGAGAGGAATTGAAAAACCATGAGTACACTTTTAGATTTAAAAAATATTACAACCACCGTTAATGCTGGAACTAAAGAAGAAAAAAAGATTCTTAAAAATATCAATCTCCAACTTGCAGACGGTGACTTTGTTACTTTGCTAGGCACAAATGGGGCCGGTAAATCAACCTTACTCAATATTATTAACGGTTCTCTTTTCCCTAGTGAAGGTCATGTCATTTTAGATAAGGAGGATTTAACTGCTTGGTCTGAGGTTAAACGTGCAAAATATATCTCCCAAGTGTTTCAGGATCCTAAAATGGGAACAGCTCCTAGAATGACTGTAGCAGAAAACTTGCTCCTAGCTACGAAGCGCGGTGAACATCGTGGCTTACGGATACGCGGACTTGATAAACACTTAGCTGAATTCAAAGAAATTACAGCTAAGCTTCCAAATGGGTTAAGTGAGCGACTAGATACTTTTGTAGGAAATCTCTCTGGAGGTCAAAGACAAACTTTGAGTTTTTTAATGGCAACTATTAAAAAGCCAAAGTTACTCTTACTTGATGAACATACTGCAGCCCTAGATCCTAATACTAGTCATCAATTATTGGAATTAACCAACCAAGTTGTCCAAAAAGATCATTTAACTTGTGTAATGATAACGCACCAATTAAAAGACGCTTTAAAATATGGAAATAGAATTGTTATTTTAAATAACGGAAAAATCGTTTTGGATGTGTGTGGTAAAGAAAAAAACAAATTAACTGAAAAGGCTATACTTCAATACTTCACCGATTAAAAAACACTCTATCTAAAAATAAATCAAAAAAAGCGTATTTTCTCCTTGCATTTAATAACGATTGTTATACAATATAGTTGTCAGGTGAATGAGATAGAAATACGAGGTCTTAAATATGTTGAACATGAAGAAAGTTATCACTATTGTTTCTGGATTAGCTATTGCAATGAGCTTAACAAGCACTACTGCTGTTCAAGCTGCAAGCTTTCAAGCACCAAAGTTAGGTGTTGCCGAAACTGCTCCAACTAACCCAGCAATCAAAAAAGGTGAAAAAATCTTCGTTGTTGTTCAAGATACTAAGAAGCAGACAGTCAACGTTTACACTAAAGATGCTAAGAAGACATCTCAAACTGTAAAAATGGGAACTACTTGGACTGTTAAGGCCACTAAGAAGGTTGATGGAAAGAAGATCGTTCGCATTAATAAGTCTCAATGGCTTAATGCTCAAGACATCGTAAAGGACTAATTCTATCTGTGGGAAACATTCATCATAAGGACTTAGGAAGAAAAAAGAAGTATTCGATAGGAATGCTTCTTTTTTTGCTAGTTAAATTTCAATTTTGTTATTTATAACGATACAATTTTATTTATTTGTTATCTTTTTTGACTCTAAAAGTGTCATAGAGCCCCATGATTTCGGGCTTTAAGACGTTTTTTGTTTCTTTATAAAAATACTTGCATTTAATAACCGATGTTATATAATATAGTTGTCAAGAGGAAATGAAGAGTTTTAGAATCGAAGGTATTTAAAATGAAAAAGTTAGTTAAAGTTGTTTCAAGTTTAGTTCTTGCTGTTAGTTTTTTAGGTGTCGGTTCTACTGTTAGTGCTGCTACTTTTACTGCTCCAAAGTTGGGTGTTTCTGAAGTTGCTCCAACTGATCCAGCTATTAAGAAGGGCGAAAAGATTTTCGTAACTGTTAAAGATACCAAGAAGCAAACTGTTGCAGTTTACAATAAGGATGCTAAGAAGACTTCAAAGACTGTCAAGATGGGTTCAACCTTTACTGCAAAAGACGTAAAGAAAGTTAACGGTAAGAAGATCGTTAAGGTTTCATCAGATAAGTGGTTGAACACTAAGGACGTTGTAAAGGACTAATTGTTTTAAATACTTTTGATTCAATAATAAAATTAGGCATTCCAAACTTGGGATGCCTAATTTTATACCTTTTCTTAATTAATTTGAGGTATAATTTTCTCCATAGAAATCGGAGGTATTCAATTATGCTTTCAATATTATTAACGCTACTTTTGATTTGGCTATTCATCAAATTAGGAATTGGCCTACTCAAAATTATGGCATTTTTAGTGGTGGCTGGAATTGTATTTGTCTTTTTCACTCACCTACTTTTACCATTATTAGCCATCTGCCTCGTTGGCAGCTTGGCATTCAGCGCAATAAAGTAATCCACAAAAGATTCACAGCTGTGAATCTTTTTCTATTTGTTTTAATTTTTCTAAAACTAGCCTAGAAAGCAACTCATAACCTGCGGCACCAAAATGCAATCCATCATTTTTTTGGCCATGACATAGTTCAGCAAGATTTCCCTGCTTTATCATTTCACTACATAAATCAATGTAATGAAATCCATATTCCTCACTAACTTCTTCAACTTTTTTTGCATAAGACGCAATTAGCCTATTATTGCGTACATGTTGCTTTTTTTCATCGACAGCCGGCGGAGAAATAAGTACCACCTTTTTTGGCCAGTATAAACAAACAATTGCGGAAGCAATTAATTGCATGTTTTTCTTAAACTGTTCAATGGGAACTTGCTTATGGATTGCTAAATCATTTGTCCCCAACAAAATCACAATTGCATCGCATTGATCCTGCATTAAAACCAATTCCGATAATCGCGCAAAAAATGCACCTGAGTTAATTCCAGAAACAGCCGTGTTGTTTAGTTCCAATTCTGGGCAATCTCTTTTTAAATCGGCATTCAAATGCGGTTCTTTTAATCCTTCATATCGCGCAATAATGCTATCGCCGGTCAGTAATACTTTCATTTTTATCCTTCTTCTTTACGGATTTTACATCAATTACATCTAACAAGAACGTAAAAATTGGAACTCCGACAATTAATCCCCACGTTCCTAAGAAATGCTCTGCAACAAGTAATACTAAAAACGTATAGAAAATTGGCAATTCAGTTTTACTGGACATAAACTTCGGATTTAAGACATAGGCTTCAATCGCATGAATAATCATAATAATGATGAAAATATAAATCACATAACGAATTCCACCTACAGAATAACCAATAATACTCAATGGAATCAATGAAATAATTACCCCAGCAACTGGAACTAAACTTAATATAAAGACCATTAAGCCCAACGCAAAAATTTGAGGCATTTTCATCACTGCTAAGCAAATCATCGTTAAAGCCGTATTACAAATCGCAATAAAGAATTGAGCTTCTAACACTACACCAAATGTATTAATGAACTTTTTACCAAAATAGCGAATATCTTCAAATAACCATTTAAAATAGCCACTCTGAACAAATAAATTGGAAAATTCGTTCATCTTCTTTAGTTCAATTGTGTAGAAGAAACTTAAAATTAATGACATGAAGGTGGCCACAGTTAAGGTCCCCACACTGGCAGCTGCATGAACCATGATACTCATTCCATTTTTAGCTTGAGCAACAAGCTCAGATTTATTCACATAATGAGTCACATACTTTGTGACGCCTGACATTTGATCACTTTTATAAAATTCATAAACAGATTTCACCATCTTACTAATTTGTGTTGCCAGCATTGGAAGATAGACTGTTATTACAAAATATAAGCCCAAAAGGATCAATAAATACGTAACGACGACAATTACTGTCGAAGGCACTTTAGGTAACTTTTTTTGTACCAAGCGAATCAGATGAACCACAATATACGTAAATATAAACGTTAACAGAACTGTATTCATCATCGCGCGCATTTCATAAAGCACCAAAATGATTAACAATAGAACGATAAAACGCCGAAACGGCACGTTTTTCTTAAATTTTTGCCATGCTGTTTGCATAAAATACCTCATTCCCAGGAAATAATTCTTGTCATTAATTTTAAAGCTAAACAAGAAAAATTAAAACTTTCGTCTTACTTTCCTTAGTATATTTCTTGCGTCTTTAATTCGTTCATGATATTCTAATAAAAATACTTTTTTAGCGAGGAATCTTGTTATGTTACTTATGTACACTACTTTAACTTCATCTTATTCCTCCTCAAGTTCTTCTGAACTTGAGTGATTTTGGTGTGCATAGAATTAGTAAAACCGAATTCACTCTTTGCCTTAAGATAAGCAATCTGTGAGTTCGGTTTTTTGTTTGGAGGGAAATATGGAACAAAATCAAAATGAACTTAAGCGATCACTGGGGTTCTGGTCAGCCATTTCTATTGTAGTTGGAACCATTATTGGATCAGGAATCTTTTTTAAACAGGCTTCTATCTTAGACAGTGCAGGCTCCTCTACCATGGCCATCTTAGCCTGGATATTTGGAGGAGTTATTACCTTGGCAGCGGGATTAACCATTGCCGAAATCGGGGCCCAAATGCCATACACGGGGGGACTTTACGTTTATATTGAAAATTTGTATGGTAGAATCTGCGGATTTTTAGCGGGATGGATGCAAATTATCGCTTATGGACCAGCTATTATCGCTTCCGTAGCCGGATTTATGAGTATTATGATGGCGAATTTATTTGGTTTAGGAACTGAATGGCGCATTCCTTTAGCTTTAATTACTGTGATCGCTATTGGGGCTATGAATTTCTTCGAAAACAAAGTTGGCGCCGCATTTTCCGTAATTACCACAATCGCAAAGATGATCCCGATCGCCGCAATTATTATCTTTGGCATTTTTTGGGGTCATGAAGATGCCTTTAATCAAACAGTCGGCGAAATTAGCCGCAATGGTGGTGGCTTTGGAGTTGCCGTTTTAGCAACGCTTTTTGGATATGATGGTTGGATCTTGATTGCTAACCTAGGTGGAGAAATGAAGGATCCTCAAAAGCTTCTTCCAAAAGCAATTATCTTAGGAATCAGCTCAGTTTTACTTATCTACACTTTAATCACAATTGGAATCTTTAGATTTTTACCAGCTGCGGAAATCCATCGTCTTGGTGAAAATGCGACTTCTTATCTAGCCGTGAAAGCCTTTGGTAATCTCGGAGGAAAGCTTCTTTCAATTGGAATCATCATTTCCATGATGGGAACTTTAAACGGAAAAATGATTACTTTCCCTCGTATTACTTATGCAATGGCTAAGCGTGGAGACTTACCATTTTCTAAATTCTTATCTTATGTAACGCCTAAGGGAAAATCACCTATCATTGCTACACTTTTCTTGATTATTTTGTCAGCAATTATGATGGTTTTCTTTGATCCAGATAAATTATCAGATCTTTGTGTATTTACAGTTTATTGCTTCTACTTAATGGCATTTTTCGGAATCTTTATTTTACGAAAAAAGCATTCTACACGCCCATTCAGTACACCACTTTACCCACTTGTCCCATTTGTTGCTATTGCCGGGGGAATATTTGTCTTAATTAGCGAATTATTCAACGATCCAGCTGGGGTATTATTCTTCATCGGACTTGTAATTGTGGGGTTGCCAGTTTTTTACGCAGTCAAACGAATGGACCAAAAACGAATGAAATAAGAAAGTCGCCTTGCATGGCGGCTTTTTGCTTTCATTATTTTTTTCAAAACAAAAAACGATCTTTTGATCGCTTAATATTGATGTATTTTATTATTTAAAACGGGTTTAATCTGTACTATATATGACACAATTCCCATCAAAAGCCACCCTAGCGCGTTCAAACAGCTCATCCACAAGCTAGTATGATTAAGCTTAATAAAATTAACCACTTCATAAAATGGAAAGCCATAACTGATAATCATCAGCCACTTAGGATATTGAGAAACTAATACTAAAACTCCCGAAACAATTGTGATAATTGAGATGAACAAATTTGCAAAAAAGTAGGGATTGCTCATCTGCCAAGATAAACTCCAACTCGTAAAGCCTAAAATTGTCCCAAAAATACAAGCCAGCGGCAAAATAGTCAAACTCTTCAATAAGATAGTCAATGATAATCCTAGCGGCCAGAGTAAGACTAGGTTAATCACACCTAAAACAATTCCAGCAATTAAAGAAGTCATGGCCTTGGTTTTCCAATAATAAAAACTGTACGGACGCTTGGAAATTACTTCGATATCAATTTTCAAATTCGCGTCAGTAATTAAAAGCTGTGACATGGCTTGCAGCGACAAAGCCGCACTGTCAATCACTACTGAAGCTGCTGCCACATACCAATTGAAGCTGTTGCTATATTGAAGATCAATCAACACCAGTAGCAAAATATTGATAATTGGAAGAAGCAAGAAATAAACGAATCTTGTTCGCCAATTCGACAAAAATGAAAGTGAAGAAAATTGCGTTGCCATTATATTATTTTCAACGTTCCTTTCTTTCTAGCTAAATCATTGATTCTTCTAACCATGACTAGAATCAACACGATCCAAATTGCTAAACTACAAATATAAGCGCCAATATTTACTGCCTCATTTGAATAAAGCAAAACCTTCACGGGCATCGTCATTGGTAAGAAGTACTGTGATACATTCATTAAAGGTAAAGTAAGGGCTTTGTTTCCAAAAAGCCCCGTTAAAAGTAAGATTGGCACATCAATCAAAGCTTCATAGACCAAGGCATTCGGCGTCAAAGTAAAGAAAGCCGCAATCAAGATGTCAATCGTTGTAGCCCCAATCCACAACAAGATCACCATTAAGGTAAACTTTAAATCAATTTTCCCAGTAGAAACGGAGAAGATTTTGGCCAAAAGCCAAGCTAACGGGAAAGAGATCAAGCCATAACTCGACGCCGGTAAAAGAAGTGCAATTAGCGATCCGCGCTCGTCATAACGCGTATTAACGATATAAGGAAGCGTACCTTGAAATCTTTGATATCCAATACTTCCAGCAGCCGTTGTGCATGATGACCATAAACCAAACACAGCACTTCTAATCCAAACCATGGGATCGTTTAAGCCGTGATTAGCGTAAGCAATCGTATATTGCAGAATAAAAATACTGACCGTGCTAGTGATTGTCAGCCAAAAGAAGTACTGATTTGAAATGTAAAGTTTGAATTGAAACCAAAATAATCGTAAAAATCTCATCCATTATCTCCGTAATTGTGGTGCCAAAGCCAAGTAAGATTCTTCCAAGGTAGCAGGTCGATCAATGCGCTTCACTTTAGACATTTCCACGATATCTTCCACAGTTCCTTTAGCGTGAATTTTACCAGCACCAAGTAAAACAATCTGATCAGACAGAGCTTCAACTTCCGACATCATGTGACTAGTTAGCAGAATGCTGATCCCTGATTGCGCCAAGTTTTTTACCACGTTTCTAATGTTGGTGGCAATCTCGACATCCAAGCCATCAGTTGGCTCATCAAGAAGCAACAATTGCGGATTGCCTAGAAGTGCCCGCGCAATGTGCATCCGCTGTTTCATCCCTTTTGAGAAAAATTGCACCTTCTTATTCATATCGTCTTTCAAATTAACAATATCGAGCACACGCTCAATCTCAGCTTTTTGTTTACGATGCGGAATCTTAGCTAAATCTGCAAAAAAGGACATATTCTGCTTGGCCGTCGCTCTCCCATAAAATCCGAGATCCCCACCAAAAGAAACGCCAATATTATCGCGTGAGCGAGTTTTTATAACGTCTTCGCCATTAATGATGACTTGCCCGGACGTCGGCAATAAATAGCCACCAATTATGGAAACGATGGTCGTTTTGCCTGCTCCATTCGGTCCAAGGAGAGCCACGATTTCACCTTCTTTAATGTCAAAGGAAACATCATCTAAAGCAATGAATTCCTTGCCATTATCGTTATACACTTTTCTCAAATTTTTGATTGCTAAGTAGTCTGTCATGTTAGTTTTTACTTTCTATCTAAGTTATTCTTTAATTATTTCAAATTTTTATACAGTTATTCAAAAAGTTGCGTCACACTAAACTAAATTTTCCAACCTGCCACTCTATCTTTAAATCCACAGAAGACTAAAAAGTTCTTAATTTCTTTTGCTTGTTCCTTTCTCTCTTTAAACAACGCATCATAAAACTTGTAACAAATCTTATACATAAGAAAATGATTTCGATTGTCTAACTTATTTAAGTACTCCAAAGCCGAATTGATATTATTCCCGGAAACGTGAAAGAAATAGCAATAATATAAATAGTTATTACAAATAATTGCTACCCGTTCTACCATCTTCTCCGACTCAATCTTTGACTTACTATAGTGCTTGAGCAACTGGCTCATAAATACGTCCAATTGTTCTGTAGTAAATACTTGTAAACAATTTCCAAAGAGCCTTAGGAAATCAATATTTTCAACCCAATTACTATGATCAGTAAATTCTGCCAAAACTTTTTCTTTAAATTCTAGACTTAGCTCATCTAACTTATTCTCAAACATTGCAACCGAAATAATAGAGCGATATTTTAAGATTCTATGTCCATCTAACTTCAAAATTTGAGCTAAACACTCTTTAGCCTTTTCTGTATCAGAATTATTAAAAGCCTGTCTCATTGAATTTTCTAGCTCTTCAACATTAACATCCTCTGAAGAACGATAATTTTTCCTAACTTTTTCAAAAAACTGATCAACATCAACATTATGAAGAAACAAAATTCTAAAAAGGCTATCAGCAGAAATTCCCTCCAGTCCTCTTTCAATTTTAGAGTAATGACTTTTATGAATCACGCCACCTATCATTTCTCCTTGCGTCAATCCCAATTGCTGTCTGACTTTCTTCAATTGCTGCCCAATTATCTTATCTTTTTCCATACTTTTATACCATCAAGTTTTTTCTAAATCTTTAATTTGGGGTCAATAGACTACAGATTCTTTTATATTTACAACGTATTCGCTAACTTTTGATAGCCCCAATCAGCTAAATTGTGCTTAATTTCCTTTGCCTCATTTCCATTTCCTTTGATTAATTCAAAATAAAATTTTCCAACTTCCTTATAAACTAATAAATGTACATCTTTCATCTGCATTAAATATTCCATTGAATCATCTACAAGGTTAGAATTTATTTTTCTCTCCCAGCATGCCGCTAAATAATTATTTAGTAATACTGCAATTCTTCTTCCTTCAATCTCTGATTTCGGTTTAGATTTTTTAGCTTTCCTCAAGAATTCGGATACTAAAACATTTAGTTGTTCATTTGATAGAATTGGCATCGTATTTGCAAAAAGTCGAATTATAGATACATTCTGCGTGATATTATTGCTTTTATAAATTTCTTCCACTATTTCTTTTCTTATATTTTCTTCAAGAGCATCTAAATTTTTATCCAAGTACGCAATTGCTACAATTGTCCGTAACTTCAATATTCTTTCGCCCTTTAATTTCATAATACTTTGGCAAACCTGTTTACACTCATTAATATCTCTTTTTTCAAAGGCTACTCTCATAGCTTTGTCTAGTCTTTCAGCATCTAGATTTTCATTAGATTTCACTTTTTCGAAAAATTGAGCAAAGTCTATATTATTCTTTTGAAGAAGTTGAATTAACTTTTCTGAACTTAATACGCCATTGTTTTCTTCAACTTTTCCATAAAATTTTCGATCCACTACCCCTTTAGAAAACTTATATCTTGATAATCCTAAATCTTCACGTTCTTCTTTTAATGCTTCACCTATTGTCATGTTTACCTCTCAAAATCATATCCAAATTCCAGCTTCATTCAATTCAATTTGCGATAACGCAAATTTAAGAGAGCAATTTATGGAGAAAGTTTTGGCAATTACTATCTCTTAACAGATTTTCTATTTTTGAGACTTCCATTTCTTCTCCCTTAAATAAACTCTCAAAATAGTAACCTAAAATTTTGTTGAACATTAATGAGGGCGTTTCCGACAGATGCCTCAATAATTTGATTGTTTCAGGTACATTTTTAGTCGTTTGATTTTTGAAACTGGTATATAAAAAATTAAGGCAAATAGATGAAATTCTCTCTTTAATTTGTACATCCCTCGAAGAAATATCATTATAAGTCTTCAAAATCTGCGCCATTAGTACTGGTGCTACATCTTTATCAATGATTCTCATTGCGTTACTAAATAATCGCAAAGAATCCCGTTTTTTAGTCCAATCAGAAGTTGAGAAAGCATTTTGCGAAATATCCTTTTTGACATCTTCGTCTATTTCCAGAAGAGTATTATTTAAAACTGCCACAGTGATAATTGCGCGCAGCTTCAACTCCTTATTCTTCTTAAGCTTATTAATCGATTTTTGAACTGCTTTAGCACCATTTAAATCGTTATTATAAAAGTACATCGTCAGTTTTTGAGATAATTCTTCTGCATTAATTTTTCTGTCACTCTGCAGTCTATATTGATGTTCAACTTCTTGTAAAAATCGCATGGTATCTATTTCATCATTATTCTCTAAAATCTCGAAGAGTACATTCGCATCAATTTGATGAATACCATTTTCAATTTTGGAATATTGTCCTACGGAGATGATTGAGCCATATTTAGTAATATCGGCTTGCGTCAATCCCAATTGCTGTCTGACTTTCTTCAATTGCTGGCCAATTATTTTATCTTTTTTCAACTTGATTACCCCTTACTCTGTTCAAATTACACTTATCAATTATAATGGACTTAACATTTCAATTATTGAAGGAGAAAAAATAAGCAATAAGCAAACTATGATTAACAAACGTGAAGTCAAAGCAAGAGTAAGATTTTTCAGACCAAGCCAATAGATTTTTAGAAAAGGAAGAACATTATGTCTGAAAAATTAATCGATACTGTTGTTACAAAAGACGATTTAAAGATCGCTTTTAAGAAACTTGGCCTTCAATTTACCGACGTCTGCATGGTCCACACTGCCATGAGTAAATTTCAATATTTAGTCGGCGGTCCCGAAGCAATCGTGAACGCACTTGAGGAAACATTGTCCCGAGGTACCCTTATGATGCCATCTCAAATTTCAATGAATTGTGATCCTGCAACTTGGGAATATCCTCCAGTTCAAAAAGATCTCATTCAAGTTATTCGCGATGCTATGCCGCCCTATGATCCGCAAACTTCTCCGACTTCTGGCTTAGGCATAACGCCAGAATACTTTAGAAATCTTCCAGATGTGGTTCGTAGTTCTCATCCCTATTTGCCAATTACTATCTGGGGTAAAAACGCAGCCAAGATTGCTAGTAAGCAGCCACTAGATATGCCTTACGGAGTCGGAAGCCCACTAGACTATCTCTATGAGCACCATGGAAAGATCATTTTCTTAGGAACGGATTATGAAACGTGCACAATGCTCCATTACGCCGAATCGACGATCCATCGTAAGCGTGAAACTTATTCTGCTGCAACGAGTATCGATCAAAATGGAAAAACAATTTGGACGAATTACCAAAATGTTGATTTAGATTCCTATGATGATTTCAACGAGTTAGGCGAAGCTTTTGAAAAGAAATTTCCCGGGAAATTCTCGACCTTAAAGTTAGGCCATGGCATTATCAAAGTCATTAACAGTACCGCTTTGATCGAATTTGCTCGAGAATGGTTCGACAAGAAAGACGAGCAATTTGGTAACGCAATAGACTAAAAAAGGAGTAGCCACATGGCTACTCTTTTGCTCTCTTATTCTGTTGCTTGTTAGTTTTTGTTTGCTTTTAATAGAGGCCTGTATATATTGAGTTTTATGTTCGTTATCTTATGCTAAAATATCAATTAGCTAAAAAGTGGAGAGGAAAAAATAAAAATGAAATCATTAAAGCTAATAATCATCTTAGCTAGTATGTTAGGATTAACGGGATGCCATATATCCTACAATGGTTCAGCACCAAACACAGCTACTGTAGGTAAGCCTGTTTCTAAAACATATGACGAAAAGAAATTTACTCGTTTAAACGTAAATAGTATTAATAACGATATTACATTCAAAGAAGGCAAAAGTTATCGTGTGATTTATAAGGGATACAAAAAATTAATGCCCACAGTGAAGCAAGATAAGAACACCCTCACCATTAAAACTAAAAACACAGTAAAGTTTTCGCATAAAAACCCAGTGCTGACTATTGAAATGCCAAAAACTTATCTTCAATCTGCTAAGATTTACACTGCTAATGGGGATATTAATGGCTCAACTTTAATGATACACAGTGGTAGTCTTAAAACTGATAATGGAGATATTAGTTTAGATAATCTTTATTTAAAGAAAAAATTAAGTATAAATACTGGAAATGGGGATGTAAATATTAATAATAGTAATGCAATGGGATATAAGCTTACTGCCGATAATGGAGATGTAACCTTTAATGGGAATGACTATGATGATAGCTTTAAGAAAAATGTCTCTAGTAAATCAATATTACATGTATATTCGGATAATGGGGATATAAGTGTAAATTAATCCTATTCCTTTCTAGATTAATTTAGAGGAATTCTTACTCAATCAGTCTAAGAAAAATGAGTAATGAAAAGATACGTATAAACGCGTATCTTTTTTATTGTGCTAAATTACCAAGTTATCTTTTTATTTTTCCCTTTTTTAAACTAATGAGACGCAGTTAATTTTATGCCAAGGATACTAATTACAATAAAGATCCAAGTGACAGGTGAAAAATTATTGTTGAAATAGGACTATTCCAACAATAATTGAATCTCCTGTCCAGATTGGATATGCAATACTCAACTGTAAGTCTTTAGTTGCTAGAATTAAACCGCCAAAGGAAAGAATCATTTATAAGAGTTCTTGATAAGCATGAAACTCTTCTCCATACATTACGCGATTTTCATAAATAGATGGTAATTCATTATTAATTTGATCAAATAATAATGTATGAAATATGTACATTTAGCTGACAAAGCGTTACCTTTTGACTTAATAAAAGAAATTAATTTTTGGGCAAAGCAAAATCCCTTCAGAGGGGATTTACTTTGATTATTATTTTTTTGAATATAGAATGTAAATAGAAATTGTGATGAGGAAAGGATGAGAAATAGGATTATCGTAAATTATCTTGTTTTACCTGAGTAATACTTTTTATTGTTCTAAAGATATGTTTTAGGACAATGTATAAATGGTACAAAGTGAATAATTCGAGAGGAAATTGAAAAGAGATAAATAAAATGATGAAATCTAAAAGAATTCTTATAGCTACACTTGCTACAACTTCAATAGCAGCTTTACTTGCCTTAAATCCAATTACTATTAATGCTGCAACTAAATCGGTAAATACTACCCAAATTCAAAAGAATGATAAACAATGTGTGATTAAAAATGCTCCTGAACTTAGTAAATGGGGCTATATCGTAAATGTTAATTCTTCTGAACAGCCTGTCTTTGTTGGTAAAGACAGCTATGAAAAAATGCTAAATAATCAATTTTTCAAGGGTTCAAAAGTTGCTAATCCTAAAAAAATTAAAAATGTCAGATTTAAAATTGTTAAAACTATGACATTTAAGAACGCAAATGGCGGTACACCACAATATTTAATTACATCTAAGAATCATAAATACAATGCTTGGACTACAGATGGCGAATTACGATATTACGCCATCAACAGAAAGGCTCTTAAAGCAGTCGTTAAACCATTAAAAAGAATCCATAAAAGAAATTATGAAGGATTGCATAATCGAAAGGCTAAAAACAAGCATGATTTTAACTTAGCAGTAAGGGCAGCTAAAAAGTTAAAAGGAAATCAGCGTAAGTTCATTTTGGCATCATTGAATCAAATGAAAAAAGATAGCAGCACTGAAAATGACATAGGCAATATATTGGCATGGAGTGTTGGTGGATCCTGGAAGCTGAACGGATAAGACATCCTAATTCATATATATAGATAGAAAGCGATAAATTGTTTTAATAAAACAGTTTATCACTTTTTTATTTATAATTAACTATGAAAAATCTACATAGCAATTGAGGTAATTCAATGAAAATCAATGAAGCATTAAAGGCGTTAAGAATAGAACTAGATTTAACGCAAAAACAAATGATTAATGGAACAGATATTACCGTAACACATTATTCTAAAATGGAAAAAGGACAAAATAGAATCTTTATTGATGATATATTTAAAATCTTAAAATGTAGAAATGTTTCAATTAGTTATTTCTTTACAAGATATTTTAATGAAAATAATCGACTTAATTATTCTGAAAAGCTAAATTTAGCCTTTTATAATAAAAATTTAGATGAGGCCAAAAAGATAGATAAAGGAAGAAATTTTTCATGATAACAGTACAACACATGAATTAAGAGCTCTTTACTAGTGCCAGGTTTTATCTAGCTTAGTATATTTTTGTATATTAAAATGTAGATCAATTTTCTGCAAAAGCATGGTTCCTAAATTTGAGCTTGCCTCTTTTTCTGCTATACTGTCCTTACCTAAGGAGGTGAAAAGATGAAAAGACAAAGCGACAAGAAAACCGAAAATGCGTTTATTAGAACGCTGGTCTACCGTTTATACCCCAGCAAAGCTGATCAAGTGCGTTTTCAGAGCTACTGCGACTATCGCAGATATATCTGGAACCAATACAAAGACGAAAGCGACCATGCTTATCAGCGCTATCGCTACGAAAAAACTTATTATGCCAAACTTGGCATGGAAGTTAAGGCTAAAGACTTTTGCTCTAAGTATCCGACACTGCTCAGAACCAAAAAGCAGATTAATCATGATAAGAAAGCTTGGGAATACAAGTATCCGTCCAAAATTGCTTTGATGGCGATGACCGA
>CATLCE010000019.1:0-35647 GCA_949888035.1 Lactobacillus johnsonii | reverse complement strand
ATTTTCAACTAATTAAATTAACAGGAGCTATCCCAGTCCAAATTGATACTTCAAAAGATGATTTTATCCTGACTCCTGAACATCTTGAAACAGTACTCCAAAATGAAGGAAAAGGCGCTAAAGCAATCATTTTAACTGATCCATCTAATCCAACAGGTCGTGTTTATCCAGCAACCACTTTAAAGGCACTTGCAGAGATTATTACCAAGTACCATCTTTTCTCGGTTACGGACGAAATATATGGTGAATTGGTTTACGATAATAATGTTCATCATTCTTTATCTCAATATATTCCTGAGCGTAATATTCTAATTTCAGGACTTTCAAAAGCATACGCAATGACTGGGTGGCGTTTAGGATATATTGCTGCTCCTGCAGATATTATGAAAACTATTCAAAAAGTAAATGCTTTTCTTGTTACCTCCGTAACCGATAATGTTCAGGCTGCCGCAATTGAAGCACTAAATAATGGCCAAGCAGATCCTCTTGAAGCACGCAAAATTTACGAAGACAGATTGGAATTTATGAAAACTGGTCTAGAAAAATTAGGCTTTGAAATGTCTACACCTCAAGGAGCCTTCTATATTTTTGCTAAGATCCCTGATACTTTTGGTACCGACGACGAAGCCTTCGCTAATGAATTAGCCACTAAAGCAAAAGTTGGTGTGACTCCAGGTCGCTATTTCGGTAAGGGCGGTCAAGGATATGTTAGAATGTCTTACGCTTCTTCGACCGAACAATTACAAGAAGCCTTAAAACGAATTGCAAAATTTGTTGAAAATATCTAAATAAATAAAAAATTGCATTACCTACTTTAAAAGTTAGGTAATGCAATTTTTTGTTACTCAAATTTTTAACTAAGATTATTCATCCCAAGTTGAGTTCTTATCGGCATCTTCTTGAGCTTCTTTTTCAAGACGTTGTTCAGTTTCCTTAACGCTATCTTCGTATTGTTTTTCAACTTCAATACCAATATCCGTTAATTGTTTATCAGCAACTGGAGCTGGAGCATGCATCATTGGTTCAGAAGCGGAAGCATTCTTTGGAAAGGCGGTAACATCACGAATGTTGTCCTTACCTGCTAACATCATAGCTAATCGATCAAGACCAATAGCAAGACCAGCATGTGGTGGGAATCCCATATCTAACGCATCCATTAAGTAACCAAATTGTTCATAAGCACGCTTCTTAGTGAAACCTAAGGCCTTAAACATCTTTTCTTGAATTGAACGTTTGTGGATACGGATTGATCCACCACCCATTTCATCTCCGTTCATAACAATATCGTATGAACGTGCATGAGCTTTATGAGGATCAGTATCTAACAACTTAATACCTTCGTCATCTGGCATAGTGAATGGGTGGTGAGCAGCAATCCAGCGACCTAAACCTTCATCATACTCAAACAATGGCCAGTCAACTACCCATACAAAGTCAAAGACACCTTCTGGAATAATACCAGTTTCATGAGCAAATTCACGACGTAGGTGATCAAGTGAATCAGTAACAACCTTCCACTTGTCAGCAACAATAACGATTAATTCGCCGCCTTCAAGATCAAATTCTTTCTTCAAAGCTTCTTTGTTTTCATCAGTTAAGAAACGAGCAATAGGTCCTGAAAATTCGCCATCTTCATATTTAACCCAAGCTAAACCTTTAGCATTGTAGCGCTTGATGTAGTCTTGTTTTTCTTCAATCTTTTTACGTGAATATTCTTTAGCACCATTCTTAACAGCGATCCCTTTAACTACGCCGCCATCAGCAATTGCACCAGAGAACACCTTAAAGTCACTATCTTTAAAGATTGGGCTTAAGTCATGAAGGTACATTTCATAACGAGTATCAGGCTTGTCAGAACCATACTTGTTCATTGCTTCGTCCCAAGTAATGCGCTTGATTGGAGTCTTTAAATCGATGTTCATAACATCTTTCATAATCTTCTTTAAAAGACCTTCAGTATAGTCTTGAACACCTTGTTCATCTAAGAAAGAAGTTTCCATATCGATTTGAGTAAATTCCGGTTGACGGTCACCACGTAAGTCTTCGTCACGGAAACAACGAGCTAATTGATAGTATTTATCAAAGCCAGCACCCATTAATAATTGTTTAAATAATTGTGGTGATTGTGGCAAAGCATAGAAACTACCTGGGTAGATTCTTGAAGGAACTAAGTAGTCACGAGCACCTTCAGGAGATGACTTACCTAAAATTGGAGTTTCAATATCAATAAAGCCTTGTTCATCGAAGTATTCATGAACTGCCTTCAAAATCTTTGAACGTAAAATAATTGCTCTTTGAAGAGTTGGACGACGTAAATCAAGGTAGCGGTACTTCAAACGAGTTTGTTCTGCCGCATTAATATCATCTTTGATTTCAAATGGTGGTACTTTTGATTTGTTTAGTACGTCAATTTCAGTAGCATCTACTTCAACTTCACCAGTTTTCATTTCTGGGTTTACACTTGAACGCTTAACTACTTTTCCTTTTACTTCAATTACATCTTCATTATTCAATGAATCAGCAATTTCCATTAACTTTTCACCGGAATCTTTGTTAACAACAACTTGTACGATTCCTTCACGGTCACGAAGGTCAATAAAAACTAAGTTTCCTAAATTACGAACACGTTGAACCCAACCATAAAGTGTTACTTCTTGTCCTTCATATTTGCTAGTAATATTACCAGCGTAATCAGTTCTTTTGTCCATATGTTCCATGTTAATCCTCCAATTTATTTATAACATCTTGCATATTATTTATATCTTCTAAGCTAAGATCGATAGTTTTACCATCACTTAAACGCTTAATATTTAAAACGCCATTTTCTAATTCTTTAGCTCCCAAGGTAATTACAAATGTTGCATGAACGCGATCAGCTTTTCTAAACTGTTGCTTAAGCTTCTTTTGGTCAACATCATATTGTGCACTAAAGCCTTGTTCACGTAAACTACGTGCAACTTCAACAGCTTTAAACTCAGTTCCTGCACCAATATTAGTAATAAAGAAATCTATTCCTTCTTCTTGGAAAAGGTCCGGATTTTGCTCTTTCAATACAAGCATTAATCTTTCTTCACCAATACCAAAACCAACTGCAGGTGTTTCTGGTCCATCAAACTCTTCAACTAAGTGGTTGTAGCGACCTCCACCTAAAATTGTCGTTGCTGATTCCCATAGATTCTTATCTTCAACCATGAACTCAAAAATAATTCCAGTGTAGTAATCAAGACCACGAACTAAATCATCATCCATTACATAGTTAATGCCCAATTGCTCTAACATATCAGTAATTGTTTTAAAGTTTTCCCGAGATTCATCATCTAAGTAATCAACAATCTTAGGAGCATTAGGTAAAAACTTCTTATCTCGTTCATCTTTTGAATCCAAGATTCTTAATGGATTTTGACTTAAGCGACGTTGTGAATCTTCAGAAAGTTGATCTTTAACTGGTGTAAAGTAATTTACCAAAGCATCATGATATGCTTCACGAACTTGAGCATTACCTAAACTGTTAATGTGTAATTCATAATTTTTAACACCTAATTCAGCGAGTAAATCATGTGCCATCATTAAAGTTTCTACATCTGCTAATGGACTGTCAGAGCCAAAACTTTCAACACCAATCTGGTGGAATTCACGTTGACGACCGGCTTGTGGTCTTTCATATCTAAAAGTATTGTCAATGTAGTAAACGCTAAATGGCTTTACAACATCTGGTCCATAAAGCTTATTTTCTACATAAGCACGAACTACACCAGCAGTTCCTTCAGGACGCAATGCAATGTGACGACCACCCTTATCGTTAAAGTCGTACATTTCTTTTGAAACAACGTCTGAAGTTTCACCACTAGAACGTGAAAAAACTTCATAATTTTCAAAACTAGGTGTTCTTATCTCACGGTAATTAGCTCTTTTAAAAAAGTTCCTAGCGATAGATTCTACTTTTTCCCATGAACCAGATTCTCCTGGCAAAATATCGACTGTACCTTTTGGTCTTTGAACTTTCATTTAATCATCCTTTAATATATTAATAAAAAAGCGCCCTTGAACTGAGTCAAGGGCGCAATAAATTAGCACGGTACCACCTTTTGCTTGCTGCGATTAACGCTCGCGAAACGATCCATTATCTGCTAAAGGTGTCACAGATCGCAACCTATCCGCTATTCTCACCAAACAAGCGGTCTCTGAGATAGATCATGCTAATCTACATTCTTCGTCATCGATAATTCCTTTTTAGCTTATATTTTTCAGTCAACAAAGTCAACCTTTGTAAGCCTTTACTTAAATATTTTAAATGTCTAATACAATTGTAAAGGGACCATCATTTTCTAAACTAACCTGCATGTCAGCACCAAATTCACCTGTCTCAACATGGAAGCCTTTATCCTCTAGTTCATGATTAAAGTCTTCCCATAATTGTTTTGACTTAGGTGGACGCATAGCTTCTACAAAACTTGGTCGATTTCCTTTTTTAGTATTTGCTAGCAAGGTAAACTGACTAACGCTTAGAATTTCACCATTAACATCTTTCAAAGATAAATTAGTTTTACCATCTTTATCTTCAAAAATACGCATTTTAGCAATTTTATCAGCTGCTTTTTTAACTTGTTCTAATTCATCGCCATTCCGTAAGCCCACTAATAAAAGAAAACCACGCTTAATTTTACCTACGACTTCATTATCAATAGCAACTTGTGCCTTATTTACTCTTTGAATAACAACACGCATTAATTAATTGACCTCTTTGCTTCATAAACATTTGGCACATCCCTCATTCGACTTAAAATATCTTCCAAATGAGCTGCATCTCTAACTGAGACAGTTGCATAAATATGAGCCATGTTATTACTATCTACTTTTCCAGAAATATTGACAATATTCTTAGTCTTAGAATTTAGGGCATTGATTACATCACTTAAGAGACGGGAACGATTAAAACCATAAATTTCAATGTCAGCATTATAGTTCTCTTTATTCTTATCTTTAGCGATATTTTCCCAAGCAACATCAATCAGTCGACCCTGCTTTTTAGCTTCTTCGGTTATATTCGGACAATCTGCACGGTGAATAGTTACCCCGCGTCCTTTAGTTACATAACCAATAATTGGATCACCAGGAACAGGATTACAACATTTAGCTAAATGCAGCATTAAGTCAGATACACCCTGGACCATAACCCCATTATTATGCTTAACACGCATAATATCTGCTGGAGCATCTGAATCGTTATCTTCTTCAGTACTTTGCTGACCAGCGTTCATGATTTTCTCTTCAAGTTGACGTTGCTTTTCATCTTCAGCTTTTTTACGTAAATCTTCAGTTAAACGATTTGCGACTGTTGCCGCAGAAACTTCACCATACCCAACTGCAGCAAACAACTCTTCATCGTTGTGATAGTTGAAATGATCAATAACTCGCTGAACATCAGCTTTAGTCATGAATTCTTTAGGAACTAAATCACGATTTGATAATTCTTGTTCAATCATGTTTTGTCCCTTTTCAATGTTTTCTTCTCTATCTTCAGTCTTAAAGAAGCGCTTGATTTTATTACGAGCACGTGAAGTTTTAACTAAGTTAACCCAGTCGCGAGATGGACGAGCTGATGCTTGAGTTAACATTTCAACGATGTCACCAGTTTTTAATTTGTAGTCTAGGGGAACAATTTTACCATTAATCCTAGCCCCAACAGAATGTGCACCAACTTCTGAGTGAATCATGTAGGCAAAATCTAAAGGAACTGAGCCTTTAGGAAGTTCATAAACATCGCCTTTAGGTGTAAAAACATATACCCTATCTGAGAAGATATCTGTTTTAACACTCTTCATAAATTCATGAGAATCTTTGGTCTCATTTTGGAGCTCAAGAATTTCTTGGAACATGTTGAGCTTTTTATTTGCATCTGTTTGCTCAACTTCTCCCTTGACGCCTTCTTTATATGCCCAGTGAGCCGCGACACCGTATTCAGCAACTTGGTGCATAGCTTCTGTTCTAATTTGGATTTCTAGCGGCTTGCCTCCAGGTCCAATAATTGTAGTATGAAGAGATTGATAGCCATTTACCTTTGGAACGGCAATATAGTCCTTAAAACGACCTGGCATTGGCTTCCATTTAGTATGAACTGCACCTAAAACAGCGTAACAATCTTTCACAGATTTAACTATTACTCGAACAGCTAATAAATCATAAATCTCGCTAAAGTCTTTGTGCTTATTAACCATTTTTTTATAAATTGAATAAATATGTTTTGGACGACCATAAATCTCATACTTAATGCCTAAGCTATCTAAAGTTTGCTTCAAAGTCGAAATTGCATCAGCAATATATCCTTCACGCTCACTTCGCTTAGACTGCATTAAATTAACAATCCGATAATATTGTTGTGGGTTGAGATAATGTAAACTCATATCTTCAAGTTCCCACTTAATCGTCCCAATACCTAAACGATCAGCAAGAGGAGCATAGATATCTAAAGTTTCGTCTGCAATTCTTCTTTGTTTATCTGGGCGCAAATGGTCTAAAGTATGCATATTATGTAAACGGTCGGCCAATTTAACCATGATTACCCGTAAATCTTTAGCCATCGCAATTAACATCTTACGGTGATTATCAGCCAAGTATTCTTCATGGCTCTTAGATTTATATTGAATCTTACTTAATTTAGTCACACCATCAACAATAAATGCAACGTCCTTACCAAATTTTTCTTTGATATCATCGTTAGTTACAGGTGTATCTTCAACCGTATCATGTAAATATCCAGCCGCTACTGTGTCAGGATCTAAACGTAAAGTTGCCAATGTTCCAGCAACTTGAGTGGGATGAATGATATAAGGTTGCCCGGAAACTCTGAATTGACCCTCATGTGCTTTCTTAGCAAATTCATATGCTGATTCAACAAAAGCTAAGTGTTCATCATTCATATATTTCTTACATTCAGCAAGAACTTCTTCATGAGTCATTTCATGATATTTTGACATAACGCATCACCTATTCTTTATTTCTTTTCTTTGTAAAAATCATCATGCCATAAACCAAATAATTCAAAACTTAAATATACTAAGCACAATAAGAAGTTATATTTAGCAAAGTGAATTAAAACTGCAATAGCAAAAACTACCGGAAAAAGAAGTAGCCACCAACAGCTTAACTTTCTAATTTGCATAATACGACCAATTTGGTAGCTTAAATAAGTATTAAAAATAAAGAAAACTAGTCCAATTCGCCAAACTCGACTTAGATGAACGAGTGGACAGATAATCCAAACAATTACTCCTAATAAAGTTAACCAAATAAGAGGCATAAATGATTTTTCATTTATTTTACTCCATGAAGCCTTAAAATTAAAATTTTTCTTTTCTTCACTATTTTTCTTCATTTTTCGCTTACCTTTTCTTTTAATTAATATTTTTAATTTGGTTTTCTAGCAATTAATAGTCCAATCCAGCGGCCTTCTTGCATTTTCATTTTAATTACAAAATTATTCTCTTCTAGCGCCTTCTCTATCTTGGGAAGTTGTAAATAATCAATTCCTGAAAAAATAATTTTACCATTTTCATTCAAATGATTATCTAGATCCGGAATTAATTCTAACAGAATATCAGCCAAAATATTTGCCACGATTAGATCATATTTTTCATCAATATCTTTTAACAAATTAGCCTTACGCACATCAATATTATCAATATTATTTAAGGCAATATTTTCTTTAGCGGCAGTAACAGCTTCATCAGAGATGTCAGTTCCTAATACATGGCTTGCTCCTAACTTACTTGCAGCAATTGCCAAAATACCAGAGCCAGTACCAACATCTAAAACAGACATCGGCTTAACTAAAGCACGTTCCATAGCAAGCAAAACTAACTGTGTTGTCGTATGCCCACCAGTACCAAAGGCAAGTCCTGGATCTAAACGAATCAGTTGTTGATCAGAGAAAGCCGGTTGATAGTCTTCCCATTCGGGAACGATAGCTAAATGTCTTGAAAAGTCAATCACATGATAGTATTTTTGCCAAGCTGTATTCCAATCTTCATCAGCCACTTCCTTAGTGCTAATTGAAACGTTGCCAGCATCTAAGCTATAACCCTTCATTTCAGCTATTTTATCAGTAATTTTTTGAATTATCTTCTTTTTATCAGCATTTTCATAATCAAAATATGCTGTTAATTCTAAATCTTCAGGTAGGTTTTCAATATCATCTAGTTCAACTAAACTACTATCATGTTTTTGACCCTCTAAAACAAAGTCGCTACGCTTACGACTTTCAATTCCCTGTGCATCCAGTTCATCTTGCATGAAGAAACTTAATCCATCTTCTAATTCATGACTACATTCAACTTTTATTGCTAATAATTTCACTAATCTTGTCCCCCTTTTGACATGTTAAATTCTCACGTTTATGATATTAAAAGGTGAGAAAAATGTCGAAAAAAAATAAAAAGAAAAAACTTAATAAAACTTTGATTGAGAAGATGCTCGACCAACAAAAGATTCCATATAAGCAATTACAATTCGCCACAGTTCAAAAAGGCGATGTTAAACAAATGGATACTTCCATTTTAGACGATGAAGAGGCTTTGGTCTACAAAACCTTGGTATGTGAGGGAAATAAAAATAGTCCTGTAGTTGGAGTTGTTCCTGTTACCGAGCACTTAAGTATGAAAAAACTTGCTAAAGCTTCTGGTAACAAAAAATGTGAATTACTTCCACTTAAGAAGTTAGTCGCAACTACTGGTTATGTTCATGGGGCCAACACTCCAATTGGAATTTACCAAAAGCATCATTTTCCTATTTATTTAGATAGCAGCATGAAAGAACATGATCAAATTGCTGTTTCAAGTGGGGAGGTTGGTAGAAGTATCATGATCAATCCTAATGATTTACAAAAAGTCACTAATGCCACTTTCGTTGATTTATTAGAGTAATAAGATTAAGTAAAAAGCTTCTCATGACTAGAAAAATAATTCTAGTTTTGAGAAGCTTTTTTAGCTACTTTTTAACGATTTTTACCCATCTGAATACACCATAAATTATTAGTAGTGCCCAACTAAGGATTGAAATATAGAGTAAAATTGTAAACCAAGTTGGAGTCTTAAAAGAAAGAATTGCTGTATTTTTCCCTTTTCTTGACTGAACTTGTGGCATCCCTATTTCATTCACTTTTGGTTTTATTACTTTATTATTTAAACTTAACTCAGATTGTTTATAAATAAAAATCGGAAGCGTAGTTACTTTAGAAGTTGAGTCTTTCCAAGTAAGCTCTAAACGCCCATTTGAAAGAGCCCTTTGCTCAAAATTATTTTTTTGTAGAGACATACTCATTAACATACCAGTAATATCACTTGATTTGATCTTCTTTCTTACTGGTAGATAATCAGGACTATTAATTTCTACTTTATTGATATATGGAGCTAATCCCTTTTCCTTCATCTCCTTAGCATTGCTAGTAATTCCTTTGTTGTAAGTAATATTATTATTAATCTCATTAAAGTCGGCTCTAACATTGAATAGCACTACTACAATTGCTAATGCACTCGCAATCATTCCAATTTTTTTACCATGACTCTTAATTAATTCATTCAGTGTTAAACCAATTCCAAGAAATAGCAAAGGATATGCTACGACAGTAAACCTGTTGGGAAATTGTAAATAACCAGTTACTGCTGGTAGAGTGTCCTTCACAAATTGCCATGGAAACAAATTAGAACTTAGATATAGAAAGACTATCCCTTCTAATGTAACAAAAGTATTTAATTTAGAAGACTTAAAGTTAAAGATTACATAAATTAGTTGAACAATAAATAGGAGCAATGTGACTTCAGTGATTGACGTCCACATTGTTGAAGTACCAGCAACAGATAGATTAACAGCGGTCAAAACCGGTGAGTAATCGATCGGAGATGCCATTTGATTAGTCGGATAGAGCAGTAAAAATGCACCCCATACGTTTGCTGTTAACACAATGAATAAGCCAACAGCTTTAAAGACATCAATCCACATCTGACGCTTATTTTCACTCAAAACTAATCCGTAAATAAAGAAAGGAATCAAGGCAAGAATGGAGAAGAAAGTGCTTAATAAATGGATCTGAGCTACAATTGCCATTACAATTCCAAGACTAATCCAGCTAAATCGATTTTTATGATTATTCAACAGGTTAATTCCTTGGATTAATACGAATGGTATTAAAACAGCACCCCATGAGTTGAAAGCATTGGATCTCGGCCAATATGCAATATAACCAGTAGTTAAAAATAGTGTGGTAACTATTGAAGAAACAACTTGCGATAGTTTAACCTTTCGACTTAAACGATAGATTCCCAGACCACCAACCAGAAAAATCAGATAGGTTATAAGAATTTGAAAACGAAGCCAAGAACTACAAAATAAAAGTAAACTTCCCATTAAATAAGCAAAGAATGGGCCATATAAAGCATTGACTATTCGCCCACTCTCACCCATTCCATAATTCATTTGAAAGTAAGAGAAGTTATGATTCTGTATTTGCTGGTAAGTATCATAAAAACGATGAAAGTGAAAAGCAGTGTCGTCTAAAGTAAGACCAGATCGAGTAGTCAATTCAGTCCAAATTAAAACAGTTGCAATTACTAGACTCAAAATTATCGGAATAAGATAATCTATTATTTTATTTTTATATTTTTCTACACTATGATTTTTCATTTCTTACCTCTGATAAGTATTGTCTCAACTGTTTAATTGTATCATTCAACAAGGCGAAAAAAATACTTATTTACTACTTTTATTCTTCAGGAACTGACATATTTACCATATTTCTTCCCTTGCGATAGGCTTGTTTAATGTCATTAATAGTTAAATCTTTACCCTTTTGATCATATGCAACTAATACTTCTCTAACACCATCAGCAAACTTACTTAATAATCTAAATATAGTAATTTCTGCAAAGAATAGAACTAACAATAAGAAAACAGCAGTTGCAGAGATACGTGAAAGTGCAAATAAATTATGGAAGAAAATAATAGATAAAACTAATGCTAAAAAGGATCCACCTAAAACAGTCCACCTAAATTTATTTAGTGGTCTAGAAATATGGTATAGCACCATCATCCCTACTGCGACTAATAACATCGTAGCCGTTGTAGCTACTTCTGGTCTTCCTAATTCTAAAACCATATCTGCCACTACCAAAATTGAGACCGCGAGCATATCTGTAATTCCACCAGGAATCGCCCTTGACAATACATTAGGAATAAATTTTCCGCGAATACGGTTGTAATTATTTTCAAGAGCTAATAAGAATGATGGTAGACCAATGGTAAATGCTGAAATTAAGGCTATTTGAGCCGGACGCAATGGATAAGACATTGCAAAGACAAGAGAAAAGATAGCCATTAAAAATGAAAAGATATTCTTTACCAAGAACAGACTAGCTGATCTTTCAATGTTATTAACTACTTTTCTACCTTCATCTACCACTTTTGGCATTCTAGCAAAATCAGAATCTAACAAAACAACTTGGGATGCTTGAACAGCAGCACTATTGCCTGATGCCATAGCAATTGAACAATCTGCTGTCTTCATTGCTAAAATGTCGTTAACACCATCTCCGGTCATGGCAACAGTATTGCCATTTTTTTGAAGAGCTTTAATTAACTTTTTCTTTTGATCAGGCTTAACACGTCCAAAAACGTTATATTTTTTAACAACTTCTTCATAGTCGCCTTCACCAATTTCGGTTGCATCAATTAACTTATCTGCATCCCGAATACCTGCCTGCTTTGCAACGCGTGCTACCGTCAAAGGGTTATCTCCAGAGATCACCTTGATATTTACCCCTTGACGATCAAAATATTCAAAAGTACTTTTTGCTTCTTTACGGATTGGATTAGAAATTAAAATATAACCTAATAGCTCAACCGGCTCTACTAATTTTTCCTTTTCATCTCTTAGTGCATGCGGATATTTTCCAAAAACCAAAACGCGATATCCTTGTCGGGTATATCGATTTATTTCTTTTTCGTAATTTTCAAATTGATCCCGCAATACAAACTCAGGTGCACCCATTAATAAAGTATTGTTCTTAATAACTGCCCCACTATATTTATTTACCGAAGTAAAAGGGATAATTTGCGTAGCCTGAATATTAAATTTCTGGTTAAATGCTTTTGCAACAGCTTTGATAGTTGCATTATCATGCGGCATATTTTGAGTAAAAATAGAAATTTCTTTGCTCAACTCTTCTTTAGTAACACTAACTGGAATAACTTCCTCTACTTCCATTTTAGGTTCAGTAATTGTTCCAGTTTTATCAACACATAGCACATTAACCCGAGCTAATGTTTCAACACTTTTCATATCATGAAGCATAACTTGGGAACGCGCTAAACGCATAGCTGCTAATGCCAAAGCAATTGTCGTTAATAAATAAAGACCTTCAGGAATCATTCCAATAATTGCTGCTTCCATTGAGACAATACTGTCCGCTAGATTTAAATGATTTACATAGCGGGCAACGATGAAAAGCGCAATTCCACACGGAATAATGATGATTCCAACCCATTTAATCAATCGATTAATTGAGCGCACCATTTCAGAGCCCTCTTTTGAATTCATCGCTTTAGCTTCTAAAGTTAGCTTAGAAACATAAGAATTCTTACCAACCTTTTCAAGCCGCGCATAAGCTTTTCCGGCAACTACAAAGCTTCCAGACATTAACTCTGAACCAACATCTTTCTCTATTTCATCAGCTTCACCAGTTAGCAATGCTTCATTTACTCGTAATGTTCCAGAAATAACTTGCCCATCCGCAGGAATTTGATCCCCTGTTTTAAGTACAATTACATCCCCTAAAACTAGATCTTCGATTGGCACAATTTTTTCTTCTCGATCACGAATTACGGCTATTTTTGTTGTATTCATAACATTTAACTTGTCTAAAACACTTTTTGCACGTAATTCTTGGACAATCCCAATTATCATATTTGCGATAATAACTGGTAAAAATGTTAAATCCTTGTATTCTCCAACGATCACTAACAAGATCGCTAATACTAAAAATATCAAGTTAAAATACGTAAATGTATTTTCTTTAATTATTTGCCAGGTAGTCTTAGCCTGATCATTAACAGCTCGGTTAACTTTCCCCTCTTTAATTCTTTGCTCAACTTCTGCCTGTGTTAAGCCAATTGGTTGTTTAAAGTTTTCCTTCATTTGCATCCTTAAAAAATTAATCTATCTGTAAATTGTCGTCTTTTTCAATCGTTACCTCACCAGCTACATCAGTATTAAAAAAATCAGAAATCTGGTGAACGTCCCAGTGTTGACCTAATCCCCACATCAGTTTAGTAATCGCACTCTCCGAAGTCATATCCCTAGCACTAATTGCTCCTTCAAGCAGCGCCTCTCTCCCAACTTCATATTTTGTAAGATCGCTTCGCTCATATAAGCATTGACTCGTCGCAATAATCGGTATTCCTCTTCTAATCAACTTTCCAATTGCAGCTACCATATTTCTTCGGATGTAATTCATTCCGCCTAAGCCATACGCTTCAATTACAATTCCTTGACATCCGCTTTCGACCATTGCAAATAGCAAATTCGGATCAAAACCCGGGAATAGTTTAACTAAAGAAACATGAGGATTAATATTAGTGTTTAAAGTTGTTTCTTTTGTGTTTTTAGGTAATTTTTGTTTAGAAAATACCAAACCGTCAGATGTTACCCGAGCCACTGGTGGTACATTAACACTTTCAAAAGCATCAAAATTGATCGTTCTTACTTTAACACTTCTGCACCCCAGCATAACTTTTCGATCAAAGGCTAAATAAATATTAGGATGACAACTAGCAGCTGCCGCAAAGGCTAATTTCAAATTATCGGGTGCATCACTCAGCACTACATTAATTGGAACCTGGCTTCCAGTTAAAACAACTGGAATATTAATATTTTGCAGCATAAAAGAAAGCATGGATGCTGTATAGGCCATCGTATCGGTACCGTGAGATACTACAATTCCATCATACTTATTTCTATTTTCATAAATTTTTTCAGCAATCAATTTCCATTCTTCAGGCTGAATATTAGATGAATCAAGTTGGAGAATATCTTCGACAGTAATATCATAAGGTAATTCCCCTAACATATTGATTAACTGCTCACCAGATTCTTTAGGCACTAACCCAGCTTCTGAAACAACTGACGCAATTGTTCCACCCGTTGAAAGCAATAATATTTTCTTTTGCATTTTTCACTCACTCTTTAATTCTCTTGTTCTATTAATTATACGAAAAAAGTTGCCATAGTTTAAATTCCATGACAACTTTTTAATAAAAATCTATCCGGCATGTCGCCAGTCTTTATCCATTAAAATACGAGCTGCAATTAAACCTAATGGTAAACAAATTACAATCATTAAAGCCTGAACCATCCACAAGGCTCCTGCATTTAATGACGTTAATCCTAAGTTAAACATAGCTCGGTACATATATAGTCCCGGCACCATAATTACAATTGATGGTACCGTAATAGCAATTCTAGGGAAACCGGTTTTACGTCTAATAATTGAAGCTAACATTCCCGCAACAAAGGCTCCGATAAAAGCAGCCACAGCCGGTGGAACATTTGACCAATCAACCAAACTTAAGCGTAAAGTATTTGCTATAGCTCCGGAAATCCCTGCAACAGTTGCCATTGGAATTCTAGAATTAAACATAATTGAGAAGCCAAAAACTCCGCAGAAACTAGCAACTAATCTTAAAAGAGTTAAAACTAACGGTGTTAGTCCTAATTTCTCAAAGTTTTGCGGATGCAGGTTTAAGATCAAAGCCATTACCCAACCAACTGCAGTTGCAACAACAATAATCATTATTGCATAAGCCATTCTCTCTAATCCTGATCTCATATCAAGCTTAGAAATATCTAGTCCAGATGTAATAAATGGAAAACCTGGAATCACAAAGAGCATGGCTCCAATGTATCCATCTAAATGATGAAGGCTAACTGGATAAAATAGTCTAATTAAGTAAAAACTACCCACATATACCGCGCAGGCTACAGCAACTGCTACTGTAATGTTAGCTAAAATAGTTAAATGTCGATCAATCATTTTTCGACGAATATAATTTCCGCAACCTGCACCTAAAAAAGCACAAATAACTTCAAAAATTCCGCCACCTAGTAAAAAAATAAATCCTGCACATGCAAGACCAGCAGCCAGTCCAACTTGCCACGGAGCATATTGCGATTTCATTGTCGAAATCTCTTCTAATCGGTTATGAATTTGCCCAATCGTCCAATTTCCGTTATCTTTTTTAAACTGACTAACAAAGTTTTCCATACGGTCCAACTTAGTCGTATTCACTCCTGTTGATGGTAAGCTTAGAGCTTGAGTATAGCTCTTACCATCCGCATCAACACAAGTATATTCAATTGAAACAAGTCCAATATCCGTGCTGCATGTCATATCTAAACAGCGAGCAATTGTATTCATCGCTGATCTTACACGCCACGCTCCGGTCCCACAAGAGAGAAGCATCATACCAATATGCCCTACAATTACCGATCGTTCGGCCAAAGTCGCATTTTTAGCAGGTGTAATATTATCACTAGTAAAAAAATCCTGCCACCGAATTCGCATATGATGATGATGCGACAAAGTATGTTGATGATGGAGCTGATTTACACGTTCATTTTTACTTTCTTTACTGTTCACTTTCATAGTCCCCAAACTTTGATTAAATATCATACCTTTAAAATTTTATCACACAAAAAACGTCTTGCACTCTCAACTTAAGTACAAGACGCTTTTAATTATTAAAATTATTGTTTAAAGGTCAATTCCGTCAACAACTTCCTTCATCTTAGCTGCTGAATAAGCCATTTTCTTCTTTTCATCTTCTGATAAGTGAAGCTCAATCACATCACTAATTCCATTAGCGGTAACTACAGCTGGGCTTCCTAGGTAAAGATTATGAATACCGTATTCTCCAGTCATTGGTGCAGATAGGGGCATCACTAGAGCTTTATTTTCTAAGATTGCCTTACAGATTTGTGTTAAGCACATTGCAACGCCATAAAAAGTTGCTCCCTTATTAGCAATGATCTTACCACCCTTTTTACGAACATCAGTCTCTAATTCAACCAATGTTTCTTCATCTAATTCTTTGTAAGAACGAAGAGGCTTATGATCAATAATTGCTTCATCAAAGTTTTCAAAAGATGTATCACCATGTTCACCTAAAACATAAGCATCAATATGATCAATATTAACACCAGTCTTATGTGATAAAGCTACACGCAAGCGAGCTGTATCAAGGGATGTACCAGTTCCGATAACTTTATTCTTAGGAAAACCAGATAACTTTTGAGTTAAAGTAGTTAAAATATCTACTGGATTAGCAGAAACGACAAAAATACCGTTAAAACCAGATTCTACAATTGGTTTTATGATTGATTCTAAAATTTTAACATTAGTTTTTACCAAATCTAGTCTAGTCATTCCAGGTTTTCTTGCAGCTCCGGCAGTAATTACAGCAATATCGGCATCTTTTGCATCACTATAATCTCCACTCTTAACAGTGCATTGACCAACAAATGGGGCTAAGTCTTCTAAATCTAAAGCATCCCCTTCAGTAATTTTTTTGACTACATCACAAATTACCAATTCATCAATTCTAACATTTTGCAATAAGTCATTTGCAAAAGTTGAACCAACACGGCCGTCACCAACTAAAAATACTTTTCTACGACTCATTTTTATATATACTCCTTTAAATGAAAGCTTAAGTTCTACACTTTAAGTATACACAAATAGCCTTTCTATTGAAAGCGCTTTATTTAATTAAATCTGCCATTGCTTTTCCAGCTTCACGACCAAAAATAATTGTTTCAGCAATCGAATTACCACCAATTCGATTGTTACCGTGTAAGCCACCACTAACTTCACCCGCAGCATATAAACCAGAAATAAAGTTTCCGTTAGTATCATAGACACGGGTATCAGGTGCAACATGAATTCCGCCCATTGTGTAATGAATAGCAGGTGCAATATGAATTGCATAATATGGTGCATGGTCTAACTCAGCCATTCCGGTAGTTCGACCAAATTTTGTATCATCATTATTTGCTACTGCTTTATTCCAATTTTCAAGTGTTTCTTCAAGGTTGGAAATGGGCACTTTAATGTTTTCAGCTAATTCTTCAATAGTGTTTCCATGAACAACTAAATTAATTGAATCATAAAATTCAATTGCCTTAACCCTATCTCTAACTCCTTGGTCAAAGATCAAATATGCAGAATGTTCTGGAGTTTGGGTAATCGCATTTGATACGATCTTTCGCGTATTCAATTCATTAACAAATCTCTTACCTTGATGATCAACTAAAATAGCTCCTTCACCGCGTACTGCTTCACCAATTAAATACGCATGATCTGTATCTTGTTGAACTGTAGGGTGAACTTGAACTAACTCTAATTGCTCAAGTTGTGCTCCCACTTTATTAGCTAATTTTAAGCCGTCTCCAGTCGCACCAGGTTGATTAGTTGTCTTATAGTTACGCAAATCTGGTCGATACTTAGCGATTAAATCTTTAGAAGCACCAAAACCACCAGTAGCAAGTAAAACTGCTTTAGCTTTTACTTGCCGATCATTATTAACTTCTACTCCATTAATTTTCTTGTTGTCATCTTGTAATAATTTAGTCACCTTAGCATCAGTAAAAATTGGAATATTCTTTTCATCAGCAATTTTAAGTAAATTATTAACTAAAAATGCGCCAATTGGTGCCATTGAAGATGGACGGTGTGTACGTTTTTTGGACATACCACCTGTAATTGTTAAATCATCTACTTTAATTCCTAAGTCTTCAAGCCACGCAATAGCCAAAGGTGCATGCTCGACAAAATAATGTAGCATTTCACGGTCATTCATGTAGCCGCCACCTTTTAGCGTCTCATCATAAAATTTTTGCATACTATCGTTTACACCTAAACGAGCTTGAACAATACTTTCAGCAGCATTCATACCAGAACTAGCTCTCATAGTGTTTCCACCTAAAAAGCCATTCTTTTCTAAAATTGCAACATTCAAACCATATTGCTGTGCTTGGATAGCTGCGGCTAATCCTGTACCACCGCTTCCGACAATAATTGCATCATATTCTTTTTGTAACTTATCTACTGTTTGTGTTGGAAATTTATATCCCATTCTTATTCCTTCTTTTAATCATCAATTGGCTTAGTATTCATTGCATTAGTCATGGTAATTGGTTTCATCCACTTATCATATTGTTCTTTAGTAACTAAGCCGCTCTTTAAAGCTGCTGTACGCAAAGTCGTATTATTTTTAGCTGCAGTCTGTGCAATAGTAGCAGCTTCATGGTAACCAATATGTGGTGAAAGTGCAGTAACTGTCATTAATGAATTTGCTACATCCTTAGCCATTCTTTCTTTATTAACAGTCATACCATGAATCATCTTATCTGCAAAGCCAGAAATAGTTCCAGATAAAACATTGGCAGACTCTAAAAATGCTGCAATCATCACTGGCTTAAAGACATTCATTTCAAAGTTTCCTTGAGATGCAGCCATAGTAATAGTTGTATCATTTCCAAAGACTCTCAAACATGCCATGGTAACAGCTTCTGCTTGAGTCGGATTTACTTTACCTGGCATAATTGATGAACCAGGTTCGTTTGCAGGTAAATTAAGTTCTCCTAAACCAGCTCTTGGACCAGATCCTAAGAAACGAATATCTTGAGCAATTTTGAACATATCAGCTGCCAAAGCTTTTAAAGCGCCATGCACAACATTTAAGCCTGAGTGATTTGCTAAACCAAAGAATTTATTTGTATCAACTTTAAAATTATGTCCATACTTCCTTGATAAACGCTCAGCGATATCTTCTGCCATACCAGGAGCTGCATTAAGTCCAGTGCCAACAGCAGTTCCTCCAATTGGTAATTCATAAAGTGTTTCTTCTAACTCGTTAATGTAGGATAAATCATGATTAAGAGCAGAAATATAGCCTGATAGTTCCTGACCAAAAGTCAATGGAACCGCATCTTGCAAGTGGGTTCTTCCTACTTTAACCGTTGTCCAATACTCATCTTGTTTCACTTTTAGTTCTTTAATCAAGTGTTTAATAGAAGGTTTTAAGTCATCTAACGCTTGTGTTGCAACTAAATTCATTGCAGTTGGAAAAGTATCATTTGATGATTGTCCCATGTTCACATCATCATTAGGTAAAATATCTAAACCGGGATGATTTTTATTAGCAAGATTAGCCACCACTTCATTAACATTCATATTAGTTTGGGTACCTGATCCAGTTTGATAGACATGCAATGGAAAATATGGTTGCAATTCTTCATTGTTTAAATCAAGTAGTTGATGAATTGCTTCAATAATGGCACGTCCTTTTTCTTCTGTTTCAGTTCCTGCTTCAATATTAGCTTGAGCAGCAGCTAGCTTTATTTGAAGAAGCGCACGAATAATACCAATTGGCATTAACGCTCCAGTATGGAAATTATCCTTACTTCTTTGTGTTTGTGGACCCCACAATGCCTTTTCAGGAATTTCTACTGGGCCTAATGTATCACTTTCAACACGATAACCTTTTTTCACCATATTTTTGTCCTCCGTTTTCATTATCTTCATTATAAGCTACATTTAAATGAAAAGGCATACAAAAAGCGGAGAATATAATTCTTCGCTAATATAATTGTATTAAATTATACTAAAAATACTTTTTCAATGCTATACGCTTATCGTTCTTGATGATTTAATTTCTTAGCAACTAAATCTCCAACAACTTGAACAATCAATACCAATAATAAAACTAATAAAGTTGCTACCAAAGTCACATCATTATTAAATCTATTGTATCCATATGAAATGGCTGTATTACCTAAGCCACCAGCACCAACAGCTCCTGCCATTGCAGTTAACCCAATTAAACTAATCAAAGTTACGGTTGAAACTCGAGCTAATTCAGATCTACTTTCTCTTAAATATACGTCAAAAATAATATCTTTGGTTGAAGCACCTAATGCTTCTGCAGCTTCAATCTTTCCTTTATCTACACTTTCAAGTGCAACTTGAACTTGTCTAGCAAAAAATGGGAACACACCTAAAGTTAATGGTACTAAAGCTGCTTTCATCCCAATTTGAGTTCCAACAATTTTTTGGGTGACTGGAGCAACAAATGCTAGCAAAATAATAAATGGTACAGCTCTAAAAATCGATACGATTTTATCAACAATCCAATAAACTACTTTATTAGCTAAAATTCCTTTTGGTTTTGTTAAAACTAATAATAAGCCAAAAATTAAACCTAGAATTCCCCCAAAAATAGCTGACCAAAAAGTCATAAATAAGGTTTGGAAAATGGCTGTTCCCCAACCAGCATCTCCGCCCCAACCTAGGGCTACTACATTAGGAAAGTTTTTAGTGAAAAAACTAATCATTAGTCAGCACTCCTTTATCTAACTTCGTTACTACAACATTTTTACTCTCCAAGAATTTAATAGCTTCTTTTTGCTTTAATTCATCTAAATTCAATAAAATTGCAAGTGTTCCTATTGGTTCACCACTTAGAACTTCTACATTTCCATATAAAATACTTGCTTTTGTATTCAATGAAACATCTAAATCAGCCACAACTGATTTAGTTACATCATTGATGCTATAAACTAATTGATACAATTCTGCGTTCTCGGCTAATTTATCAAAGTTATAAGTATTCAAAATATGTTGAGCCTGCAAAGCTCCACCTACAAATTGACGAGTAAGTTGCTTTTGAGGATGTAAGAAGACCTCTCTCAACTCACCTTTTTCGATTACTTTTCCCTTTTCCATTACTGCAATTTTATTTGCTACACGTTTTACAGCATCCATTTCATGAGTAATTAAAACAACAGTTAGGCCTAATTTTTTATTTAGATCGTATAATAAATCTAAGATTTGATTAGTAGTTTTTGGATCAAGGGCACTCGTTGCCTCATCAGAAATCAAAATATCAGGATCATTGGCCAGGGCACGCGCAATAGCTACACGCTGTTGCTGACCTCCAGATAACTGAGCCGGATAAAAATCTGCCTTATCTTTTAAGCCAACTAATTCTAACAAATGAAGAGATTTTTCCTCTAATTCCTGGTCAGATAAACGACTATGCTGCAATGCAAAAGCAACATTTTCAATAACAGTTTCTTCATTCAATAGGTTGAAATTTTGAAAAATCATCCCAATTTTCCGTCTTTTTTCTTGAAGTTGCTTCTTGCTTATTTGTAATTTATTGTCTTTAAACAACACCGTTCCATTAACCTCTACTGACCCAGCAGAAGGATATTGCAGTAAGTTAATTGTTCTTACCAAAGTAGATTTACCGGCCCCTGAAAATCCGATTACGCCGTAAATGTCACCCTTATTTATTTCTAAACTTACATCGTTAACTGCTTTATTCTGTCCAAATTGAACGGTAATATTTTTCAAATCAATTTGTGCTGCCATTAGACTGTTCCTCCTCTTACTTTAATTTCAATCCCCAAGCTGCAACTTCAGTCTTGCCGTAAAGCTTGTCAGATAATTTCTTAGTTTTTTCAGTTTGATATGCCTTAACTAAATCCTTGTAAATTTTGTTATTCCTATCTTTTTTATTTGCAACAATTATGTTAATCCATTGTTCAGAATCTTTATTCAAAGGCTCAATATAAATTGTTTGCTTATCGCCTAATTTAGCAGGAACGGCATAAGTATTATTAACGATACTTGCATCTACATCATCAATTACTCGTGCTGTTTGCTCTGCACTAACTTCTTTAATTTTTAGACCCTTTGGATTTGAAGTAATATCAGCTACCGTTGCAAGTTTAACGCCCTTTTTCAAGTTAATTAATCCAGCATTTTTCAAGACATATAAGGCTCTTGATTCATTAGACGCATCATTTGGCACTGCAATTGTAGCACCTTGTGGCAAATCCTTAATGCTCTTATATTTCTTTGAATACAACCTGATTGGAGCAATGTAAGTATTCCCAATTGCGACTAGTGAACCATGATTTGCCTTATTCCAGGCATTTAAAAATGTATAGTGCTGGAAAGCATTTAGATCAATATCACCATTTTGAAGTGCCTTATTTGGTTGATTATAGTCAGTAAAATTCTTAATTTTAATTTTTATGCCATACTCTTCTTCAGCAGTTTCTGCTACACTTTTCCAAATTTCAGCGTCTTGCTTTGTTTGACCAACTACACCCACTACTACTTCTTTTTGATTCTTGGCAGTGTTACTGGTTGGACCAAAACTAAACCATCCAGCAATTACAATTAAAACTGCCACTAGTGACCAAATTATTCTATTTCTAATTCTCTTTTTATGCATTGTACTTTCCTCCAAACAAAAAAGCACTCATCCATAAAAGGACGAGTGCTCGCGTTACCACCTTTAATTTGCCATTTACTCACATAAATGACCTTAGTAAGTAGCTCCTAATTTTAATTAAGAATTACCTTGCGTTTTTAACGATCGCAACTCCGTTGATAACTTATTATTAAAATTCGTTACCACCATTTTAATTTCTAGTCCATCTTCAATCGGCTGCCTTATCTACTTCCACCACCCGTAGACTCTCTAAAAAAACATTACCAATTTACTCAACTAGCAAAATGTTTAAGTTAATTGTTAAAAATATATTATAATCTTAATCAAATTTCGTCAAGTCTTTTTTTAATTTTTTATTTTCTTATCGAAATCATTATATTATTCTGATACATGAGGATATTTAAGAATGGAGAAAGAATGATGAAAAATAATATTGTCAAAATAATAATGTGGATCCTCTTTTGGTTTTATCTAATTCCATATTATTTAATAAAAAAGTTGGTTTTTAAGAAAAACAAACATCAAGTTTTTTGGGCAAATTGTGTAACAATCGCTTTATTTGTTTTACTAAGTCTAGCTGTTAGCCCAAGCAGCACAACCACTACTTCAAGTAATGAGGACGCCTTAGCCAAAAGCAGCAGAGTAGTTCATAAAACAGTCACTAAAAAAGTTGGAACTAAAGAACTTAATAAAGAAAAAGCTAGAGCTAAGGTTCTCAAACAAGAACAAAAGAATAAACAAGCTGAATATGACAAGTTAAAACAGCAACTTGATGACTACCAAGAAAAAGAAGAACAACAAAAACAAGAAGCTGAACAAGCAAGAAAAAAGGCTGAAGCGGCAGCTAAAAAAGAGGCCAAAGCCCGTCAAAAAGAAGCTGAAGAACAACAAAAAGCTGCTCAACGTCAGGAAGCAAATACTAGTAGTTCTTCTAATTCTTCTGATTCTTCTAATCAAGGTGATCTTTATACTGGTAACCAAGGAACAATTGTCGGAAACAGTAATTCAAAAATCTACCACGTACCTGGTCAAGCAGGCTACCATATGAATTCAGCTAATGCCGTTTACTTTAACAGTGAACAAGACGCAATTAATGCTGGTTATAGAAAGGCCAAAAGATAATGAAACATAAGAAAATTACCGAATTTTTAACAGTTACCCTTTTGTTTTCTCTCGGACTTAGTCAAACATATACTGTTCAAGCTAGTTCATCTAAGGATACTAAAGTCGCTAAAAAATATAAGTATGACTATACTGATCAAAAGAAAGCAAAAAATTTAAAAAAGAAGAACAAAAAAATTGAGAAGAAAATTAGCTCTTTGGATAAAAAGATAGCTGATCTTCAAAAGCAATTAAAAAACTACACTAATCCAAATGCAGTTGAATCTTTAAGTAAACAAAAATTAGCTAGTCTTGATTATACGGGTAAAACTGTTGTTAATGTGAACAATAATAATCCAGATTTTTCAAAGCAAGATTTAGATACGAATCATGGCGCCTGGCAAAAATATGGCGATCTTGACTCACAAAATCGTGTAACTGCAGCAAATGCACTTTTAAATAGTTCCTTAATGCCAAAAACAAAACGAGAGCCACTGCATGTCAATCCAACTGGCTGGCATAACAAGAAAATAAATGACCATTGGCTCTATAATCGTTCTCATTTAATTGGTTACCAACTCACAGGTCAAAATAATAATTGGAAAAATTTGATGACTGGGACTAGGCATTTAAACGATCCAGATATGCTAATGTATGAGAATGAAGTGGCTACTTATTTAAAAGCCTCTCCATCAAATTATGTTCGGTATCGCGTTACGCCCATTTTTAGAAATAATGAGTTATTAGCTCGTGGTGTCGAAATGGAAGGTCAGTCAATTAATTCAAATGACGTTCATTTCCATGTTTATATATTTAATGTTCAAGATGGCGTAAACTTAAATTACTCAAATGGAACCAGTAAAGCTTCTTAAGTTTTAATAAAATAACTATATTAAAGTTATTTTATTTGCTATACTTCTATTCGCTTCTCTCAATTTTCTAAGTTCAAACCTATACTTTTCTTTCATAATACTTATTCAATTAGTATTTATTGCTTAATGGTTTAGGTGTATGAATATACTAAATGAAGAAAGATAATATTATAAATTCTTCATTTAATTACAGTTTAACTTTATTCTAAAAAGCGCAGGCAGAAATCTGTGTGAAAGGAATTGTGATTGAAGTGATAGACAACTTAGGAGCTGCGATCAAAAAAAGGCGCAGGAGTTTGAGAATGACTCAAGAAGACCTTGCGGAATTCAGTAGTCTATCAGTGAATTTCATCTCTAAGATTGAAAGAACAGGTAATCAAAATATCAGTATTCAAAAATTAGATGCGATTGCAAAGGCACTACAAACATCCGTAATTACTTTAATTGATGAATCATCCAAAACTCCTGAACCACAGGCATTTGCAAGTAAGTTAAGCAATGACCGTGTTTTTCTTGACAAGCTTACAAATGACATGAAAAAACTTCCTGTTGAACAGGAAGAAGCTTTAGCTAAAAGTTTTATTACTATAATTAATACTTTTGCTAAAGAAGATAAATAAAAACTTTGCCAGATATCTTCTATCTGGCAAAGTTTTTTTATTTTATAGTCTAATTTTGATAATTAATTGTTTGCTTTTCAATCAACTTGTAATCTATTAACTCATCACCATTTAAGTTTTCTTTATTTAATTCAATGGCGTTAATTTGATTATTTTCATAATTGGTATAATAAAACGTGCCTGTCTCCAAGTTAGTTCCATCAGAGTAAATTGTGTACTCATAAGAATTTGGTCCGACTTCATCCGTTCCCTTTGGCTGTTCAACTGAATGTAAAATATGGAAATAATTTGTTACACTACTTAATTCATTATTTCCTTGAGGGGAATGTGCCCGAACAAAAGCTACTTTCACAAAACGACTGGCTGAATCCATTCCTCCTGGCAAAAAATGAGTCCCTAACCCGCGACTATATAAATTAAGGTCAACACCTGGAACAAGCGTATTTTTAGGCTGTGCAGGTGCTATATTACTATAATTAGCTAAGTTACGTAACTGGCCTGGAAATTCGGGATTATTGGTTAAAACATGAACTGGATTATCATAAACGTGTAATCCACTTAAAGTCGATTCTACAACGATCGACTCACCAGTCTTATCAGCCATTAACCAGTGAAGTGGAGAAAGTGGTAGTTTTTCTGAAAAGTTTATATTTACTAAGCTAACATCTTTCAATGCGTCTTTTACTTCAGCAACCGTAGTATACTGACTTAGCAAATAAGGAATCAATTCAAATGGTGTAACATTATTTTTCTCCGCATTTTCTAGAAAATAATGACACGGACCATCAAAATTAAGACCAGCAATTCCTAGCCCTTCTTCATTTGCTGCATCAAAATATAGTGGATAATTATTTTCTACAATCGCCATCCCAACCATGGCATATTTTGCCTTTTTACTTGGTAATTTACGATATTGAAACTCATAATTTCTTGGTGTAATTACAGGATGTTCACCAAAAGAAATTTCCAAGTCTAGATTTCGGCCAAAATAATGATGATTATTTGAACTATAAACAATTGAGGTACACATATAAACTCCTCCTTATATCTTTTACAGTCCCTATATTACTCTTTTTTTCAAAAATAAAAAGGAAACTTCTCCTATGAAGTTTCCTTATTTTATTATTAGTATATTTTTCGAACGTGATCTTGAATAGTTGGGTTATCTAAAAATTCATCATAGCTAGTATCTGCACGACTAACAATTCCTTTAGGGCCGACCTCAATAATATGATCTGCGATAGTTTGAATAAATTCATGATCGTGAGATGTAAATAAGATTGAGCCTTGGTAATCTTTCAAAGCGTCGTTAAGAGAAGTAATAGATTCTAAGTCCAAATGGTTAGTAGGATCATCCATTACCAAAACATTAGCTGGTTCAAGCATCATTCTTGAAAGCTGACAGCGAACCTTTTCTCCCCCAGAAAGCACCTTAATCTTCTTGTCGATCTCTTCACCAGAAAAGAGCATTCGACCTAAAAAGCCACGTAAAAAAGTATTATCATCTTGTTCTTTAGTAGCATATTGACGAAGCCAATCTAAAATCGTTAATTCATCATTATTAAAGTTAGCATTTAAATCACGTGACATATAGTTATAAGCAGTAGTTTGACCCCAAGTCACAGTACCACTCTCTGGCTTAACTTTACCAGCAATAATGTCCATTAAAGCAGTGGTTGCTAAAGTATTGCGTGATAAAAATGCAACTTTATCACCAGGACGCACTATAAATGAAACATGGTCCAAAATCTTTTCACCATCAACACTATAAGATACATCTTCTACTTTTAGTAAATCGTTTCCTAGGTCACGGTGCATTTCGAATTTTACATAAGGATATTTACGAGAAGATGGTCTAATATCATCAAGAGTAATTTTTTCTAATTGTTTCTTTCTTGAAGTGGCTTGTTTTGATTTAGACGCATTTGCTGAGAAACGAGCAATAAATTCTTGTAGTTCTTTTATTTTTTCTTCTTTTTTAGCATTTTGGTTAGCTGCTAATTCACTTGCAAGCTTACTTGATTCATACCAGAAATCGTAATTACCCATGTATAATTGAATTTTGCCATAATCAACATCACACATTTGTGTACATACTTGATTTAAGAAGTGACGGTCGTGGGAAACTACAATAACAATATTTGGATAATCGGCTAAAAAGTCTTCAAGCCAGTTTACAGTATGAACATCTAAACCGTTAGTGGGCTCATCAAGTAAAAGAATATCAGGATTACCAAATAAGGCTTGTGCTAATAATACTTTAACTTTTTCCGCTTCTGGTAATTCACTCATCTTACTTTGATGCAAGTCTTCTGGTATACCTAAAGACTGCAAAAGCTTAGATGCGTCTGCTTCGGCATTCCAACCGTCAAGTTCAGCAAATTTAGATTCTAGTTCTGCAGCTTTAACTCCATCTTCATCGCTAAAATCAGCTTTAGAATAAAGTTCGTCCTTATCCTTCATCACTTGATAAAGTTCCTTATGCCCTTGAATTACTGTATCTAAAACAGTAAATTCTTCGAAAGCAAAGTGATCTTGATTCAAGCTCGACATTCTTTCATTAGCATCGATAGAAATATTACCAGTAGTAGGTTCAATCTTACCTTCTAGCAGTTTCAAAAAAGTTGACTTACCGGCACCGTTAGCACCAATTACTCCATAACAATTACCGGGAGTGAATTTTAAGTTAACATCTTCGTATAATGTACGACCAGATAAATTTAAACTCAAATCTGAGACAGTAATCAAATTATTTTCCTCTCTTACATCTAATTTTTAGTTATAACACATTATAGAAAGTCGCTTTATGAAAAATCTAATGCAAACTGGTAATGAATGTAGCTAATCCAAATAAAATACCTGGAAAGTTAGCCACAAACAATGGCCAATCCTTTTTCTCTCTTAAGAGAGCGTATAGAACCCATATAAAGCAGTTAATGGCTGCAACTAATGGCTGAATAGGATTGCCGTAATTTTCTTGCAAATTATTCATAATTTGTGGAATATAAGAAACATACATTAGAACAGATAAAACTGAGCCAATTCGTCCAATCGTTAATACAGTCTTATTATCAAAAGATCTAATTTTCTTTTTCAACTAATCTTCCTTTCTATACTATGTTATCTAGTTTACTTACTTTTTATAGTTATCTCAAGCACAAAAAAAGAGATTGATCAAAAATCAATCTCTTTTTTAATATCAACTTATATTAATCTAAGTCAACGTTGTCTGGGAAGAATGCTAAACGTTCACCCTTACCAAGTTCTTCTTCGATTTCAAGTAAACGGTTGTACTTTTCAACACGTTCTGAACGAGCTGGAGCACCAGTCTTCAATTGACCACCGTTAACAGCAACTGCGAAGTCAGCGATGAAAGTATCACCAGTTTCACCTGAACGGTGAGAAATCATAGTGTTGTAACCATTCTTACGTGAAAGACGAATAGTTTCAAGAGTTTCAGTAACAGTACCGATTTGGTTCAACTTGATTAATGAAGCGTTACCAGCACCTTCGTGAATAGCCTTGTTCAAAAGCTTAGGGTTAGTACAAATGAAGTCGTCAAGAACGATTTGGATACGGTCCTTGTGACTTTGAGTAAACTTAACCATACCTTCAACATCGTTTTCATCGTATGGGTCTTCCATAGAAATTAATTCTGGGAATTCGTCAAGTAACTTGTCGTAGTAGTCTGCCAATTCTTCGTCAGTAAGAACTTTACCTTCAAGGTGGTACTTGCCGTCTTCTTTGTTGTAGAAGTATGAAGCAGCACAGTCACATGCAATAGCAATATCTTCACCTGGCTTGTAACCAGCCTTGATGATTGATTCATGTAATGCCTTCAAAGCTTCTTCTGAGTTCTTCATGTTAGGAGCGAAACCACCTTCGTCACCTAAGCCAGTTTCATAACCCATATCTTCAAGAACTTTCTTCAAAGTGTGGTATACGTTAACGATCTTTTCAAAACCATCACGGAATGAAGTCTTAGCAACTGGGGTAATCATGAATTCTTGAATATCGATACCGTTGTCTGCGTGTTCACCACCGTTAATAACGTTGTGGAAAGTTTGAGGCATTTCAAGGTCAGTACCACCAAGGTAACGATATAATGGTTGGTGGTTATCCTTAGCAGCTGCAGCAGCAGTAGCCATAGATACACCTAAGATAGCGTTAGCACCAAGACGGCCCTTGTTTGGAGTACCATCTAAAGCAATCATAGTTGCGTCGATGTTTGGTTGATCATGTGGATCTAATCCCTTTAAAGCGTCGTTGATTTCAGTGTTAACGTTGTTAACAGCGTTCATAACACCTTTACCACCAAGACGTGAACCACCATCACGTAATTCAACAGCTTCGTTTTCACCAGTTGAAGCACCAGATGGAACTTCAGCCTTACCTACAACACCGTTTGAAAGAGTAACGAAAACTTCAACAGTTGGGTTACCACGTGAATCAAAGATTTCAAGTGCATGTACATTCTCAATAACTGATTTGAGCATTAAAAAAATCCTCCTTAAATTTGTGGCGAAAAATACAAACTAACCGAATTGGCATCTAGTCAGTGTTTTTCGTCGCTTTTAGGCATAGCCCTTTTGACTACAGATTTATTTTAAAGCAACTTTGTGAGTATGTAAACTAAAGAAAGCAATTATTTTTTTATAAAAAAAGATCGACCATTAAAAGGCCAATCCTAAAAGTTGCTGTGCAATTGTAAAACAAAATAGGGCTAAAGTTGTTGCTCCTAAAACATCAGATGGATAGTGTGCACGCATATTTAAACGTGACACTACTACCAGTCCCCATGCGATTATCAAAGTAATTAAGAGCCAGATTCCCATAATATGACCAAAGATTTGCCATAACATTAAGGACATAATGGTTGCGCTTAAGACATGCCCACTAGGAAAACTATAGCCATCTCGATAGGTTCTCATTGATAAGGGTCTTTTTCTTTTAACTGAATGCTTCAAAAAGATTCCAACTGCATCAGTTACTGCTAAAGTACCTAAAGACCAAATTGCAAGCCAAGGGTGATGAAACAAAACTAAAAGTCCTGCTAATAAAAAGTCCCAAACAACAATTACCTTAGGCTCATTTAAGACTGTAATAACTTTCCAAATTTTACCGTCTCTATTTTTAACTAGTTTATGGTGCAATAAATGATCATAAAAATTAAATAGACGAGAATTTCTAATGTTAAATATTAATCCTAAAAGAATCAATGCCGAAATCAGCAATTGAATTAAACAATGCAATTTCACTTTTACTTAACCTCAATTAATTGTGCTAATAAATATTGTAACAGCAAAAAAATAAAGCACATATGTTTTTAAATTTTATTTAACTATTTCAATAAAAAATAGGAGTAAGATTTCACCCTGAGCAAATATTTGGCGATCAAAGTGTATAAAAAAGCCCGTAAGATTAATACTTACGGACCAAATTTAAAGGAGAGTACAGGATTTGAACCTGCGCGCCGGTATAAGCCGGTTCGCCGGATTTCGAGTCCGGTGCATTACCACTCTGCCAACTCTCCAATTACAACGTTTTTATTATAGCAATTAAAAAATAAATGGTAAATACAAAATAACTAATTCTAAAATTAATCTTTAAAAAGTCATCATTCTTTCATAGTTTTTCTGTATCTTAAAGCTATACTAATTGATAATGAAAGGACTCGTATTATGGCAAAGATCATTATTTACAAGCCCCGCAAAATCAAGTTGATGCGCCAGGCTGTTGAGCGTTATCTAAACTATAAAATTGTTAAACATAATTAGATTTTTTAGCCAACCAAAAGTGGTTGGCTTTTTTAATTTAAAACATTTCAATAATCTTTTCCATTAGTGGCGTCACCTCTCTATCTTTACGCCATACTAAATTTAAGTGGGTAATCCAGTTAGTATGCTTTACTGGGATAATCTTACTTTTTGCATAAGTAAAGGCAATCGATTCCGGAACTAAAGCTATCCCTAAACCTTTATCCGCCCAGTGAATTGCTGTTCTTGCATCATCACAAGTTACTGAATAGAACGGCCTTATTCCCTGATGCCGAAAACTACGATTGAATACTTCTTGAAATCTTCGGTATAAAATTATCGGCCTATCTTTTAATTCATTAAGATGTTTAATTTCTCCTCTTTCAAAAAATTCTTCTCTTGTCACTGCTACCATTGGTTCCTGGTGAAAGTCTTTAAAATTTAGTCCTTCAAGATTAAAAGGTGTCCGCACTATTCCTAAATCTACTATTCCGTCTTGTAGTTGTTCAACAATGCCAAAAGTATTTGCTTCATGTATTTCAAAGGATACATTAGGATAGTATTTTACTAATTTTTTAAATTGCTCGTTTGGGACAACTCCACCACAAGAAGAAATGACTCCGATTCTAATTTTTCCTAATTCACCCTCTTTAATTTGATGGATTTGGCTTTTAGCAGATATACTCAGAGCAACAATTTTTTCAGCATATTTTTGAAATACTTTTCCTTCTTCTGTCAGTTCTATTCCATGGGCAGTTCTAACAAAAAGCTGTATCCCTACTTCCTTTTCTAATTGTTTTAACTGATAACTTAAAGGTGGCTGAGCAATATATAACTTTTTAGCAGCAGACGTAATCTGCCGCTCTTCAGCAACCACTAAAAAATATTTTAATTGTTTAATATTCATTATTAATACCTTTTAACTTATTATCTATATTTTTAATATCTCCTATCTTAATTTGATATTTTCTTAATAACAAGAACTGCGCTAAAATATTTTAAGAAAATAGAGAATTAACGGAGGATTTTTATGGAAAATAAAGAACTGCAAGGGTTAACCGATGCCCAGGCAGAAGAGCGTCTTAAAAAAGATGGTCTAAATGAAGTTCCCGAACCTGAATTTAATTTCTTTAAAGAATTTATGTCCAAGTTATGGAACTTATCGGCCTGGATTTTAGAAGCAGCCTTATTATTAGAATGTATTTTAGGTAAATGGATCCAGTCCTTATTTGTTTTATTAATGCTTTTATTTGCAGCGTTTAATGGAACTACACAAAAGAAAAAGTCTCGCAGAGTTCTAAATACAATTTCTCATGAGCTAACTCCAACAGTCTCTGTAAAAAGAAGTGGTAAATGGAAACAAATAAATTCAAAATTCCTTGCTGTTGGAGACTTAATCAGCTTAAAACGCGGAGATGTTTTAGCAGCTGACGTAAAAATTGCTCAAGGGCAGATTACAGTTGATGAAAGCTCCATTACTGGTGAATCAAAAGCAATTAAAAAATCCGTCGGTGATACCGCCTATGCCGGAACTACCGTAGTGGATGGGGATGCCCTAGCAGTAGTAACGGCAACAGGAAGCAATTCCCGTTCGGGAAAAACTATTAATTTAATCAACAATTCTGCTGCTCCTGGTCATTTACAACAGTTATTAACCAAAATTATCTATTACCTCTGTCTCTTAGACGGTGTATTAACTTTAATTTTAGTAATCGCAGCATTGATTCGAGGACAAAATGTCATTGAAATGCTCCCATTCTTAGCCATGATGTTTATCGCCTCTATTCCGGTTGCTATGCCATCTACATTTGCTTTATCTAATTCTTTTGAGGCAACTCGTTTAAGTAAAGAGGGAGTATTAACATCTGACTTAACTGGTATTCAAGATGCGGCAAACTTAAACTTATTGCTACTTGATAAAACTGGCACAATTACTGAAAACAAGACAGCTGTCTCTCAATGGGACAATCTCAGCAACCTTCCCAATAACGAAGTTCTTGCCTTAGTTGGAGCAGCTACTGATAAACGTAGTCCTAGTATCATTGATTCTGCCATTGATGAATACCTAAAAGAAAAAGATATTAGTCCTGATACTCCGGAAAAATTTGTCCCCTTCACATCTGATACCGGATATTCAATGGCTATTGTTGGTAACTACAATATTAAGTTAGGTTCTTTTAAGCAACTTTCTTTAATAGATAAAAATGCTGATAAAGAAGCTAAAAATATTGATTTTACTGCTGGTCGTTCAGTTGCAGTTCTAATTAATGACAAACTAGCTGGAATATTCATTTTACGTGATAAAGTCAGGTCAGATTCAAAGAAAGCTCTAGAAGAACTTAAAAAACGCGGAATCAAACCAATTATGTTGACTGGAGATAACCGCAGAACTGCAGAAGCTGTTGCTAAAGAGGTTGGCTTAAAAGGAAAAGTTATCTCAATTCACGATTTCAATGATAAAACTGACGTTAATGATTTAGCCGGAATTGCTGATGTTTTACCGGAAGACAAGCTTAAGATGGTTAAACTATTCCAAAAAGATGGCTATATTGTGGGGATGACTGGTGACGGAGTTAATGATGCTCCCGCATTAAAGCAAGCTGAAGTTGGAATTGCCGTTTCAAATGCTGCTGATGTTGCTAAACGAAGTGGTAAGATGGTTCTCCTAGAAGATGGTTTAACTCCAATTGTTAAAATTCTTGATGCCGGCCACAGAGTTTACCAAAGAATGACAACCTGGTCATTAACCAAATTATCTCGGACAGCAGAACTAACAATGCTTTTAACATTTGGTTACCTATGCTTTAACTATATTCCAATGGCATTAAATGCAATGGTTATTTATACCATTATGAATAATATGGTAACTATGATGATTGGAACCGATAATACGCATATTACCTATAAGCCTGAAAGTTGGAATATGCTTAAATTAGCTAAGATTGCTTTCTCTCTTGCTGCAGGATGGACTGTAATTGGTTTTGGCTTTGTTTGGTACCTTGTATCTCACCACTATGCTCAAGGAACTGTTTCTACAATGGTTTATGTTTACTTAGTTTTAAGTGCAATGTTGATTGTATTAATTACTAGAACTAGAAAATTTTTCTGGCAGTCAGCTCCATCAAAATCAGTTGCTATAGTTCAAATTATTGATGTCTTGCTAACTTTTGCTTTAGCATTATTGGGTTTAGCTATGACTCAAATTAGCTTTGCAAATCTTGGCTTAACCATAATTGTAGCTTTAATTGCAGCAATTATAATTGATTTATTCTATCAACCAATTATGAAAAACAAGTAATAACCCATACTAAATCCATAGAAAAATAGGTTACTTTGATATGTTTATCAGAGTAACCTATTTTTAATAAACTTTAGTTTTTATATGTTTCCTTAATAAACAGCACACAAACTGCTGCTAAAATACCCGAAATTCCTGCAGTCAGCATCATCGCCGGCATTGAATATTTCATTAGTGGAAATAGTATAAAGCTTAATAATGAAGCAATTATTTGAGGTAAGCAAATGGAACAATTAAATAAACCTAAATACGTCCCCATGTGTTTACCGGATAAGGCATTAGAAACCATAGTTAGTGGATAAGTGTTCATAGCTGCCCAAGAAATCCCAATTAAAATAAATGATACAATCAAAATATTTTGAGAATGGATAAAGAAGATGGAACCATATCCTATTGCTCCTAATAATAAACTAATACCATATCCAACCTTATGATGATCATTTGGCACCTTTGCCAAAACATATGACCATATCACTGCGGCAATTGATTGAACAGCTGTTAAAACCCCAAACCAGTTTCCGGCTAATTGATAACCAGCCGAAGATGGATCTGTTACTTTCCAAACATTTTCTGCAATTGCACCTGTAGCATAAGTTGATAAATATTGGAATGAAAACCAACAAAATAATTGTACTAATGAAACTTGCCAGAAAACTTTAGGTGCCTTTTTTAACAGTTCAAACCAGTTTCCGCCTTCTTTGTTATCTTCTTCTTTAATACCATGATAACGAGCATAAGTTTTTGGATCATATTCATGAACTTTTGTTACGGTTAACAAACTTGTAATGACAAGTATTGTAGCTCCTACATAAAATGAAATTACAACTGATTGAGGTACTACACCCTTTTTAGCAGTATTAGCAACTCCTAGAACTGTTAATAGAAATGGGAAAAATGCTGCAATTACTGCACCTGAATTTGAAAGCATACTTTGTATACCATATGCATATGATTTTTGCTCATCATTAACCATATCACCAATCATCATTTTAAATGGTTGCATAGCCATATTTGCTGCTACATCTAAAATTGCAATTGCAATAGCTCCAAATACTAATGCTTCAATAGAGCCATATCCTAAGCCTAAACTCCCAATGTTTGGCAAAAATAACATCATAATCACTGCAAAGATCATCCCAATTAATAAGTAAGGTAATCTTCTTCCACCAAGTTTTGGAGCCCAAGTTCGGTCAGAGAATGATCCAATAGCTGGCTGTACCACTAACCCAGCCAAAGGCGGTAAAATAAAGAACCACCCTAGCTTAGTTGGATCAGCTCCTAAGGTTTGAAAAATTCGACTCATTTGTGATGTTTCAAGAGTAAAAGCAATTTGAATACCTAAGTACCCAAAATTAATCATCCAGATCACACTTTTTGCAAGTTCTGGTAAGCCAGATACTTTGTTATTTTCATCCATAATTTTCTCCCTCACTTTTCAGCTAAGCGCTTTCAATAATTTTATATTAAGCAAGAGTGAAAATGCTTTCAATACAGGATTAATTGTTACCGGTAACTGAATACATAAAAATGCTGATACCATTACAAAAAAGTAATAAATATCAGCATTTCTAAATAATTTATAAGTGAAGTTCCTTATATTCTCTTATACTCTAAAAAGTCGTAATCAAATTTATTATTTCCATTTGGATG
>CATLCE010000018.1:0-37274 GCA_949888035.1 Lactobacillus johnsonii | reverse complement strand
CAGGTACAGTTGCTTCTAAGACAGTCAACCACGCAAACGGCAACATTGTAATTACAATCAACTACGCTAAGAAGACTACTCCAATCCCAGCAGATCAAACTGTAGTTGGTAAGCAAGTAGTTCACTATGTAGATGAACAAGGCAACAAGTTACGTGATGATAATACAAATGATACCTTCGTCTTCACTAAGCCAGGTAAGGCTGGTCAATGGAATGAAACTAGTCACAAGTACACAGATGCGAATGCAGTAGTAATTGATGGTTACGTATCAGACCAAAAGACTTACACAGGTCAAACTGCAACTCCAGAAGATGCCAACAAGGAAATCACTATTGTCTACCACAAGATTGGTAAGATCATTCCAGTAGATCCATCCGGAAACCAAATTCCAGATGCCCCAACCCCTGGATACCATAACGATCCAACTGATCCAACTAAGGTAACGCCAAATGAACCAACACCAAACATCCCAGGTTGGACAACAAATATTCCAAACGTAACTCCAGAAGTACCAACTAAGGATACTAATGTTCCTTACACCAAGAATGAAGTGCCAACACCAGATCAAGGTTCAATTGAAATTGTTGTACATGACAATACTACTAATACTGATTTATCTAACTATGGTAAGAAGAGCGGTAAACAAAATGTCGGTACAAACTTTAATTTTGATAAGAGCACTTTAATTAAAGATCTTGAAAATAAAGGATACAAGATAGTGAATCCAGATGTTGAAATTCCATCTGTAGTTATTAAGGGTGATCAAAAGATTGTGATCTATGTAGAAAATAAAGAAGAACCTAAAGATCCAATTACTCTAGAAGTTCCAAATCTTCCAGCGGGTGATGATAACAATAATTTACCTGTTCCTGAGAAAAAGGAGACTTCGAATCCAACCCAATCTAGTGAGAATAAATCAACTCCAAATGTTGAAAAGGTTTCAGTAACAACTCAATCACAAAACTCCAGCAATCCAGTATTACCTACTAAGGAAAGAAACGCAGAAAGAAATGTGACTCCACATACTGCAACATTACCACAAACTGGTAACACTGATGATAGTGCAGCAGCTATTGCTGGTGGTACTCTTGCCTTAATTGGTTTAGCCGGATTAACTGGTGCATCAAGTAAACGTCGTAAAGACTAAAAACGAAAAAGATATGATCAGATGATCATATCTTTTTTGATAATATTTAATTTTTTAAGAAATTGGTAAATCAGTAAAAAATAACATTTTTCTCTAAAAGATAATTCCTTTTTAAGACTTCCAGCTATTGACATGACAGTAATAAATAAGAGAAAATGGTTTTAATAAAAAACAATAGTAAGTGTAAAAATAATAGTAATTTTATAGTGCTAGGTATACTAAAAGAATAGGAAATGATTTATGGCTTGGTTAAAAAAGAAACGTGAAAAGGCAGTAATTAATTTTATTGATATAGATAAAGAGTTAATGAGTATTAGAGAGTCTGTTGAATTAAGTGGAAAAAGTAATGACCCCATCGAATATGATCCAACTAATGATATTAAGGATTTAGAAGGAAAAGGATACGTTTTAGTTAAGAACAATTTTAATGGAGATGGCAGTCAACCTTCTTATACCGAAGACACAAAGGTCTACTTAATAAGTTTTAAGCATGATGTCCGTCCGGTTAATCTTGATCATCCATTAACTAAAATTCCATCTAAAGAATATGACCATCCTATTACTTTTACTGTTACTTATGAAGGAACGCCTACAAAAGTAAAGAAAAATATTCAAACTGCTCACTTATTTCGTACTTTGACTGCAGATAAAGTTACTAGTCAACGAATTGAAAATGGAAAGTATGATAGTGATTGGCAGTTAGATCGTCAAAAATTTGATGATGTAAAAGTTCCGGTTTTACCTGGAGTGCATGCAGATCAAAAAATTGTAGTTGGGCCTAAGGTAGATCATGAAGATGTAGAAGTTTCAGTAACGTATCATTTAAATGGATATCTAATTCCCGTTGATGAAAATGGAGATGAAATTCCTGATGTTGGGCCATATCAATTTGCAACTGATGAAAAGGATCCAACTAAAATTGCACCTAACCAAATTGTTCCTGATATCGAAGGATATACTCATGATCAAGAGATAATTAGTCCTCAATCTCCAGATAAAGATATATCCATTATTTACAAAACTATTCCTAAAGAAGATACAACCTATATTTCAGATACTGAAAATATCGATCTTTCTCAAGCAGATTCATCTACTTATTCGCCTTCAGGTAATGGAGACTTGAAGAAAAATGATGTTCAAGAAGCTATTATGGGGATAAAAGGTCAAGTAGATGAAAAAGAGATGGAGAGACGTATTGATGAACAGATGGCCATTGTTAACTTTATTGATCTAGATGATGATGGGAAGCAAATTACCTCCTCAGGACCTTTATATGGTTTACCGGGAGAATCTATCAATGATTTGTACAATACTGACGTTCCGATGACTGCTCTTAAAGAAGCCGGTTTTGAAGTTGTTTTTAATAATTTTGATGGGAATGGTCAAGTTCAAACATTTAATCAAAATCATTTAGTTACTCAGATTTTTACAGTGGGTTTACGTCACATTAATTCAAAAGAAAAAAATGAATCTTCTAATTCACTACAAGCATTTAGTCAGCAGCAAGGAGAAGTATTAAAGAAACTAGAAAATTATCAACCAACTGGGAATAGTAAAGATTTAGAAACTATAACTGCAGTAGCTAAAGATACCATAGAAGTGTTAAATAAATTTTTAGAAAAGAATCAAACTGTCGAGAATACGAAAAATTCTACCACTAAAAAATGAATTCTAAGTTAGAAGATAAATAGTCATAGATTTAATAGTAAATTGAGTAGTAAGATACTTAATTTACTATTTTTTTTGCTCATAAGTAATTAAATTGTTGTCAAGCTGTAGAATGAAAAATGTCAACAATTGTCTTGTTTCGGATGAAAATACACCATAGAATGTTTAGTGTAAGCGCTAAATATGTGAAAAGAGGATAAAAATGAAAAAGAATTATCTAAGTATTGATATTGGGGGAACGTGAAAAATTGTACCGTAATTCCCTTAGAAACAGGAATTGGATAAGGAATAATTGTGAATGGGCAACTATTAAATGGAGGCTACTTCCCAGTAGAAGAATTAAGCTTTTTGCAACTTAATATGGTGAAAACGGATTTGATGAGAGAAGGGAAAATTATGAAAGAACAAGATATTTTAGAAGCTGTTGAAAAAATGCGTATTGACTGGAAGAAGAACGATGATAAAAGAGATAGTGGGTTACCCCATGATCTTCCAGAGATAAAACGTGTAGATGATATTCAATATGGTAACGATCCTAAATGGAATTTATTAGATATATATTTACCGAAAAATATTGAAGGAAAAATTCCCGTTATCATTAATATTCATGGAGGTGGTTGGGTTTACGGTACTAAAGAAACCTATCAATTTTATGGACTAGGAATGACTAAACGAGGCTTTGCTTTTATAAATCCTAACTATAAGTTGGGACCAGAGGTAAAGTTTCCAGAAGAACTAAATCAAGTCAATGAATATATTCACTGGGTAGCAAAACATGCAGATGAATATAATCTTGATAAAAACAATGTTTTCTTAGTTGGGGATTCTGCTGGTGGTCAAATGGCTGAACAATACACGGCGATTTTGACTAATCTGGTATATCGAGAAAAATTTGGCTATACCCTTCCTGATTTGAAGTTCAGAGCAGTTGCTTTAAACTCACCAGCTACTTTTATGAAAGATCCAGAGATGATGATGGGCGCTACCTTGGCTTACTTTGATCCAGAAGTAATGAAGAGTGCTAAGAATCAGGACTTAATTGATGTTGAAAAATATATTACCGGAGACTTTTTGCCTACCTTTATTTCAACAACTAATGAAGACTTTATTCATGATTGTGCAGTACGATTAGATGGATTTTTAAGGGCTAAAGGGGTAGAAGTTATTCAAAAATCTTGGGGTGATGAAAAGCATCCCGAACCGCATGTTTTTCTAATTAATCAAAAAGATGAATTAGCGAAGGAAGCTAATGACGAAGAAGCAGCATTTTTTAGAAGATATATTGTAAAAGAATAGTAGAAAAGACTATAGTTGAGATGCTATCGATAATTTCAAATATTGGAATTGTTGTTGCCCTATTAATACATTCATAAAAAAACAAAGAGTTACTGCTTAAATTAAATTGCTATTAAAGTGCTAGAATAAAATCTAGCGCTTTTTTAGTGTATTAAGTTATAATTAAGCAAAAACTCACTTTTTTTGTTAGAGGATTTTATGAAGAAATTTTTTTATGTAATGACTGAAATAATTCTTTTTTTAATTTCAGTCATTGTATTTACTAAACCAGCCTTGGCTGATGTGAATTATGATATTACAAATGTTGATGTGACAGCCCGAGTTAATCCAAATGGTTCATTATCTATGGAGAGAAGGATAACCTATAAATTTGATGATGACGCTCATGGTATTTTCTATCTGCAAAATTTAGCCAATAATCAAGAATTAAAAAATCCGCAGGTTAGAATTTTGGCTGACAAAAATTCACAAATGGTAGTACCAAGTGCGACTCATGAAAATAATACTTATGAATTAAGTCATAGTGATCATGGCTATCGTTTTAAAGTTTGGCATAGCGTAAGGGATGGAGATAAATTTACAGTAATTTATACTTATGAAATTACAAATGCAATCACGAACTGGAAAGATACAGCTGAACTTAATTTTAAGATTATTGGAGATGGATGGGATACAGACCTAGATAATGTACGAGTAGGTATTTTCTTCCCGGGCCCAGTTAAAGACTTAAAAGCTTGGGCGCATGGAGACTTGTCTGGCCAAATTACAGTTAATCCGCAAAAAGGCAATATTATCATGACAGCTTCTAATGTAGGTGGAAATGAAGGAATTGAGGTCCATAGTCTGTTTCCTGTTGAGGTAACTAATCAAAATAAGAATATTAAAGATCAAAATCATAAAGAATATGTTTTAGATCAAGAAGCAAGATTTGCACGACAAGCTAATGAACGGCGTCAAAGAAACAGAATCCTAGGCTTAGGTGCTTTGGTAATATCTGGGCTATTTTCTTTACTAGCAATTATTAGAAGCTTTACTTTAAAAAAGTCCGGAGTTAAACCGGAAAAAGAAAAGCAACTGGCTAGGAATTATGAGATTCCATCAGTCTCACCGGTAATGGCTGAAATTTTAGATACAGGAGATGAGCCAAGCTCTAGGTCTTTAACTGCATCTCTAATGGAATTAGCTGTCCAAAAAAAGATTAAAATTGATCCTATCAAGATAAGAAAAAGAACGTACTACAAAATTTCTTTAATTGATAAAAATATAATAAAAAATAAACCTTTGTTAAATTACTTATTTGATAAAGTAGGCAATGGCAAGAGTTTTACAACATACGAACTTAAAAAACACCACTCCTCTAAGTTGGGAAAGAAGTTCAATAAGTGGCAAGAACAAGAAATGCAGAAAGCAACTAGAGCAGGATTTTTTGATGAAAAGCTTGAACATAAACAGCACACTAATTCAATTTTGATGGTGACTTTACTAATCTTGAGTGGTATTGCAATGTTCAGCGCCTTCTTTTCGAATGAGGAAAATATTGCTTTGTTTATATGTGCTGCAATTTTATTAGTACTGGCAATTTTGGCAGTTGTTTATAATAAGAAAAAATTATCAGCTTATACAGCAAGAGGAGCAGAGGTAACTAATCAAGTTCGCGGATTTAAGAAAATGCTAGATGAAATTGGTAATTTCAAGATGCGTGATATTGGAGAACTGATCTTGTGGGAAGAAATAATGCCATATGCCGTTGCTCTTGGTGTATCTAAAAAAGTATTAAAACAATTGAAACTAGAATTTGCAGATGAAATTGACGATACAAATCTATTATTCTGGGGTGCTTTTTACAGTGATGGGAAAGATGGTTTTGCAAGTAACTTTAGTTCTAGCTTTGACTCAGGTGCTAACTTAAATTCTTCTGCTTCTGGTGGATCTGGCGTATTTTCAGGCGGTTCATCAGGTGGCTTTGGTGGTGGCAGCGGAGGAGGTGCCTTTTAAAGATTGATTATAGGAGAAAAGAATGACAGTTTTAACTAATAAAATGTATGAGATATTTGACCAAGAAGAATTTTCTTTTAAAAAATTAAAAGTTAATAAAACACCAGAAGAAATAGATACAATTAAACAAGAATTTAAAGGCGTCTGGCAAATTTGGAAAACAGTTCAATTAAATGTGGCAGAACAACTACCGACAGGAAAATTTGCAAAAGTTCATGTTGAAAGCTGGACTAATGGGTGGAATTTAAGAGATCATTTTTGGGCCAGTTATCGCTTAACTTCCTTAGCAGACTATAATCCTTGTATTGGCGTCATGCTTGATAAGAAGCAATTACAAGTTTATTTGATGTTTCAATATTATAAGAGTGATAAGCGTCAGGGAACTGTGAGTGAATACAATACGCTTTTAACTGATATTTCAAAGTGGGGTTCTAGTTTAGATATTTCAAACTGGTATTTGTGGGATAAAAATGAAATGGAATTCAGCAATCATTTAGCTTTAGCAGAATATCTGAGCGATTATGAAAAGAAAACTCAATTTGATCAGGAGGCTATCAAAAGTAGCTTTTTACTAGGAAAGTTTGCCTTTCGTGATCATGATAATGTTGATAATATGGAGAAATTTATTATAGAAGGAATCAATGATTTAATTCCTTTATATGAAAAATTAAGTTAAGTAAAAAAAGTTGGAGAAAATTTGCAAAAAAGACATGAATATATTTGGTGTTTAATCGAACTCTCAAATGGTAATAAAGAATGGTATTGTCTAAGTAAAGTATTAAGACGAGCTCTTTTTATCGAAAAGAAACATAATCAATTCTGGAAAAAAACGATGATTGGTAATTATATTACTGTAGCTCGGAGTAAGTATATTAGGGGACGAGCAAGATTAACGGTTGGCCGGATTGAAAAAATTAGAATTCGAAAAAATGGTGCAGCGGACTGGCATTGGAGCCGAAATCAATTTGTTACAGCAGAGCACTTGCTGGATCTTAAAGATTCATTTAATTATTTAAAGCATGATTATTGTTGGTATAATCGTTTAGCAATTAAAGTAGCCTTAATTTATTGGCATAATCAGTTACTACAAGTTAAGTTAAATTCGAAACGATATGCTATTAAGAAAAAACGACTTAAGTTAGAAAGAAAAATAAAATGAAGGAAAAACTTTTAATTAGTCAAGATTTGTCTTGCCTTGGGCAGGTCTCTCTAAGTGTTGCCTTACCAATTTTAGGTGCATGTGGGTATCAGCCAGATGTTTTACCAACAGCAATTTTATCTACTCATACTGGTGGATTTGGTAATAATACCTTTTTGGCGCTAAATAATGAAATGAGTAAAATTATTGCTCACTGGCAAGATGAAAAAATTACTTTTAAAAATTTATACTTAGGCTATTTGGGAAGAAATGCCATTGATTTTTGGATTAAGCGTATTTCTGATTTTAGAAATACTGATTTAATACTGCTTGATCCAGCAATGGCAGATTCAGGAAAGTTATATAGCGGCTTAGATATAGAATATGTAGAAAAAATGCGCGAACTTGCAAAGCGCGCGACTATTTTAACTCCAAATTTAACTGAAGCATGTTTATTACTGAATAAGGAATATAGAAATTTTTCAATAAATGAAATTAAACAAATTGCTGGCGAGTTAAAAGAAAAGTTTAAGTTAGATGGTCTGGTAATTACTGGCATTTTCTTAGAAAATAAAGTGAAGATGGTTGGATTAGCAAATGATAGTAAAATTTTCGTAATAGAAAATGAAAAAATTACCCGCTCATTTTTTGGCACTGGAGATATGTTTGCAAGCAGCTTATTAGCAGGAATTTTAGCTGGGTATTCATTAAAAGAAAGTGCACAAATAGCAGGTGATTTTGTTAAATTGGCGATTGAAAAGACTGATCTAAGTCAAGATAAACGCTTGGGACCTAACTACGCAGGTGCCCTATCTTGGTTAATGAACAAAGTGGAAGGAAAGAAATAATAAATGCGCACAAGAGAAAATTCATTAGTTTCAATAATTATGACTGGATTATTTGCGGCAATAATTTATTTGGGTGTTTGGGTTTTAAGAATCCCAGTTCCTGCTTTAGTAGGGCGTCCATTTATTCATTTTGGTAATACGTTAACGGCTGTTGCAATTTTATATTTAGGTTATCGTAATGGAATGCTAGCTGGGATTATTGGATTGGGCGGCTTTGACTTGCTTAATGGTTACGCTGCAACTTCGTGGTTAACAATGCTAGAAGTCGTAGTAGTTGCAAGTGTTTTAACGGCAGTATATAAGGGGATGCACTATCAAGATAGTAAGAAAAATATTATTATTTTAGGAATTATTGCTGGAATTACGAAAATTTTTACTACTTACTGTGTCTCAATTGTAGAAGCTTTAATGGTAGGAACTAGTTTAAATGTGGCTTTAGTTAGCTCTTTTGTTAGTTTGCCGGCAACGATCATCAATTCGATTTCGACAGCAATTTGTACTCCAATCTTATACTTTGCAGTCCGTGATGGTGCAAGGAGAATTTTAAGAAGGACTGCTTAATTAAAATAGATTTGTTATAATTTTGATTAAAGATAAAAAGGGAGGAAGTTTAAATGCCATTTGTACATGTAGAGCTAATTAAGGGTAGAAGCGATGAACAACTTACTCAAATGATGAAAGATATCACCGAAGCTGTTCATAAGAATACTGGTGCTCCAAAAGAACATATTCATGTAATTATTAATGAACTTGATAAACATACTTATGGTCAAGGCGGCGAATGGAGGGCTTAAAAATTGAAAAAGTTTTCTATTAATCGCTTAATAAAACTGGGATTAATTTTTAGTACAGTCTGGTTTGTTTATCTTTTATTTTTTAGCTTTGAAAGTCTAACTGATTTTTCAAACCTACGCACCTTACCAACTGCTAGAGTAATTAGTCTGTTTGTAATTCTTATCGTTATAAGCTTATTTTTAGGTTTTATTTTAGCTGGTGTTTGGCTGAGCGTAGATCAACCAAAATTTAAGTTTAAGTGGGAGTATCTGTATAAAGGAATCCTGGTTGGAATAATTTGGGCAGCTCTTGATATGTTTATGGTTAATTCAGGAAAGTTTATGATTATTCCAGTAATTATTGACTTAATTATAGGTACTTTAGTTGGAATGTTGCTTTTTAGTCGAAGAGCGTCCAAAAAATAAATAAAAAATCGTGATTAGCAATTAACTAATCACGATTTTTTTGTTTAGTCTAATCTTCTTTTTTGGCTTCTTCTAAAGCCTTCATGATTGAAGGATTCTTTGAATGACAATCTTTTAACATTTGGTAATCTTCTTCAGATAATTTAACAGTGTACTTAGTCATGATTTTTCCTCACTTTTTATTTTTTACCTTTAATATATCACTTTATTGATAGAATTGATAAAGAAATTTTGAATTGAATATTATTAAATCGCTATAATAGATAAAAAGTAAGTAAGAAAGTGGTTAAAATGTTTGACTATAGAAATAATTTAAAAAGAATATTAAATAGTACAGAAGGCGACGAAAAGAGCCTTAAAAATAGCTTGAATGCAATTAAGTTAGTCCTAGGACTGACAGGGGAAAGCAGTGAAAGGGTAACTGGCGGTGAACTTGATCCAAAAATTATTGCCCAAATAAATACTTTTTTGTAAGGAATAACTAAATTAATTGAGCATCCTGGCAATAAAGATGCTAAAAAGACAGCTTTAGGAGCACTACATAAATTAACTTTTGATCAAAATATTACTGCTAATTTTGGAAAACAACTAGGGCAGCTCGATCAAGCAATTCAATCATCAGAAGAAACGAGTAGTGTAGTAAATAGAAAAATTTTTGAAGAGGCACTAAAGCCTAAAAAAGAAAAAGTACGTGACTATCGCAAGGGAAGGCGTTATACAGTTATTCGTGCATTGAAGGGTGCAGATCTAATCAATGATAATGGAGAAGTGGTTTTTGAAGTTAACGAAAGTCAAATACATGACTTAAACTTAAAGAGCGGCGATATTGTTGAAGCTATACCTTTATCCGATGGCTTAAATGAAGCTGAGGTTTTACGAGTTGTCGGCTATAGAAAATTGCGTAGTCGTGACTATGACAAAATAGAAGATTTTAAGTACGGTGTAGTACAAGGAAATCCTGGAAATCTAAGCGTTTCGCGTAATATTCACGGAGAAAGGTTAACAATTAATCATAAGCCGGTGATTGTTGCCCTTGATTCTAGTTACTATCAAAATGGAAGTGTACATCTAGAAGATGGTTCGATTGTTGACTTGGCTTGGTATACCGGTGATGTAAGACTTAAGAAAGACCCAGCTAGTGCCGTTCAAATTCGATGGATCTATGAAACTGAGCAACCAAAACGGATTTCTAAAACTAAAAAAGAAAAGTCAAGTCGAGAAAACACGCAGAAACTGGCACAATTAGATATGAATTTGCATTATCAAAGAGTTGGGATTGCGGTTGGAGACAATCAAAACGAAGCAATTTTAGAAGGTATTGTTAATCGCTACAATGGTATTGCAATTCCAATCGATGCTTTTGAGGGAAAGAAAAAGGTAATTGAAAATCAAATTAAAGATTTAGATATTGTAATCTTGGTAACAGCTTTTGCAGCTCATGACAGTACTTGGAATATTAGAGAGTTTGCAAGCAAATATCATGTAAAATTTGCCGTTAGTTCCAGCAAAGGATATCAAGCATTTGAACGCGCTTTGTATAGGGCAGAAAACGGGATGCCGGCTTATGAAGGAAACCAGCAATTAGAATATAAAATGTTAAAAAATAATTAGGAATGGGAGATGAAACTGACAAACTGTATAGAAATTAGATAAAATATTAATAACTTATTTTTAGGAAGGATGATGAAATGACAAAAAACATTAAAAAGAAATCTTGGATGCGCTGGGTAGTATTTTTAGCCGGCCTAGAAATTATCGCCATTTCTATTAATTTCTTCTATGGTCCAATTAATATTGCTGCGGGAGGATCAACTGGTATTTCGATTTTAGTTGACGCAGTATGGGGAATTAACCGTTCAATAACGGTTTTAGTTGTTAATATTTTAATGTTGGTTTTGGCAGCTATCTTTTTAGGAAAAAAGACAACGAAAAACGTTGCCTTAGGTAGTTTATTATTGCCAATCCTAATGGAAATTACCCCAAGTTTTAAAATTACTAATAACCAATTACTTGCTGTAATTTACGGTGGAGTATTAATGGGACTAGGAGTCTCTCTTCTCTATCGTGTAAATGCTTCAAGTGGCGGGACAACAATTCCACCAATGATTTTGAAAAAATATTTTTATATCAATCCAGCGGTTGGCTTACTTGGAATTGATATGATAATTATTTTCCTAAATATATTTGTTGATGGATGGAATGCATTTTTACTAGCTGCTTTGTCTCAGGTAGTTACATCTATGACGATGAACTATGCAGAGGCAGGCTTTGATCGAAAATATCAAGTTCGTATTATGAGTAATAAACATTTCACTGAATTGAAAACTATGTTACTAGATAATTATAATGGTTTGACAATTTATGATGTTGTTGGTGGCTATAGCGATGATGATAAAAAACAATTACTTTTAGTAGTTGATACACGTGAGTACGGTCCTTTGATTAGTAAAATTCATGAAATTGACCCTGACGCATTTATTATTACTGATACAGTAGCTCGGGTTCATGGAGGCCAATGGGGACTATAGCCAGACTTTTTCGTACGTATTTTCTTTGAAGCCACAAGTTAATTTCTTACCGTCAGTTACTAACGGTCTCTTAATTAATTTGCCGTTTTGTGAGAGTAATATAGCAGCTTCCTCAATTGACATGGAATCAATCTGATCTTTTAAATGCATCTGACGATAGACTTGTCCCGATGTATTAAAGAAATATCTTAAACCTCTATCTTGAAACTTATTTAGCCACTTAAGCAAGTCTTCTTGTTTAGGTGGCTTTTCTACTAAATCTTGATACTCATATGCAATATGGTGTTGATCTAGCCATTTTTGTGCTTTTTTAGAGGTGGAACAACGTTTGTATCCGTAAAATTTGATCATAATGTATTCCTTCTTAAAAAATATCTACTAATATTCTATTATTTTTTTAGAAATTTTGATATTGAATTGCTTTAAAAGAGGGATGAGAGTATACTGTAAGAGTTGTATTTGTGGAAACCTCACATCTGCAACCGCACGTTTATGAGGTTAGAAGAGAATTAACGTTAATTCCACCTCATGCGGCGAGTCTAAGTATTTTTTCGGAGGTGTACAAATGTACGCAGTTATTAAAACCGGTGGTAAGCAATACAAGGTTGCTAAGGGCGACAGCGTTTTTGTTGAAAAACTTGAAGTTAAGCCTGGTGACGAAGTAACTTTTGATGAAGTTATTCTTGTAAACGATGGTAAATCAACTAAGATTGGTACTCCAGTAGTTGAAGGTGCTAAAGTTGTTGCTAAAGTTGAAAAGCAAGGCAAAGAAAAGAAAGTTGTTACTTTCAAGTACAAGCCTAAGAAGCACTCACACACTAAGTATGGTCACCGTCAACCTTACACTAAGGTAACTATCGAAAGCATTGAAGCTTAATTAAGGGGTGAAACAAATTATGATGATTAATAATCTTGAAGCACTTAAATTATTTGCCCACCACAAGGGTGGTGGTTCAACTGCTAACGGTCGTAACTCAGCTGGTCGTCGTTTAGGCGCAAAGCGTGCTGATGGTCAAAAGATCAATGCAGGTTCAATTATTTTCCGTCAACGCGGTACTAAGATCCACCCAGGTAAGAACGTTGGTATTGGTGGTGACGACACTTTGTTTGCTTTAACTAGTGGCGTTGTTAAATTCGAACGTTTGGGCAGAGATCGTAAACAAGTTTCTGTTTACCCAGTTGAAGAAGCAAAATAATTTTCTTTTGCAGGCTGGACGTCCCTAAGGAACGTTCAGTCTTTTTTTATCTACTCAGGAGGATCCAAGCCTATGTCTTCAGATCAAGAGTTATTAACGTTACTTAATAATCGAATTAGTAAAACTACTAAATTGATTAAAGAAAAGCAGGCAGATGCGTTAGTCATTTTTAATCAAGCTAATTATCGCTTTTTAACCAATTTTTCTGGTGAAGAAGCTGAACTTATTTTAACTGCAAATGGAGATCGCGTTTTATTATCTGATTCACGTTTCAAAGATCAAATTCGCCATCAGGCACCTGGCGAAATGAAGGTAGTTATGCAAACTATGGACGTGATAAAAGAAATTGCCGGCCAACTAAAGCAACTTGATGTTAAAACTGTTCTAGTTGAAGGAGAATTTATTTCTGCAACTCAATTTGAGGCTCTTAATCAGGCTTGTCCTGATCTTAATTTTATTTTAAATGCTGAATTAGTAGAAACAGTTCGTAACATAAAAGATGAGCTAGAATTAGAAACTTTGCAAAAGGCAATTGATATTTCAGCTCAAAGTTTTAAAGAAATTTTGCCTTTAATTGAGCCCGGTGTTAGTGAACGTGCGATTGGAGCAAAATTAGATTATTTGTTCAAAATGAATGGTGGAGATGGCCCTTCGTTTGAGACAATAATTGCTTCCGGATACCGCGGCAGTTGGGCTCATGGTGTTGCGAGTGATAAAAAGATTCAAAAAGGTGAATTAATTGTAATTGACTTTGGAAGTTTTTATCATGGTTATACCGCAGATATTACTAGAACAGTTGCTTTAGGCCAAGTAGAGCCTGAACTAGAAAAAATATATTATATTGTACTAGAAGCACAAAAACGGGGAATTGCAGCTGCAATTGCTGGAAATACTGGTAAAGATATCGATCAAGCTGGTAGAAACTACATTAAAGAGCAAGGATATGGAGAGTACTTTGGTCACGGTATTGGTCATGGAATTGGCTTAGAAGTGCATGAACTCTGTACGCCAGCAATGCCATATAGTAAAGAAGTTATGAAAAATAATATGGCAATCACGGTTGAGCCAGGAATTTATTTGCCAGACCGTGGCGGTGTTAGAATTGAAGATGATGTTTTAATTAAAGATAATCATCCATATGTGATGTCACAGTTGCCAAAAGATGAACTTTTAATCTTATAATTTTGTGTAATTATGCGGTTAATGTTGCGAAACAATAGATAAGATTGGTAATATAAATAAGTGTAGAAATGAGGTAATTTTACTATGACAATGATCTCAGTTAATGAATTTAAAAATGGATTAACTATTGAATATAACAATGATTTATGGCGTATTGTTGAATTCCAACACGTTAAGCCAGGTAAAGGTAGTGCCTTTGTTCGTTCAAAACTTAAGAGTTTAAGAACTGGTGCAGTTCAAGAATATACTTTCCGTTCAACTGCTAAAGTAAATACTGCTGATATTCAAACTAAGGCAATGCAATACTTATACAATGATGGTACAAGTTTTGTATTTATGGATACTAATACTTATGAACAACTTGAAATTCCAGAAGCTCAAGTTGAAAGAGAATCTAAGTTCTTGAAAGAAAACATGGTAGTTAACGTTATTACTCATGAAGGTGAAACTTTGGGTGTTGATTTACCAAATACAGTTGATCTTGAAGTTGCAGAAACTGAACCTAATATTAAGGGTGATACATCTTCCGGTGGTGGTAAGCCAGCAACTATGGAAACCGGCTTAGTAGTTAACGTACCATTCTTTATTAACCAAGGTGATGTATTAACTATTAATACCGCTGATGGTACTTACGTTTCTCGTGCAAATAAATAGTTTTTGAGGTAAAAAATATGGCTGATAATTCAACGATTCTTTTATCAAGCAATGACAAAGGCGATGAAACCCGAGTTGACCTTGGTGTTTTAGAGGTTATTCTAGGAATTGCTGCCAGAAAAGTCGATGGCGTCAGCGAAATGCGTGGGACGCTAAAAACTGGCATCGATACTCTTTTTGGTCGTTCTAACCAAGGTAAAGGTGTTTCCCTAAGTGTTGAAGACGATAAGTTAACTGCTGATGTTTATACTTATCTTGACTACGGTGTAAATGTGCCAAAAGTATGCGTCCAACTGCAAAAAAATCTAACTTTGCAATTGAAGCAAATGACAGATTTAGATTTAACTCAAATTAATGTTCATGTAGTTGGCTTGGTTTCAGAAGCAGACGAAACTGAAGTAAAGGCTGACACGGAAGCACTTTTCCCAGATGATAAAGAGGACGAGGCTAAAGACTAAATGACACAGCATGAGATGAGAAGAATTGCTATGCAAGCAATTTATTTGGCTAACCAAGGTAAATTAACTGATGCAGAGGAAGTTTGTCAAAAAGCTTTAAAGGCTTTGGAATTGAAAGATTTCCCAGACTATTCTACAGAATTAGTTAATGGTGTTTTAGCAAATAAAGAAGTACTTGATGAGCAATTAAGTAAATATTTAAAAAAGGGTTGGCGTCTTAATAGAATTAACGAAATTGACTTGGCAATCCTTGAAGTAGCTCTTTATGAAATGCAAAATAGCAAAGTAATTGATCCGGTAGCTGCTTTAAATGAAGCGTTAAATTTATGTGATGAATTTAGCTCTAAGGAATCTAAAAAGTTTATTAATGGTCTCTTGGCCAATTTCATTAAGAAAGACTAACTAATGAGTCGGCTCGTTGAGCCGACTTTTTTTATGAGGTGATTAAGTGAAAAAATTACTAGAAGGAAAAACTCCTGCAAATGAAATTAAAGAGAACTTGATAGAAGAAATAAAAAAATTAAAAAGTGACGGAATAAATCCAACTTTATGCGTAATAGAAGTTGGAGACGATCCAGCAAGCAAAATTTATTTGCGAGTTAAAAGAAACTTAGCTAAAAAAGTAGGAATTAAGGAAATAGGACTGCATTTTTCCGCTAATACTTCTCAAGCTGAACTTCTAGAAAAAATTGAAGACCTTAATCAAGATCCAAGTATTAATGGAATAATGGTGCAATTGCCCGTTCCTCCTCAAATTGATCCAAGAGCTATTTTTGAAACAATTTCTCCAGAAAAAGATGCCGATGGATTTTCACCTCTTAATTTAGGGCGTCTCTGGGAAGGACAGAGTGATGTAATTCCAGCAACAGTTCGCAGTATTTTAACCTTAATTGACTATTATGGAATTGAGATGGCCGGTAAAAATACAGTAATTATTGGCCGTAGTGTCATTGTAGGAAAACCATTAGCTGCAGTTTTAGTTGAACGGGATGCAACTGTTACGATTGCCCATTCAAAAACAAAAAATTTATCAGAGCTAACTAAAAATGCTGATGTGATTATTTCCGATGTGGGTAAGGCACATTTAGTAACTGAGGATATGGTAAAAGAAGGAGCAGTTATAATCGATGTTGGGATGAACCGTGAGAATGGTAAATTAATGGGGGATGTCGACTTCGATATGGTTGCTCCGAAAGCTAATGCAATTACACCGGTACCCGGAGGAGTAGGTCCCTTAACAGTTGCCAGTTTAATGAAACAAGCCGTAATTTTGACGAGGAAACAACATGGTAGATAATAAAGTTTATCTTTCTGTTAGTGATTTAAATTTTTATATTTCACAAAAGTTTAAAAATGATCCCTATTTACATAAAGTGTTTTTACAGGGAGAATTGTCTAACTTTAGATTTAGAATGAATTCCCACCAGTATTTTTCATTAAAAGATGAAAAATCAAAAATTAATGTAGTGATGTTTCGCTCATTTTTTGAAAAATTAAAATTTAAGCCTGAAGAGGGAATGAAGGTTTATGTTAGTGGATATGTAGATGTTTATGGACCACAGGGATCTTACCAATTTTATGCTCAGACTATGGAGCCAGCAGGTTTAGGAGCTCTTTATGAACAGTTAAGACAATTGCAAGAGAAGCTTGCAAAGGAGGGATTATTTAATGAAGAACATAAAAAGAAGATCCCCCTATTTCCAGATCGTATTGCAGTTGTAACTAGTGCTTCAGGAGCGGTAATTCATGATATTATGGTTACTGCTAATCGCCGTTTTCCTCATGCTGAGATTGATTTGTATCCCGCTAAAGTTCAAGGAGATGAAGCAGCAGATACAATTGTGGCTGCTTTACAGCAAATTCAAGCTCAAGGCGATAAATATGATGTTGTAATCATTGGGCGTGGCGGTGGATCACTAGAAGATTTATGGCCATTTAATGAAGAAAAAGTTGTGCGGCAGATTTATGCGATGCAGATGCCAGTGATCAGTTCAGTAGGACATGAAACTGATACAACTTTAGCTGATTTAGTGGCCGATGCTAGAGTAGCTACTCCAACTGCTGCAGCAGAATATGCAACTCCTAATTTAGTTGATGTACTAACGCAAATTGTTCAATTACGAGCAAGACTTTATGCTGCCGTTCAGGCCAATATTCATACAAAGCGTCAAATTTTAGATCGGTTAAAGAACGCACCAGTTTTACAAGAGCCAACTAGAATTTATGATCAACAAATTCAACAAGTTGATATGCTCATCCATCGTCTTAATCAGGCAATGGACAATCGACTACAGCACGATAGATCTACATTACGTTTACTTCAAGAGCGTCTTAAGGCACTCAGTCCTAGCCGAAAATTAGAGCAACTTGAGCGTGAACGAAATTTTGTAGTATCGAATTTATTTTCAACTATGAATAACTATCTTAAAGATCAAAGAAATAGATTAAATCGAGCTATGCAACAATTAGATGATATTAGTCCGTTGAAAACAATTAGTCGAGGATACGTTTATACAACTGATCAAAAAGGAAATACAGTTACTTCAGTTGACCAGCTAAAAATTGATGAGAAGTTAAAGTTACATTTTAAAGATGGTCAAGTGCAAGTAAATGTAGAAAATATTCGGAGAGAAAAAAATGGCAATCAAGAAAAATAATTTTGAAGAACAATTAAATGAATTACAAGAAATAGTTAATAAGCTTGAAAGTGGTAATGTTCCTCTTGAAGATGCTTTAAGTGAATTTCAAGCAGGAGTTAAATTAAGCCGAGAATTAGAAAAAAAGCTAAATGACGCTGAACAAACTGTTGCCAAATTAGTAGATAAAGATGGAAACGAAAAGACATTAGATCCCCAAAATGCGTCTGCTCCTGAGGAAGAATAAATGAAGTTAAAAGATTTTCAAGAAAAATATACACCTCAAATTGACAATTTTTTAAAAGAACATCTAGTTACTGAAATTGATAATCCAACTTTTAGTAAAATTATGTCTTATTCAGTAATGGCGGGAGGTAAGCGACTACGTCCTTTGCTTTTCTTAGCAACTCTTGAGACACTAAATCATAAAATTGAAGAGCCAGAATTAAGAATTGCATGTGGAATTGAATTAATTCATACTTATTCTCTAATTCATGATGATTTACCCGCGATGGATAATGATGATTATCGTCGCGGAAAACTTACTTCTCATAAAAAATGGGGAGAAGCAGAAGCTATATTAGCTGGAGATGGGTTGCTTCCGTTGGGAATTCAATGGATCACCGAGGGGAGTAATTCAGCTGCGTTAGCAATTGTTATTTCTCAAGCTGTAGGACCAAATGGAATGGTCGGTGGTCAATATCTTGATATTGATACAACTAATAACGATTCAGCTAAAGAAAATGCTAAGATGATTGATCAGATGGAGTGGTTGAAAACTGGCTGCCTAATTGAAGCAAGTGTTAAAATGGCTGCAATTTATGCTGGTGCAACTGATTCTGAGCTTAATAGATTAGACAACTTCAGCAAGCGTTTTGGAAGATCTTATCAAATCTATGATGATTTGGTAGATGTAGTGGAGACAGCAACTGAAGCGGGAAAAGCTACTCATAAGGATGCAACAGAAGGTAAAAATAATACTTTAACTTTGCTTGGGATTGAAGATAGTCGTAAACAACTTGTAGAAATGATTGAATCAGGAAGAAAAGCTATAGAAGTTTTTGAACAACCTTTATTAGGTGAATTTTTTAATTTGTATCAGAAGGTATTATAGTAAATGTCTAAAAAGCGTGCAGATGTATTGTTGTTTGAACAAGGTCTTTTTAATTCTCGTAGTCAAGCTCAAAGAGCTATTATGGCTGGATTAGTTAATGACCATAATCATCAAAGAATTGATAAAAGTGGAGAAAAATTTCCTGAAGATGAAGTTTTTCATATAAAAGATGATGGTAAAAAATATGTTTCCCGTGGAGGATTCAAATTAGAAAAAGCCCTGCAAGTATTTAATATTGATTTGAAAGGGAAAATTTGCCTTGATATTGGAGCATCCACTGGTGGTTTTACCGATGTTGCCTTACAAAATGGGGCTAAGTTAGTCTATGCCTTAGATGTAGGATATAATCAACTGGCTTGGAAGTTACGAGATAATCCTCAAGTTGTAGTAATGGAAAAACAGAATTTTCGCTACAGTAAGCCAGTCGACTTCACTGATGGATTGCCTGATTTTGCAATGACAGATGTTTCCTTTATCTCATTAGATTTAATTATGCCGCCAATGTATGAAATTTTAAAAGATAAATGCGATGCAGTGTGTTTAATTAAGCCACAATTTGAAGCAGGTCCTGAGAATGTAGGTAAGCATGGGATTGTTCATGATCATGAAGTTCATGCAAATGTTATTAAACATACCATGAAAGTTGCTCAAAAAATAGGGTTTAATATTTTGGGAGTAGACTATTCACCAATTAAAGGTGGTAAAGGAAATATTGAATTTCTTATTCATTTAGGAAAAGACATAGCAAATCCAGGTCAAGACTTATGGAAAGGTAATCCTTCCGATGTAGTTCAACGTGCAGTTAATGGCCTTTAGGTGAGATAAAATGTTAGTTGAATTAGATATTAAAAATTTTGCAATCATTAAAACTTTAAAAGTTCGCTTTCAAGAAAAAATGACTGTTCTCATTGGAGAAACTGGTGCTGGTAAATCAATTATTATTGATGCCGTCTCTCTACTCTTAGGAAGTCGTGCGCAAAGTGAAATGATTCGCTCGGGTGAAGAGAAGGCGGTCATCACTGGTTTATTTGTGTTAAGCGAACAAAAGGATCTTATTGAAGATTTATGTGAAAAATATGGTCTGCCTTTTGAAGATGATCAGCTAATAATTAGCCGAGAATTAACACATAAGGGAAGAAATGTAGTTAGAATTAATGGGCAGCTGACTACAATCAATGTTTTACGTGAAATTGGACGAAATTTAGTTGATATTCATGGTCAAAATGATCAACAAATTTTGATGGATCAAGATCGACAAATAGATTTGATTGATAATTATGCGGAGCCTGAATTTAAGAAAGAATTGCATAGCTATGAAGCTGACTTTGAGAAATGGCGTCATCTTACTTCTCAACTCCGTAAGTTAAGAGAAGATGCTCAAGAAATTGCTCAAAAACAGGATATTTTGGAATTTCAAAATAATGAACTAGAAAGTGCTGATTTGAACGATCCAAATGAAGATGAGAAGCTAGGAGAAGAATTTAATGAGCTCAATAATTATCAAAAAATTGCAGATACAGCTAATTATTTTATGCAATTATACGATGATGATGAACATGGACTAGCTACTTTACTTGGGGATGCACAAAATGCTGCTGAAGATTTGAGTAATTATGGTAAAAAATTTGAAAATTTTGCTACCAGCCTTAATGATGGTATTTATTCTTTAAATGATGCTCGTAGTGAACTATCTACTTTAATGGATCAAATGGACTTTGACGAAGAGCGATATCAATATGTTTCTAGTCGATTAGATACATTGAATACTTTGAAGAAAAAATACGGCCCAACTTTAGACGATGTTTTTAAATTCGCACAAAAGGTTAAAAGTGAACTAAATAAGTTTGAAACTGGAGATTTAGACGAGGAAAAAATCCAAAAAGAACTCGCAATCATTGAAAAAAGCCTTAGTCAAAAAGCCCAAAATTTACATGAACAGAGAGAAAAGATTGCTCGCGATCTTGAAGAAAAAATAAAAAAAGAATTAGCTGATCTGTATATGGAAAAAGCACGCTTTTCTATTAGAATTAATGAGACTAATTCATTTACAAAACTTGGAACTGATGAAGTTATCTTTATGATTGCTCCTAATCCTGGGGAAGCTTTGATGCCGTTAGTAAAAATAGTATCCGGCGGGGAACAATCACGTTTAATTTTGGCATTAAAAGCAATCTTTAGTCGTGTAGAACCAGTTGGAACCATGATTTTTGATGAAATTGATACTGGAGTTTCAGGCAGAGTTTCAGCAGCAATTGGTAAAAAGATGCATGCAATCGGTCAAGAAAAACAAGTTATTACAATTACTCACTCCCCACAGGTGGCTGCTGCTGGAGATCAACGTTATTCAGTTGTAAAGCAAGTTAAAGATGGAGCTACTTATACTCAAGTCGGTCCGCTTACGCAAGAAGAAGCAATTACTGCAATTGCTCAGATGATGGCAGGCTCTGATGTAACGGATGCTGCTAAGAGAAATGCAGCTGATTTAATGGAAAGTTTTAAAGAATAAAATAAAAAGGACTTCTCAGTTTAAAGTAAAAATTACATTTGTACTGAAAAGTCCTTTATTTTTATGCTGTTTCGACGTTAAAGATCTCGTTTAAATCGACTATTCTAATTATGTTGCTATCATAGCTATCTAATACAAAACGCCCAGCAGAAGTTCTTTTAATTAGCTGACCAATCTCAGTGCATCCATTTTGATAGGTCAGTAATATATATTCTTTATGAAAAAGTGCATGCTCTAAAATTCTAATAATTTTACTTGGGTCTTGTGCAAAAGTAGTAAGCTTATTAATATTATAATTAAAGAAGTAATTATAAATTTGTTTACTATAATTATTAAGCGACTTTAATAAATTCATATCTCATTCCTCTATACATCCCGAACTTGTGTTTGCACTATGTATTATACGAACAAATGTTTTTGATTGCAAGTGGAATTTATATCTCTTTGCGAAACTCTTGAAATTCCTCGTTTTTTAGTGCAATATATTCTTGTTACTATAATTTTTAGGAGCGAAAATGGCACATCAAGGTTTATTATTAGTTTTATCTGGTCCTTCTGGCGTTGGTAAGGGGACCGTTAAAAGTGCAATGGTGAAGCAAAAAGCTTTTTCATTTGAATATTCTGTTTCAATGACTACTCGTAAGCCTCGTCCAGGCGAAGTTAATGGGAAGGATTATTATTTTGTTTCAGAGGACCGTTTCCAAGAAGCAATTAAAGGTAACGAGCTTTTGGAATATAATGAATATGTAGGCAACCATTATGGTACTCCACTTGCACCAGTGCAAAAGATGCTCAATGAAGGTAAAGATGTTTTACTTGAAATTGATGTCAATGGAGCAAAACAGGTTCGCAAGTTAATGCCAGATGGCGTCTTTATCTTTTTGACACCACCAGATTTGCATGAATTAAAACATCGAATTGTTAATCGCGGGACTGATTCTGACAAGGTAATTGCCATGAGAATGAAACAGGCACGTAAAGAGATTTTAATGATGGAAGATTATGATTATGCTGTAGTTAACGATACTGTTGCTAATGCGGTGGATCATATTAAGTCTATTGTTGAAGCTGAACACGTGCGTGTACCGCGAGTAATTAACGATTATAGAAATATGGTTAAGGAGGATTAACAGATGAAAATTACATACCCATCTATTGATAAATTGCTGTCTCGAGTAAATTCTCGTTATTCTCTTTCAGTGTTAGCTGCCAAAAGAGCTCATGAGATTCAAGCAGGTGCTCCATTAGCTTTAAAACACTATAAGTCTGATAAAGCAGTGGGCGAAGCACTTGAAGAAATTGCTGCTGGTAAAGTTACAATTGATCCTGAGCATCGTGAAGATATTGGCTAGAATCTTTTCCTTCATTGTTAATCAATGAAGGTTTTTTAGTAGGTGATAAGATAAATGATTGCGCAAGTTATTGTAGATGTAGCTGCCAAACAAACTGATCGAGTGTTTGAATATCATATTCCAAAGGAATTAACTGATGTAGCTGTTGGATCAAGAGTGGTTGTTCCTTTTGGTCGACGAAAAGTGCAGGGATTTGTAGTCGGAATCAGTGAAACAACTTCTTATACAGGAAAATTAAAAGATTTACTTGTTGTAATTGATGAATTGCCACCACTTACGCCAGAATTAATTGCTCTTTCTAAAACTTTAGCTGATAAAATTTTTTCATATCGAATTACAATTCTTCAATCAATGTTACCACGCGTAATGAAGGCGAATTATCGGAAAATTCTAGTTCCCCTTACAGATAAAATTAAAGAAAATACTCTTTTTAAAGGTGAACCGCTTGATTTAAATGAAGTTTCTGATCTTGAGACAATTGTAAAAATTAAAAAGCTTATAAAAAATAATCAAGCTAAGATTGAATACTTAGTTGAAAATAAAGCTAAGAAGAAACAGGTGGCTGCCTATCTTTTGACTAAAACAAGAACAGAATATCAGGAGATTTTAGGAGGAATAAGAACAACAGCAAAAAAACAGCGAGCATTGCTTAATAATATCGTTGAAAAATATAACGAATATCCAAAATTGGGTTCAACTATTGAGTCTGAATTAGGAATCTCAAGTTCTACATTACGAGCAGCCGAAAAAAAGGGATGGCTGTTAAAAAAAGAGCAGGAGATTTATCGAAATCCATTAAAAGATTTTGAATCTAATGCTAGTAAGCATTCGGTTAGATTAAATTCAGAACAGTTAGACGCCTTAAATTCAATTGGGACTAGTATTAAAGAAAAAGAGGCTAAGACTTTTCTTCTTGAGGGAATTACTGGGAGCGGCAAAACTGAGGTGTACCTTCACGCTATCAGTACAGCTCTTGAACAGAAGCGTAATGCTCTAATGTTAGTTCCGGAGATTTCTCTAACTCCTCAAATGGTTAAACAAGTGAAAGAGCGTTTTGGAGATAATGTTGCTGTTTTACACAGTGGTTTATCTGAAGGTGAAAAATATGATGAATGGCGAAGAATTAGGCGTGGAGAAGCTCAAGTGGTAGTAGGAGCTAGAAGCGCGATTTTTGCTCCTTTAAAAAATATTGGTTTAATAGTAATTGATGAGGAGCATGAATCTTCCTATAAGCAAAACGATACTCCTCGCTACCATGCACGGGATGTAGCTCTATTGAGAAGTAAATTTCACAATTGTCCAGTTGTTTTAGGAAGTGCAACGCCTTCTTTAGCAAGCCGGGCGCGGGCTCAAAAAGGAAGATATAAATTATTGCGTCTGACTAAACGTGCTAATCAAAAGTCGCTACCTAAAGTGGATCTAATAGACCTAAAAACTGTTGAATTTGCTGGTGGACAGTTTGATCTATCAATTCCCTTAGTAGATGCAATTAAAGAAAAAATAGCTAAAAAAGAACAAGTTATTTTACTTCTTAATCGTCGTGGTTTTGCTAGTTTTATGCTTTGTCGCAATTGTGGCTTTGTTTTAAAATGTCCAAATTGTGATATCTCGTTAACTTTACATAAAGATACTGGACAGATGCAATGTCATTATTGCGGCCATAAGGAGCCAATTCCAAGAAAATGTCCAAATTGTCAGAGTGAAAAAATAAGATTTTTAGGTACGGGGACGCAAAAAGTTCAAGAAGAACTGGAAACTTTACTTCCTGACGCTAAGATCTTAAGAATGGACGTTGATACTACTAGACGTAAAGGAAGTTATAAGAAAATTCTTGATAGTTTTGGTAATCATCAAGCCGATATTCTCTTAGGAACACAAATGATTGCTAAAGGACTAGATTTTCCAAATGTTACTTTAGTGGGAGTAATTAATGCTGACACAGCATTATCTCTTCCAGATTTTAATTCTTCAGAAAAAACATTTGATTTACTAACCCAGGTAGCTGGAAGGGCCGGAAGAGCTGAAAAAACTGGTAGAGTTATGATTCAAACTTATAATCCGGAAAATTATGCAATAAAACTAGCCCAAAGCCAAGATTACGAGGGATTTTACCAAAAAGAAATGCAGGTTAGATTTCAAGGAAACTATCCGCCATTTTTTTATACTACCTTAATTACTATTACATCAAAAAATGAACAGTCAGCTGCTAAAGAGGCATTCGTAATAAAAAGAAAGTTAATGCGGGAGTTACATGCTCCGACTATTATTTTAGGTCCGACGCCAAGTAGTGTAGCTAAAATTAAAAATCAATATTATTACCAAATCTTGGTAAAATATAAATATGAGCCTAAGTTGCATGATTTGCTTCATCAAATTCAAGATGATGCACAATTAGCACAAAAACGTGGTTTAAATATATATATTGATAATGAACCAGAAAGAATAATGTAAATTTAGAAAGAAGTTGAATTTATGTCATCAGTTATTTTTTTAGGAACTCCAAATTTTGGTAGTGTCGTTCTGCAAGGATTAATTGAACAAGGATATGAAATTAAAGCGGTTGTTACTCAGCCTGACAAGCGCGTTGGGCGTAAACAAGTAGTCCATCAATCTGCTGTTAAGGAAACAGCTTTGAAACATAATCTTCCAGTTTATCAACCTGCTAAATTGTCAGGATCAGAAGAACTTGCAGAATTAATGAAGATTGAACCAGATTTTATTATTACCGCTGCTTATGGGCAATTTTTGCCAACGAAGTTTTTGAAGTCAGCTAAAGTGGCTCCAGTTAATGTTCATGGTTCTCTTCTCCCTAAATATCGTGGTGGTGCACCAATTCAATATTCCGTTTTGAATGGGGATAAAGAGACTGGTGTCACCATTATGGAGATGGTGAAAAAGATGGATGCAGGAGATATTTTTGCCCAAAAAGCTTTGCCAATTACAGATGAAGATACAAGTGGTACTTTATTTGATAAGTTAAGTATTTTGGGAAGAGATCTTCTCTTAGAAACTTTACCTAAGTTTATCGACGGGACAGTTACTCGGACTGCTCAGGATGAGGATAAGGTTGTCTTTTCACCTAACATCTCTAAAGACCAAGAAAAGATCAACCTATCAATGACTGCTAAAGAAGCTAATAATCTAATTCGTGCCCTTAATCCTGATCCAGGTGCTTACTTTATGCTTGGTGGAAAGAGATTCAAAGTTTGGAAAGCAAAGCTATTGACTGAAAAGACTAGTTTTCCAGTTGGAACTTTAGTTACTAATAAAAAGAAATTCGTAATTAGTATGGCTGATGGCAGTCAATTAGAGTTACTTGAAGTTCAGCCAACTGGTAAGAAGAAAATGAATATTAAAGATTATCTCAATGGTCAAGGTAGTCATTTTACAATTGGAGATAAGATAGTTGATGAGTAATGCAAGAACGGTTGCTTTGGAGACTTTGATTAAAGTTTTTAATCAAAAAAGCTATTCTAATATTGCTTTAAACAATGAACTAATAAAACATGATTTAAAGCCAGCTGATAAGGCCTTAGCTACTAGAATTGTATATGGTACAATTCAATATAAAATATTTTTAGAGTATCAATTAAAGCCATTAATTAAAACAAAACTACGCGATAGTTTTTTAAAGCCGCTTCTTTTAATGTCTGCCTACCAGTACTTTTTCTTAGAAAAAGTACCAGCAAACGCGATTTTTGATGAGGCAAACAAGCTTGCTAAAAAATATAGTAAGAGAAATAGTGGCAGTTATAAGCTGGTTAACGGAATTTTGCGTGCTTTAGAGCGTCAAGGTAAAATTTTGCCACCAACTAATGATTTAGTTGAATATTTAAGTATTAAAGAGAGTTTTCCTAAATGGTTAGTAGAATATTTATTAGATCATTTTGGTGAAAATAAAACAAAAGAAATTTTAGTACGAAGTAATCAGCCTGCTGCTAACTCAATTAGAATTACTACAAAAGAGTCAGACTTTGGAGAAATCAAGGAAGAATTAAAAAAAGATACTTTTAGTTTTGAAGAATCTAGTCTAACTCCGCATAATTTAAATTTGAATAAAGGTGGAGTAGCGCAAACCGCTCTGTTTAAAAATGGAAAAATTACTATTCAGGATGCTGCTGCTTCACTTGCTGTGGATGCGTTTGACTTTAAGGGGAGTGAACAGGTATTAGATGCATGTAGTGCCCCTGGTGGTAAGACGGTTCAAATCGCTGAAAACTTGACAACAGGTAGGGTAATTGCTTTAGATATTCATGAGAATAAACTAAGGCTTGTAAGAAATGCGGCCGAACGTCTTCATGTTAGTGATAAAGTAAAGACGAAGTCTTTAGATGCACGAAAGGCGAAAGAATATTTTAATCAAGGACAATTTGATAAAATTTTAGTAGATGCGCCTTGCTCGGGCTTAGGGTTGATTAGACGAAAGCCAGAGATTAGATATGAAAAATCACTAAATGATATTAAAAATTTAGCAAAAATTCAGTTAGCTATTTTGGAAAGTGTGAGTGGACTTTTAGCTAATGGAGGAGAATTGGTTTATTCAACTTGTACCATCAGCTATGAAGAGGATGAAGGAGTAGTTAAGCAATTTCTAAAATTGCATCCCGATTTTGAGTTGATACCAGTTCAAGTAGGAAAGCTTCCTAAGCAAGAAATGGTACGTATTTTTCCAAGTAGTGACGGCAGTGACGGATTTTTTATTGCAAAATTAAAAAAACGAGGGTAAATAATTTTGATTAAAACAGCATTTGCTTCAAGTATTGGTAGAGTCCGAGAAACTAATCAGGACTTTGTAAAGGTATTTAAAAATCAAAATAATATTATTATGGGGATCGTTTGTGACGGTATGGGTGGTCATCAAGGAGGAGATGTTGCCTCAACGATGGCAGTTAGTCATTTAGGTCATAATTTTGAAAAAACAGATTTTACTGATCCTGACTTAGCTCAAAAATGGTTAACTGTACAATTAAGATTAGAAAATGAAACTATTTTGAATACAGCCGATCGTTTTTCTGATCTAAATGGAATGGGCACCACAATAGTTTTAGCAATTGCCTTTACGGAAAAGATCTTAATTGCCCATCTAGGTGACTCACGTTGTTATCTCTATGGAGGTAATGAATTTAAGCAAATTACTGAAGACCATTCTTTAGTCCATGAATTAGTTAAAATGGGCCAAATTACCGAGCAACAAGCTCGAAATCATCCTCAAAAAAATATTATTACTGAAACTTTAGGAGTCTCAAGTACTGTAAATCCAGAATTTGATATTCTTGAAGTACATGCTGGTGATATTTTTTTGCTTTGTACGGATGGATTAACAAATTCGTTAACTGATCCTCAAATTCAACAAATCCTTGCCACTAAAAATTTAAGTTTAAAAGAGCGTTGTAATAAACTTATTAATGAAGCTAATCGTTTAGGTGGTGGAGATAATATTACTGTTTGCTTGCTTGCCTATGTAGAAAAGGATGGTGACAAATAGCAATGGAGAAAGGCCATTTGCTTGGTGGTCGCTATAAGATTATCTCTGTTTTAGGCGAAGGCGGGATGGCTAATGTTTATTTAGCTGAAGATATTATTCTGCAAAGAAAAGTTGCAGTTAAAGTTTTGCGACTAGATTTGCAAAAGGATCCTCAAACTATTCAACGTTTCCAAAGAGAGGCACTTTCTACTAGTGAATTAAGTCATCCACATATTGTTTCGATTCTTGATGTAGGAACAGACGGAAATTGTCATTATTTAGTAATGGATTATGTGGATGGATCTGATTTGGAAGAATATATCCAACATAATAATCCAATTCCTTTGCCTAAAGTAATTGATATCATGGATCAAATTTTAAGTGCCGTTGCATTGGCGCATAAGCACAATGTGATCCATCGCGACTTAAAACCACAAAACATTTTAATGGATAAAAAAGGCAATATTAAAATTGTGGATTTTGGTATTGCAATTGCTTTAAATCAAAGTACGATGACGCAAACCAATACTGCAATGGGATCAGTGCATTATATGTCACCTGAACAAGCCCGAGGCAGTATGGCAACAAAACAATCGGATATCTATTCTTTAGGAATAATTCTTTACAAATTATTGACTGGTACAGTTCCTTTTACTGGAGAAAATGCTGTTGCAGTTGCTCTAAAGCATTTCCAAGAAAAAACACCATCTTTAAGGGATAAAAATCCTAACGTTCCCCAAGCTTTAGAAAATGTTGTTTTTAAAGCTACAGCAAAAGATCCACGAGATCGGTATAAATCCGCTTTAGAAATGAAAGCGGACTTGGATACGTGTCTTGATCCAAAACGTAAGGATGAGCCGATTTTTAAGCCCGAGCATGATCCGTCTACTGATGAAACTATTGTTGTTCCCCCTCTTGAAGGAAGCGTTCATAATAAAGATCATGAAGTGCAAGCAAAGGAAGAACCTAAAGAAGAAAAAAAGAGTCTGTTTAAAAATCTTAAGGGTCATACATGGTGGTGGCTAGGAGCTATAATTGCATTTTGTGTAATTATGGTAATTCTATTCTTTGCTCTTGGTAGAAAAGATATGGTAGATATTCCTAATCTTAATAGGATGAGTCAAACCCAAGCCAAGAAGTCTCTCCAATCATCTAATTTAAAAATTGGAAAGATTACTTATGAATATTCTGACAGTGTTCCAAAAGGAGAAGTAATTAGAACAGATCCTCCGATTGGATCTCAGATAAAAGATGGAGAAAAAGTTAACTTAGTTTTATCTCGAGGTAGTCATCTTGTTGAAATGCCAAATGTAATTGGAGAGTCTTATTCTCTTGCGCGGAAACAGCTAGTTAAACTAGGCTTTACTGTTACTAAAACTGAAGAATACTCTCCTAGCCCTAAAAACCAGGTTAATGCTCAAGATATTGAACCAGGCCAGGAAGTAAATCCTAATAAATCAACAGTAACTTTGTTGGTTTCGAAGGGGCCTAGTTCGGCGAGTAGTACCCGATCTAGACGAAATACAATAAAATTAAGAGATATCGTGGGATATTCATTGAAAGGTGCCCGAGATTATGCACGGGAACATCATTTATCACTTAAAGTTGAAGAAGAAGACTCAGATGGTAAAAATGATGGGACAGTTTTACGTCAATCCCCAGAATCAGGTACTGATATGAATCCCGGGGATACGTTAACGATAGTAGTAGCAAAAGCTAAGAAAAACAATTCTACTGATACTTCAAGCAGTTCAACTACTACCACTACTGTTACAAAATCTTATACTATTAATTATCCAGGAAGTGCTGATCAAAGCGGATCAGAAAAAACGCCAGATCATATTCAGGTATATGTTTCTGATGATGGACATTCAATTAATAATATTTACAAAGACATGAACATTACTTCTGAACAAACTTTTACCATTCCGTTTAAGTTAAGCAAAAAAAATGGGCATATAAAAATATTGCGAAATGGTGAAACGATTTTAGATGAGGACGTTAATAAATAATGAAAAAAGCAGAAGGAACGATTATTAGTGCTATCTCAGGCTACTATGATGTCGAAATTGATAATAAAGTAGTTAGAACGAGAGCACGAGGAGTTTTTAGAGATCGTAAACAAAAGCCACTGGTAGGAGATAGAGTAGTAGTTCAACTAGATGATCAGGGAATGAACTATTTAATTGAAATATTGCCACGCATTAATGAAATAGGGCGGCCAGCGGTGGCAAATGTGTCTAGAGTATTGTTAGTAATTTCCGCTGTTGAGCCCGACTTTTCACTTGAATTATTAGATAGATATTTAACATTTTTTGCTTGGAAAAATGTTGGCGTAGTCATTTATTTGTCAAAATCGGATATTACTTCTTCTGAAAGATTAAAAGATATTCAAACTGAGTTAGAATACTACCAAAGAATTGGGTATCCTGTTTTTGAAGATGCAGAAAAACTGGAAAATGAGCTTCCAAAAATGATCGATAAAGATCAGATTTGGACCTTAGCTGGGCAATCAGGTGCTGGCAAGTCAACATTATTGAATAAGCTGGAGAGTGAAGCAAAGCAGGCAACAGGAGCAATTTCAACTGCTTTAAATCGTGGAAAACATACCACAAGACAAGTAACACTATTTAAATACGGCTCTGGCTTTATTGCTGATACTCCTGGTTTTTCAGCTATTGATCTCTTTAAGATCAAAGTTGATGATCTAAGAAATTACTTTTATGATTTAAAAGAAGCAAGTGCAAACTGCAAATTTAGAGGTTGTCAACATATTAAAGAGCCTGGTTGCGAGGTTAAAAAACTTGTAGAAGAGGGTAAAATAGCGCGCAGTCGTTATGAATCTTATTTAAAAATTAGACAAGAAATTTCTGACAATAGAATGCCAGAGTATTTAAAGAAATAGGTGAAACTATGATAGCACCATCAATTTTGAATGCAGATAATATGCATCTAAGTCGTGATATTAAAGCCGCTATTGAAAGTGGCATAGATAGATTCCATATTGATATTATGGATGGACACTTTGTACCTAATTTGTCATATGGACCAGAATTGGTAAAAGACTTTAAGCGCTCTTTTCCGTTAACAGATGCTGAAATTCATTTAATGAGTAATGACTTAGAAACAACATTGCCTCTCTTTGTAGAAGCTGGATGTGATCTTTTAGAATTTCATTATGAAGCAACGGATAATCCAGAATATTGGATAAAATATTTAAAAGATCATAATGTTAGATGTGGAATGGCCATTAATCCGTCTACACCGGTGCAAAAATTACAACCATTTTTTAAAGAATTAGATCAAGTACTTTTGATGACAGTGAAACCTGGATTTGGTGGGCAAAAGTTTGAAGAAGAGTCAGTTGAACGTTTAGTTGAACTTAAGAATATGATTGAAGCTGAGAATTTAAGTGTTCCAATTGAAGTTGATGGTGGAATTGAGCCTAAGACTTTAAAGCTTACTAGAGACGCAGGAGCCACAATTTTTGTAGCTGGTTCTTACATTTTTAAAAATGGAAGTATTGAAGATCAAGTTATGAAATTGAAAAAAGAAGACAAATGAGAGCAATTGCATTATTAGGTGGTCCAAAAGAAGAATGGCCACATAATTTAGCCACTGAAATTAAAGAAGCAAGTAAAAAAGGCGCCCTAATTATGGCTAGTGATCGGGGCAGCCTTTTTTTATTAGAGTTAGGGATAGTACCTGACGTTGCCTTAGGAGATTATGATTCATTGACTTTTGATGAAAGAGAAATCGTTGAAAGTAAAGTTAAGGATATGCGTTATTCGAATCCAATCAAAGATTTTACGGATTCTGAAATGTTGTTTTATGCCGCATTTATCGATTATCGAGTTGACAGTTTAACGGTATATGGAGCAACAGGAGGAAGAATGGATCATTTTTTTGTTAATATGTATGCTATGCTGAAAGCTCCATTTGATAGATTTAAAGAAAAAATTAAATTTATTGATAAGCAAAATATTATCCGCTTTTTTGGAAAAGGAAAGCACATACTTCCTTATGAAGCTGATTATAAATATTTAGGAATCGGAACTTTAACAGGAGCTAAAAATTTTAGTATTAAAAATGCGAGATATAATTTACAGCCTATTGATTTGTCCGTACCGACAGTTTATTCATCAAATGAATATTTGAATAGGCAAGCAATAGAGATTTCGTGTGAGTCTGGGACATTAATCGTAATCAATAGTCGAGATAAAAAATAAAAGGGATCAAGAAATATTTCTTGATCCCTTTTATTTTTACTTCTTAATTAGACACGTTTAACCTTACCGGATTTCAAAGCGCGAGCGGATACCCAAACACGCTTTGGCTTACCGTCAACAAGGATGCGAACTTTTTGAAGGTTTGGCTTCCATGAACGCCGCACGGAGTTCAAAGCCTTTGAACGCTTGTTACCAAAGACCGTCTTGCGGCCAGTAATAATGTCTTTTGCCATTTGTGCTAAACCCTCCTTTATGTTGTTGTAGTACTTATTTAATTTATCACAGCTTTTAGAATTGTGCAATATTGTCTTTCTATTTTCTTGAAACTAACATTGTTGATATAAAAGCCTGCTGTGTTAAAATAAATTGAGAAAAAATTGTTCTTCGTTAATGGAGGAATACGATGGCTGTTAAAATTAAAACAAAATATGGCTTAATTGATATTTCAAATAGTGTAATTGCTACTGTCGTAGGCGGAGCAGCTACTTCGAACTATGGTGTAGTTGGAATGGCTTCAAAGAACGCTTTACGTGACGGAGCTTACACTATTTTAAACCGTGAAAATTACCGTCGCGGTGTTGTAATTAAAACTAATGATAATCAAATCGTCGTTGATGTATATATTATTGTGGGTTATGGTCTAAAAATTTCGGAAGTAAGTCACAATGTCCAAGATAGTGTAAAATACAATCTTGAAAATCTTTTAGGCATTAAGACTAAGTCGGTTAACGTTATTGTTCAAGGCGTAAAGATTTTAGACGATTAATGCATTCTGGAGGAGTTAATTGTGGTTTTAACTGAAATTAATAGTGATCAATTCAGAGATATGGTTCGTGCAGCAACTCATCGCATGGGCAAGAACGCTGAATTTGTAAATAAATTAAATGTTTTCCCAGTACCGGATGGTGATACTGGAACTAATATGAATTTAACCATTGAGAGCGGCGCAAAAGCTGTTAATGAGAATCTTAGTGAATCTGTTGGCGACCTAACTGAAAGTCTTTCAAAAGGTATGTTGATGGGAGCTCGCGGTAACAGTGGAGTTATAACTTCTCAACTATTTAGAGGGTTTTATAAAGCTACTGAAGGAAAGGATACGCTAACTGCTCAAGATTTAGCTAATGCTTTTGCAAATGGTGTTACAACTGCATATAAAGCAGTTATGAAACCTGTTGAAGGAACTATTTTAACTGTTGCTCGTGTTGCAGCTGAAGAAGGTAAAAACAAGGCAAACGAAACTGATGATGTCAGCGAAGTAATGAGAGCAGTAGTTGATGGAGCTAAAAAGGCTTTGAAGACTACGCCAGATTTATTACCAGTTTTAAAGCAAGTTGGAGTAGTAGACTCAGGTGGTCAGGGATTAGTATTTATCTACCAAGGCTTTTTAGAGGGAGTTCTTGGCGAAAAGGGTAATGATGACTACCAACTAGATGAAGGTGAAATGGATGAGTTAATTAATGCAGCTCACCACCAAGCTGAATCTGCTCAAGTTCAATTGTCAACTAGTGATATTAAGAATGGTTACTGTACCGAAATTATGGTTGACCTAACTGCTGATGTTCCAAATAAAGAAGAATTCAATCTTGAACAATTTAGAGAACATCTATCTAACTTAGGTGATTCACTTTTAGCTGTTTCGGATGGTGAAGTGGCTAAAGTTCACGTTCATACAGAACATCCAGGAGATGTCTTTACATACGGTCAAAAATTTGGACAACTAGGCAAAATTAAGATCGATAATATGCGGATTCAACATGAAACTATCTTAGAAAATAACGAAGAACAAGAAGAAAGTGTTGATTTTGCAGTTATTGCAGTTGCTTCAGGTCATGGGATCCGTGAATTGTTTAAGAGTGAAGGCGTAAATAGAATTATTTCTGGTGGACAAACTATGAATCCATCAACTAAGGATATTATGGACGCTATTACTAAATCCGGTGCTAAAAAAGCTATTATTTTACCAAATAACGGTAATATTATCATGGCTGCTAAGCAAGCTGCTGAAGTTAGTGAAATTCCGGTTGGAATTGTGCCAACAAAGACAATTTCTCAAGGGTTAACTGCAATGCTTTCCTTTGATCCAGATGCTTCAGTAGAGGAAAATGTTGAAGCAATGTCTGAAGATCTAGATACAGTTAAATCTGGTGAAGTCACTAAAGCAATCCGTGACACTAAGATTGATGATATTGAAGTTAAAAAAGATGACTACCTTGGAATTGTTGATGGAACCATTAAGGTGGATAACCCAGACTTGGTTGATACAACAGTTTCAATGATTGAAAAGATGTTAGATGAAGATAGTGAAATTATCACTATTATGTATGGTAGTGATGCTACCAGAGCAGAAGCTGACGAAGTAGTTAAAAAACTTAAGGCTACTCATGATGATTTAGAATTTGAAGTTCATGATGGTGGCCAGCCAGTATACTACTTCTTGGTATCCGTGGAATAAAATATGAATAATAAGCAGAGTAAGTTATTTGAACCAGTAACTGAGTTAAAGGGTGTAGGGGCAAAGACCGCTACAGCTTTGGCCAGTCTTGGCATTAACACAATTTATGATTTACTATTTTATTTTCCTTTTAGATATGATGATTTAGAGACAATTCCTCTTGATCAAATTGAAGATGGGCAGAAAGTCTTATTAAAGGGAATGGTGGTAACAGATCCATTTGTTAGCCGATTTGGTTATCGAAAAACAAGGCTCAGCTTTAAAATGAAAATTGATCATGACATTATCATGGTCAATTTTTTTAATCAGCCCTGGTTAAAGGATAAAGTGGAATCAGGTAAGGAAGTTGCAGTATATGGGAAGTATCAAGTGGCCCGGCAGTCATTAAGTGGCTTTAAATTAGTAGCTGAAAAGAAAGATTCGGGTTTTGCTCCTATTTATTCTGTCAATCGTCATTTGAAGCAAAATAAGCTGCAAAAGTTAATTAATCTTGCTTTAGAGGAAGCTATAAATGAAGTTGGAGAAACAATCCCAGCTTCTATCAGAGAAAAATATCACTTGCTTTCTGATCGCGTTTTGGTAGAAAAAATGCATCATCCAAAAAATGGAAATGAGGCAAAAATAGCACGCCGAAGTGCTATCTTTAGAGAATTTTTTCTTTTTCAAATGCAACTTGCTCAACTTCTTTCCCAAAGAAATGAAGACGCACCTGGAGTAGAAAAGAAATATGATTTAGCTGCTGTCAAAGAATTAATTGAAGAAATTCCATTTGAGTTATCTGATGATCAAAAAAAAGTGGTGAATGAAATCTTTGCTGATCTTCATTCTAAAAGACAAATGCGAAGACTATTGCAGGGAGATGTGGGTAGCGGTAAAACCGTAGTAGCGGTTTTTGCACTTTATGCAGCTGTTACTGCAGGCTATCAGGCAGCTTTAATGGTTCCAACAGAAATTTTAGCTCAGCAGCATTTTGCTAAGATAGATGAATTGCTGAAGCCCTTAGGTGTTCGAGTTGCCTTATTGACGGGAGACACTAAGGATTTAGAAAAGAAAGAAATTTATCGTGAATTAGCTGATGGAACAATCAATGTTGTGATTGGTACTCATGCATTAATCCAAAAAGATGTTCATTTTAAAGATCTAGGCCTCGCTATAATTGATGAGCAGCATAGATTTGGAGTAAATCAAAGAAACACCTTAATTAAAAAAGGTGAGGCACCTGATATACTGGCAATGACAGCCACCCCAATTCCTCGTACATTAGCCTTAACCGTATACGGAGATATGGCTGTTTCTGAAATTAGACACTTGCCAAAAGGGAGAAAGCCAGTAGTTTCGTCATGGGCAACCTCTAGCAAATTGAGAGAGGTGCTTGATTTAATGCGTTCACAGCTCGATAAAGGTTTTCAAATTTATGTTGTAACTCCTTTAATCAGTGAGTCAGAAAAAAGTGACTTAAAAAACGCTGAGGATTTACAAGCAAAAATTGCTCATTACTTTAAAGACGAAAATGTTGTTTTGCTTCACGGCCAAATGAAAGGCGATCAGAAAAATGAAATTATGGATAGCTTTGCTGCGGGCAAGATTAATATTTTAGTTGCTACAAGTGTAATTGAAGTTGGTGTCGATGTTCCGAATGCAAATATGATGGTGGTCTTTAATGCTGATCGCTTTGGCTTAAGTCAATTGCATCAGTTGCGAGGGAGAATTGGCCGGGGGCAAACACAAAGTTTTTGTGTTTTTGTGAGTGATCCTAAAACAGAAATTGGTAAGAAACGGATGAACATTATTACCTCTACCAGTAACGGTTTTAAATTAGCAGAAGAAGATTTAAAACTACGGGGTGAAGGAGATGTTTTTGGAAAGGCTCAGTCTGGTTTGCCGCAGTTTCAAGTTGGCGATGTAGTAAATGACTATAATGCTTTAGTGACTGCTCAAAAAGAGGCGCGTAACCTAATTAAGTTTGACCCAGCTTTGGTTAATCCAAAAAATAAATTTTTACAAGAAGTGCTAAAATATAAGAAAGATTTGAATAATAATTAGAAATAACCGGAGTGAATATGAAAACAATTGCAATTGATGCTATGGGAGGAGAAAATGCTCCTAAGGCTATTGTTGATGCCGTATTAAAAGCAAAGCCAAAATTAAAAGATACAAAATTTGTTTTATTTGGGGATGAAGAAAAGATTAATAAACTAATTCCCACTGAGC